>JAJFGW010000037.1 GCA_021775915.1 Alphaproteobacteria bacterium | reverse complement strand
TACTCCTTCTACGCTCCCGCCATGTTTCAGGCTGGTAGATGAGCTAACCTCATTTTGACACGATATCTACACTGTAGTCAACACATGAATCCGATTCCTTGCAAAGAGTCAAGTGGAAAACGACTCTTTGTTAACGCTTTTTTAAGCTGCCATCAGCTTAAGAGTAGAGAATCAAAAATATGTATGCGATGAATGTAGTTATTGTTTTATCGTTTCTCAAGGTAAAGACCTTAAACTTTTCCTAAATCTTTCCTTTTGTAATGCATACGTAATCTGGTACACAAAACTGGTACACTGAAGTTAGTGTACAGGAAGGCCAAATCTTTTAATATCAGGTGATTAGCGGGGGTGATCTTAAAATCCTGCCCCCTCCACCATTTCTTCGGAAACCCTTATACAGTAAACCCTCAGTTAATTGGAGCGCGGTGTAACCACGAGGTGCAACCCGCTATGCTGAATCCGAGTTATTTGATTAAATCCCGACATGACATCTATTATTTCCGCTATCCCCTGCCTATAGAGGCTCAGGGTAAGTCTAATAGAGTGAGTATGTCACTAAAGACATGTTGTTCAAGGGACAGTATTCAGGGTAACTGTGTTCGAACCACAGATCTAATATTTCAACAAATCAAGAGAATGATAGCCAATAAATTTTTCTTTTGGCGTATTTGGAGGATATTCTACGTAAAACTTTAATCTGGAGTTTTACTGAAAAAGCTTGATTTTATGACCTTAACTCGTATATAAAGCCCCATTCGTGAAAAGCAGCCTGGCCTTGGATTTACTGGCATGCCTCGGTTGCGCCCGGACTACCCGGATCAAGAAAACTAAAAGGAGATCAAAAATGCCAAAACTAAAAACGCACAGTAGTGCGAAGAAACGATTCAAGACCACTGCAAAAGGCAAGGTCAAGGCCAAGCAAGCCTATTCTAGCCACATGCAAATGAATAAACCAAAATCCATGAAACGCAAAGCGCGCGGTACAGGCATACTTTCAGCTGCCGATGCCCGTATTGTTCTGCGCAACTGGTTACCTTTTTCGCGTAAGAAAAAGAAAAAGAATACGACTAAGAAAGCGGAAGGGAAAGTATAATGGCTAAAGTTAAAGGAGGGCCTCGCGCCCACGCAAGGCATCGTAAGGTTATAAAGGCCGCTAAAGGTTATTTTGGTCGCCGGAAAAATACATTCCGCGCTGCCGTACAGGCTGTTGAGAAAGCCGGTCAATATGCTTATCGTGACCGTCGCCGGAGAAAACGCGATTTTCGCCGTTTGTGGATTCAGCGTATTAACGCGGCAGCACGGCTTCATGACATGACTTACAGTCAGTTTATGCACGGCTTGAAGCTGGCAAACATTGAGCTGGACCGAAAAATTCTTTCTGATCTGGCTATTCATAATGAAAAAGACTTCGCTGCCATTGCAAAGCAAGCAGCGGATGCCTTGAAAAAGGACGCTAAAAAAGCGGCTTAAAGCTAATAATAGATTTAAAAACCACTTTCCTTTAAAGGGAAAGTGGTTTTTTCTTGTAGGAATTACTTGCGCTACATCCTATTGCCCTTTATTAAATACATAATCATGACACTGAGATAGTTCAAGGAATTGTAATGAGCGGATATTCAGTTAAAAAAGCCTCGATTTATGCAGGTGCAAGCTTGGGTGTGGCGGGGCTCGTCGGTACTTTTCAGACTTTTGCGCATCATGCGCGGGAGCATTTTGACACGCTGAGCGACGCTTTTATTTATGTTGCCCAGCCAGAAGCCGTTGTCGCAACGGCGGCGATCTGTATTGTGATCGGCGCTGGTATAGAATTTTCAAACTGGTATCATAGGACGCTGGATTCAGAAGAAAGTGAAAAAATTCAGCCGAAAAACCCATCCCCACCTTAAAGATAGACATGACTGATATGAGCGAAAACATCGCAGAACTTAAAACCGAGCTGACTTCTATAGTTGAGGCGGCGAATGATCTTAGTAGCCTGGAGCAGGCGAAGATCACAGCGCTCGGTAAAAAAGGTAAAATTACCGGCCTGATGAAAACCCTGGGGTCGATGAGTGCCGAAGAGCGTAAAATGACCGGTCAGGCTCTTAACGAGTTAAAAAATGAAATTGGTGCGTTAATAGGCAAGCAGGAATCTGCCTTAAAGCGGCAGGTCATGGATGAAAAACTTGCTACGGAAACTATTGATGTTACTTTATCGACGCGCCCGGAACGCCAGGGTCATATCCACCCGATCAGCCAGACATTAGAGGAGCTGATTACCATTTTTGCAGATATGGGTTTTTCTGTTGCTGAAGGGTCGGATATAGAGGATGACTGGCATAATTTTACAGCGCTTAATTTCCCTCCCGGACATCCGGCGCGGGAAATGCAGGACACGTTCTTTTTGCCCGAAGATCCGGATGAAAAAGACGAATATGCTAAAAAATTGCTACGGACTCATACGTCTTCAGTGCAAATTCGTCATATGAAAGAAAACAAACCACCAATTCGTATGATTTGTTTTGGCCGTACTTATCGCTCCGATTACGATATGACTCACACGCCTATGTTTCATCAACTTGAGGGACTTGTGATTGATGAGAAAACCCATATGGGTCACCTCAAAGGCTGTTTGCGCGATTTTTGTGAGGCCTATTTTGAGATTGATAATTTGCCTATGCAGTTTCGCCCTAGCTTTTTCCCTTTTGTGGAGCCAGGCGCCGAGGTTGACATCGGGTGTTCCCGCGAAGGCGGCGGTTTGAAAATCGGTGCGGCTAAGGAAAACGGCAAGAGCGATTGGCTGGAAATTTTAGGCTGCGGTATGGTTCATCCGAATGTGCTTAAGAGCTGCGGTATTGACCCAGATGTTTATCAGGGCTTTGCCTTTGGCATGGGTGTAGAGCGCATTGCCATGCTTAAGTACGGTATTCCTGATTTGCGTACTTTCTTTGATAGTGATACGCGCTGGCTGGATCATTATGGCTTTGATCCTTTGGGTCGCCCTAATCGTGCTTTTGGTGGCTAACCCGATGGTTAAAATCAGCCCTATTGAAAAAAATGATTACGTGCAATGGCTGCCGTTGTGGGATGATAATAATCTGGGGCACAGCAACCCGGCTGTTACCAAGGAGACATGGAATCGTCTGACGACGTCTATATATCCAGTTCACGGCCTTACTGCGTATCTTGATGATAAAATGGTTGGTTTTGTTCATTATATTTTGCACCCTGTTACGGGGCATATTGACCCGGTTTGTTATATGCAGGATGTTTATGTTGCCCCCGAACATCGCCGTAAAGGCATTGCCCGTGCTCTGGTTAATGAGCTATCAAAAATAGGGAAAGCAGAAAACTGGGCGCGTATTTACTGGCTGGCGGAAGAAAGCAATGAAGCCGCACAGCGTTTGTATAAAGACATGGGTGTTAAGCTGGATTTCAGCTTGCATGTATTGCCTTTGTGATCGTTATTTGAAGACATTGTTTGAAATAGAAAATGAGTAATTAAGCACCATGAAATTCACATTAAGCTGGCTGAAAGATCATCTGGAAACAGACGCAGCGCTGGAAACAATCACTGATAAATTAACTGATCTCGGGCTGGAGCTTGAAGGTGTGGAAGATCGCGCGGAAAGCTTTAAAGATTTTACCGTTGCTTACGTCGAAATTGCTGAAAAACACCCTGATGCGGACCGGCTTAAGGTTTGTGTTGTCGATACGGGCAGCGAGAAGTTGCAGATCGTTTGCGGCGCGCCGAATGCGCGGGCCGGTATGAAGGGCGTTTTTGCACCCGTAGGGAGCTATATCCCCGGCACTGATATGACTTTGAAAAAAGGCGTAATCCGGGGGCAAGAAAGCAATGGCATGCTGGTGTCCGAACGGGAAATGGGTCTGTCTGAAGATCATGAGGGCATTATTGATGTCACGGACCAAGATCCGGAACTCGGTACGGCTTTTGCCGCGCTTTATGGGATGGATGATCCGGTGATTGAAATTTGTCTTACGCCTAACCGTGCTGATTGTACCGGTGTACGTGGTATTGCCCGTGATTTGGCGGCTTCCGGGTTAGGTAAGATGAAAGATCTTGATAGCACGCCGGTCAAAGGTTCCTTTAAGTCTCCGATAGATGTGAGGCTTGAGTTTGATAAAGATATGGTAGAGGCCTGCCCGATTTTTATAGGGCGCTCTATTAAAAATGTTAAAAACGGCCCGTCCCCGGACTGGATGCAAAACCGCCTGACAGCGATTGGCTTGCGCCCGATTTCAGCGCTGGTTGATATTACGAACTATATGTCTTTTTGTCTTGGCCGTCCGCTTCATGTATTTGACGCCGATAAACTCAAAGGCAACATCCATGTACGTTTGGCTAAAAAAGGCGAAAAGCTGGCAGCGTTAAATGACAAAACATACGAGCTTGATGATTTTATGACGGCTGTTTGTGATGATAGCGGCGTGATTGGTCTTGGTGGTGTGATTGGCGGTGAGGCAACGGGCTGCACTGATGATACAACTAATGTTTATTTGGAAGTTGCTTATTTTGATCCGGCCCGTACCGCTAAAACAGGCCGTGCTTTACAAATTGAATCGGATGCGCGTTATCGTTTTGAACGCGGAATTGACCCTGATTTTGTTGTCCCGGCAGCAGAAATTGCCACGCGCATGCTTTTGGATTTGTGTGGCGGTGAGCCGGGAGAAATAGTGCAGGCTGGTAATGTCCCGGACTGGAAACGCGCCATTGAATTTGACCCGGCCTATACAAAAAAGCTGGCCGGTATTGATATTGATGAAAAAGAACAAAAGCTTATTCTTGAAAATCTTGGCTTTGAAGTGTCCGGCAAAAGCGTAACACCGCCGTCATGGCGCGGTGATATAAACGGACGGGCCGATTTAGTTGAAGAGGTTATTCGTGTTTACGGCTATGATAATATTGAGCCTGTTTCAATGCCTAAATTAACATCTGTGACGGTTAATGCTGAAACGCCTTCCCTTACAAGAGCGCGCAAGGCCAGGTCTGCCATGGCTGTGCGCGGTATGAATGAATGTATTACCTGGTCTTTTATGGGGCGTGATTTGGCCGATAAATTTGGGACGCAAGATATACAAACGGCGGCCCAGATGAAAATTATGAATCCAATTAATGCGGAACTAGACCAGATGCGGCCTAGTATTTTACCAAACTTGATTGAGGCGACCGGCAAAAATAGGGATAAGGGTTTTCCTGATAGCGCCTTGTTTGAAGTTGGCCCGTGTTTTGTAAGTTCAAAACCGGACGGACAGGCGCTGGTCGCTACCGGGGTTAGAAGTGGTAGCGCCGGGCCCAAACATTGGTCAGGCGCAGAAAATGCGCGGTCGTTTGATGCATTTGACGTTAAATCTGATGCCATGGCTGTTTTAGAATCTTGCGGCGCGCCGACGAAAAGCCTTCAGGTCACGCGCGATGCGCCGGACTGGTATCATCCCGGACGTTCTGGTGTGATGCGCCTTGGCCCTAATGTCATTGCCAGGTTTGGTGAAATACATCCTGCTATTTTGGATGATATGGGCATCAAAGAAAATGTCTGCGGCTTTGAAGTTCTTCTGGATAATATACCAGTGGCCAAGAAAAAAACCGGCCCGGCACGCCCTCTTCTTGAGCTATCGCCCCTCCAGCCCGTTAAGCGTGATTTTGCTTTTATCGTTGATAATAGTGTGGATGCGGAAACTCTTGTCAGGGCCGCGAAGGCTGCTGATAAAAATCTCATAAGTTATGCTGAAATATTTGATGTTTATACCGGCGAGGGCGTAGAGCAGGGTAAAAAGTCGGTTGCGCTTAATGTTACACTTCAACCGAAAAAACAAACTTTGACAGATGCGGAACTGGAAACAGTTGCCGAAAAAATAATTGGTAACATTACGAGTAAAACAGGGGGACAGCTACGCAGCTAGTTTCTGATTTTTGCCTATGACCCTTTATTACTGCATAAATGAAGTTCTAGATATACTCGACAAAATGGATGGTGATGACAATTTCTTTCAGGCGCTCATCCCTGTTACGACCAGTCCACCTGAATGTGCCGGACACCCCGAAGATGCCTTTACCCTACATAGCGCGCCAAAACTGCTGGATTTAAGAGAAGCGGAAAGCATGGGGTTGTTGGCTGATTTGATTGAATCGGTGCCGCTTTATAATATTAATATGGAGCTTATTCTGGATCAGGCTTTATCTGAGAGGTATCAGAATACTGTAGTGGAAAACGCTCTCAATCAGGCCTTTGCAGGTCAGCCATTACCAAATACCCTTAAATATAGCGGCCAGAGTGAAGAAGATTTATCGGGTGGCCTGCGACACCCTATGTTAGGTCATCTTGATAAAATGGAACTTTGCCAGCTTTATGTTACTTTTTTAAAATTTTTGGAACGGGAACAGGACAGCTACGGTTTTGAAGAAAATATCCTTGGTAAACATATCAATATGTTTTTAGAGAATTTTGACGGCTATGCAACAACACAGGGTGGAAAAATAAAGGCCATCATTCTTTTGGCTTTTGGTATGCGCCAAGACCACGATCCAGAAAATCCGATAGAAACTTTTGTAAAAAATGGTGAGAAAAAGGCGCGTGCTATGAGGATAGGGGAAGCACACGAACTCGTTTGGGCCTGGCTTGAAGCGGATAATTATCAGATGCGCCGCTGCCGTGACCTTGACAGGGTTTTGCGGCTTACAGGTCTTCCGAAAAAACCAAACTGGGTCCGTACTGATGTTTTTTCTTTTCTTGAAAAAGAAGCAATGAAACAGGTTTTTGCAGAAACGCTTAGCCAAAAAGATCCGGGACTAATGCTTCTTGAACAATCAAAAACCCTGCAGACCGCCATTCGGATTAATGCAGAAGGGCAAGTAGACGAAGCCCTGCAACAGCTTTTGTCCCAAACTTTGAATCAGGGGGCGGGTTACTCCGGTGCGGCTGCCCGATTTGTTGAAGGTGCAGAAAAAAGAGAGCGCGAAGCAAAAAAGGCAAGTCTTGGCTAATCTATTTGTTTTTTTGTTTGTCTTCTTCCAGAATATCTTTGCGGGAAAGTTTGCCGATCATTGTTTTTGGCAATGCTTCATTACGAATTTCTATTTGACGCGGAATTTCTATCTTTGATAATTTATCTTTCAAAAAGTTTTTAAGGTCTTCTATGCTAAGGTCACGGCCTTCTTTTGGCTTGATCCAGACTTTTACGATCTCACCTCTTGCTTTGTCCGGGACACCGGCGACAATGCATTCTTCTACGTTGGGGTGAAGGTAAATTGCTTCTTCGACATGGCGCGGATAGACGTTGTAACTGTTGGTGATAATCAGGTCTTTGATCCGGTCGACGATAAAGAAATAGCCGTCATCATCAACGCGGGCAACATCACCGGTGTGGAGTCTGCCACCTTTTAAGGCTTTGGCCGTATCTTCCGTTTGCTTTAAATAGCCTTTCATGATTTGAGGCCCGCGCACGCATAGCTCCCCATGCTCTTCCGGGGCGACAATAGTGCCGGTAGCGGGGTCAATTAATTCGACAATAGTGCCGGGAACCGGCATCCCGATCGATCCGGGTTTGTTTTCTCCTTCGATAGGATTGACACAAACAACAGGTGTTGATTCTGTCAGGCCGTACCCCTCAACAACAACACAGCCCGTATTTTCTTCGAATGATTTTTTAACGGAGGTAGGCAATGGCGCGCCGCCTGAAATACAATATTTGAGAGATCTTAAATTATATTTACCAAGTCCGGGATGGTTGTTGATTGCATTGTAAATGGCAGGTACGGCAGGGAAATAATGAGGCTTCTTTTTATCAATAATTTTTAAAGTCTGATCTAGCTCAAAACGGGGCAAGGCAATAATTTCAAAAGCGCAGCGTACGGCCATATTCATGACGGCCGTCATAGCAAAGACATGAAAAAATGGTAGAACGCCCATCATTTTTTCAGCGCCATACTCTCCTTTATAGAACCACATAACGGCTTGCTCAACATTTGATACAACATTGGCATGGGTTAACATCGCTCCCTTGGGAGTTCCTGTTGTGCCTCCGGTATATTGTAGTACGGCGACATCTTCGATGGGATCGAGCTCTATTTTTTCCGGGACGCCATCATTATTAATCAGGTCACGAAAAAGAACATAACGATCCGATTGTGGCAATTTGGCCCGTTCTTTTTTCTTGGCTAGTTTAAATAAAATATTTTTGGGAAAGGGCAAGCTGTCGGTAAAGCTGCATATAATAAGTTTAGAAAGTCGCGTGTCATGTAGCATTGTGCGCATTTTTTCATGCAGCATTTTTAAGTCGAGCGTCACCATAATGTCGGTTTCGCTGTCTTCTATCTGATGCTTTAATTCACGTTCGACATAAAGCGGGTTAAAATTTACAACAGTGCCACCTGCCTTCAGTATGGCGTAATAGGAAATTAAAAAATAAGGACAATTTGGCAAAAAAAGTCCGACTTTAGTGCCTTTAACAACGCCCATATCCTGAAGGCCTTTTGCCATTCGGTTTACAAGATCGCCGATCTGACCCCAGTTCCATTTTTTGTCCAGAAAATCAAATGCCGGACGTGTCGCATAATCACGGCACGTGTCATCCAGAATTTCAAAAACAGGCCGTACGGGGATGTCCGCATCCCATTTTACAGCATCGGGATATTGGTCCAGCCAGGGCCAGTTTTGTTTTGAATTGTTTTCTTGTTGCCTCATATTTAATGCTTTTCTAAGTAAAACTTGTAATTGCAAGTCAGTAATTTTTATACAAAAACAAAGAGTTGCCAGTAAAGGCAGAGTTTTAGATTAGCTCAGCGTTAGCCCTTTGACTACGAAAATTTTAGCCAATATATAAATACAAGTATAGGTGTAACAGTAACCACTAATATAACCATAAAAAAATTAAGACAAAACACTGGATTTTTATAGATAAACTGTGTAATTCTCTCTGTTGTCAGATTTATAGAGTGGATTATTTACAAATCTGTACATGTATTTGAGGTGTTACAGGGATTATTTACTTGGAGTATACTCGGGAAAATACAGACGACTTGGTAGAGGGGACACCTATATCGGTTAGCGCTCCTGTGCGGGCGCGACTGAAATGGTTTAATGCCCCTAAGGGTTTTGGTTTTGTTAACCCGGAAGACAAAGAAGGGGTTGACGCTTTTCTTCATATTACAACTCTGCAAAATATAGGTGTGCAAGCCATTGGCGAGGAGGCTTGTTTGCTCTGCGAAATAGAGTATGGAGATAAAGGCGCGCATGTAAAACAGGTTTTAGAGGTTCTTGATACGGGAACTTTACCCGTAGGAATATCGTATGATGACCCCATTGAGTCCGATGATATTGGCCAGACTCAAAAAATGAAGGGGACGGTTAAGTGGTATAAGCCAGATGAAGGCTTTGGGTTTGTAACACCGGACGATGGTCTTAAGGATGTTTTTATTCATAAAACCTGCCTTGACCGTTGCGGTGCCGAAGAGTTGAAATCCGGCCAGCGACTTTTTATGACTTTTCGTAGTGTTCCCAAGGGCAGGGAAGTCGTTACTTTTAAAACCATGGACGGGGAAGACTAGAAAATAGTTCCCTGCGATGCCGTAAGGCACCGCAAGTCGTATTTTTGTGATGCTATAACGTTATTAGGCCGTCGCCGCTTCTTTGACTTCTTCTTTCGCAGGCTTCTCTTCGAAATCTTTGGCTTGAAGAATACGGTTGCGTGTTGCTGCCTGATAGGCAACTTTTGAATGCTCCCCGCAATAAGGCAGTCCGGCAATAGATTGACAACCGCAAAAACGGAAATCAGCATCTCTGGGATCGCCGATAGGCCAGCGACACATTTTTTCTTTGAGTAAAGCAAGAGAGATACCTTCTCTGCTCATGTCTGATGGAGGCGGTGCGCCAGGTGCTTTCCTCGGCGGGGCTTTTTCCTCGGCCGGTTTGGCAGCGACTACGGGTTTTTTATTGTTTTGCTGGATCGGTGATAAGCGGTTGGACAGTTTTAAACGGTGGGCTTTGCCAATAACGGCGTTTCTTGTAACGCCACCTAATTCTTTGGCAATTTCCGCTGCTGTTTTTCCTTCACCCCACATTTTTTTTAAAAGGGCAACACGGTCATCTGTCCAACTCATTCTTCTTTACCTTTCAAATTCCATCACACACAAAAACACACATCAGGACAAGACCCTGATTTAAAAAGAAAATTTAATATACTCGAATGAGCTTACTCTAACAGGGTCTGTTTTTTATACTAGACGCAAAGCAAAAAACATTTTCATTATCCACAAAATTTGTGGTGCCCTGTTTAAATCCCGATGGCCTCACTTCAAAAAATATCACCATCAGCAAGATGCATATAAGCATGTTTAGGAGGGGTAATCTAGTCCCCAAATGTGATATTTTTCGGGATCTTCGCTCCAGTTTTCTTGTACCTTAACAAAAATCTTGAGATGTACCGTAGTGCCGATAATTTCCTCAAGCTCCAGCCGCGCCAGTTTCCCAATTTCTTTTATATGCGCGCCGCCTTTACCTAAGATAATGCCCTTATGGTTTTCTCGCGCTAGATAAATGATCTGGCTGATTTTTATGCTGCCATTTTCAAAGTCTTCCCAGTCTTCTGTTTCGACAGTAAGGCCGTAGGGGAGTTCCTGATACAGGCTATTAAATAATTTTTCGCGGGTGATCTCGGCGGCCAGCAATCTCATAGGCATGTCGCTGACCTGATCTTCGGGGAAATGCCATACGCCTTCCGGCATATGATTTGTTAGAAAAGACATCACATCATTAAGGCCGTTTTCTTTAAGCGCTGAAACCATGAATGTGGCCTCAAAAGAAATTTTATCATTGAGATCTTTTGCCAGCATCATTAGTTTTTCACGCGGGGCCTTATCAATCTTGTTTAGAACAAGAATGCAGCGCTGCGCGTCTTTTTGCGTTGCCAGTCTGTCTATAATATCAGCCGTGTCTTTATCTAGTTTTTTCTTCGAGGCATCGACAACCAGCAGGATAAAATCAACATCAGACGCTCCTTGCCATGCCGCACTAACCATGGCCTTTTCCAGCGTTTTTTTCGGCTGAAAAATGCCCGGCGTATCTATAAAGATGATTTGGCTTTGTCCTTGAATGGCAATGCCGCGCACAAGGCTGCGCGTGGTTTGAACTTTGGGGGAAACGATACTAACCTTGCTGCCGACCCAGCCATTGATAAGCGTGGATTTCCCCGCATTTGGTGCGCCGATCACAGCTACAAATCCACAACGTTTCATCAGGATTCCATTTCTTTAAGGTGAGCCAGTAATATTGCCGCCGCTTCTTTTTCGGCCTCGCGCCGGGAAGGCCCTTTACATTTTCCTGGCGGATAACCCTCAACGGTGACTTGAATTTCAAAAATTGGCGCATGATCCGGCCCGTCTTTACTGACCACCTCATAAGAAGGTAAAGGCAGTGCACGGCCCTGCGCCCATTCCTGTAGCGCTGTTTTTGGGTCTTGCGGCGGTTCTTTCATAAAATGAATTGAGTTGCCCCATAGTCGTTTAATGACTTTTGTGCAGGGATCAAGTCCGCCATCTATGTAAAGGGCGCCGATAATACCCTCTATGCCATCAGCAAGAATATTCTCGTTTTTTGCGCCGCCGCTTGCCCGTTCGGCATCGGATAGCTGCATCGCATCACCCAGTTTTATGAGCTGCGCAATTTTGGCCAGCATTTTTCCTTGTACCAGAGCCGCGTGGCGTTTGGCCAAATCGCCTTCCGCTTCGTCCGGGTAAGTTTCCCAAAGAATATGGGCAATCACCAGTCCAACAACACGGTCGCCAAGAAATTCCAGCCGTTCATAATTTGCTTCGGCTCCCGTGCTGGAATGGGTCAGGGCGCGTTCAAGAAGCCAAACATTCTTAAATTTATAATCAAGACTATTCTGCAAAATTTGCAACTGGTCTTCATTCATGGTTGTGTGCTCTCCGGCCTGACAGGCCCGATTTTCTGAAGCAATCGTCCATAACGAACGGACCATGGCCATTTCCAGACCTCGGCCAGACTGGCGTGGCCGTTGGTGGAGAAAAAGATAATGGCAGCTTTGCCCACAATATTTTCCAATGGAATGGGGCCGACCATATTCGTGACGCGGCTGTCCTGCGAATTATCACGGTTATCGCCCATGGCAAAATAATGGCCTTCTGGCACAATATATTCTTCGGTATTGTCCAGCGGGCGATCGTCTGTCTCTTCATAAATCGGATGCATGATGCCGCCCGGCAAGGTTTCGATATACTCTTTCATTACAGCTTTGCTGCCATGTTCACCAATTTGCTTCAATATAACAAATTCACGTGGTACTTTGCGGCGGTTGATATAAAGCCTGCCACCTTGTACTTGCACTGTTTCACCGGGCAGTGCGACAATACGCTTGATGTAATCAATAGAAGGATTAGAAGGTAGTTTAAAAACAATAACATCGCCGCGTTTTGGTTCGTTGTCACCCGTCCAGACGCGCCCTTCAATTGGAGCTAAACCGTAAGGAAAAGAATAGCGGGAAAAGCCGTAGGCCGGTTTATAAACAAATAAATAATCGCCAATCTCTAATGTGGGCTTCATCGATCCTGATGGAATATTAAACGGTTCGAATAACAAGGTGCGGATTAACAAGGCGAGTACAACTGCGATCATGGCCGTTTTAAAAAACTCGGCCCATTCTTCGCGCGCACTCATTGGCGGCTCGTGCTCTTCTTCTATCTGATCCAGATCTTCTGTAATTTTTTCTGCTTTCGTGCCATTTGCCATGACATAGGGTTTTAAACAATATACGGACGCTTGACCAGCGGATTATTTGACTCTTGTAGGATTAGTTAGGGATCTAAACTATCTCAATAATCACCGTGGCCTGGGCCAGTGGCGGCTCATCGGTCAAACTAAGATGAATAAAGGCGCTTTTTCCCGCAGGGGTGAGCGCCTTTAATTTATTCAGCGCTCCGCCGGTTAGTTCCAGTGTCGGACGCCCATTTTTATCATTAACCACGCCTATATCACGTAGATAAATACCGTGATTAATCCCGCTGCCAAGTGCTTTTGACATAGCCTCTTTAGCGGCAAAGCGTTTGGCGTAGGTGCTAATATGGGTCCCAGCCTTTCGCCGCGCCTCTGCTTTTGTCATCTCTTTTTCCGTAAAGCAGCGATTGATAAAGCGCTGGCCGTGGCGCGCCAGAACTTTTTCTATCCGCCTTATATCAATTAAGTCACTGCCCGTACCAATAATCATGTTTTTTTCCTGTGCAACAAGCGCTGCAATTTTTCGCTTTGGTAAGTTTTTTGCGCCACTTTTACTGGGTAATATAAAATTCCGTAGGCCAGCGGCCAAAAAAGAATGCCGCATATATAACCGCCCAGAACCATAGGCGTTAATAACTTTAAAGGGTGTGCCAATAAATAGCTCATAAAATCGCCGGTATTTTCCGCGAAATAATCCTGTGTCATAAAATCAGGCAAGGCGGCAAAGTCCGACCAGCCAAAAACACCCATAATAATAATACCAACCTTATAGCTCAGCCAGAATATAAACGGAAATGTCCACGGGTTGCCCAGCGCCGTACCAATAAAGGCCGCCAGAAAACTGGCTCTTAAAACTATGGCCAGAAAGATAATCTGAATAATATGCGTGCCAAGCAGCGGAGTAAAAGAAATGGCCGCGCCCAAAGCAAGCCCGGCCGTTATGCGGTACGTTGAATCTCCGGTACGAAAAAGTCTGTGGCGATAATAATGGAAAGTGCGTCCCCAGCCCATTGTTGGCCAGAGGGTCTCTTTGAGTTTTCTTAAAAAATTACGTTTTTTACGGCGTTTTAAAATAGTCATTTTGGTGGATAGTTACCGAGTGATGGGAGCCTAATACTGCTATGATTTTTATACTCTCTGTCGCTTACTGTCTACTATCGCGCGCTTCCCTTGATAATAAAAGAATATTTTCCTACTATAAAATTAGAAACTGTCATTTCGGGTATCGTAGAATGACAGCCTGTAATAACTCTTATGTAGGACAAAATATGCTGGACATAGCAATTTTAACAGACGAAAAGAACCTTAATCCCGATCCTCATAATTTTCTCATTTCTCAGCTTATCTATGAAGAAAGTCTGATGCTGGATTATTTTAAAAGAAACGGTGTTAAGGCAGAGCGAATAGACTGGGCTGATAAATCCGTGGAATGGTCAAAAGTAGGCTGCGCTATTTTCCGCAGCACCTGGAATTATCAGGAAAAATTTAATCAATTTGAAACATGGCTTGAAAACGTAAAAACAAAAACACGGCTTGTAAACCCCTATGACGTCATAAAATGGAATATCAATAAGCGTTATCTTTTGGAACTGGAACAAAATGATATAACGATCGTCCCAACATTTTTTATAGAAAAACAAACGGAATCCTGTTTAGACAAACTTTTCGTTCATTTTGACAGCGGGGAACTTGTTGTTAAGCCTGCAATTTCAGTGGGAGGTCTGGACACTTACAGAGTATCGAAATCAGACTCAAAAAAGTTCGAACATAAATTTCAGGCGCTACTTTCAAAGAAAACCATGATAGCCCAACCGTTTCAGCCTTCTATACTGGATCAGGGAGAATTATCCTTAATTGTTGTTAACGGTCAATTTACTCACGCCGTCAGAAAGAATGCCAAAAAAGGGGAATTCAGAGTGCAGGATGATCATGGCGGGCATGTGCTTCCTCACTTTGCGACTGACGAAGAAAAAGCTTTTGCAGAAAAAGTAGTAAAAGCCTGTCCGGGACAACTGTACTATGCCCGCGTTGATGTTGTGCGCAATTCCGAAGGCTTACTCTCAGTTATGGAGGTTGAATTATTTGAGCCGGAGCTGTTTTTCCGGTTTGACCGGTCTGTGGCTGAAAAGATAGCAGAGGCCGCCTTATCCTGATCGTTACCTCCCCCGCGCCCGGTCAACCGTGGCAATTTGCGGGGTGGCGCGCAGGGCGGCGATGATATTGTTTAGATGCTTGGTGTCATTAACATAGACATCGATCAGCATGTCCCAGAAATCAAGGCTGCGGCTGGTGATTTTAAGATTGGTAATATTGCCGCCATTGATGCCGATGACAGTGGAAATAGTTCCCAGCACACCTGGTTCATTCGCGATCGTTATTTCGAGCCGCCCGACATGGGATTCCGGCGCGTCCGGGCCTTCGTCCCACGATACGTCCAGCCAGCGTTCCGGGGTGTCGGCAAAATTCTCCAGCGTGTCGCAATCAATAGTATGAATGGTAACACCCTTACCCGTTGCCACAATCCCGACAATGCGGTCACCAGGCAGCGGGTGGCAACAACGGGCAAAATGCATGGCCATACCGGCAATGAGGCCTTTAATAGGTAGCGCTTGCCCGGTTTCCGGTTTTCTGTTCTGGATGGCCAGCTCTGCTTCGGCATCGGTTGGTTTTTTGGCAATTTCAGACTTGTGTCCGGGGAAGATAGCTTTAAAGACATCGCGTGCTACGATATTTCCAGATCCGATGCCGGCAAAAATATCGTCAATATTTTCGGCACGAAACTGGTTTACTATTCCATTAACGGCCTTGTCTGTGAATTGATAGCCTTCTTTTTGGAATATTTTTTCCAGCATGGCCTTGCCCAGTGTGAGATATTCGCCGCGCTGTTGTTGCCGGATAAAACGGCGTATATGCGAGCGCGCCTTGCCGGTGACGACAAACCGCTCCCATGTTGGTGATGGGGTTTGGTTTTTAGAGGTTATAATTTCAATTTGGTCGCCGTTGCTAAGCTTGGAATTAAGCGGCGCAATTCTGCCGTTGATTTTGGCCCCGACGCATTTATCACCGACGGCTGAATGAACGGCATAGGCAAAATCAATCGGGGTGGCGCTGTTCGGCAGCTCAATCAAATCGCCCTTTGGTGAAAAGGCATAGACCTTATCCTGAAAGAGCTCCATCTTGGTGTTTTCCAGAAACTCCTCGGGCTTGGCTTCTTGCTCGATAATATCCAGAAGTTCGCGCATCCAGCGATATTGTTTAATGTCTTTAAAGGCGCGCTTGATGCTGCCATCTTTATAAGCCCAGTGTGCCGCTACACCGAGATCGGCTTCTTTATGCATATCCTCGGTGCGGATCTGTATTTCAATGCGCTGGTTCTCCGGGCCGATTACCGTAGTATGGATAGAGCGGTAACCGTTTGGTTTGGGCGTGGAGATATAATCTTTGAATCGTCCCGGGACAGTGGGGTAGTGGCTGTGAGTAATACCAAGCGTGTGGTAGCATTCCTCAACACTATTCACGACAACCCGGAAGGCCATAATGTCTGACAATTGTTCAAAAGAAACGTTTTTGCGCTGCATTTTACGCCATATAGAGTAGCGTGTTTTTTCTCGGCCTGTAATTTCAGCCTCAATATCAACTTCTTTTAAGATTTGCTGCATTGACTTAATGATGGTTTTAACAATGGTCGTGCCTTCTTTGCGTAGAAAAGATAGCCGGTTGGTTATACTTTCCCGCGCTTCGGGGTTGAGATGCCCGAAAGAAAGATCTTCCAGTTCTTCTTTGATCTTATGCAGACCAATTCTTTCTGCTAGCGGCGTATAAATTTCAATAGTTTCGCGTGCAATCCGCCGTCTTTTTTCAGGCTTTTCAATATGGTGTAGCGTACGCATATTGTGTAATCGGTCAGCCAGCTTGACCAGCAATACCCGTATATCTTCGGACATGGCCAATACTAATTTACGAAAATTTTCGGCTTGTTTGCCTTCAACGGTTTGGCCTTCAATACGGGTTAGCTTGGAAACGCCGTTGACCAGCCGCGCCACTTCATCACCAAAAGATGATTTAAGATCATCTATCGTTGTTTCTGTATCTTCCAGCGTATCATGCAGGATGGCGGTAACAATTGTAGCTGTATCCATACGCATATCCGCTAGAATGCTTGCCACTTCAACGGGGTGAGTATAATAAGGCTCACCGGAAGCGCGGGTCTGGCTGCCATGCATTTTTTTTGCATAGTCATAGGCGCGTTCTATTACTTCCGCCTTAAGGTCCGGATTGTAAGCCTGTATTTGTTTGATGAGTTCTTTTTGTTCAATCATTGCGTATTCATATTACTCATATGATCTTCCAAAAACCTATAAAAAAGGCTGGTTAAAAAAACCAGCCTTAAAAAACATTGTTTATGACGTAGATTATATTTGATCTGGTTTTTTTGAAAGGCCACCCGCAAGATCTTCTAACGAAGGCTCAGCAGTGCCTTTATCGCTATCATCATCGTCGGTGATGTCTTCATAGGCTGGGCCGGCGCTTTGAGCGGCAATGGCGTTCCATTCCTCTTCGCCTTCCATTGTATCAATAACATCTTCCGTATCATCCATTTCGATAACGCGCTGATGGCTCTTGATCAGTTCTTCTTTAATGTCCGCAGTGGCAATTTTTTCTTCTGCAATTTCGCGCAGAGAAACAACTGGGTTTTTATCATTGTTGCGCTCAAGCAAAAGAGCGGCTCCTGAACCGATCTTGCGGGCTCTCTGTGCGGCGAGCATGACGAGCTCAAAACGATTTTCAACCTTGTCAATACAGTCTTCAACGGTAACGCGTGCCATAGCTATCCTCTTACATTTAGGGTAATTCCGGTGCCCTTTATAGAAACTTTATCCCCGGAAAGCAAGTAATAATACCAAGGAGGAGGGCGTAAGGCTTTTTCGCATCCTGTAAGGCTTTTGTATTGCATGTGCAACTCACAATTACTGTGTATATGGCCTGCAATCGAGAGTTGGTTGATAATTTTTTTTGTTTTGTTTATATCCATTAAACCTAATATATCGTCCATTTTTGGTCTGATAAAAAATAAAAGTTAGATCGATAATCAAAAGAGTAAAATAATGAGTAAAAAACAAAAAACTGCCATCCCCTTTTATGAAGAAGAAAAACTGGCACTATTTATAGATGGATCTAATCTTTATGCTTCGGCCAAGGCGCTTGATTTCGATATAGATTATAAATCGCTTCTGGGTTGGGCGGCATCAAAAAGCCGTTTGGTGCGTGCTTTTTATTATACGGCTCTGATCGAGGATCAGGAATATTCGCCGCTCCGTCCCTTGGTGGATTGGTTGAATTACAACGGTTATACTCTGGTTACAAAGCCCACCAAAGAATTTACAGACTCTCAAGGGCGCCGTAAAATAAAGGGCAACATGGATATTGAGCTGGCCATTGATATGATGGAGCTTGCGGATCATGTTAATCATATTATGCTGTTTTCCGGTGACGGTGATTTTCGTAAGCTGGTTGAAGCTGTCCAGCGCAAGGGTGTGCGGGTTACTGTCGTTAGTACGGTTAAATCCTCCCCGCCCATGGTTGCGGATGAATTGCGTCGTCAGGCCGATCATTTCATGGAACTAGGTGACCTTACTGATGAAATTCAACGTGAAAACGGTGACTATGATTTTGATGAGGATGTCCAGCCGGAAGTGGTGAATTCATAGGCTGGACATTTACAGATTTGGCTTTATGCTAAATCACCATGCTGCAACCTTCTGAAAATTGTGATCTATGCCCGCGTTTGAAGGCCTTTCGTGAAGATAATCGAGAAGCTTTCTCTGATAAATTTAATGCGCCTGTGCCTTCGTTCGGTTCACAGGATGCGGAATTTTTGATTGTTGGGCTGGCGCCGGGGTTAAAAGGCGCCAATTTTACAGGCCGTCCTTTTACCGGTGATTATGCCGGTGATCTCTTATATAAAACACTTCTGAAATTTGGTTTTGCAAAGGGCACGTACATGGGCCATGCCGCTGATGGACTTGAGCTTGTTAATTGCCGCATTACCAATGCTGTACGTTGCGTACCTCCGGAAAATAAACCGCTGGGGGATGAAATAAAACAATGCCAGCCTTTTTTGAAAAATGAGCTGGAGTCTATGCCGCAGTTAAAATTGGTCCTGTCTTTGGGGAAAATTTCTCATGATGCTGTGGTTCGTACCTGCGGTGAAAAATTATCGTCCTATAAATTCGGACATAGTGCTGTGCATATTCTAGAAAATGGCCTGACTTTGATCGATAGCTATCATTGCTCACGCTATAACACCAATACGGGCCGTTTGACCGAGCAAATGTTTTTTGATGTGTTTGAACTTATTCGTCAAAAAATTATCTAGGGTCCAGGCTCGGATATAGATTTCTCACGTTTTCTGAGCAGTTTGTTCAGTGCGTAGATATAAGCACGGGCAGAGGCGACCATTGTATCAACGTCAGCGCTTTGCCCCATTGCCGTGCGACCTTTTTCTTCAAGCTTGACGGTGACTTCGGCCTGCGCGTCGGTACCGCCGGTAACGGCATGAACCTGATAAAGCGGTAAATCAGTGTCAGGATGCGGAAATAAATCGCGGATCGCGTTAAAAATAGCATCGACAGGGCCGTTCCCCGCCGCTTCTGTTTTCTTTATTGCGCCATCCACTTCAAGCTCTAATATGGCTGATTGACCGTCGGAGCCTGCCTTTACAGACAAAGAAATGAATTTAAGCCGTTCATTCAGTGCACCGTCATCACCAAGTAAGGCAATGATGTCTTCGTCAAAGACCGTTTTCTTTTTATCGGCCAGATCCTTAAACCGCTTAAATGCATCCTGAAAGGCATTATCACCAAGCTCATATCCCATTTCGGCCAGTTTCTTTTTAAAGGCATGGCGCCCGGAATGTTTCCCAAGCACAAGGTCTGACTTACGTAAGCCTACCGACGCCGGGGTCATAATTTCGTATGTTTTTTCGTTTTTCAGCATACCGTCCTGATGAATACCGCTTTCATGGGCAAAGGCATTGGCACCAACGATGGCTTTGTTGGGCTGTACGTTAAATCCGGTAATACTGGAAAGTGTGCGTGAGGCCATTGTGATCATGGTTGTGTCAATGCCGGTTTTATAAGGCAGCATATCTTGACGCGTACGCATAGCCATGACGATTTCTTCCATGGCGGCATTTCCGGCCCGTTCACCAATGCCGTTAATTGTGCATTCTGCTTGCCGCGCGCCGGCGGTAATCCCTGCCAGTGAGTTTGCGGCAGCAAGCCCCATATCATTGTGGCAGTGCACAGACAGAATAGCTTTATCGATATTCGGTACGCGGTTTAAAACCATGGTAAACATCGCGGCGTACTCTTCCGGTATGCTGTAACCAACCGTGTCAGGCAGGTTAATTGTACGTGCGCCCGCCTTAATCGCTGCTTCTACGCACTGGCATAGGAAATCATCTTCTGTACGCGTCGCGTCTTCCGCCGACCACTCAACATCATCGGTAAATTTACGCGCGGTTGTGATGCTTTCAACGGCGGCGTTTAAAACCTCTTCCGGGGGCATTTGTAATTTATGCTTCATATGCAGCGGAGAGGTTGAGATAAAAGTATGAATTCGCTTGCGTTCTGCCGGTTTTAACGCCTCCGCCGAAGCCTCTATATCGGATGCTTTGGCCCGGCACAGCCCGGCAACGGCCGCATTTTTTACGCATTTTGCCACGCCCTGTACGGCCTCAAAGTCACCTTGTGAGGCAATGGGGAAACCAGCCTCAATGACATCAACGCCCATTTGGTCAAGAATTTCAGCCATGCGCAGCTTTTCTTCAAGATGCATGGAACAGCCCGGTGACTGCTCACCGTCACGCAGAGTCGTATCAAATATGATAACGCGGTCTTTTTCGCTCATAATTATTTCTTCTTCACCTCGTGACCTTCTAAGTCACGAGCCTCATCAATAAGCATCACCGGAATACCATCACGAATGGGATAAGCCAGCTTTGCCCGGTCGGAAATAAGCTCCTGCTTTTTGGCATCATAGCGCAGCGGCATGTGTGTCAACGGACACACAAGAATTTCCAGTAATTTTGGATCTACTTCCTGAGTCATAGCTTTGCTTTATAAAGAAATTTACAGCATCAATCAATGGCAACCGCCGCAGCAACCTTTGTCTTGTACGGCCATTTCCAGCATTGTTACGAACATTTTTGCTCTTGTATGGCAACAGGCCGCTTCCAGTAAGGCTTGTTTTTCACTCGCATCAAATGGACAAATCATTGACAGGCAGGTGATTAGCTTTTGATCCGGCGCACCGTCAACAGCGTTCCAGTCGCATGAAATTTCATGCAGGTCAAAATAATTGCCGAGCAATTCTTTTAATTGGTCGCGATCCAGATCAAGACATGATTCAGTCTTCATATCCGTTTTAAAAATCTCCCAGTTCGCTATTATCCGGCGATACCCGTTATGTAGTGCCAGCTCTTTTTCAATTTTGAAACGGCATAGCCCGGTCAATGTAATCAGGTAGCCTTCATTTGTTTCTTCAAAGGCTGAAATTCGCCCCGCGCAGCCGACGTCAAAAAGCGTGTCTTTATCTTTGGGCTGAATCATACCGATAAGACGCTCTGCTTTTAAAGCATCCTCAATCATGGTAATATAGCGGTCTTCGAAAATATTTAAAGGAAGCTGGCCGCTTGGCAAAAGTAAAACCCCGCTGAGCGGAAATATTGGAATTTCCTGTGGTAGGGAATTTATGTCTTCGGGTTTTTTCAGGGCCATTGCTCAGTCTTTTTTGCTTTAATTCTACTAACATAGCGTCTTTTGCCTTTAAGGGAATAATATAAAAGACAATTTTTTCTGTAATGGTTTCTTGACAAGAAGCTGTAAGTTATGTAAAAAGCGTTAATGGAGATTGCGATGAACATCGGTAAAGCCTTAAAAGACACTTTTATGCCCGCAGCAATTGGTACTGCGGCCTTCCTTTTTACTGCAAAAGTATTAGGTGATATTGCTCTTGCGCCTCCATCCATTACACCAGACTTCATGGCTTATGCGGCGCTGGGTGCAGGCATAGTTTCCGCATCGTCCTTTGCAATGCTTGGTTATCTTAACCTCGAATACGGCTATAAAACCCTGTATGAGCGGGTCGGCGCGTCAGGCCTTTCAGTTCTGGGAGCAATGACAAGCACTTTTATATATGCTGATATGGCTCTTAAATAACCTCATGAAAACAACACAGACGATAATTTTTTGCGGCCCTCTATCGTCACAGGGTCTGCCGGCCCCAGCGCTTCAAAGAATTTTAAAAGCTGCTGCCGTGCTTTTTCTTCTTCCCATGCTCTGTTGCGACGAATAATTTCAATGAGCGCGTCAATCGCTTCTTCGCCGCGTCCGCTTGAAAAAAGCGCCATCGCAAAATCAAACCGCGCCTGATGATCGTCCGGTTTTTTTTCTACCCGTCCGGCCATTGCCGATACTTCATCGCCAGAAGGCGCATTTTGCGCTAGCTCAAGCGCTGTTTTGGCAGCCTCGAATTTCGGATCTTTAAGCATCTCGTCCGTTGCTTCATTAATCATTTCCTGCGCATGTTCTTTTTGGTTTGCGGCAATAAACATACGGATTAGCCCAGTATAGGCATCAACATTATGTTCATCCTGCGATAAAATCTGCACATAAATTCCCTGCGCTATGTTTAAGGCCCCGTCCGCCATGGCTTGTGCCGCTTCTGTTAAGGCTTGCGGAATATCAATGGCATCGGGCTGTGCCTGCTGCGCTATTTTTAAAATCTCAGCGATAAAGGCTTTAATCTCGCTTTCTGATTTTGCACCGGAAAAACCATTAACTGGTTGCCCTTGAAAAAAGGCAAAGACCATAGGCACCGATTGCACTCGCATCGCCTGCGCGAGTTCCTGATGTTCATCAATATTAACTTTGGCCAGCTTGATGTGACCGCCTGTTTCTTTTACGATTTTTTCCAGCATTGGCCCTAATTGTTTGCACGGCCCGCACCAGGGTGCCCAAAAATCAACAAGTATTGGCGCTTCCATAGAAGCCTTCATGACCTTTTCTTCAAAGTCCTGCGTGCCGACATCAAAAATAAGATCGTCATTGGCCGGTTGCGGCATATTCTGATTGTCCTGATCTAAAAACATTTTACTTTTCCTCGTCCGGGGCTGCGGCGCTCATATCAATTATGCGCGGCGTATGATTACAGGATTCAATAAATTTTATTAAACCATCCGGCGCGATCCCTGCCGTCAAATGATTTTCCATCGGGTGATAATTTACAAGGCTTGCTGCCATCATGTTTTTATCGAGAATAATCTCAACCTCATTTGCCGTATCATTGATAACTGCAAAAGGGCAAACCGAGCCGGGGCGGACGCCTAGATATTGCCAGAGTCTTTGCGCCGAACCAAAAGACAGGCGATCGGAACCAATGAGTTTTTGTAGCTTCTTTATGTCAATTTTTGTCTCGTTCGCCGCCACAACCAGATAATTTTTCTTTTTCTTGTCACGTAAGAATAAATTACGGCAATGCAGTCCGGGAATTCTTTCTGTTAAGAAATTGCTTTCGGCAACGGTAAAAACCGGATCGTGCTCATGTAGCCCGTATTTAATATCAAGCTCCTCAAGCCGTGCCAGCACATTTTCCGGTGTTGTCGGAAGGGGTTCTTGCACATTATCGTTATGGGCAGATATTTCAGCCATAATATTTAAAGTCCCTGTATCGTGTGGTTTTACTGCACCAACCTAGCTTGAAGCCATAAAAAAGCAATCTTTTTAGAAACATCTTGCAATCTGGCGGAAATTTCCTATATTGCGGGAGTCTTAATTGCGCCCTAAGCAGTAAAGCTGCGTGGGCGTTATGGTTCACCGAACCAAATATTGACTGTTTTGGAGTGCGAGTGTAGCTCAGGGGTAGAGCATAACCTTGCCAAGGTTAGGGTCGTGAGTTCGAATCTCATCACTCGCTCCATTATTTCAAAGATTTAGACAAGAGTACTTTTGGGTGCTTATTATATGCACGAGGTTTGATACCTTATCTCTGCATTCAATCCAGCCTCTAAAATATCAATATAGCAAACATTATCAATTAGTTAGTGGAGTAATTGGTATTTTTCTGTCCCCTTCCATCATTTCAGACTTTGAGTTGTTCAAAAAATTAACTCAAAATTGGTTCTTTTCTATTACCATAATAATAAAGGGTTGTGGTAGTTAAAAGGGTAAAAAAATGAAGATTCTGGCAGTCGATGATGATTGGCTCGTTCTTGAGTTGATTAATTCCATTCTTGATAAAGAGGAGCACGAGGTTTGCAATGCGTTTTGTTATGATGATGCCGTTACATTATTCGAAAAAGAAGATTTTGACCTTGTGATTACTGATATTATTATGCCGCCTGGCAAAGACGGTACGAAGCTGATTTCTTATATAAAAGAGAAGAGTCCTGAGCTGCCTGTCTTGGCTATGACGGCAGGTCTTGAAAATGCCGTTGAGGACTACGTTAATTGGTCGAGAATTTTTGCAGACGATAGTATTGGTAAGCCGTTTAATTGCGAAGATTTTATGGGCTGTGTTAAAAATATTACAAAAGGATAGTTTAATTTATGTTTTTATAGACGAATGGCAGAGATTCAAACCGGCGCTATAAACTAACGATTAAAAGGGAGGTTGTTATGAAGGTTCTGGTTGTTGATGATGACGAACTTGTCCGGATGATGATGGTTCAGGCTTTGAAAGATGCTGGTTATGAAACAGAAGAAAGTGTTGATGGCAGCGATGCGATAGCGAAGCTTGAGAGTAATGTATACGATATTGTGGTTACCGATGTTGTTATGCCGAATTGCAGCGGTATGTCTGTTGCGGAGCATGTTAAAAATAAAAATTTACCGACAGCTGTTCTTGCTGTTAGCTCTTTTGCAGATGAGGAAGGCGGCAGTCTTCTTGATACAATGCTGTACTATGCTGATGATACATTACAAAAACCATTTGATAGCGAAAATTTTTTACGCGCCGTCAGAGGTTTGCCTGCGGGATCAGACGTAGATGTCGCTTTACAAAATCTGTAGAGCAATTTTTTGTTAAAAACATATAGGCGTATGTTAATTTTTATTCGTGATGAGTTTTATTTACAAAAGTAGGTATATTATACTGAATTGTTGATTTTGAATCCTGAATACGAGTTTAAATTTATGCGTTGTTAATGAACTGTGCAATATAATTATTATATTAGCGTAATTTTATATTTAGGGTATCAGAAAATACATTATTAATGTCACAAATATGATGGTTGGTTATTTCTAGTAAAAGGGAGTACGCACTATGAAGGGTCTTATTAAAAACATGAAAATATCACGCGCTATTTTAACTGTAGCGTTAGTGCCGATTGTTGTTGCTGCGGTTTTTTCCGGCATGGTTGTGTTTCAGGAAATGAACAAGGTTCATGATTTAAAACAACTTGGAACCCTTACGGCGCTATCTGTGAAAATGAGCGCGCTGGTTCATGAGCAGCAAAAAGAACGCGGCGCAACGGCTGTTTTCGTCGGAAGTAAAGGGCAAAAATTTAGATCAGAGCTTGCCGCGCAACGTCAGGACACCAACAAGAAAAGATCTGAATTACACGCTTATCTTGAAGAGTTTGATGCTCATAATTTTGATCGGGAGTTTAATAAAAAATTTGATGGTGTGATTACGGGGCTGGAGAAAATGGATTCGGTGCGCTCTTCTGTTGACGCCCTATCTATTTCCAAGGCCGACGCTATTGGTTATTATACCAACCTTAATGGTCAAAATCTTGATGTTATTGGTTATATGGCCACGTTGAGCCCTGATGCTCAAATTGTTATTGGCATTGTTGGTTATACTAATTTTATGCAAGGTAAAGAACGGGCGGGAATTGAGCGCGCTGTTGGTGCGGGCGGGTTTGCCAGTGGCAAATTTGAGCACGCTGCTTTGGAGAAATTCAAGGTCCTTACTAGTGCGCAGGATATTTATAATGACATTTTCCTGTCCTTTGCTTCTCCTTCGCAAAAAGAAGTTTTTGCTGAGGTGATGAACGGAGAGGCCGCCAAAGAAGTAAGGCGTATGCGCGGCATTGCTATTAAGAGTGGCATAACAGTCGCCGGGCCATCTCAGGGGATGGGGGTTGATAGTAGTTATTGGTTTGACACTATTACCAAGAAAATTAATGGGCTGAAAAAAATTGAAAATACATTGGCCCATGATCTTGAGGTGAAGATGGCGGCTACCAAAGACGCAGCAACTTTAAAAGAGCTTATCTTTTTGATTGTCTCTGTGGTGTCTATTTTGTCTACGATTGTTTTATCTTTCGTGATTATCCGCACTGTTAATGCCTCGTTTGGTGAAGTTGTGGCCTCTATGACGGAGCTGGCCGAAGGTGACCTGGAAAATACATTGCCGCCGGAAACCAAAAATGAAATTGGCGAGATGATTAAAGCGTTGCATGTCTTCCAGGAGAATGGGCTGGAGAATCGTAAACTGGCTGCGGCACAAGAAAAAGAAAACCAGGAAAAACTGGAACGCGCCGAGCGGGTTGATGGGCTGGTTAATGGCTTTGATTCAAAAGTGAATGAGCTTTTGGAAGGGCTTGCCTCTGCCGCTACCGAGATGGAAGCAACATCGCAGTCTATGAGCGCGATTGCTGAGGAAACCACAAAACAAGCGATCTCTGTTTCTTCCGCCGCAACGCAGGCTGGTGCAAATGTGCAGAATGTTGCCTCGGCAACAGAGCAGCTCACGGCCTCTATTCAAGGTATCGCCGGACAAGTGGAGACCTCTGGTGAGAACACGAAAGCGGCATCGGTTTCTGTTGATAACACTAAGGAAACTATGAACCGCCTTTCTCAGTCTGCTGAAAAAATTGGAGAGGTTATTAACCTTATTACCAATATTGCAGAACAGACTAACTTGCTCGCTCTGAATGCGACCATTGAATCCGCTAGAGCCGGGGATGCCGGTAAAGGCTTTGCGGTTGTGGCTAATGAAGTCAAAAGCCTTGCCAATGAAACACAGAAGGCAACAGAAGAAATTGCGGCTGTGGTGCAAAGCGTTCAAGGCGAAACGGAAGAGGCCGTTAAGGCGATCGATGCGGTTGGTGTGACTATTGATGAACTGACGCAAACATCATCCAGTATTGCTGTATCTATGGATGAGCAAACAAACGCCACACACGAAATCTCTCGTAATGTGCAGGAAGCCTCTGCGGGTACCAATGAGGTAACCAGTAATATTACAGGCGTTAGTGATGCCGCCAATGAATCCGGTAGAGCGGCGAGTGAGGTTTTAGATGTAGCGAAGACGGTGGCCGAGCGCTCGCAAACTATGAAGAGCGAGGTTGAAACCTTCCTGCGGGAAATACGCGCCGCATAAAATACGCGCTGCATAATGAACAAGATATAGGCCGGGATATAGTCCCGGTCTATTGTCGTTAGGCTACTTTATTATTTTCAGTGAGCTGATTCATAATCAGGCGTTTAGCGGGGCCGATGTGATTGCCAAGTCGTAGCAAAGCGCGCCGCGCCATACGGGCCGGGATATTGTCTTTTGTAAAGAGTTTCACAAGAGCATTGGTCCCAAGGTAAAGCGGACGCGTATTTTTTCTGTGTTGCAGGTGGTAACGCCGCAAATGAGAAGCGCCGCCAATATCGCCGCCTGTATGCAGGGCTTCCTTTATTTCACTAGCCAAAGTGCAGGCGCCTTTTAGCCCTAAATTCCAGCCATGGGCCGTGACGGGATGCATGCCGACGGCAGCGTCTCCGATAAGAGCAAATCTTTGGGCGTAGAAGCTATTGGCGTAAACCGCCATCAGCGGATAGGAGTGGAGTTTGCCGATCAAATTCATGGCACCGAAACGCTCTTCTGCGCGTTGCGCCGTATCGCGGCCAAATTCAGCATCGCTCAGACCCAGAACATCTTCTCGCTCGCTGCTGTCCAGCGTGATAACGACAGAGACATTGTTGTTGTTCAGCGGCAGAATGGCGAGCGTGCGGTCATAATGAAAGCACTCATAGGCGGTGTAGTCGTGCGGCAGTTCACTACCCATGCGGCAGACAATACAGGTGCGGCCAAAATCAAGCTTTGATGCAGATATGCCCATCATGTCACGCGCTTGTGAAAAGCGGCTATCGGCGGCGATAATGAGCTTTGCGGTTAATTTTTTACCGCCTTTTAGGGTAATTTGTCCTTGCGTGTCGTCTGTTTCTACGCCAGAGACTTCTTTGCCGGTCATGAGGTGGATGTTTTTAAAGCCTTTTGTGACTTCATAGGCGGCCTTACGGATCATGTGATTGGAAATCATAAAGCCGAGATTGTCTTCTCCGGCATCTTCATGATCGAAATAGAGCGCGTAAGGTGATTTTCCGTTTAAAACCTGCGCGTCGCGGATCAGGGAAATATCCTCATCCGGAATTTTATCCAGCAGGCCAAGTTCGCCCATTGTTTTGTGGGACAAATGAGTTAAGGCAATTTCGCGGCCATCATAAGGCGGCGCGGCCAGTACGGCTTCTTTTTGTTTTTCGATGAGCGCAATTTCCAGACCGGTTTCTGCCAGCGCGCGGGCAAAGCAAAGTCCGGCAGGCCCGGCTCCTATGATGATGATGTCGTAATCCATGATCTGTTTTTATCTCACCGAACCATTTTAAACCAGCTTTTTATAAGGGCTGCCTAAAAATTAAAAAATGAGTCTTTGTCCGCTTGTGTCTTGGTCAGTTGTCTGACATCACGACTGTTAGGGATTCTGTAATCATAGGCGGCAAGAATTTTGCCGGTATCAACTTCGACAATGCGCAGATTAACCAGAACTTCATTTCGTGCTACCGCATAACGACCTGTTATGGCCCCGCGTCCGGGTGTGGAGGCATTATTTTGCTGGTTATAAGACATGGGTAGACTGCCCTCTTGTGCCGGGGGCATCATGGTCGGGGTGTAGCTGTCCATAACATTGTAGCCGAGTTGAACAAAACGGCTGGCAATTTGTTCGGAAACCATACGGCTGAAATTTGTTTTTTCGTTCGGGTTATCAAGGTCGGTCAAAATGCCTATTTCAAGCGGCGTTTCCTGCGTAACAAAGCTCTTTGATTGTTGTATAAGCATATCCGCTGCGGCGTAGCTTGATTCTGTCAGGCCGTATGCTTTCTTTGGCCCGCCGCCAGTTGATTCCATTAGGGCCGAGCATCCTGCCAGAAAAAACAGCGCTATGATGAGGCCGGCAAAGATAAAACGGGGAACACAATGTTTGTTATCAGACATAAATTATAGTCCTGATTTACCGGCTTATTGATAAGGGCTCTGCCATGGCGGGGCCGGAATGTTCGTGTGGCTGCGGCATAGGCTGTGTACTTACAACAACATGTCCTAACTCATAAATACCGCTTTCTTCTGCCATTTTTTTATCCTTGGCCATAAGGCTGAGCGTTACGATCATGCGGCTGCCGTCACCAATGCCGACGAGATTGCTTGCCGTATAGCGCATTGTGAATGGCCCCATGCCCGGTGCGGGCGCTACGTTAAAGTTCTTTTGCATCATGGTCAGGCGCAGGGCTTTTTCCAAATTCATTTCAGTTTGCGACACAGGATTGGCCGGGTTTATATAAACAGGCTCTACCGGCTGTCCAAAGCCATCTACCAGGCGGGTCAGCAGGTCGTGAACAGCGTGATCCCAAGAGCTGTTAGCTGGCGGCATGGGGGCCGGGATGTTCACTGGTATGGGCGCCTGTGTTGTCGCCATCATCATGTTGTCTTTGGTATTGGTGTTGGTTGTCTCAATTGATTGCGGTATGTGCATAGTCTCAATTTTGTGCTCAATCTTTTTAAGGACAGGCTCCGGCCCCGGTGCGGCCTTGTGCTCTTTGTTGTGATGAGCGTAACCGGACGGCATAGGAAAAGGGCCAAAATCAGAATGGCAGGCCGTCAAAAACAGAGGAGCGCTCAATAAAATGAGTCGAACAATATTTAAAAAATTTTTCTTTTTCGAGATCATGATTTCACCATTTGCTGGGCTTTTTTGAAAAATAGGCCGGGATTAAATACCTTAAATGGATGCTACCAAGTCTTGGCCGCAAGGTATAGCCCTGATTTGAATTCACGCAGCTTCGTCTTTGTTCATTTTTGCAATGGTTGCTGTGGTGCTGTGGCCCTCATAAAGCGGCATGATTTCGGTTTTGCCGCCAAAAGAGGACATAATCTTTGCTTCGGGAAGTTGGTCGATGGTGTAGTCCCCACCTTTGAAATAAATGTTGGGTCTTATTTTTTCGATCAGAGCACAGGGCGTGTTGTCGGCATTGTTCGTTTCTGCACCGAAAAAGACGATCATATCGACCGCGCTTAAGGAGCCTAAAACGGCGGCGCGAGAGTTCTGATCGTGCAGGGGGCGCGTTTCGCCTTTGAGGATTTTTACAGATTTATCGTGATTAAGCGCCACAACAAGGCGGTCGCATTTGTCTCGCGCGCGGTTTAGGTAATTCACATGCCCGTAATGCAGAATGTCAAAGCAGCCATTGGTGAAGCCAATTTGCAGGCCTTGGTCTTGCCAGCTTTGAATCTCTTTTGCTGCGTCGTTCCAGTCGCAGGTAAAGGCTTCACGCGGGTTTCTTGTGTTTACTTTTATGCCATCAAGCGCGCCGTTTAGTTCTTCTGATTTAATGGTTGCTGTGCCGGTTTTGGCGACAACAAGTCCGCCCGCTTTGTTGGCAATGTGCGCGGCCTCACTTAAGGGCGCGCCAGTGGCAATGGCGGCGGCCAGCGTGGCAATGGCGGTATCACCGGCGCCGGAAACATCGAAAACCTCCGGTGTTTCATCGTTGCGGACATGAACGGGCGGCGCATCGCCTTCAAATACAGTCATGCCGTCTTCGGAGCGGGTGACAATAAGCTGCGTGATGTTGGCAGCGCTCATAAGTTTATGTGCGGCCGCTGTGATTTCTTCGTCCGTATCTGCGGGCATATTTGTGACTTCGGATAGTTCTTTGCGGTTTGGGGTGATAATAGAAGCCCCTTCATAAATTTTGTAATCCGGTTTTTTGGGGTCGGCCAGTACCGGGACACTTTCTTCCTGCGCCATCGTAATTATGGATTTTATAACGCGTTCCGTTAGTACGCCTTTATTGTAGTCGGACAGGATGATGGCCTGCATCGCGGGGATAAGCGCTTTGGCTTTTTCCAGCAGCGCTGTCTCTTCTGTTTCGCTAATAGGCGTGGTTATTTCTTTGTCGGCGCGGAGAAGCTGCCTGCCCGCCGTTACAAAGCGCGTTTTTACTGTTGTGGGACGGCCTTTGGAAACAATAAAGATGTCGGTTTTATCAGCTAGGGTCTCAAGTGTTTTTCCGGCCTCGTCTTTACCGATAACGGCCAAAATTCTGGTTTGTACGTTTAGGGCACGTAGGTTGGACACAACATTGCCCGCCCCGCCGGGCATTTCATCTTCGCGGCGCACGGCCAGTACCGGCGCATCGCTTTCCGGAGAAATACGATCAATTGTGCCGTAAACAAAGCGGTCAAGCATGATGTCCCCGATTACCAGCACGGACATCTGTTGCATCGCATTAATGTAGTTTTTCATAGGTAAAAAATCCTATTTACATGTTTTTTTATAAGATCATCGCTTTTTTGCCCGTTTGTTTAGAGTTCGTCAATCTTTCTCGGTTTTAATGGAGGTGTAGAAAAAGACAGATAATAGAAAAAATACGGCAGTTAACGGGTAAATTTAAGTGAATAAGCAAGATATACAAAATCAAAAACGTACGGGTATCCTAACAAAAATAAAGGCTCTTTTGGAGCGCCATCGTTTGGGCGAACTTCTGGTCTTAAAGGGGCTTTTAACCCCCGGTGAGCTAAAACATGCTCTGGTGCAGCAAAAAAGCGGTGGTGATGCTCTTGGTAGAATCCTTGTTCAGCAGCGCATGGTTTCTCAGCGCGCTTTATATAAGGCGCTTGGTCAGCAATGGACGATGCGCTGTTTGGCGGCTATGGTCGGGTTGTTTCTCACTTTTTCAAGTTTTGGTATTAAAAGCGCCCGTGCCGGGTCGATCAAAGACGTGCCGGCACAAATGAGCCTGGTCTCGGCTGCTAATCCGGCCTTTACGGCCATCAGGACATTTCCGCCGTTATTTGGCACAGAAGAAAGGGCGTCCAGCAATCTGGAGCCTTTTACCAAATGGACGGGCATGTTTAAAAGATTTGAGCGCAGTATGGCGCAGCCGCACGGTCAAAAAGTTATTGGGTCCTGGCAGCGCGAAATTGTTTCTTATCGGGGTTTGCCGCTGGAGCAAATGGCAGATCGCGTGAATAGCTATGTGAACAAAACCAATTACATTGTTGATAACCGTAATTGGGGCAAAAGTGATTACTGGGAAACGCCGATCGAATTTTTTGATCGTGGCGGTGACTGCGAAGATTTTGCAATTGCTAAATATGTTTCGTTGCGGGCACTTGGTGTGCCGGAAGAAAGAATGCGTATTGCGATTGTTCAGGATATGATAAAGGACATTCCGCATGCTCTCTTGGTTGTTTATACTGATAGCGGCCCGCTTATTCTGGATAACCAGACTGACCGGGCAGAAAAGGCGAGCCGCGTGACGCGCTACCGTCCTATTTTTACCATTAATCGCCATGCCTGGTGGCTGCATACCAAGCCAAGCGCCACGGTTGTTGCGAGCCGGTAATTTAAAGAATTTTCAATCACAAAGACAAAGGCGGCCTTTTATTTAAGGGCCGTTTTTTATGGTAGTTACTCCACCCACGCCACGCGCAAAATATTTGTACTGCCCGGTGTGCCGAAGGGAACCCCGGCGGTCAGGACAAAGCGGTCGCCTTTTTTGGCGAGTTTGTATTGCAGGGCGATTTCGATGGCTTTTTTGACCACGCCGCCGGTGTCTTTAACATCGGTGACATGGACGGCAAAGACGCCATAGGAAAGGCAGAGCCGCCGTGCTACCGCGTTGTTTTGGGTTAGGCACATGATAGGGCGTCCTGGGCGTTGCCGTGCCGTACGCAGGGCTGTGGAGCCCGATGTTGTGTAGTTCACGATACAGGCGGCTTTGATGTCCTGTGCCACGTAATAGGCCGCTGTCGTGATTGCATCTGAAGAGTCTGATTCTGTGGCCAGTTCATCGGCCTCGACAAAGCGGCGATAAGCGCTATCGCTTTCTGTGCTTTCGCAAATCCGGTCCATAATGGAGACTGACTCGGTTGGATATTTTCCGGCGGCCGTTTCAGCGGAAAGCATGACCGCGTCTGTGCCATCATAAACGGCGGTCGCCACATCGGAGGCTTCGGCGCGTGTTGGTGCCGGGCTTTCAATCATTGACTCTAACATTTGCGTGGCGACGATAATTGGTTTTCCTTCATGCCGGACTTTGCGGATAATGCGTTTTTGTACGGCCGGTACATCTTCGGCGGGAATTTCAACGCCGAGGTCACCGCGTGCCAGCATGATACCGTCAACAAGATCCATGATCTCGTCAAAATTTTCCAGCGCGGCCGGTTTTTCTATTTTGGCCATTAGGGCCGCGCGTCCGCCAATGAGTTTTCGTGCTTCGGCAACATCTGCGGCACGTTGAACAAAGCTAAGTGCGATCCAGTTCGCTCCCATATCAAGCGCGGCCTTTAAGTCTTTGCGGTCTTTGGCTGTTAACGCGGCAATCGGTAGGGTCACGCCCGGTACGTTTACGCCTTTATTGTTGGAGAGTTTTGATCCTGCAATGACTTTGGCATCGAGATGTTCTTTGCCTTTACCGGTAATTTCCATGCGCACTTTACCATCATCTATATAAATCCGGTCGCCTTTTTTAAGTGCTTTTATAATTTCAGGGTGGGGCAAATTAACGCGGGTTTCATCACCTTCTTTTTTGCTCAAATCAAAACGCAGTTTCATGTTTTTCGTTAGGGCGATTGATCCGTCTTTAAATTTTCCAACCCGTAATTTCGGCCCCTGCAAATCGGCAAGAATGCCAATCGGCATGGAAAATTCTTTTTCAATTTCGCGGATGATTTTTAAATTCTCTTTGTGTCCTGCGTGATCGCCATGGGAAAAATTCAGGCGAAAAACATCGACGCCCGCTTTGAAGAGCTTGCGGATCATTTCATGGCTGCTGGAGGCAGGCCCCAATGTCGCCACGATCTTGGTCTGGCGTTTACGAAGCACTGATTTTTTATTTTTGGTGGTCATGGCACTCTGAAGGAAAATTTATTCTTACTACCTCTTAGTAATACGAATCGGCCAAAATCACCACAGGGAACTTTGTTGACATAAGCAACATCACTCTTTAAACATCACATTAAATAATAAATGGAGATAAAATCATGGGGTTTAGACCTATACGGTTCTTGGTTGAAGCATTTGATCGGACGAAACTGCGTGATCGTCTTTTTGGCGACATTGATTCTGCTTTTAATCGCGGTGATTTGCGGTTTGCTGAACGGCAGACCAGAGAGCTGCTGAATGAGTTTTATAATGATGAGCTGATTGTCGAGCCTGTTGTTGCTGTGATTGACCGTTTTGTGAAACTGGAGAAGCTTGAAATAGCCGCTATGTTGGCAAGGGCGGCCTATGATGATTTATCTTCCAAAGACCGCGCAAAAGAAATACGGCTCATGGTCGTTGAATCACATAAAGACCCGGTGGAAAAGGCCAATGCCTGGCGTTATATTGTGTGGACAACGAACGAAGACGATCTTTTGCACAATACGGCAGTAATAGGGTGGAGCGCTACGATTGCATCAATAGAGGATCACAAGAAAGCTATAGAGGCTTGTGCTCTATCGGTTTCAGATGATGAGGATCCGTCTGTGCGGGACGCGGCTTTTGATTTTATGAAAGAGCGTATTAAAAAACTAACTCTTTGTGACAAGGCAACTTTTTATCACAGGGCGGTTCTTCTGACAGAGGAAGGCGGTCACCGGGAAGGAGCGTTTATTGCGGATTGGGTTGATACTCTTACAGCCATAAAAGACCCGGCGGTAGTCATTCAGTGTTGCCAAGATGCTCATGAAGAAAATACTGGGGACAATAAAAGTGCTCTGCTGAATAAAACGCTTTTTCTTTTGATGTTGCCCACTGCCACTCTTCTTAAAACTACTGAAAGAAGAATTGAGGCTTACGAATATATTGCCGGCCATTCAGGAAAAGGTAGCCGTGAAGAAATGGCGGCGATGGAATTATGGGGCAAAGATATTATAAGGCTTGTTGCAAAGCAGGTGGTTGATGCTGACCTTTTTGACGGCACGGTAAAAACGGCCTTCCATTATCAATATCGCCACAAACCGTATTTGATGGACCTCGCTATAGCGAAGGCAGTTCCTCACATTGAGTCTCTTACCGATGTTTATGCGCGGATAAGTCTTTATGATCTTGCCCTGCGCCATGTGGAACAAGGGAGCGACGCGGAGACCGGGCTTCTCAATAAGTGGGCCAAAGATGTTAAGTCTCTGAAAGATATAACACAGGCGGTTAATATTTGTAAAAAGATGTATACTAAATATCACGCAGAGGGGAAGCAAAGGAGCTGGGCATATCGCTCTATGGCCCTTATCTGTTTGCATGGCACCCATGCTAAAAATATTAAAAATCCGAAGAAAAGAGCGGACATATATAAGCATGTTGCTTATTTCGCCAGAGAGTTAGGGGTGTTGGATTTGGAAGAGGCTGCCGTGCGGAACTGGAAAAAAACCGTGGTGTTAATTGAAGGCGCTTATGATAGGGCAAATGACTGTCGTTATGCAGCGCTGGATACACAAAAAGGCAGTCTGATGGAAGGCGAAGCCGTAAAAGCGTGGGGTGAGGTGGTTGAGTCTTCTTTTGATACTGCGGCGCAAAGAATTGCTGCTTGTAAGGAAGCGCTTGAATCGGTCGCTCATCACAACAAGCATTACGGTGTTTTTGATAAAGCGGTCAGGAAGAAGCTAAAAGCTCTCGAAAGAGATTTGCCTTATGAGCAGCAAATGAGCCCTTCCCGGTTTTTGGATCGCTTTAAAAGCGGGCCGCGTTAGTGCGAATCGTTTAATTTCTCCCCTGTTTGGTGATATATGCAGCGCAGCAAAGACCTTGTTATTAGAAAGCCCCTATGGTTTTATTTTCCGCAATCTTAAAACAGGATTACTTTTTCACAGGGGGGTAATTTGGTTAATAAACCCAAGTCACCCTATAAATTTCAGACACTTGTATGCTATTCCTGCACCAATTTTGGGGTCAATTTAGCCAAATAGGAATAGTGTCCTGCTGACCAAAACCACGACATCTAGTATGCTCTTAAAAGAATAACCGCTACGGGTAGTGTTTTTATCCACATCTATCCACATTCATATAATCACATCTGTGTATAACTTAATATTGCCACTCAAGGAGGCAGGAATGTTCGATGTCGCTCAAATGGAAAGAGGTAACCGTGTTCAGATCGATCGGTCTCGGGATGATTACTTAACGAAATTTGGTAAGGCGACATTGCAGGACCGCTATTTGTTGCCGGAAGAGTCTTTTCAGGACCTGTACGCGCGCGTTGCGATGTATTACGGTGATGATAGTGCCCATGCGCAACGTATTTATGATTACATGTCCAATCTCTGGTTTATGCCTTCTACGCCTGTTTTATCCAATGGCGGGACGAGCCGGGGGCTGCCTATTTCCTGTTTCTTGAATGAGTCCGGGGATAGCCTTGGTGATATTGTCGAGCTGTGGAACGAAAATGTCTGGCTGGCTTCGCTGGGCGGGGGGATTGGCTCTTACTGGGGGAATGTCCGCTCTATCGGGGAAACGGTCGGACGCAACGGCAAGACATCGGGAATCGTGCCGTTTATTCGTGTGATGGATTCCCTTACTCTTGCTATTTCACAAGGTAGTTTGCGGCGTGGTAGTGCTGCTATTTATTTGCCAATCTGGCACCCGGAGATTGAAGAGTTTATTGAACTGCGTCGTCCAACTGGCGGTGACCCGAACCGTAAGGCGCTTAATTTGCATCACGGCGTACTTGTTACCAACCGCTTTATGGAGGCGGTGGAAAATGATGAGGAATGGGCGCTTAAATCGCCGAAGGATAATCATATCGTTGACCGCGTAAAAGCGCGCGATTTGTGGATTCGCCTTCTTACCGCCCGGATGGAAACCGGCGAGCCTTATATGGTCTTTATTGATCATGTGAACGATCATATTCCTGATCATCACAAAATGGCCGGTCTTAACGTCAAGATGTCGAACTTATGTTCAGAGATCACGTTGCCAACTGGTAAGGACCATTTGGGGAACGATAGAACGGCTGTGTGTTGCCTGTCTTCGCTTAATCTTGATAAATTCGAGAAATGGCAGGATCATCCAACCTTTATTGAGGACGTGATGCGCTTCCTTGATAATGTACTAACAGATTTTATTGAAAAAGCGCCGGATTCTATGAAGCGCGCTAAATATGCCGCGATGCGCGAACGGTCTGTCGGGCTTGGTGTTATGGGGTATCACTCCTTCCTGCAATCAAAAATGATTCCGATGGAATCGGTTATGGCCAAAGTGTGGAACCGCCGTATGTTCCAGCATATCAAGCGGCAGGCCGATGATTCATCTATTAAGCTGGCCGAAGAGCGCGGCGCATGTCCGGATGCGGCCGATTACGGGATTCAGGAGCGCTTTTCCAACAAAATGGCAATAGCGCCGACGGCTTCAATTTCGATTATTTGCGGCGGTGCTTCGCCGGGGATTGAGCCAAACGCGGCCAATGCTTATACGCACAAGACATTGTCCGGCTCTTTTCCGGTTAAAAACAAATATCTGGAGATCTTGCTGGAAGAAAAAGGGGAAAATACGGATGACATTTGGAGCTCTATCTTTACTAATGAGGGTTCGGTGCAACATCTTGATTTCCTGAGCGATGATGAAAAGGACGTGTTCAAGACCGCTTTTGAAATTGACCAGCGCTGGCTGATTGAACATGCTGGTGATCGCACGCCGTTTATTTGTCAGGCGCAGTCTTTGAATGTCTTCCTGCCTGCCAATGTTCACAAATCAGATTTACACCGCATTCATTGGGAAGCGTGGAAACAGGGCGTTAAATCTCTTTATTATTGCCGTTCTAAATCCATTCAGCGCGCTGAAAGTGATGCGAGCTGGAAACGTAGCATGGCGGGTGAGCCAAAAGGCAACCGTGAGCCAGAGCTGCCTGAAGCGGTGTCAGAAGAAAACAAATATGAAGAATGCCTTGCTTGTCAGTAACTCCTGACATATAGCGGGGGCGGTGTAACATTTTGCGCCGCCCCTTCTTTTTTCATTCCTGTGGAAGACCGTATAAAAAGACTCGGCGTGATCGAACAGGGGGCTACACTAAACTCTATGGGGAATCATTGGTTAGGAAGTATAAGGAGTAATTAATTATGGCTGATACGCCGCTAACAAATAAAATTATTGATGACGTAACGGGAAGCAAGTCACCTCTTTTGCAGGAACGTCATGTTTATAAACCTTTTCTTTATGATTGGTGTTACGAAGCATGGCTGACACAACAGCGTTTGCACTGGCTTCCTGAAGAAGTGCCGATGGCCGAAGATGTCCGTGATTGGAAGAAAACCCTGACAGACGCCGAGAAAAACCTTCTTACGCAGATCTTCCGCTTTTTCACGCAGGCCGATGTTGAAGTTAATAATTGTTACATGAAACATTATTCCCGTGTCTTTGGCCCTGTGGAAGTGCAAATGATGCTCTCTGCTTTTTCCAATATTGAAACGGTTCATGTTGCTGCCTATTCACATTTGCTGGATACGCTGGGCATGCCGGAAGCTGAATATCTGGCTTTCATGAAATACAAGGAAATGAAGGACAAGTTCGATTATATGCAGACCGCGAATATGAGCTCGCGCCGCGATATTGCTAAAACGATTGCTCTGTTTTCCGGCTTTACCGAAGGGCTGCAATTATTTGCCTCCTTTGCCATTTTGATGAACTTCCCGCGCTTTAATAAAATGAAGGGCATGGGACAGATTGTGACATGGTCTGTGCGGGATGAAACGCTGCACTGTCTGTCGATGATAAAGCTGTTTAATACTTTTATTCAGGAAAACCCTGATATCTGGACTGATGATCTGAAAGAGGAGATCACTGAAAGTTGCCGGAAAATTATAGGTTATGAAGATGCCTTTATTGATCTGGCCTTTGAGATGGGCGGCGTTGAAGGTCTGACCCCTGATGAGGTTAAGCAATATATTCGTTATATTGGCGACCGCCGTTTGCAGCAGCTTAAACTTCAGCCTATTTACGGCCTCACGAAAAACCCGTTGCCATGGATGGATGAGATGTTAAACGGTGCCGAGCACACAAACTTCTTTGAAAACCGCTCTACCGAATATGCGAAAGCTTCGACTGAAGGGGCGTGGGAAGATGTCTTTAGCGATGAAGTTTTTGCTGGCAGCTATGGCAAGAAAATCGGGGCTATGAATTTAACGGATAAGCCTGAGGAAGAAGCAGCGTAGCTGCAATGTTTCTCTTTTATACAAGACGAAGCGGGTCTTGATTTAACCAGCAGGCGGGCATAAGTTCGCCTGTTTCTGTTTTGAACTCCACGACGGTACAGGTTTCTTCAGGTTTAAGCTCTTTTCCTTCATCGGAAGGGATCAAAGGCATTACCATGGTTCCGTTTACATGACGATTAAACTCATCTGGCGTAATTTTATCTAGCGGTTTAATTTTAACCTGGTCTGCAATAAAGGTGTAACCGCCATTCTCTGTGGTAACTTCGAAGCGTTTTCCTTTTTGAAAAAAAGGCGTTCCCAGATAGCCTTTTACATTGGAGTCACCGCGAAAGATAAAGGTTGCCTGACTGTGAGCACCAAAAACTTCTTCCAGACTCATTTGTTCGCTATCTTTAGACATTCTAGCATTTCCTGATAAATAAAACCATAGGACTTACTATACGTAAAATAAATTCTTTGTTCAAGAAAATACGTATGGCGCCAAAAAGCTTGCCGCTTTCGGTGAAACTTGTTAACTAAAGGCCATGACAAATGAGCATTGGACAATTGAAGGACTAAAGTGGGACCAGCTTGCCCCGGCGCTGGTTAACTCTGATCTGTTGCAGGTTATAAAAGCGGCGGCGCTGGTTGAGTATAATGCGGAAAGTTATGCTGATTACCTGTGTCGCATTTTTCATGATGATTCTGAGTTTCAAAAAATAACGAGGCAATGGGCCGTGGAAGAGGTGCAGCATGGCGCGGCGCTAGGTGCCTGGGCGGAAAAGATTGATCCGTCATGGAGTCTTGAAGTCGCGATGGCTAAATTCCGCGCCGGTTATGTCCCGGAACATTTTCTGGATAATTCAAAAAGTTCTGTGCGTGGCAGTCGTAGTGGTGAAATGGTTGCGCGCTGTATGGTGGAGACGGGCACTTCCAGTTATTACAGCGCCATTGGTGATGCAACGAATGAGCCTGTCTTAAAAGAAATTTGCAAACATATCGCCGCCGATGAATTTCGGCATTACAAATTATTTTATGACACGCTGAATAAATATTTGGAAAAAGAAGGACTGTCACGCTTTGGTCGTTTGAAAATTGCTCTTGGCCGCATAGCCGAGAGTGAAGACGATGAATTGTCCTATGCCTATTATGCCGCCAATATCACGAATGATGGTGAGCCCTATGATCGCAAAACATACAATAAGGCCTATATGAGTCGCGCTTATAGTTATTATCAGTTCAAGCATATGGATCGTGTGGTCGCTATGGTATTCAAGGCCTGCGGTTTTAAACCGCACAGCTTGCCGCATAAGATAGCCACGAAAATTGCATGGTGGCGCATAGCTTTGGAAACAAAAAAAATCAAAAAACTGGCAGCCTGATTTTAAAACTCGGTTAATTTGCAGGAAAGCCTGTAGTCAGATTGAGGTTTTTCTGTTAGCATGGTAACAGAAACGCTCAATAAAGGATTTTATTTGCTCACTTTGCGTTTACTTCCATTTCGATCTGACCCTTACAGGCTAGAAAAGCCTGCCACAAGATGGCTGAAAAGAAGTATTACTCTCTGTAACCGTGCCTCGTTCGCACGGTTTTTTTTGTTTTTAATTTCCTTTTTTCTCCCCTCCCCTCCCCCTTCCTCTTTTTGAAAGGAGCTCTTCCATGGCTAAAAAACGCAGCAAGAAACGTCAATCCTCTATTCATCAGAACAATGATGGGAATGTTGTTCGTAGTGTCTTTGATGATCAGAAATGGCATCCGCTTGACAACAAAATAGATAATGCGCGCGATAAAAAATATATAAAGCGGGTGAAGCCGCGCTCGGAAGGTCAGGAAGCTCTGATGGAGGCAATTAAGAGCAAAAATCTTTCTCTTGCCATTGGACCTGCCGGAACCGGCAAAACATATCTGGCTATTTCTGCCGCTGTTGAAGCGCTGGAAGAGGGCAGCGTTGAACGGATTATTCTCTCTCGTCCTGCGATGGAGGCCGGGGAAAGCCTTGGTTTTCTTCCTGGTGACTTGCACGATAAAATGGGGCCTTATTTGCGCCCTCTTTATGATGCGCTCGGTGATCGTATGGGTGGCAGGAAAGTGCGGCAGCTTATGGAGGACGGTACAATTGAAATTGCGCCGGTCGGGTTTATGCGCGGGCGTACTTTAAACAACGCTTTTGTCGTTATTGATGAGGCGCAGAATTGTACTTATGGCCAGCTTAAAATGATACTCTCACGGCTTGGTTGGCACTCGACGATGGTGATTACGGGCGATCCGGATCAAAGTGATTTGCTGGATGGTATGTCAGGCTTGTCGCCAATATCCGAAAAGCTTGAGATGGTTGAAGATATTGCCGTTGTGCGCTTGAAGCAGGTTGATATTGTTCGTCATCCACTCGTCGCGGATATGCTTGATGTGCTTTAGACCCGTAAAATAATGTTCTTTTGAGTTTGCTCTTTCATACAGAAGTTGATATACCATAATATATTAAATGTGGTATTATACTAAATATGGAAGGATTCATGAGAATGAATAAGCGTATTGGACAAGTTGCTTTTCTTTGTTTGCTTGGTTTTTTGTTTGGCACAGGAGCGGCATGGCATACTGTCAATAAAGAAGTGGGCGCAGGGGTTTCTGTGGCACAGATTGAACCGGCGGCTGGAGCAGCTCTTGCTGGCGCCGCTATTGGCGGGTCATTTACATTAATCGACCATAACGGTAATTCTGTTACGGAAGAAGATTACAGCGCTTCTTATAAGCTGGTTTATTTTGGTTTTACATTCTGTCCGGAAATATGCCCGACAGAGCTGCAAAAAATGGCCTCTGTGTTAAATACATTGGGGCAATATGCTGAAGGCATCCAGCCGCTTTTCGTAAGTACAGACCCGGAGCGCGATACGCCGGATGTTATGAAGAGCTATGTTGAAATGTTTCACCCAAGGCTCGTGGGTCTGACCGGCAGTCTTGAGCAAATTAAAGCCGTACAGGATTCTTACAAGGTCTATGCGGCTAAGGTTGAAGACCCTGCTTTGTCCGATTATACGATGAACCATTCATCTTATATGTTTTTGATGACACCGGATGATAAGCCTTTGGCGCTGTTCTCAGTAGAAGACACGCCTGCCGATGTGGCGCAGCAAATAGAAGCTATTTTAGAACAGCTTTAATATTAATCTTCCAGAATTGAGTTCAGCTTCATGGCTAGCCCCATGGAGCCTTGAACTTTGAGTTTTCCCATCATGAAGGCGATATTGGGGTCTTGCGACCCGTCGATAAAACCTTTGAAAATATCCATAGGGCAGGAAAGTGTGGTTTCTGCCTCTGTGTCATCGTTGCTAATGACGGGCGGGTCTTGTGTGGTGTCGACAAAGACAACGCCATCATCGCCAAAATCGAACTTGACCTTCGCTTGCAGCCCGGCAGCGCGGGTCATTTTCTTCTTTATTTCTGCGGTGACAAATTCAAGACTCATGAGGGCATTATAACTTCAAATGAATAAGGCTTCTATATCTATTCTGTGATAGTAACGCTTTGTTTTCTACGATCATCTCTTCCAGCTCTGCTTTATCTGCCGTCATATCAAAGCCGGGCAGTGCCATAAATTGCCCTAGTCGCGCCGCCGTGAAGGAAATTTTTTGCTGGTTGTTAAATTCGTTGGTTAGAGTTTTTTGTATGTGACTGTATTTTTGATCTGTACGTTCCAAATAGACTATTGGAAAATATTCGTTTTCACAGAAAAGATTTTTAAACGTGTCCTTCCATGCATATTTTAGATCACTGATATTTCCATTTTTATTTGCATGTGTGCCAAAAATCATACGCGCTTCATGCATGGCGGCAAGATATGGAGGTAATTTATCTTCTCCCATTTTTTTTATAGAGTCCCAGATTTTTTTTAAGGCCGGGATTTGTTTTACCATCGGTTCATTATGGCTTAAATACCAATGCGCCATGATTGTGTTGGTATATGCAGCGGCTTCGGTCGCCATTTCATTTTGAATATAATCAAGTCTGTCCATATTGATTGAAAAAAGATTCTTAATGTCATGAGTGGCATGTGTCATTTCATGCGGCAGGATAGTCAGTAAATTGATCAGATTTTTGGGACTTTTCATACTTTCCATGGTGACAAGATCTTTTCTTATAATAATACAGCCTGTCTCTGCAATATAGACGCCGTCATTGCCTGAATTGTTTCCAAGATTTAAAGGGCTGTCCTCCGGATTATCAATGCCGATAGCCACGTTACTAGAAGATAAAAGCTGCTTCATATTTTGAAAAAGCGGACTGGTTGTGTAGAAATTTTTCAATAATCCGGAAAGAACTTTTTTGGGCCAGCTCGATTGGTCGTTTTCGCCAATAATGACAAAATTATCATCAGCTTTATCCCCCTGTAGTTGATAGGCAAAATTGGGTAGTTTTCTCCGCATTCTTTGCTGTCCCTCTTTAATTTTATAAAAGAAGAGTTTTAGCACAGAGGTTTAAGTTATGTCAAACACCAATGTTGTCAATCAGGCGTGCTTTGCCGCATTTTACAGCGGCAAGAATACGCAAGGGGCCTATGCCGGGCTTACCTAGTGTGGCGGCATCGCAGATTTCAAGATAATCAATAGCGTCAAACCCGGCCTGTTTTAATTGCGCTACGCCCCATTGTTGTACGCCGTCTATGGTTTCTTTTTCTTTTAGCTTTTCTGCCATGGCAAGCAGGGTTTTATTCAAATGGCAGGCGATTTTGTATTGTTCTTCGTTCAAGTAAGCATTGCGCGAGGATAGTGCCAGCCCGTTTTTATCGCGCACGATAGGCACGCCGGTTATTTTTACCGGGATGTTAAGGTCGGCGGTCATGCGTTTAATCACCTGTAATTGTTGCCAGTCTTTTTCGCCGAACAGCGCAATATCCGGTAGGGACTGGAGGAGAAGTTTGGAAACCACTGTGGCGACACCATCAAAATGACTGGGGCGCTGTGCGCCTTCCAGAGGTTCGCTCACGCCGCTGACCGATATCGTTGTCTCAAAGCCGTCCGGGTACATTTCATCAACAGATGGGAAAAATATTGTATGGGCACCCGTGGCTGTTAATTTTTCAAGGTCAGCATCCCAGGTGCGTGGATAGCTGGATAAATCTTCACCCGCGCCAAATTGGGTCGGGTTAACAAAAATACTGACAATCACGTGATTTGCGTGTTTAAGCCCTGTTCGTACTAGCTCCATATGCCCGTCATGGAGCGCGCCCATCGTGGGAACGAGCGCGATTGTTTTGTTTTTCAGCCGCGCTTGTTTTACGCTGGTACGTAAATCGATCACGGTCTGGATAATGGTAGGGGCGCTTAATTTTTTTATATTATCTTGCATCTAAAATCCTTTTTAACTACTTCTAAAGAATAATCCATAACAATGGAAGAAGTGAAACAAGCGGAAAAAGAAAATGTCGAAAGTAAAGGATGTGAGCACAGAAGACCTTTTGATACAAAATAAGGCTCGTGTCGGGGCTACGATCAAATCTTTGAAAGCAGAAGGCTGGGATTTGGTTGATGGAACAAAGCATAAAACCCAAATGGAGAAAGAGGGTTTCGCCCGCATTAACTTTGGCAGCCTTAACGAAAGGGATATTGTTCCTGGTCGTTTAAAAACTCAAATTAAACACACATTGAGCGGTCAGCACCCACAAATAAAAGAAGGTTTTGCGCAAAAACAAAACAGTTCCGGTCTGCAAGTTCCAACGCTTAAAAATTAGCGGCTTTAAGCTCCATCACCGGTTCCGCTCCGGCCATAATGGCCTTGAAGTGCCAGTCACTTTCGGGGAGCATTTTGGTGAAGAAAAAGCGCGCGGTGATAATTTTGCTCTCGTAAAATTCATCGCGCCCGTCCGTTCCCCTTTCTAGCTTTTTATGGGCAGCCTGCGCCATTTGCAGCCACATATAGCCCATAGCCACAAGGGCCAGAAGACGCAAATAATCCACCGACGCTGCGCCCGCTTCATTCGGGTCTTTCATGCCTTTTTGTGCGGTCATCGCGGTGGCTTGTTGTAGTTTTGAAAAGGCCTTGGCGAGCGGGAAGATAAATTCCTGCAGATTTTCATCCGCCTGATGCGTCTCAATAAAATTTTGTACCGGGTGGAAAAAGCGGCGTAACAGGCGCCCGTAGCCTTGCCCCATTTTCCGGCCAACCAAATCAAGCGCCTGAATACCATTCGCGCCTTCGTAAATTTGGGCAATACGGGCATCGCGGACATATTGTTCAACGCCTTGTTCCTGAATATAACCATGGCCGCCGTAAACCTGCACGGCCATATTGGCAATCTCGCTGCCCATATCGGTTTGATAGGCTTTGATAATGGGGGTCAAAAGTGCGACCAGATCGTCAGCTTCTTTGCGTTTGTTTTTATCCGGGTGTTTTTGTGAAATATCCAGATTGAGCCCGACCCAGTAAGACAAAGCACGTGCGCCTTCGGTAAAGGCTTTACCGGTTAGCAGCATGCGCCGGACATCAGGGTGGACAATGATCGGGTCGGCGGGCTTGTCCGGTTCTTTTATACCGTCCAGCGCGCGCATCTGCAGGCGCTCTTTTGCATAGGCCACCGCATTTTGCTGTGCCACTTCGGCAATACCAAGACCTTGCATGGCGACCCCGAGCCGCGCCGCGTTCATCATGATAAACATGGCCTTTAGGCCTTTGTGGGCCTCACCAACCAACCAGCCTTTAGCATTATCAAGGTTAATAACGCAGGTGGAGCTGGCCTTGATGCCCATTTTATGTTCGATCGAACCGCAAGTGACACCGTTAGCAGAGCTGTCTTCGGGTAGGAGTTTGGGCACAACAAACAGGGAAATACCTTTTACCCCTTCCGGCGCATCGGGGAGTTTTGCCAGCACAAGATGGATAATATTTTCTGTGAGGTCATGTTCTCCCGCCGAAATAAATATTTTTGTGCCGTTGATATTGTAAGAGTCATCGTCATTAGGAATAGCTTTGGATTTAATTAAACCAAGGTCAGTACCGCAATGCGGCTCAGTCAGGCACATCGTTCCCGACCATTCGCCAGTGATTAATTTGGGTAAATAAGTTTGTTTTTGCTCGTCCGTACCCATTGTATGCAGCGCCTCATAAGCGCCCTGAGAGAGGCCGGGGTACATGCCAAAGCTCATATTGGCGGAGCAGATCATTTCCTGCATCACGGTATTAACCAGTACCGGCATGCCCATGCCGCCATAGTCCGGATCGCCGGATAACCCGCACCAGCCGCCTTCGGCAAAAACATCGTAAGCTTCCTTGAATCCCTTTGGTGTACGTACAATGTTGTTTTCCAGTACGCATCCTTCTTCATCACCGCTCTGATTGATAGGAAACAAGACCTGTTCACATATTTTTGCGCCTTCTTCGGTAATCTGTTCGATCAACTCCAGCGTTGCGTCTTCATAACCAGGAAGCTTTGAAAGCTGTTCTGTATCAAGAACATCATGCAAAACAAATTTGATGTTTTCTAATGGGGCCTTATAGGTGGGCATTTATTTATCCTCTTCCAGTATAATTTTTAGATTATCAGCAACGTGGCCTTTATCCATTTTTTTTATTTTATCTTGTGCCTGTTTGCCTTCTGATTGTTGCGCGGGGTCTTCCAGGCGTTTTAAGGCTGCCGCCATTTTTTGGAGATTTTCATCACCAATTTCTTCGCGCGCTTTGCGGGCATTTTGGGTTGCCTGTGCAATGATTTGTTCCCGTGAAGGGGCGTTCTTTTTTTTCTTTTTAAATAATCCAAACATTTTAAAGCATCCGCGTTGTTCGTTGAATAATTGCATTAGTATAATACATGGCGCTCTTCAGGAAAAGTTTGACTTTTTAGTGTTTCCATATTATAAAATCATCCATGATTGAGACTGATGTTAAATTTCCGTTGCGGCCAACTTTGCTCGTGATCGCCAGTGATAAGGGTTATGAGGCCAAATCTTTAGCCGAGATAACGGCGCGCACCTATGCCGGTAATATGCGCCGCCTGACCGAAAAATTTTCGCAGCACCATTGGAATATTACGATTTGTGATATGGGTGATGAAAAATTACTGGAATCTGTCTGGGCGAGTTTTGAAACTTCAAATATGGCGATTATAATCGGTTACGATGGCAGGGCTTCCGAGAATAAAAATTTATCGAAAATCACATTGGCGGCGCAGCCGCTTGTGACATTGGTAAATCTGGAGGCTGATCTTGAAGGGGCCAATTTGCGGCTATTTAATAAAACGGTTTCTTTATTGTTACCGCAAGGGCTAAAGGAGCAGTTCGTTTTAACTGACTCTGCGCTTAGGGAAACAAGACAGGAAAACACATGGGGCAAGTGGGAAGACCGCCACACTTCCGTTAAGTCACGGAAACCGCCACGGCAAAAAACTATCAATTAATTTCTGAGCGGTCTGCCGGTATCAAGCATGTGTTCAATACGATCCATTGTATCTTCTTCGCGCAGTAACTTAACAAATTCTCGGCGCTCCAGTGTTAGAAGGTCATCTTCGCTCAATGTTTCTGTCCAGTCGATTTCGCCGCCGGAAAGCACGGATGTCAGGTGGCTGGAGACAACGACGTCATGGGGCGTTGCCTTGCCTGATTTGCGCATATCACCAACAGCCATATCAAGCGCGTATTTCCCGCTAGGGCCTGCCAGGCGTATGTCTTCGACCGGTTCCGGTGCTTTATAATCTTTGGCTAGTGCCAATGCTTTTTGTTTCGCATCAAAAAGAAGGCGGTCGCGATTCATGGTAATACCATCGCTTTCGCGGAAATAGCCTATCGATTTTGCTTCGGCGGCTGATTTTGCAACCTGTGCCAAACCAATTGTTTCGAAGGCTTGTCTTGTCGCGCTCATGGGGTCGTTGGCAGGCGCAAACCAGAACTGGTTATGTTTTGCTTTTTGCCGTGCCTGAAACCGTAAAATCATTTCCTTGCAGCCACCCCATGCCGGAATTAATCCCACCCCGACTTCAACTAAACCGGTATAGGTTTCAGCGTGTGCCTGTACATGATCGGAGTGTAGTAATATCTCGCACCCGCCGCCAAGTGCCAGACCTGATGGTGCGCTTATAACAGGGAACGGCGCGTGTTTTAAGGCTTTGAAGGCTTTCTGGCCGCCGGCAATAAATTCTTCAACTTGTGGCCACATTCCTATATTGATCATAAATAGTGCCAGACCTAGATTGGCTCCGGCGCTAAAGGCGCTTCCTTCATTATAAAATACCAAAGCGTTATGGTCGCCACTGCCATCGCCAATATGTTTGATGACTTTGTCGATCATGGCAAAGATTTGCTCATCGAATGTATTCATTTTTGAGGTGTGTTCGAAACACAGTACGCCGTCGCCAATGTCCCATATAGAGGCGCTGCCGTTTTTCATGACAGGCTCAGATGAAAGTTTTAGGTCGCGCAGTAACATAACGCCTTCAGGGCGTTTGATTTCATGGTACTTACCGTCTGTACCAAAGAAATATGTTTTTCCATCTTCAATTTTGTAGAAGTTTCCTTTGCCAACTTTTGTCAGTAATTCCGGCACATCAATATTTTCTTCTATGAGTTTTTCGGCAAACCATTCTGCGCCAAGCGCATCGATCATCTCAAACGGGCCTTTTTTCCAGTTATAGCCCAGCTTCATGGCTTCATCAACAGCGGTAATGTCATCGGCGATGGCGGAGATAAGGGATGCAGCATAGCAAAGTGTTTTGGACAGCACCGCCCAGGCATAGCGGCCGCCTTCATCATCGGATTCTACGACGGCGCGTAATCCTGCGCGCCCGGCATCAATGGAGGGCAGGCTCGGTTTGTCGGCCTTTGCGTACAGGGTTTCGTCGAATTTATCGGCGCTTAGGGAGAGCGCTTGTTTTACACGTGTTCCTTTTGGCGCGTTGGGATCAAGACGGTAAAACCCGCCTTTGCCTTTGCGGCCTGTATAGCCGTCTTCAATCATCTGGTGAATAAATTTATGGTCTTTGAAAATTTTACGGTACCAGTCATTTTCCGGCAGGGTCGATAAAAGAGAGTCCGAGAGATGCGGCATTAAATCAATCCCGACTAGATCAATTAGCGCAAAGATGCCGGTTTTGGGAATCCCGACCGGGCGCGACATCACCGCGTCCGCTATTTCTATAGAAACATTTTGTTCAATGGCCTGATTAACACCTTCGGTTAGCCAGAAAACGCCAAGACGGTTGGCGATGAAGCCAGGCGTGTCGTGGCAATCAACGACCCCTTTACCGAGACCCACATCACAAAATTCACGCACTGTGTCGATGGCATCTTTGCGGGTTTTGTCTCCTGTTACTAACTCTAACAGGCGCATATAGCGCGGCGGATTGAAAAAGTGAGTGACCAGAAAATCTTGTTCAAAATCTTTGCCCTCTTTTGTTTTTGATGGGCCTTCGACAAGGTTTTTGAGCGGGATGGTTGATGTATTGCTCGATACAATCGAGCCTTTTTTCCGGTGCTTGTTGATTTTCTCGTAAGTCGCGTGCTTGATTTTTATGTCTTCGAGCACAACCTCGATAATCCAGTCACAGTCAGCGAGTAGTTCCAGATCGTCGTCCAGATTGCCCGGTGTTATTAATTTGGCATTGCTTTTATGCATAAAAGGCGCTGGATCTGTTTTTAACATTTTAGAGATGGCATCTTTGGCCAGATTTTTGTCTTTGATTTTTATGTCCAGTAGAACGACAGGCACGCCTGTGTTTGCGATTTGGGCGGCAATGCCACTTCCCATCACGCCCGACCCGATTACTGCAACTTTTTTGATAGTCATAAGAACCCCATTTCTAAAAAATACATTTGAGGATACCAATTTATGGTCTGAATATAAATATAATGTTATGCGGCTGCCATTGCTGCCGGTTCAAGATTTTCATCCAGACCTTTTATGCCTTCGAATAATTTGTCGTCCGGTACGGATTCGGGATCCGGCCCTTGTGCCAGATTCATGACGGCTTCTTCAATATTTTCAAGGTCTTTTGAGACGGTCTGATTTGTAAAATTAACTTTCTTTAAGGTGCCTTCTTCAAAGGCCCTAACGGCTTTTAATGTTTTCATCGGGAAAAACCGCGCTTTTAGCAATTCTTCGTAAAGTGTAATCATATCTTCCAGGTTGGCTATTCTTTGCAGGCTTTCTTCTTGCCGATCGAGTGCGTCGCGGCGATAGCGTATTTCCGGGATTTCATATTTATCCAGAAAGCTTCGGGCGTTTTCAAGCTCGTCGCTCATTGAATTGTAAGCAAGGTTAATCTCCCATTGCCGTAAAAAAAGGCGGCCACCACGGCCCATTAAGTGGTTTGCGCGCTTTTTAACACAGAGGGAAATAATATCGGTGATTTCATAGATCATGTCCCATTTTTTGCGGCGTTCCTTGCGATTCAAACAGAGTAATCTTTTTAAATCCTGCGTCCCTTGCTTTTTTAAAAAATCTTCAGCTTCCTGATGACAATGTTTGCGCAGTAGTCCTATATATTCATCCATTGCCTTTTTTCTTTTTTCGGGCCCTAGCAAGAAATCCAGCCCTTTTTCCAAAGCGCCAAAGGCAAATTCAAGTTTTTCAACAATGGGTTTCGCTGAGCGAACCTTAACCATATAATCAGACAGGACATTACGTTTTTTTGTCATAAGGGCAACTTGTTTCGGTAGATCGTAAGTCCAGTTTATATCTTTATTTTCTTTATTGGCCTCAGTGGCGGCGCGTGCGATGTCTTCTTCAAGGGCTTTCATGACAGCTTTAAGAAGGCCTTCGCATACGGCAAATTGAACGATGACTTTTTGCAATCCTCTGGTGATGGCACCGGCTTCTGTTTTAAGCCGTCCGGCATCCGGGTGGTCCCCGTCTGTTTTGACTTTATCCCCTCCGGCTTTCACAAGAAATTCGTGCCACGCCACGCAATAATCAAAAAACAGGGTGCATAATTCTTCAGTTTTGTTTTGAATGTTCTCTTTGTCTATATCTTCATCAGCTTTGCGCGCCAGTTTATATAGACCATCTATGAATTTTTGTTTTGTATCAGGGTAAGAGCTCTCATCGGTAATATCTAAACCGGTGCGACACAGTTTTTTATGATATTCTGTGTAAGTCTCGTCCATAAGAAATTCCTCAAAGGCGTTATTTTCTCATGATGATGTAGTTTTAATCCAGTTTTACGTTTTAAAACATACAGTTGCAGGCAACTGTTTCTTCGTTAAGCAACCTGATCTTGTTTAACTTCGATTTCTTTTAGGTCCATTTCACTGAACTCTTCCAGCTCTGTACGGCTTTCGCGAAATTCCTGCACTGTTTCTTCTGCACGTTTTAAGATGGTTGGTAGTTCGATAAAATGACTCGAAAGTAAGTATTTAACGTGATTAAGAATCTCGCTTTCATAAAGCCGGATAATTTTAATGTCTTTTAGCGGGCGGGCAACACCCATAATAAGGCGTTTGTAAAGCGTCATTAAATTTTCGAGTGAGTTCATTACTAAAAGTTTATCTTTTAAGTGACTTAGCGAATCCAGTTTATATTGCATATAAGGCAGATGGTATTTAGCCAGAAAGGCCTTTATTTTATGAAGCTCTTTAATATCGGAATTATAGGCAAGGTCTGTTTCCATCGGTCTAAGGAAAATTTTATTTTCTTCGCTCATCAGGGTTTTTTGTTCTTTTTCGGTGAGCGCAAGAATTTTTTCCGCGCTTGCTTCTATCGTTTTTAGATTTTGTTGTGCGGTCTTTTTATCAAGGCCGAATTTCTTTTTAGCTTCGTTTATTTCTTTTAGTGTCTTACGTGCTTTACGAAAATCAGTCATTCTTATAGAGGCATTGAAGCGCCGGGTATAAGGCTCAGCTTTGTCTTTGCCGAAAAGAATTTCTAGGCTTTTTTTGATTTTTATAAAATCACTTTCAACCTGTTCTAAAAGTGTCCGCGCTACACCCATCCGCTCCATACGTTTTAGAAGGCCCTTTTTTTCTTTTCTGTAGCGCTCCATCATGATGCCGCTATCGGCGGTCCATTTTATATTGTTAGCTGTGCCACTTGATAGCCTGACTTCTTCGTTGTTAATTTCATCGCGTAACAGAGTCATGAAGTGGCTGATATGCATATAGCAGGACGAAAAATCAGCAACATATTGCTGTAATTCTGTTAAAGTCGCCTTGGCTTCATTTTTTAGTTTGGGTGCGCTGTCAAATTCTTTGATGTCTTTGTATTTTATAGCTTCTTTGCCCGCCCACTCCATTGAAAAATCAAAAAAATCTTTTAAATAGCCGCGTAGCCATTTTTCTTCTGCCTGTAACTCTGATTCTGCATAATTTTCTGTAACATGCTGAATCCTATCTTTAACTTTCTCCATAAGGGCGCGCTCAACCGGATCAATATCCGTGTTGACTGGCAGCCCTAAGTCTCGCAGTAAGCTCTCTATACTCATATTACCCAACCCCTTGCATACACAAGTATTGTACCGCAGCTTGGTAAACAAGAAACTACTAAAATAAAAAAATAGCCTGTTCTTAAGGTTTATAAACCTTTGTAACCCATGATTTTTTTATAAAAGGGAGGGAAAAGGTAGAGATAAGGTAGGCGCTGGCCGGTACGGCGGCGTGTAGCCATGGGTCTTTGATCCCAATAAATGATAAATATCCCGCAACGATAAGGTAGGTACCGGTGGCAATAATCAGACGCCGGGTTCGAGAGGTTTCCCACGCTTTGTCGGCTTCAACGCGCTGGTTGCGTTCTTTAATGGACGTAATGTCATTGTTCATCAGGTTACGCGGCTTCTTCCAGAATGATAGCTGTGCCCTGACCGCCGCCAACGCACATGGTGGCCAGCCCTAGGGCCTTACCCTCGCGCTGCATCAGGGAGGCCAGTTTGCCGGTAATGCGGGCGCCAGAGGCTCCCAGAGGGTGTCCTAGTGCAATGGCGCCGCCGTCTAGGTTAAGTCGGGCCTCATCAATGCCAAGATCGCGGATTACAGGGATTGATTGTGCGGCAAAGGCCTCGTTTAGCTCGACAATATCAATGTCGCCCAGTTTTACCCCTGCCCGGGCCAGAGCCTTTTCTGTGGCCGGAACCGGGCCAATCCCCATGATTTCGGCCGCGCAGCCTGCCACGCTAACCGAACGAATGCGTGCCATAATTGGCAGGTTATTAGCTTTGGCGTAATCTTCCGATGCTACGATTACAGCTGCGCAGCCATCGGTTAATGGCGAGGAAGTCGCTGCTGTGACCGAGCCTTTTTCATCAAAAGCGGGCTTCATGCCGGAAAGAGCTTCTAATGTAGTGTCTGGGCGGATACAGCCATCTGTATCCACACTTTCTATGCTGACAATTTCGTCTTTATATTTACCTTCATCGCGGGCTTTTGCTGCTTTTTGGTGTGAGTTAAGCGCAAATTTGTCCTGATCATCGCGCGTGACCTGGTATTTTTTAGCAAGGTTTTCGGCCGTAAGGCCCATCGCCATATAAGCCTGCGGGTAAATTTCTTCCATTTTCGGGTTTGGCATGGGATTAAATCCGCCCATCGGAATGCGGGTCATTGATTCTACCCCGGCGCAGATAAATACATCACCGGCACCAAGCTGGATATAACCCGCAGCCATTTGAATGGTGGTCATTGAAGAGGCGCAGAAGCGATTAACTGTTGTTCCGGCTATACTGACGGGTAGTTCTGCAAGCTGTACTACGACCCGGCCGAGGTTAAAGCCTTGCTCAGCTTCTGGGAAGGCGCAGCCGAGAAGAAGATCTTCGATGGCTTCGGGATTAACACCGGTTTCCTGAACTAGTGATTTAATAACGGTTGCCGCCATATCATCAGGGCGAACTTTTGCCAGATCACCCTTATTGGCGAAATGAAAGGGGGAGCGCTTGAATCCACAAATAACAACTGACTTTTCCATTAAAAACCTCCAGAATAGCGTTTAAAAACAGTCTTTCACTCTATATTCATATGGCGTAATAATCTACGTCTTTCCATGCAAGGTCTAAGCTTGGTGTGTTTTTCTTTGACAAGTGCTGGAAAATAGGACAAATGATTTACTGTGTTGGCTTTAAGTAATCTGAAAATGGAGAAATATAGTGGCCGTTGCTAAAAAAGTTGCTGATAAAAGAGGAATGAAACGCATTTGTACAAGTTGCGGGGTGCGGTTTTACGATTTTAATAATCGTCCAATTACTTGTCCGGGTTGTGACGCTGAATTTACGGGTAAGGTTAAGGTTAAAACCCGGCGCGGCCGATCTGCAGCTGTTGACGATGAAGATGAAGGCCAGGTTAAAAAAACCGCAAAAACCAAGGTTGCGGCTGCAGAAGAGCAGGATGATGAAGAGGACGAGGCTGAAAAAATGGTGATCAGCCTTGATGATGCCAAGGATTTGGAAGAGTCTGATGGTGATGAAGAAGAGACGCTCGGTAAAATTGATCTGGATAGTGATTCTGATGATGATTTGGACGACCCGGATGATAATACATCGCTGGAAGATGAGCTTGAAGCTGAAGGGCCGGACGGTGCCGTCGAAGAAGACGAAGATGATGCGAAAAAAAGTTAGGGCGCTTTTTTTAGTCTGGTTAAGCCGATAAAATGTTTATTTTAACAAATACGCCCTCTGTTATCAGGGGGCGTATTTGTTTGAAGTAATTGGTTTTTTTTACACTCTAACCTTTTATTAACCCGGTAAACGCTAAAATTTTATATTATGGATAATAACTTTAATATAAGGATAGTTTGATATGGCGCTTTTATTGGCAGATTTAACGCTTTCACAGGAAAAATTTTGTGATTTGTTTCCCCTGGAGAAGGGTGAAGTGATTACAGCAGGCGGTAAAAGGGCGGGGCAAACGGCGGCTATGGCACGCTATACGGTTCTTGCCGGTAAAAAGGGCTGTGAGCATGTTATAGAGCTGGGCTATGGCACTGTGCCGGAGCGCACGAAAAAGCCGGGTGATTATCCTTTGTTGCTGCCTAAACTGGATTCGCAGCTAGGGCGCTTTAATATCGATGGCAACACTAACAATGTGCTGATCCTGAAATTCCGCGAGGAAGAACGCAAGCTGGTCTTGCAAAAATTCAGAAACTTTAATGCCCCGTGCGAAATTGAAACCGCGCCGGGTGCAAGTAATGAAAAACTGGCGCGGGCGGTGCTGGAGATTGCCCATTTACGCGTCGAGGAAATTAAGAACAATACAGTTAATGTGAAACAAGATCCGCAGGTTTTTATAAATTTGATTCACCACGCGATCGAAATGCGTGTCGGGCATATGCTTAGGCAAAAAATAGGCTAGGGTTTTACTCCACTGTGAGAGCCTTGTTTACTTTGGGGGGGTAGCTTGAAGCCGTAGCATTTACGCGCTCTTTCTCGCTCTTATTAGGCTTGAGCTTCAATTGGCGTGTGGCTCCCAGTGCTTTGTTTTAAATATATGAATCCCATTTTCCTGGATACTGTTTAAGCAGCGCGTTACTATAATTTCCCTGTTTTTTGCATAATGCTCTGCATTTTAAAATGGTATTACAATTTTAAAGTGATTTAATGTCCTTTGATATAATAGCTTTTATGCCTTTTATTTTGCGATAACTTAATAAAATTCTAATAAATAGAATTTACAATTATACTTATGCATAGATATAAAAAATGTAACTTAAAATTGAGTGCCAGAAGAATAGCAGAAAGGGTAGCGTTATGTCAAAAAAATCAGGAACAGCAAGTGCTGACAAAGCGGTAGAAACTATGGAAAAGTCATGTGAATACCATGTGATGCATAGGGAAGCTGTTAGAAGAAAATTGGAACATGCGCAAACAGCAACGCAACAAAGTTTCAAGGAACTAGATCAAAGCCAGAAGGCGGCGAATGAAAAAAACATAAGCGAAGAAATTGGACAGTATGAAGAGTTTTGGCGGGCTGCTATAGAAAGCTTTGATGGTTCTTTCGTTTCAGAAGGCATGCTTACGAAAATTGAAAAGATATTAAAAATGATACCGTCATTCATAAAGAAATTTTATGATGTTTTGGTAAAAAGCGACCGGATGCTCTCTGCCATAATCGAAAAGCTCGGCTTGCCGGAATACCAGGATGCTAATGATCTGGTGCAGAAGACACAGGGTAATGCTGAAAAAATAATGGCGAAGGTCTGGCCGCAGGTTAAAAACCCTGTTTGCAGAGACGACCAGCGGGTATTTAAGATATTACCGCCCGGTATGGCTGCAAGGGCGGTAACATAGGAAAACCTCTCGTCACTACTCAACCGTTACAGACTTCGCCAGATTGCGTGGCTGGTCTACATCTGTGCCTTTGGTGATGGCGACGTAATAAGCCAGAAGCTGTACCGGAATGGTGTATAATATTGGCATCACAAACGGGTGCACATGGCCCAGTTCAACATTCCATTTTGTAAGCTTGGATAATTTACCGGCTCCTTCTGCGTCAGAAATCAAAAGGACTTTTCCGCCACGGGCCACGGCTTCCTGTATGTTGGAGGCTGTTTTTTCAAATAACGGGTCGCTTCCCGGTGAAAGTGCAACGATGGGAACATTTTCGTCAATGAGCGCAATCGGGCCGTGTTTCATCTCTCCGGCAGCGTACCCTTCGGCATAAATATAGGAAACTTCCTTGAGCTTTAAAGCGCCCTCCATGGCAACGGGAAATAATGACCCGCGTCCTAGATAAAGTACGTAAGCGGCTTTCCCAATATCTTGTGCGATTTCTTTAATGGCGCTGTCATCGCTTATAATTTTGGCGGCAGTTGCAGGGATGTGGCGTAATGCCATTGTCATCTCCTGTTCCTGTTTCGCATTAATAGAACCGTTTATTTTTGCTGTTGCCAGAGCAAGACAGGCGAGCGTTGCCATTTGGCATGTTGTCGCCTTGGTTGAGGCTACGGCGATTTCAGGTCCGGCCAGCGTGTGCAAAACCATATCAGATTCACGCTCAATCGTACTTTCGATTGTGTTTACAATCGATAAAATCGTTTGGTCCTGTTTCTTGCAATAGCGCAGAGCTTCTAGCGTATCGAGTGTTTCCCCGCTTTGTGAAACAAACAGCGCAACGCCGCCCTTGGGCATAGGCGCTTCGCGGTATCTGAATTCTGAAGCAACATCAATTTCGCACGGCACCCGGGCAATTTGCTCGAACCAGTATTTGGCGACCTGGCAAGCGTAAAAAGCTGTACCGCAGGCAATTAATGTAAGCCGCGGTGTCTTTTTCAAAGCTGTTAAAATTTCTTCCGGGATATGAATTTTCCCCGTTGATGGATTAATAAAGCTGTTCAGCGTATCGCCGATCACGGCGGGCTGTTCGTGAATTTCCTTGAGCATGAAGTGACTGTAGGCGCCTTTTCCTGTGTTGGCACCACTTTGCGCGGTAATACGAATTTCGCGCGTAACCGGTTTGTTATCATTTGTATAAATTTTTGCACTTTGTCGCCTGACCTCTACCCGGTCGCCATCTTCCAGAAAACATATTTTTTTAGTCAGAGGCGCAAGGGCATAAGAGTCAGAAGCAAGATACATTTCACCTTCGCCGTAACCGATGGCAAGGGGCGTACCATGGCGTGCGCCAATGAGAAGATCGTGCTCTCCGGCAAAAATAATCGCGAGGGAAAAAGCACCTTCAAGGCGGTCGAGCGCTGTATTTGCCGCGTCCTGCGGGGACATGCCCTGCTTGAGATAATGCGTTATTAAGTGCGCAATGACTTCTGTATCGGTATCGGTTTCAAAGCGGCACTGCAGTTTTTCAAGCTCGGCTTTTAGCGTTGCGTAATTCTCGATAATACCATTATGAACGACCGCTACTTTTTCTGTGGCATGCGGGTGAGCATTATCTTCGGTCGGTGCACCGTGTGTGGCCCAGCGGGTGTGACCAATTCCGGTGGTGCCTTCTAAAGATTTTTTTTCGAGCTTTTTTTCCAGATTAGCCAGTTTGCCTTTGGCACGGCAGCGCGTGATGTGGCCGTTTGAAAGTGTGGCAATTCCAGATGAATCGTAGCCGCGATATTCAAGCCGTTTAAGTCCTTCGACTAAAAGCGGTGTTGCCTCTTTTTCACCAACGATTCCAATTATGCCGCACATAAGTTATTCCTTAAATTTTCCGGTTTGCAGGTCTTCCCAATGTTCAGGCAAAGGTGTATTGCACAAATCTGTTTGTACCAGTACACCATCCTGGCGGTTCAAAACAAAGAAGCTGACATCGCTTGTTTCAAAATAATAACCGCAGCTTGTCGCCGTATCTATATAGGCAGTAAGGCGCTCGCTCTCTGGCGTCCCTTTATAAAGGCCAATAATTTTAAGGCGCGCTTTTGAATAAAGAGGGTTTTCTTTTATTGGTAATGCGCTTTCATAATTGAAATTCTCGGTGGGCTGCTCTTTGGTCTCTAGCATGACAATGCGCCCTTCAAAAATAAATGCGGCATTTTCTATGACTTCAAGGCTGCGCTCTTGCGTCATCTCTTCGCAGGTACAGGCCCAGGCAGATTTTTGAACCACTAAGACAGTCAAGAGCACTAAGAGAATGACTAAATATTTCATGCGGACTTCTTTTTCCTGCGTGCTGTTGCCCAGCCATTCTTAATTAGTGATTTTGCGCGCGCTACAGCTAGCGCACCCGCTGGCACGTCTTTCGTTATTGTGCTACCTGCAGCGACAAAAGCATCGTCATGGATCGTTACAGGTGCTACCAGATTGCTATTGGACCCGATGAAAACATTATTACCCAATGCCGTTTCGTGCTTGTTAACACCGTCATAATTACAAGTGATCGTGCCGGCACCAATATTGCAGCTCTCTCCAATGGTTGCCATACCGAGATATGTTTGATGCATGGCCTTGGTGCCGCGACCAATTGTAGATTTATTCACTTCAACAAAAGTGCCAATCCGCACGTCTTCTTCCAAAGTTGTTTTTTGACGCAATCGTGCAAAGGGCCCAATGTGCGCGCCAGCCTTGATGGTCGAGTCTTCGATATGTGAAAAAGCTTTGATATGCACGTTGTCGGCAATTTTTACGCCGGGGCCAAAAAATACATTTGGTTCAATCACGACATCGGTACCAAGTTCCGTGTCCCAGCTAAAATAAACACTGGCAGGATCGATTAGCGTGGCGCCGTTTTCCATGGCCTGTGCTCGTAATTTTTCCTGCACAATATTTTCAAGCTCTGCCAAATCGGCGCGGGCATTAACGCCGCGGATTTCGTCCTGATTATGCGTGATATAAGTATGTGATTTTACGTTATCCTTTGCGGCAATTTCAACAAGGTCGGTGATATAAAATTCACCTGCCGCATTATTGTTTTCAAGGCGCGCGGCCCATTTTGGTAATTCTATCCCATCAACACAAAAAGCGCCCATATTGCATAGTTTGATGCTGCGCTGGTCGGCGTTGCAATCTTTGTCTTCAACGATTTTTGAAAGGGCACCATCGGTGCCAAGCAACAAACGTCCAAAGGCGGGCGGCTTATCAAATTTAGCACCCAGAACGGATATGCCCGTTTTTGTGTCTTGATAACGCTCGTCAATAAGGGCTTGCAGTGTTTCTGTGGAAATGAGCGGCATATCGCCGAGTAGAATCAAAACATCGCCGTTAAAATCCTCTAGCGTTGCAAGGGCGGCTTTGACCGCATCGCCTGTGCCGCGCGGGCTTTCCTGTATTACGGTTTCGTGCGGCGCAACCTCTTGCGCTATGTCCTGCCCTCCTTGTCTAGAAGGGGGGCTGATAACAACAATAATTTTTTGAGGGCCTAGCGGCGTAACACTATCAATGACTCGGTTTATTAAGGGGCGTCCGGCCAGCTTGTGCAGGGCCTTGGGCAGCGTGGATTTCATTCGTGATCCACGTCCTGCGGCTAATATAATACAAGCTAATGATTTTTTATCGTTCATGCTGTGTATTCTGACCAATTCAACCTAAAAAACAAGTCACATCATGTTTCGCTGTGTTACAGCAAATCAATGACTGGTGGTAATGGTTTTATCGCCGTTTTTATACTCGACTAGATGCATAAACATTGTGCCATAATCTGTTTTTACGCGCATTTTTACGGGTACAGCCGGCCCTTCATCGTTTATTTTTGCAAACCAGACTGTTGGCAGGCTGCCTTTTTCGCGCCCTTGTTCCTGAATGGAGGCCCAGCCGCGTGGTTTTTTATGCCATGCCCCTGTGATTGGCACGACTTCAACTTCGCACCGGGCCGCAGCGCCTTCATAGACATTGTACCGGCTTGCTGTCAGTTCATCATTTGCTACATGTCTGAAAACCAGTGTAAAGCGGCGCTTGCCGTCGAAGACTTCCTCGCTGCCTTTGCATTCTCCGCCTACCGCTACAGATTTCATAACCTGCAACATGGCCGTTAAAGCGTCGGTTGTACCTTGCACTAAGGCATCGTCGAGCTGTTTTGGAGGTTTTTCTTCACCGGCTTCCATTTCGTTTAGGCCTTTAAAGCTGCCGTCCCGTCCGTAATTATATTCCTTGATGTCTTTTTCTTCTTTCCAGACTGCTGTTGATTTGTGCCGTTCCGGTCTTTCGCTGCCGTCATTTAGTCGCCAGCCGTGGGTTTCAAATTTGCCGCTCCAGGGGACAAGCTTGCCAAGAAACCCTTGCGTTTCAGCAAAAAACTCCAGGCTATAGTGTTCTTTTTCTGCGTAAGACACATCCATTTTGGCTTGCACGGCATTAATGCCGCCAGCATAGACCTCGTAAGTCATGGTCTGTATGTGAGAGTCCAGCCTTGCGGGTATCGTCGTTTGTGCAGAAGCACCAAGGCCTGTAACCAGAACGATGGCCAGACTAAAAATAATGGCCAACATAGGTAACTGTTTGCCCGCCCATACCTTCTTTAAACTTTTTAACGCCTTGTGCCGTATCATCATTGATCCCTCCGAGGTCGAAATCATAAAAACCTTTTTTCTTTAAATGGCAGACCGCCTGCCAGAGAAGTAAATTATGCGCTGCGGCCTTTCTGCCATCTTCGAAACTAAAGCCTACCTGATAGGTGGCGCTCGTTCCGTGGCATAATATTAAGATAGCAGCCACAGCCTGATTGTCCAGAGTAGCGCGGCCAATCAGTAAACGGTCCTGTTTTGCGAAAGCTTTTGCGAGGTGCTGTACAAGCTTTGCGGAAGGCCCGTCATACCCCTTTGTCGCCTGATCTAGTTTATAATTCGTTAACAGCCACGATAAATTTTCACAGCTATCATCCCATTGTACGGTTAAGTTGCTGCGTTCTGCCTTACTGAGCCTGTTGCGCCAGTTTGGTTTTAGGCCGCTTTTCAAGGTTTCCGGGTTTTGCGTTAAATCCAGCCAAATCGTTTGATAGCCCGGCTTTTCAAGGCTTTTGTAACCCATATCTTTGAAAGATATTTTGTTGTCATTCTCAATTTCGGGGAGCAATCTACGCCTGCGCCCGAATCGACGAGGGAATTCTTTGTTAAAAGCTGTAAAAAACGTTTCTATGTGTTCTTTTTGTCCAAATCCTTCGAACCAGAGCGGTCCGCGATCCAGTACGATTCCATGGATTGCGTTATTGAGGATACCCGCTTCAAGAATTTGCACCAGCCCGGCTTCTTGTCCGTCTATTTTTATAAGACCCCAGCGCGCTTTTTGGTGATTGAGTGGACATATGGCCTGCGCATATTGGTAGGATTGTAATAGATTGGCTTGCCTGATGCGGCTAAACCTATCTTCCCATTCTTCAAGGGAAAGGCTGTTCCATTGAATAGTACAATTCATATGGTTATTTCCTCAGGCGGCCACTGCTTCGCTACTCAGCATATCAAACCTGATTTTTTCTTGCTCCATTCTTTTTAATGCTTCACGCAGGCGCTTTTCATTGGTGGTCAGGGCAATACGGAAAAATCCTTCTCCTTCCGGGCCGTAAGCGCTACCGGGCGGAACAATAATGCCGCATTTTTCAAGCAGGAGCGCTGCAAAATCTTCGCTTTTGATACCGGCAGGAACAGGAACCCATAAATAAAAGGTCGCGGCAGGGGGGTGAAAATTCCATCCCAGCGCATTCAGACCTTCTACAAATATTTTTTGCCGCTTGCCGTAAATGTCGTTCAGGCCGGATGTTAATTCATCCGAGCGTTTGTAACCAACAGCGGCGGCGCGCTGGATTGCCTTAAAAGCTGAGCTGTCCGTATTATCTTTTACCGTTCCGAGTGCTTTAATGCCTGCGGCATTCCCGGCAGCAAACCCGATACGCCAGCCTGTCATGTTATACATTTTGCTTGTGCTAAAAAATTCAACACAAACATCTTTTGCTCCCGGCACGCTTAGAAAGCTGGGTGCACGATAGCCATCGAAAGTCATTTCAGAATAGGCGTTGTCATGACAGAGTAGAATGTCATGTTTTTGGCAAAACTCTATAGCATCACGGATAAAGCTTTCTGGCGCTATCGCGCCTGTCGGGTTGTTTGGATAATTTAAAAACATCAGTTTTGCGCGTGCCGCCGTTTCTGCTGGAATGGCCCCTAAATCCGGCAGAAAATCATTATCCACTGTTAGTGGCATAGAAACGGGGTCGCCGCCGCATAATAGCGTATAATTCCGGTAAACCGGATAGGACGGAGAAGGGTAGAGCACGACATCGCCTTCATCAATATAGGCCATAATCATATGAGCCAGCCCTTCTTTTGAACCTATCAAAGTCAAAACCTCGGTCGCCGGATCAACCTCTACGCCGAAACGGGACTTCATCCAGTCTGATGCCGCTGCGCGATATTCACCCGTTCCCATGTAGGAGGAATAGTTGTGAGTGGTAGGGTCAGAGATAGCTCTGCGCATTTCTTCTACAATTGGTTCCGGCGTTGGTAAATCGGGATCGCCTACACCAAGATGAATAACATCAACGCCTTTTGCTCTGGCCGCATCTACTTTACGATCAAGTTCAGTGAATAAATATGGTGGCAGCTTATTAAGATTTTTAATTGGTTTTGGCATGAAAGTTGTTCCTTATTTAGATGCTATACGCTTAAGCCCTAACGATTTTTCTTGGCTAAATCGATTATGGCTTTGGCCGCTATTGGCTCAATGCGAAATTCTACCCGGCCATAATCTGATGTCATTTTTATTTGCGCCGGATCAAAGGGGAGCGCAATTTCAGTGTAACGCCGCGCGCCCGGCACATCTTCGATAACCAGCGCCTTAACCGCCTGTGCTTGTTCATCAAACATGACATTTTTGACAACACCGAGCCAGCGCCCGCTGCGGCTATGTACTTCGGCGCCGATCATTGCGCGCAGGCTAAAAATACTGCCGCCGCCCGCCGCAGGTGTAATGGCCGCCAGCGCTTCCGGCGAGACATCTTGCGCGGCATCATAGACAAGGGGAATTTCAAAAGAGCTTATATCTTCGTGAAATGTCACTTCGTAAGACTCGCTCTGCACGATGTTTGTTTTGCGCCCGACCCTGTTAATTTCACTGATCAGTTTTACAAGCGCGCCGCTTTCATCAATTTTTATATCCTCCACGCTACCGACAAGCTGGCGGTTTACATCAAGGACGCGCATGGAAAATATGTCCTGGTCGCTTTTAAAGCGCGTGCTGAATGTGATTTTGGTCTGGTTAAGGCCGTGTAACTGGTTTGTAAACTGCTCTGCCTCGCTTTGGGCAAAAGCAGGGGATGCTATCAAAATAAAGACCAATATTAGAAAACGATTAAACATTAAATTCACAAAATAAAGTGGTGGCGGTCAATTTTACTATACTCATCGGGAATATCGTCCTTTTTGACTTTAAATTCCAGACCAAATGTCTTTCTGAGCTTCTCGTGAGAATAGTGATGCAAGTGGACATCTTCCGGCTGAATATCAGGGAAGTCTTTTGCGACCTCTGCAAAAAGATCGCGAAGGTGTTCAAAGGAAGGGAGTTGGCTTGAAGTGCGAATAATGGCCGTTGCGCCGGTCATTTCCGTCCCTTTTTCATCTTTGTTGGGACAGAACTCCTTGGTGATGTATATCGCTTTAGTAATACCCATTTTATGCTCTCTGTTTGAAATTCAAAGGCAGGGTACAAGAAAACATTAGTTACGTCAATAATCAACCCGCATGAGATATAGCCCGTCTGATGGACATGTTGGGCCGCCTGCGGCGCGATCTTTTGCCGCCAGCGCGTCTTGCAAATCTTCTTTTGTCCATTTTCCTGTGCCGATCAGTGTTAGTGACCCCACCATATTGCGCACCTGATGATGTAAAAAAGCGCGGGCTTCGGTTTCAACCATAATTTCTACGCCGCCGTAATCATCATAGGCGCGGGCGCTGACATCCAGCCTGTCTAATGTGCGTTCCGGGGATTTGGCCTGACAATGCGTATCGCGGAAGCTCGTAAAATCGTGATGACCGGTTAAAACTTGGGCTGCTTCATGCATGGCCGCAACATCCAGAGTTTTTTTGTAATGCCAGACTAGCTCGGCTTCCAGCGGCGGCGGCGCGGGGCGATTGATAATGCGGTAGAGGTAAAGCTTGTTCACGGCATCGTAACGTGCGCTGAATTCCGCATCGACGGCTTCCGCCTTTACAATCGTGATGGGGGCGGGGCGTAAATGCGCGTTCAGCGCCTTGGCCAGATTGTAACCGCCCAGAGGCCGCTCCCCGTAATCGAGATCAAAATGCGCGACTTGTCCCTTGGCGTGAACGCCGGAATCTGTACGGCCTGCCGCATATAAGGTAATTTTTTGCTGGCAAAAGGCCTCTATCGCGTCTTCGATGTCTTGCTGAATTGACGGCATACCATCCTGGCGTTGCCAGCCGCAATAGGCGGTGCCCTTATATTCAATTGTTATTTTCCAGCGTGTAGCGCTCATGGCAAAAGGGAATAGCATCTACAGCCTGTAAAGAAAAGGTTCTGACAGTTTACTTGTAAAAAAAACGGTTTTTGTTTAACGTATAAAAAATACGTAAAAGCAGGGAATTATGGATAAGCTCGATAAGGATAAGCTTGTTATTGCAGGCTATAAATATCACGCCCCGTCGGGGTGTACGTTTATTATAGCCCATGCGCCGGGGAAGGTGCGTTTCAATAAAGCTGGTGTTAAAAAACCGGAATATATAAAAGATGGCTATATTGTTGCTTGGGTGGCGCCCGAAGGGCGGCAGATTAGAAAATATAACGCTTTTGATTCATATCACTATGCTCATGCGCATTTTATGCAATTTAAAGATAATGACCCCCCGCCGAAACTTCCTTATATACGCGATTTTCAGCAACAGAAAGTATATGACTGGGAGAATAAAAATATCAAAGGAAGCGGGGCGCGTTTATCAAAGCGTAAGGCTGAAGCGTTTGTAAAAACTATAAGCGAAGAATTTAACTTACAGGCCCCGGGTTTGAATTTCAGACAAGATAGTTCTGATGAATATTGTTATTTTAAAACTGAAAAACATGAAATTGGTGGTCATGCACAGTTCCTTAATATGGGGTTTCTTGTTCATGAGTGTGCTCATATGGTGGACACATACGCTGGGAACGTAAACGTGACGCACGGCCCTTCTTTTGTCAAAAACCTGATTGATCTTGCGGATAAGTATATAAAGGGTAATGAAAAAGAAAAATTACTGAAGAGCGCCAAAGAGGCGGGGCTTTTAGGCTTGCCAGAAGAAATTCATTATGTGGAGCCGCCGCCTAATCCCCTTGTTACTGCCCCAAAACCTCGTCAACCATAAGATAGCCGCCATTAATCGCTGAAATAGCATCCATGGCTTTTTTACTTTCCGGCTGGACTGTTATAAGTCGCAGGCCAGTGCCGTTGCCGCAGGAAACATGTCCGGCATGATCTATAACTGTCCCCGGCGGCTCGAAGAACTCTTCGCTCACAGGTTCCGCCGCAAGGATTTTAAGGCGTTTGTCTTCGCTATTAACTGTCCATACGCCCGGCCACGGGGTCAGCGCCCTGATCTGACGGTCAATTTCTTGCGTGTTTTGCGTCCAGTCAACATGCCCGTCCTCTTTTGTCAGGAGCGGTGCATATGTTGACTCTTGATCATTTTGGGCTTCGGAGTCCGGCGCTTTTCCTTCAGCCAGGGCGTTGATAATTTTTACCGTCATGGCCGCACCCAGAGCTGATAGCTCATCATGCAGACTTTGCGCTGTTGTTTGCGGTCTTATTGTCACTGCTCTTTTTTCGATCATGGCCCCGGTATCAAGTCCTTCATCCATCTGCATGATCGTAATGCCGGTCTCGGTATCACCTTTCCAGATCGCATGCTGGATCGGTGAGGCCCCGCGCCAGCGCGGCAAGAGTGAGGCGTGTATGTTTAAGCAGCCATAGCGCGGCGCTTCCAGAATAGCTTTAGGCAGGATTAATCCGTAAGCAGCAACAATGGCAATGTCCGGGTCAAGAGCTACAAATTCAGCGCGGGCGTGCGCGTCTTTTTTCAGGGACTTGGGTGTGTAGACGGGAATATCGTATCTACTGGCGACATCGTGAATGGGAGAGGGTTGCATGTGTTGCCCTCGACCCTTTGGTCTGGGGGGCTGGGTATAGACGCAAATAATCTCATGGGGGCCGTCAATGAGTTCTTCCAGCGCCGGAACGGAAAAACCGGGCGTGCCCATAAAAGCAATGCGAAGTTTTTTCATAGAACCTCATAGTCCTTGACCAGCTTTTTGACTCTGCGGACCATCATATTGCGTTTGAGGCTGGAGATATGGTCGATAAAACGGATGCCGTCTAAATGATCAATTTCATGTTGAACGCAGTGCGAAAGCAAACCGCTCGCATCCAGCTCCTGTTCTTTGTTGTCACGGTCAATATATTTTACTTTGACCTGTGCCGGGCGCTTTACTTCGGCAAATTGTTCGGGGATGGATAGGCAGCCCTCTTCCATACAGCTCAGCTCTTCCGAGTGCCAGATAATCTCCGGGTTGGCCATGAAGATTGGATTGGCCGCACCGTCCTCTTCCCGGTATTCAAGATCCATCACCAGAACACGGTTCAGAAGGCCGACCTGATTGGCGGCAAGACCAATGCCCGGCGCGGCGTACATCGTCTCCAGCATGTCATCCATTTGTTTGCGGATGGTGTCATCAATCCGGGCAACGGGTTGTGCCTTTTCTTTTAAGACCGGGGCGGGGACCGTATATATTTTGAGTTTGCTCATAAGAATGAAATAATCGTTTTGTTCTGAAAAATCAAGCTTTTGCGCGTTTCTTAGGTTTTTCTTCGGAAGGCTCCTCTAAATCAGAAGAAGACAGCGTGCGCGGGGTTTTTTCAATCTGCGTTAGTTCAGGTATTTCTTTTCCGCCGCTTTGTGCCTGCAGTTCCCTGAATTTTTTTGCCGATGGTAGAACGGAGCGCTCCAGAGAGCCAACAGCATCATTGTAGCTATTGAGAGCGCCTTCAATGCCTCTGCCTACTTTTGCCAGATGACCGCCAAAGGCCGTTAGTCTTTTATATAGCTCTGCGCCCCGGCTGGAAATTTCTTGCGCATTTTGCGCTAGCTCGACCTGCCGCCATGAAAGCCCGACAACGCGCAAAAGCGACATCATTAAGGTTGGCGATGCAATGACAACATCGTTTTCTGCCGCGAAGTCAACAATGTCCGGATCGGCGCGTAGCGCGATGCTAAATATATGCTCGGACGGCAGGAACATCACCGTGAAATCCGGGCTGTCGACATTTTCCCAATAATTCTTTTTCCCCAGAGCCTTCACATGTTCGCGGACTTGCCGCGCTAGATTTTGCATGAGCTCCTGTGTTTGTTCGGCAGAGATATTTTCACTTAGTTTGTCGGCAAATTCATTAAGCGGCGCTTTGGCATCAACGACAATATGAAAGCCATCATGCAGGCGAATTACCGCATCGGGGCGCTGGCGGCCATCCTCGCTTTGGATGGAGACTTGTGTTTCGTAATGCACGCCTTTCATCAGGCCGGATTTATCCAGCAGCCCTTCGAGAATAAATTCGCCCCATTTTCCTTGGGCGGAAGGGTCTTTTAAAGCGCCAACAAGTCGCGCTGTTTCGCGGCCTAAATTGCGCAAATCCTCACGCACGGCCTTGTCGGTGCCTTTGATTTGTTCTACGGCACTCCCCAGTGATTCCAGTTGTTTTTGAATCGGTTTAACTAGTTCATTAATGGCGAGTTGGCGCTTTTCAAGATCGTGGGAGCTATCGGCTTTGGCGTGTTTCATTTTTTCGCCCGCCAACTCGGAAAAGCGTTGCAAAAATTGTTCGTTATTTTTTTCCAGCGCTTCTTGCGCGGTTTGTGAAAATTGGGTCTCCATAGCGGCGCGGCCAGCGCGCTCATGCTCTAAATCCTTTTGTAGGATGGTTTTATCACGCTCCGCCCGGAACAATAAAAACCCGAGTATGGCCACTGTGGCCCCCAAAATGAGAGAAATAACATCAAAAGTCATGATCTTTAGCTTTGTTTTGTGAATCCTTTCTGTAGAATAGCACTGTTATGAATAGCGAACGCAAATCTTTTTCGAGAAATAATCAGCGCGGTAACGCGATGGTTTATGTTCTTATCATTGTCGCGCTGTTTGCGGCCTTGAGTTTTGTTCTTTCGCGGCAAACAGATACATCGGAAACGGGCGTTATTTCTGAATCGCAGCTTGAGATCTTTACAGGTGTGTTGTTGCAGGCACCGATGCAGCTTAAACAATCTATAGACCAGATGGTCTTTACCGGCACGCAGGTCAGCGTCCTTGATTTTGTTACCCCCGATCAAGTTGCCTTCGATACGGCGCCGGTTATAAATAAAGTTTTTCACCCTAGCGGCGGCGGCGTCATTTTACCGCGCATTCCCGGTGATGCGGTGAACGAGATTTCCACCGATCCTCCGGCGCGCTGGTATATAGGGCGTTTTGAAAATGTTGAATGGTCGCCGAGTAGCGCCCATGATGTTGTTTTGACGGCGCATCAGGTTACGCAGCAGGTTTGCGCGCGCATTAATGAAAAACTGACGGGCAGCACAACAATTCCGGAGTTAACTGATCCGGTAAATGAGCTTTTGATTGATGCGAGCTTATCAACGGCAGGGGCCAATATAGAATTTACAAGCGCGCGCTGTACGGTTCCTGCCGATTGCTTCGGGGAACAATCTCTTTGTGTTAAAGATAATGGCGTAAATGCCTGGAGCTTTTATAGTTTGATCGCGGCTGAATAATTACTGCGCGTATTTCCAAATCACTGTCCGCAAGTCTGCAATGCCTGTGCCTTTATGCGCGCTGGTCATAGAGATCTCGTTCATGGCGGCGCCGTGTTTTTTCAGCTCACCCTGAAGCGCGGGGATTAGTTTATCGCGCTGCGCCTGTTTGGTTTTATCAGCTTTGGTTAAAATTATACGATAAGCCACCGCTGTTTCATCGAGGATCTTCATAATATCGCGGTCGCTTTCTTTTAAGCCGTGGCGCGCATCAATCAACATAAAGACACAGCGCAATGTCGGGCGGCCCCGTAAATAATCACGGATCAGCGTGTTCCACTCATTCTTTTTTTCTTTGGAAACTTTGGCGTAACCATAGCCCGGTAAATCGACCAGATATATTTTTTTACCCAAATCAAAAAAGTTGAGCTGCTGCGTTCGCCCCGGCGTATGGGATGTACGGGCCAGCGTGTTGCGCCCGGTTAAGGCGTTGACCAGCGATGATTTACCAACATTGGAGCGCCCGGCAAAAGCGATTTCCTGCAAGTCAGCCTCCGGCAGCTGTTCTAGTGCCGCTACGCCGAGCACAAAATCGCACGGCCCGGCAAAAAGTTTGCGCGCGGACTCTATTTCATCATCTGTGTGTTCCGGGTCAATCATTTTTTCTTTTTCGACTTTTTAGGTTTGGGTTTAGACACTGGTTTCTTTTCTTCTTTCTTTTTCTCTTCACCTTCACCAAATAAGGCATCTTCAACTTCGTGCTCTATAACTTCAAGCCCCGGATGCGTTGCCGGGTTGGCGGCGAGATCTTTTTCCATTTCTTTTTGTTCTTTGCTTTTGAACAAATGCGGCTCGACCCCCATTGATTTCATGATGATATATTGCTGCACAACCGAGAGCGCGTTGCTGAATGTCCAGTAAATGACGAGTCCGGCAGCGAATTGGGCCAAAATATAGGTAATAAAAAATGGCATGATATCCATCATCGTTTTTTGCATTTTGTCCTGTGGCGGCGGGTTCATTTTCTTTTGCAGGATCATGAAAACCAGCATTACGCACGGCCATATCCCGATCATCATTTGCTCGGGCGGTGTCCAGGGGATCAAGCCGAATAAATTAAATATGCTGGTCGGATCAGGCGCGGATAAATCTTGAATCCAGCCGTAAAACGGCGCATGGCGCATTTCGACCGAGATTTGCAAAACTTTGAATAGGGCGAAGAAAATAGGGATCTGGATCAGGATCGGCAGACAGCCCGCCATCGGATTAACTTTTTCTTTCTCGTAAAGTTTAACCAGCGCAGCCTGCATGCCTTCTTTGTCGCCCGCATGCTTTGTCTTTAGCTCGGCCATTTCCGGAGAAATTTTACGGAGCTTGGCAAAAGAACGGTAAGACGTATTGGCGAGTGGAAAAACCAGAAGCCTCATGGCAAAGGTGAGCAGGATAATGCCAACGCCAAAGTTTCCTGCCATTTGGCCCAGCCAGTGCAACAGGTAAAAGAGAGGCTTTGTCATGAAATAATACATGCCAAAATCAATCGTAAGGTCGATATGCTCCCAGCCCAGCTCTTTTTCGTAGCCTTCCAGAATATCAAGTTTTTTGGGGCCGACATAAACATGGGTGGTGTTTTCGAAACTCTCACCCTGTTTCAGGGTTTTGCCGGTGCCCATGACGTCGACTTGATAGCGCTCTTGTGCCTGGCCTGTCTCTTGAGGGCTTGCATAGACAAAGCGATATTTATTTTCTTTCTGGTTTTCCGGGAAAAGTCCGGTAAACCAGTAACGCTCCGTTAAAGCCAGCCAGCCTTGGTCAGCTCTAATTTCTTTTGGTTGTTTATCTTTTATCTTTTTGTAGGAAAGTTCGATGAGTTCTTCATTGACGTAGCCAATAGGCCCCTCATGAACAATCCAGCGCCCGTAAAGGTCTTCCGGCAGGCCGTGCTGTGCCATTAAGGCATAAGGGTAAAGTGTTATCGCTTTGCCAGTTTTGTTAATAACGCGCTGTTTTACTTTGAACAGAAAATTTTCGTCAATTTCTATATCGCGCTCAAAGCGCAGGCCGGAGCCATTTTCCCAGTATAATGTAAGTGAATCACCGGGCGAAAGAGTGGCGGGCTTTTTATCGGCAATGCTCCACTTGTCTGTTTTGCCGGGCGTTTTCTGGTCGTCTGCTGAAGAGATCCAGCCAAAGGACGTATAGCGTGGATGGAGTGACCCCATAGGAGAAAATAGCGCGACATTATGACGGTTTCTTTTGGTTTTATAATAATCACGCAGGCTAATATCGTCTATCCGCCCTCCATTTAGGGCGATTGACCCGGACAGGTGCTCGTTTTCAATTTGAATGCGCGGGGATTCATCAATGACTTCCTCGCGCGGCCTTGGGGCGGAAGCAGGGCCGTCAATATTGCCAATTCTTATATCTTCTTGTGCGGCGCGCTGTATTTCCTGTGAAGCGCGGAGTTCATCGACTTTTGGTTTAAGAAGGAAATGGTCAAACAAAACCCATACAGCGACGGCAGCAATGATGAAGGTTAGAAGATTCTTCAGATCGTCCGGATGCATTTGGTCTGTATCGTTATTATTTGCCATTATTTTTGCTGCCTTATTTGTTATGCGTCTTTTGCCTGCGGTTATAACCGAAGAAAGTACCCCACGTAAAGCGTGATGGTACCGGATCGTGTCCGTGGGTCTTGTTCCAGGGGTGACATCTTACAATTCGGCATAATCCCAAAAGCAATCCCTTGAAAATACCGTGCGCCTCTAATGCTTCCAGCGTGTAGGCGGAGCAGGTCGGATAAAAGCGGCATTTAGGCCCGAAAAGGGGTGATAGTAGCCATCTGTAGAGCTTTATAGGCGCCTGAACTATTTTTAGAACGATATGCTTCACTGCTTTTCGTCTTTCGGCTTTGTTTCTTTTAAGTAGCCCATCTTGCCTAAACACCATTTCAGGTCTTTTTGTAAATCGGAATAAAGGCGCGTTTTTGTTTCCGGCCGGCCTATTAGAATGTAATCAACGCCTTCTTTGGCGTGAGCGGGTAAAATATCATAGGCAACAGCTTTGAGACGTCGTTTCATTCTGTTGCGCTGTACGGCGGATTTATCAAGTCTGCGCGTTACGGTAAGGCCAAAGCGGCTTTGCGCGGTATTATTATCAGCAAGCTGTAATATAACGCCCTTGGCAACCCATTTGCGTCTTTCCTTTTGCACACGCAAAAAATCGGCACGCTTCTTAAGGCGGCCAATTTCTTTCATTTGTTCTTTAGATGCAAACATTTGCGTTATCGGTCTCTAGTTAAACGCCGATAAGTGCCTTGTTTATTAGGCGCTCAAGCGTTTACGGCCTTTGGCCCGGCGGCGGGCCAAAATAGCACGACCCACTTTTGTGGCCATGCGGGAACGAAAACCATGGCGGCGTTTACGAACCAGTTGGCTGGGCTGAAATGTACGTTTCATTTTGCGGCACTCCGTTTCTTAATCAATATTAGAGTGAGGGTTTATAATGATTTTAATGCTTTCTGTCAATCTTTCCCTTTGCTGCCACCCACGGCTGGAATAAATTCCTATTTTGTGATACCATGAAAAAATCAACGGCAGGATTGCGCCTGTATTTTTGTAAAGCAGGTGGCGGGGTAGATAAAAAATAAAAAAATGACGAACAAAGAGAAAAGGTGCATTTTTCTTAATAAAAACAAAATGATAGCAGTAGGGTTTTGCTTTTTTATAGCTTAAAGAAGAGTAAGGCTAGTTCGTTTAAAAAGATTTTCTTTGACGAAAGTCGAACAAAATCATAACGTTCGGGGAAGTTAGGGCTTGCCCTTGCCATTTTGTCTGGCATGATAAACAAGTCGTTTTAAGGCGACGTTGATAAAAAGCTTAAGAATTAAGAAAAAGGATCGTACATGTACGACGATGAAAATTGGACCCCGGTGACGGGCGATGAATTGTCAGGGTTTTTGGATCAGGTTAACCCTGTTGATGGTAAGTATAAGGTGTCGGCGGAAACGACGGCGGTCGCATGGCGGCAATTACCTTTTTATGAGAAAGTTGTGCTGATCCGCGTTAAAGACCCAGCGTGGAACCCAAAAAATCTTAATATCTATTATCTGACGATTGACGGTAATCTTTATCGTCTGAATGGTACATCTCCGCCTATTCATGAAGTTAATGCCATGGCGCCGATCAAGGTTAATGACGATAACGTTTTGGAATATTTGCGTTTCTTCTGTTATTTCGTTCGTGGCGAAGAAGGCCCGTTCCTGATTGCCGAAGATATTAACGGGCCTGATATGCCCAAAGACCTGGATGATCAGACCAAAGCTGTTATTGAAGGCACAATCCGGCCGGCAACTTACGAAGGTAAGAATGAGCAAGGGTTTTTCCTGTGCGATGCCGTTGTTTTCTATTCTAACGCTCTGTTTATCGCCAATTTCGCGATTCAGCCCAGCGGTATGATTGAAATGCTTGATGATGAGCCGATTGCGGCTGATCTGCCAACAAAAGCTGATTCCCCTATTGCCTAGCTAGATACTTTTTACTGGATAAAAAACAGCATCTTGCATGCTGTTAAGGCTTTGGTTACACTATAGGTAGTCGAAAAGGGTTTCCTCTCTTTTCAATTGTTTCGAAAAGCGTCTATTCACGCGAAGGTTTCATCCATGAAAAACGCCTTTATTGCGTTTGTTGTTTTAGTCGGCTTTGTTTTCTGTGCTATTCCGGCGCAGGCGCAAACCAGTCGGATATATTTCACCGGCTATCTCGGCCTGAATACTTTTACCGATAGCGATTTAAGCGAAAGCACCTCCGGTCAAAGCGGTGATTTGGAGTTAAATAATGCTTTTTCACTGGCCGGGGCTATGGGGTTGCGTTTGACTCCGCAGTGGCGGCTTGAAGGTGAAATATCTTATCGTAAGGCGGATCTCGATCGTATTGAGGTTGCCGCGGGCAGTTTTGAGTTTGGCGGCGACGTAAATACCTGGCTCTATATGCTCAATATTTATTATGATGTTGATTTCGAATGGAAGAATTTCAAGCCTTTCCTGACTGCCGGACTCGGGTTTGCTTCGCATGAGGCGCAGTTAGATAGAGTGGCAGGGCTTTTGCCTGAGGCAACGGATGATTCAATTGGATTTGCCTGGCAACTCGGCGGTGGTCTTAAATATAGAGTTAACCCTGATCTCGCCATCTCCAGTAACTACCGCTATATCGGCACCAGCGATATCGAAGTTGATAGCTATGATGTTGAATATACGACCCATGAATTCCGCGTCGGCATGGAATATGACCTGCCCATGGACTGGTTCAAATTTTAAGTAAGTACACTATCAGGTGATTGAGGCTTCATATCCCGTTCCAGTTCGGGGTTGTTGATGAGGGTTTCTTGTCCGGGTTGTTTAGGGGCTTCGCCTGGTGATGGTGCAGTAGGTTGTCCTGATCCATCGTGAACTGTTGTTGGGGCTGTTTTTCGTTCATTTTCAGGCAAATTCTTTAAAAGTGATTTTTCTAAGGAATTGTCGCCATTCGTTAGGCTTTGTTTAGGCTTGTCTTTAAAATCCTGCATTGATTTATCAATTTTATCAAAAGTAACGCCCAAAACATCCCCCAGTATTTCAAGGAGTGGGCCTAAAATTCCCATTAAATGTTGGCCGACAACACCAAGGTTGCTGAGCATTGAGGCTAGCATAGGGTTGTCTTGTGCAAACATGGCTTGATCAAGTTTATCAAAAGCAACGTCGGGATCTTTTATAAGCTCTTTGGCAAATGTATTTACCAGTTGCGGTTTTTCATCAATTATTTCGTTCGCCTTATTAAAAAATTCAGGGTCTTTTTCTACCCTTTCTTTGATGTTTTCTAAAAGGGTTACGGCTTTTTCGGGGCTGCTGTTGTCGCTAAGAGCGTGGTCAAAGGCATTTTTTAAGTTGTCGTTCTCATCGACACGTTTCATGAAGCCATCAAACCCCTTGGCCTCTGAAATCTCGCCCATCAGGTCTTTAACTTTTTGTTTCATGAGATCGTCCGGTGTTGCGGGCACTTTGTCCGCAACAACCGCTGCGGCAACGGTAATGGGTTCTGCTGCAGCCGCTGGTTTTGGTGGTGCTGCCGTCGCCGTCGCCGCCGAGGGCGGTTGTTCTATACTCTTTTCTGCTGGTGCGGGTTCTGGCTCTATGGCTGCTGCGACGACTTGAACAGGTTCCGGTTCAGAGGCGGCGAGGGCGACTGGCGCCTTTTCTGGTGCGGTGGCAATGGTCTCGGGACTAGCTTCTTTGTTTTCCGGCTTTGGTTCTTGTGTCGGCTTTTCAACCGCGGCCATCTGTATTTCCGGTTTTTCCTGGGGATTAAGGTTGGCCAAAATAGTAGGGATATTGGCCGGGTTCTCAATGAGCGCGTCGATGTTTTGTTCCATTTCTTCAGGTGATAAATTGGCTATTTGCGCGCGCGTATCAGGGTCTTTTAGGGCAGCATCAAACTTTGTAGCGAAGTCTTTATTGACGAATTCACCTTTGCCACCTTTAAGCGCATCCTCTAATTTTTGGCCGGCAGGGTCATCTTTTCTATTGGGTGTTGCTTTGAAAAGGGCTTTAATATTCTCGTAATCATCAAGCGCGGTTTGCTCGAGGAAGTTCATGTCATCCCATACAGTTTCAACCATTTATTTAATGCCCCTCATTAATGAAATACCGTGTCGCGCACCATAATGGGTACGATACCTATATCTTGAACTTTGCCGTCCTTCATGTACATGGCGCAAATTTCATCGGCATCGAGCAATATATCGCCAATATCATTGGGGATTTTCATACCCAAATCCTGAATTTTACCGTCATGGGTTATGAAGGTGAGCTCATTGTTTTCTTCATCGTATTCTGCCCAGTGGAGGATCGCGGGAAAAGGCTGGTCATGGAGCACCCAGACTCCGGCGTCATCGTTAACGACAAGCTCGACATGCATCTGCGATGCCATAGTGTGGCGCAAGGGATAATCCTCAGGAAGCTCCAAGTCTTCTTTTGGTGCGCGTCTTCTTCTTTTGTCAGTTTTATCAGTCATTTACAGCCTCACACATTACCACTTGTACATTATATCAAATTCTAGGTAGTCAGGACAAACTTTGCCCCACCTTCACCATAGGTCAAAAACGTTAACATACTGCTTATATTCAATTTAATAGGGCAAGGGGAATTGTCGGTAGACAGTATCGATGGCTTTTAACACATCACCATTAAGCTTGAGATGAATGGAATCGATATTTGTTTTGAGCTGCTCCATTGACGTCGCACCGATAATATTTGATGTCACAAAGGGCTGAGCATTTACAAAAGACAGTGCCATTTGGCACATATCCAGCCCGTGTTTTTCGGCGATTTCAACATAGGCTTTGATAGCATCGTCGGTTTGTTTTGTATCACGGTGCGAGGGGCTTGATAACATAGTTCTGCGGCTGCCCTTTGGCATTTTCCCATCCAGATATTTTCCGCTGAGCGCTCCGGCCGCCAGCGGTGAATAAGCAAGCAGGCCTATATTTTCGTGAACGGCAATTTCGGACAAGTCAGGTTCGAAAATTCGGCATAGCAGGCTGTATTCATTTTGGATTGAAACCGGTCGCGGCAGTGACTTTTCTTCGGATAGCTTTAAATACTGCATCATGCCCCAGGCCGTTTCGTTGGACAGGCCGACGTGACGAATTTTTCCGGCTTTGGTTAGCCCCTCCAGCGTTTCGAGATTTTCTAAAAAGCCGTCCAGCTCTGCAGCCGCATCAGCTTTTTCAGGAGAAAAGTTCCAGTGACGGCCAAAATGATAGTGCTCTCTGTTTGGCCAGTGGAGCTGGTAAAGGTCAATATAATCGGTTTGCAGGCGCTTCAAGCTATTTTCAATGGCTTCCTTTATATTGCGGCGGTCTATTTTATAATCGCCGCCGCGTATCCATGAAATGCCCGCCCCGGCAACTTTGGTGGCAAGAATAACTTTCTCGCGGTTTTTGCGGGCAGCAAACCACGCCCCAATAATTTCCTCAGTTCTGCCATATGTTTCCGCAGATGTTGGCACGGCGTACATTTCTGCCGTATCAAAGAAATTAACGCCCTGTTCCAGCGCGTAATCCATCTGTTCGTGGCCTTCATCTTCTGTGTTTTGGCGACCCCATGTCATTGTTCCCAGACAAATAACACTGACATCAAGACCGGTACGGCCAAGTTTTCTATATTCCATTAATTTAAGCTCTCTTTGATATTAGTCGCGCTTTAGATCGGCAAAACCTTCTTTGGTTGGTTTTGGAATGACAAGATTTGGATTGCCTTTTAAAATTCCAGGAATGGCATTGTTAAACTGCAAAAGCTTTTTGGGGCCAATCGACTTCCTGTCGATTTTTATATCATCCATAATATAGCTGCCCGTAGCGTTGATATTGCTAATGCATTCGATCATTTCAGAGCGCTGGCCGCCATATTCATCCGTATAGGTATAGAAAAGCCGTAATGACCGACCAAATTCATCATATTGAGTGATTTTGAATGTTGTCGGATATCTTATTTCTGTTTCAATATAGGTGCGGCATATGCCGTACTCTGTGGTGGCTGTCAGAGGCTGTAGGCCGAGCCACATTATAAGTGAAAGCACGACCAGAGCGCCAAGAATAATATGCTTCTTTTTGGGGCGCTTCTTTTTGGGTGATGGTTCTTTTTTTGATTCTTCTTTTTTATTTTCAGGAGAATCTGTCATGAGTTTACCTTGCTATAGCACAACTTTTTTAAATTTTTCCCGGTCTGCTGCTTTTGCTGCCATTTCCGATTTTGCCACAAGCTCTTCAACGATTTCTTCAATCACAGCACTTGTCTGAGCTGTTCGGGAATCTTTTGACTCACTTTTCATGAGAACGCGGCGTTTAATATCGTTACGCGCACTTCCTCCGGGGAAGGCCGTTGCTAGCATTTGCCGGGCCCTGCCAGCACCAAGAAGGTTATAGAGGCGGTTTCGGATGGCCACATCTTCCGATGATGTTGATAGTGCCCAAAGTTCAATAGGGCCAAGCGTATTGAGCAGGAATTGTTCGTATCTTCCTTCTCTTGTTCCCAGAACAAGCAAAACCGGCGCGCCATTGGCGGTCGGGCCGGTCAGTTTATAGCGAATAATTTCCCGTGCGGTTTCTGACAGGCCAAAGCGCTGCCGTACGTTCTCCACGGCTGATTCAGAAATGGCTGACCCCATAACCCAGACGCCTGTAGCCAGATCAATCATGTCTTGGTCAAAGTCATCCAGAAGTTGTGATGATAGCAGGATCTGTACGCCTCGTTTCCGGCCTTCCCGTACGTCTCTTATAAGCTGATTTCTAACAGAGCTTGATTTACTGGTACGGTGAAATTCATCATAGCAGAGGCGTTTCGGGGTTTCTGATACATCCTGAATTCTGGCTTCATGGTAGGGACGGAATTTTTCCGGCATGAAAGCCAGCGATTCCGGGCCAACCCACCAGCTACGTACCAGTGTTTGCCGGGCCAGCATATACATGATCGCCGTTTGTCTGTCGGCAACATCATCTCCCTGCGGTGCCACATCCATAAGGTCCAGAGAAGCCACCCGGCTGTCGCTGATGTCAAACTGGGTGACGGAGGAGAGGATGGGGAATTCACGAATGGTTGAGGTTATCATACGTTCAAACGCATTGATAACAGTCTCGAAACCAACACCAATAGACGTTTCTTCCAGCAATGTTCTAATTTGCGGGCGGCGTGATGCTGTAATGGAATCGCTTATTGTCGGTACGGCGTGTCTTTGTGCCAGCATACAAATATGATATTCGCCCAGATCGTACATTTTATCGACCACATCCCACCAGTAGGGGTCAGACGGCAGGTGTACGTTATGTTTTTGCAGGGCTTCGTCAACATCAGGATCAAGGCGCGGTAAATAAGGCCGCGGTTCGGCATTGGCGGCGCTGTCATCCCGCCACCTGTACATTTCATCAACACATAGTCCGGCGAGTTGCTGGATGCCGTCATAAGGGCGCTCATAACCTGGCGGCGTACAGAGCAGGGTTATAAGCTCGACCAGATAGCTGCGCTCATCCATCAAGGGATAGCGGCACCCGAGCTGTGTATCGAACGGGTTAACGGCAAATTGGTGCGCCATTTGCATGCGGTAATAGGATGCCTCATGTTGCCTGTTTTGTGGCAGGGCTTCCTTAATCAGTGAAATCATTCCCGAAGAGGAGGGGCCAATATCAATTACGGCGACATAAGGAAGTTTGTCAATTCCCGGCGCAAGACAGGTACCAAGATTGAGCGTGTTTAAAAGCACTGATTTACCGGCACCGGGCTGGGCAAATACAAGATCGAACCAGGTTGTTGTTACATTTGTTCCGGTTTGATAAGGCCAAAGCTTTCCATCCGGGGTTCGTAGTAAAATTGAGCCTTGGGCAAACGGGCTTGAAGGCCTTTGCCACGGAACCAGTTTCATGACTTCAAACATTGGCGCAATAGCAGAAGGCGCCGTGCCCGCGCAATGAATACCCATTGCTGAAGATAAAACACTATCCAGAGGGTCTCCTGAAAATTCACTGACCTGGCAATAACCCCAACTTTCCACGGATTGGATTAAAGTTGATAATCTGTTCTCGATCTCATCCGTATCACCTGTGGCCGGTGCCCATGTTGCAAAAGAAACGCGTAATTTTACAACAGGTTCGCGGCGGGAAAGCATTTCTAGCCCTTCCAGAGAAAACTTAATTTGTTTATTCAGGGCGTTTGTGACACCAAGAATAGTCGCAGCAAAGGACCGGAGCGCTGTTGAGGCTGTGCCGCCGCCTTCAATCATAAAGGAAATGCGCCAGGGAATATCCGCTTCAAAAAGACGATTCAATAGTTGTGGAAACGGCATAGCATCCATCGGGCCGAGTGTCATATCGGCCCCTGCCCAGTAAAGGTCACCGATTTGTATGATGCTTTTATCGATAACGCGGGCATCACCCACAGCGAGCTGTTGCGGCAGAGGGGGCCACATAATGTCTGACATATCCTTGCGGTTCATCGGTGTCCGGGGAGGAATAGGGTCGCCGGGCAGGCAGGCTTTCCAGTTTTCATTTGCTTTGGCGGGGTACAGATTGTTTCTGACAGCGCGCAGAGCATCATGGACTTCCATAACGTCTGCTTTAATGCCCAATTCATCAAGAGCGGATGTTACAGCAGATATATAACTTTTATGCCGGGTACGTAGCGCGTCAAGCGCGGCAAGGGGGTATTGAGAATAGCCCGCAGTCACCCATTTTTGTTTTTTTGCTTCTTTACCCGCGCGCTTTACCTCTGTTTTGGTCAAGATGCTGGAACGGGTCCAGAGCACGAAGTAACATTCTTCGTAAGTTACATAGTTGGATAGATGACGTACGCGTTCGGAGAACACGTCCTCCAGGTTAAAGCCGGCATTGGCAGCGGCCCTGCGGCTTGGGCCAACCATGTGTTCCAGATGTGCGGTGACGCGGGTTGGGTCACGAACAAAATAAATTTGCATGGTGTGTCCCTGGCGGTCAAACCGTGCTCCAATCTTGATTGTGGAGCCCTCCACCAGATGCTTGTATTCCTCTTCGCCGATAACCTGCCTGCTGCCATCTATTTTGACATAAGTTAATAGGGAGCCATCTTTTGCAACAAGGACATGGTCGTCATCCTTTGTTTCAAGCGTTATGAAGCTTTCCACCGATTGACGGAGAAAGCTTTGAAACGGAATAATGACTTTATAGAACCAGTTCATGAAATCCAGACGACGGTTAAGTGATAATCAATTATATATTCTAGGATGATATATAGTTTAAAGGGTGGAGGAAATAGCCCAGTTCGTTCTTTTCCCTCTCTATTGACGACTTTTTTAGAAAAATAGTCTTTTAAGCTTAGGCGGCTTTCGCAGAACCCTTAATATCTCTGTAAAGATTCACCCAGTCTTTGGGGATTTTACCGCCAAACGGCCCGTCTTTGGAGCGCCAGTAAGCAAGAATTTGGGGGAATTGATTAAACTCCAGATCTGATTCTTTGATAATACGCCGATCCAAAGGAAATATTCTGACGCCATCCAGCTTTTCTCCTCTGAGTTCATAACTTTTGCTGCTGATATAGTCCTTGAGAACGGTGGCCATAATAAAAGGGTCGTCAGTCCCCAAGCGATTGCGCATTTCTTCGCGTCTATGCATCAAAATATCAAGGGAGCGCCGGGCGGCATCGGCAATCGGGCCTTGAGAGATGCGGGCGACATATACGGCGCGGGCGATGTGGTGCAATTTTGTTTGCTCAATTTCAGGCAGCCATATCAGCACCCCTGAGCGCATTGTGCTCACGTCGTCCAGATTGAAACATTGGTGACAGAAAATACAGGCCGTGACCATATTTTCAGCCCTGACATCGCTTGTGACGCCGTTTAAAAAATGAATGTCTTGATATTTTGCTGATTTAAAGCCGCAGCATTGGCATGTCTGATCATCACGCTCAAATATCTTTTGTTTGAGCTCGGTTGTTAATTCGTTTTTGGAACGACCTTCTCCGGAAGGCGACCGGGCACTGCGCGAAGATTGCACAATGCCCGGTACGATGGGTATGTTACGCATATTTATGCTTTTTTTTCTTAACCAACAGCAAAATCAACTTGTGTCAGGTTGGCTGCTTGCACGCCTGCGCCTGCGGAGCCAACAGTTTCAAACATTGCTTCATAAATGATTGGTAGGGCAAACAGGCCACCACCAGCTGCCAGACGAATAGCGCCGTCTTTCAGTGCTGTTTGTTGCGGGTTTTCAACGTGATCCTTGATTTTAAGGATACCCAGAACACCAAGTAGAATACCAAACAGATATGATAGACCAGTCAATAGACCCGGAATATCCTGAATGGATGTCGTAATGTTTTGCGCAATGTTACTAAAGGTATTCGCATGTGCATCTGTACTGCTAATAACCATGCCAGTAACAAACGCAGCACTCATTTGAAGTGATTTTTGTCTAAGTTGTTTTATCATATTAAAGTTCTCCTCTATGCTTTCGGTTACTGAAAGTTTACACCAATCGCGGACAATCCGAAAGTCTCTTGCACCGCGTTTAGTACTCCGCCAAGATTTATAGCGAGTGCGCCCCCAAATAGGTGGGTCATACCGGCCATAAGTGAAGCTTGCTGGTTGCCTTCGGCAACATTCCTGATAATAAACCAGCCGCGAATAAAGCTGATCCATCCTAAAACCATAACAAATGCCAGAACGGCACTGATAACACTTAACACATGTTCTTCTTCAACGGCCTCCAGGCCGGCATTAAAGGTTAGGCTTGCGTTGGTGGCTGAATTAAATGTACCAAACAAGGTGCTTCCAAACGCTGCCATCATTTCATCTGCTGAAAACAGTGCACCGGCAATAAGAAAGGTCATAATCGTTCCGAAACCACCCGGGCCACGCGGGCCGTCTTGTGCTGATTTCATCAGGCGCATAATTCCCACTATGACAAGAATCATTCCTGCCAAATAGGCAAAAAGCATCAATAGACCCGCCATCGGTGTAAAGGTATCGTTCATAAGCCCCACAACCATGGCATCGAGTCCGCCACCTGTTGGCGTGCCGCTCCAGCCAGTATATCCGGTACCGTTATTATCGCCAGCTGTCAGGGTATTATATGCCGCTTCCATAACCATGGGCAGGGCAAATAAGCTCCCTGCTACGATTGCCTTTTTTATCGGCTCCCAAACGGATACTTGTTGCGGGTTTTGAACATGTTCATAAAGTTTGGAAATAGCCCAGATACCAATAATAAGACCGAATAAGTAGGACATGGCTGATAAAAGTGCATCACTGTCTTGGCTTCCCTCAACTACATTACAAATGACGGCCCCTATTGTGGTGCCCCCACAGGTTCCGGCGGTTGTTGCGGGTGTGACAGCTTGCGCAAATACAGGCGCAGACATAACGAGTTGCACCGGCACAAAGATTGCCAGAAAAGAAAAAAGCTTCCTATAAATTAAACTATTATTCATAAACACACCCATCTCAATATAGTTTCGAGATAATTCCTATTTTCGCCCCCTATAATAATTACATCACATTTTACACAAATTGTGCAAATTAGAGAGCCCTATCAAATTTACACTTGAAAAGGTTAATTTTCTGTTGATAAATCACATTTATGAAAATATTGATTGTGCTGTGTTTTTCTTTGAGGGGAAGGTAAAAGGAGTTTATATTAAAGAGACGTTTTTGATAAACACAACTTAGTCTTTGTTTTTATTGAGTAATACTACCTTTTGTGCCCTGCACAATCCATTGACCGTTCTGCATATCAATAGCTGTAATACGACCTATTCCGGACAATGTTTCACCAACGCTAATGCGTACCATATCGCTTTCCCCTTGTTTTGCGACCATGGCTTGATTGGGCTGGGCTGATTTCAAAACCCATTTTTTATCAGAGTTGGCCTTCGAGGCTTGTTTTTTATTGGCGGGCGGGGTGGCGGCAGTAGAAGATGATTTTTGACTGGAGCGGGATGACTTTGTGCTAGTCGCTGCTTTGCGAGGAGTCTTCTCCAGTTTGGTGATGCGCCTTTCCATTTGTGAAAGACTGGCTTCTATATTTTCAAGCTGGTCTATAATCATATCCAGTTTTAGGGTCGCATTATTTGAGGTGGAACTAGCGGCCTGCTGTTCCTGTGGTGGCGTTTTTTTAAGAGTGATATCGCGCGCTTTTGGTAAATCAATAGATGGGGTAGTGCCGGAAGAATCTACGGCATTTGATTGTTCAAATTCCTGATCCCGGGGCATGGGAATAAGTCCCGGCTGTGTTTCCTGATTGCCGGTTTGGGCAATGGGTGATGGCATTGGCAGCCGCTCTTCTCTCATTTGTCCCTCAGGCGCCTCTTCATAGTATCCGCGGGCCTCTAGTGATTGGCTGCGAATTTTAGCAAGGGCTTCGGGGTCATTGAATATCCCGGTTGGTGGCGCGGCCTCTTCCGCTTCTTCGGGTTTGGCGACAACGTTCTCTCCGTAGGCCACGCCAAAATTATCTTTGGATTTGATTTTTGTTTCTGTATGAAACTCGACTTTTTGATCGGGGGAAACCTGAATAGCTTCTCCGGTTTGTTGTACCGTTGGGAAGCCCATATCTTCTTTTTCACCGCTAAACATGGTAAAGCCACCAAAGCCAACCGCTATGACGACTGTTATGCCGATAACGATTTTATTGAATTTTGCGCCACGCGCTGCCGCGCCGCCGTCATCATCGTCATCACCGTCAGCATATTCTTCGTCATAGGATTCCCAGTCTTCCTCGACAAAATCACCGTCATCAGCCAAATCGGTTTCTTCAAAATCGTCTGGTGCCGGGGCTTCTTGTTCATCTAAAGGCGGTGGCGCTTCAGATACAGGCATATCTGCCTCGGTTTCATGCGGTCCTTGCCCTTCAGGGATTTGGCCTTCTATATCTTTATCGCCACTCATTTTTGTCACACCTTAAATACAAAAATATAAACAATTATTCTTTATTAACCGGCTTCGTCTGTCACAGGGTCAATAAACAACAAACCTATGGGAGTGCCCGCTTCTACACGAATCAGGATCTCTGTTTCTTCGGCTTCTTCATCAAGCAGCTCGCCGATTTTTTCAGACGATTTTTGAAAGCCTTTAAAGAACTCTTCTCTTGTGTCGAGCTCTTCCTCACTTGAAACGGCAGCGCCGCCGTCAACAACAACGGTCGTCTGGTTCGTTTCTGAAATTGCTTCTCCCATACCTTCTACAAAGGCTGCGGCTGCGGGTAAAATAATACGTTTAAAGTAGCGGTGGTCGACATCTGTTGCCAGACCGATACTGGTTGTTTCCGGGTTCAAAGCAACAGCTTCTGTAGAATGGGAAATACCGTCGATAACTATAATATCAAAACTTAAAACAAGAAACTCATCTTCGGTTTTGAAAGATCCCAAAAGCCGCGCTCCTGCTAGAGGGCCACTCGCCAAGTGAGCCAATATAGGCCCCTCTATATCTGAATTTGCCTCTGTTATTAATTGTGCATATTCAATGTTTCCTGCCGGAATCAAGACATTTACAATTTCTGCGTCATTAATAGATGCATTCTGCGCTTGTTTTTCTGCTTGTTTTTCTGCTTTTTCTTCTCTTTTTCGATCAAGCCATTCCTGACGTGTAATATCCACTTTAAGGGGCTCAATAGGCCCTTTACTCCCTAAGATACCTTCCATTTGCTCTGCCATAGCATTAGCCAGAGCATTAATGGCTTCAGCGTTAGGGTCGGTTAAAACCTCAGTTTTTCTTTGACTTGTCTGTCTTTGACGTTCTTCTTGAATGCGGCGCCACCGTTCTAGCGGATCTTCGCTACCTGTGTCTTCTTCCGGCAGCGATAGGCGTCTTATCGGCGGATCTATTGGGGTGGGCATGGCGCTGCCGCCTTCTCTGATGGCCATGTCTGTTCGCTGAACATTTCCCTCTTCAATGGCGGCCTGCATCGCCGGTGACAACGGGCCCGATCCAGGAGCTTCACTGGATTCCGTTCCACCTCTGATTTGTGATCTTAAGGCCGGGTCATCACCGCCACCAAAAAGAATGATGGCCCCTATAACTGTTACAAGACCCCCGGCAATGACCCCTATTTTAACCAGAGGGTTGTTGCGCCACATATCACCCAGAGTGGCACCGCCGCCTTCAAAATTTTCGAATCCGCCATCCCCTGGCGCTTCGTCAAAATCTACATGATCTTCATCAAAATTATCATCACTCATCGAGAGGTCCCTCTTCGCTTAGTCGGGCACGCACGACCTGTCCGCGGTCAGACAATAAAAGCACAGGCGCACTTGCGACAGCGTAAACATTCATACCATCGGCCGATGAAACAGAACCAGACCAGCCCGGCGACAACAATGTCAGAGGGGTTCTAACGTAGGTCTTCTTTTTGTATGTATAGGCCGTTGTTCTCCCGTCTACACCGCTGACATCAAGCTTTTCAGAGCCGGGAGGCGGCAATCCGTCAAGAATAGACCCTAATATTGAATTGCCGGCAACAATGCTCAGGCCGCCATCAATGAGAGGCGCTTCAGCAAAGGGGCCGTATTCAGGTATTCTTGCATCAAAGCGATAATGAACCGAATCCCGGGATGTTTTTAAGGTAAACGTTACGGGTGTTTTAAGCTCCAGCAAGCGAAGCGAAATATTACCGTAACCAAATTCTGACATGCCTGTGATGCGAATAACATGTCCGCCTGCTTCAGGCGTAAGAACTTCAAAATTTCCGGCAAAAGTCATGTCCTGAATGGGCCATGGTGCGCCCGTTACATCTAGAAGCGTTAGTGTTGTTACATGGCCGATGCCTATTTTAAGGACAGGCGGTTTTGTTCCGGGATCAAGCGAGACAGTATCAACAACAACTTCTGGCTCTGGATAAGGGTATACGGGGACTTCAACGGCTTGTTGCGTGTCATCAAAGCGTTCGAGCAATTTCCTGATTTCATCGGCATCCATAGGAAGCAAGCCAGCCAGCGCGGCTTTTAGGGCTTGCTCTCTAATCATTTGCTCAATCTCTGCCGGTGTCTCCGGTTCTTTTTTTTGATTAGGTGTAAAGACACCGTAATCTTCTTCAGTATTTTGTGCCGGTAAACTTAAGCCCGGGGAGCGCAATGGTCGATCGCGCTCGGTGGGGAGAGCCGATGGTTGCCTCGTCTTTGTTCCTGCTCGTAATTTTTCTGCGGCGGATTGCGCAAAGGCCTCTGCTGACAAAACAAGTAAGGCCGCACATAGAAGGAAGCAGGTTTTTTTAGCCAAGCTAGAGATCACTCGAATTTTTCCTGTTTTTTTTGATGTTCCAACATTTCATGGCAAGTCTACCAGCTAGAGAATATCCACAGAACAGGGGTGATGTCACCCCGCTTTCCAAAAAACACTCACAACTAAATATATATCGGCTTTTCTGTGATTAGCCCGGTACGGCGATCCATTGCTCAATGCCAATGCCATTGGGGCTTTCCAGTCGGGATACGCGTACAATAACAATGGTCACCATCAGGCGGTCAGAGCGCTTTTGAGATCCAAATTGATACGTCAAAACCATTGGCAGCTGTACGATCCATTGATAGCGGCCCTGAACAACGCCTTCTCTTTCAAGCACAGGGGCGCCGCGCGGGGCGGTCGTGACAACTTGCTGATTGGCCTCAACCATTTCAATAATACGTGATTGCTGGAGAGCTTTTGAAAAGCTTTCCCAGCCGCGTCGGGTAAAGTTACGTGAGGCTTCTTGCAGGCGACGCCTGTAGTCATTAAAGCCAAAGGTCATCACTTCTGTTGATGCTTGCGCTACCCATGACATTAGGGCCGGTGTGCTCAAGTTTGGTTCATTAAGCGCGACCATGGGGATTAGGCGGCCATCTTCTGTGGTGGCAAAATAACGGTTTTCCGGCTGGTGGATGTGAACAACAAATAGCATTGCGCCGATAAGCCCTATGATAACAAGGGTCTGGAGCAGGGCTAGTTTTAAAATAGTACGGTAGCCGTCACGATAAAATTCATTACGCAAAACAACGGCGCCAAGGTTTCCAATATCTTTATTTTTGTCGGTAGGCTTGCCTGTTGCGTTTTGCGCAGGCGGAGGCTTTTTGCCCTGCCCCTTTGCGGGCTTGAACTTTCTTGGGTTCGCTTTGCCGCCCGCTGCTTTGGGCGCTCTTTTTGGAGGGGTTTTTTCAGCCATAAGTCCTAAAAACTAAAGAGTGAGAGTTTCTTTCTCTTATCATTATTTATCAGAATCAGAGTATGAATACCAAGATTAAATATAACAAGCTCTTAATTAGATTGCGCTCTTCTTGCTATTTTTGTGCTTTATCCATTGGGGTATGCTAAAATATTATGAGTTTGTATAAACTGCGGGCAGTTGCGGGGGTTTGATAGAATGAGAGATCTGGCCACGGTAAGACGGCGGATTTTTTTTGTTATTTTGCGTAGAGTTTTTATGCTTTTCTTATGCCTTTTCCTTGTGTCGGGCGTCGAGATTGTTCCCCATGGCAAAAATTTTATTTCCCAAAACAAGGCGCTAGCTTGTGCGCCTTGTGGCTGTATTAACACAAATCATGCGATTACAAGGGGTGTTGTCACCTTTGAACATGGCGTAGGGACGTTTCTGACTGACCCGGAGGCTCTTGCTTCTGTTCCTGAAAATATCTGTGTTCCGGGAATTGGCACACGGGGGTGGATTAGTTTTGAGTTTTGCAGACATCGTGAAGAATTTATCGTTTTTTATTGGTTCAAAGAGCATATTCTGGCGGCGATGATGATGATGACCGAGCAGCTCGTTTCGACAGCTATGGAGCAAATGTTTATTATCGGAACGTTTTTTGACGCTGAAATTCAGCTCGAAACGCAGAGGTTGTTTCAGGAACTTACCGCTCAGGCGCATAAGGATTATCACCCCAGTTTTGGAATGTGTGAAATTGGCACTCTTTCCCGTAGCTTGGCGGCTTCACAGCGGCAGGGGGAGTATAACTCCTATCTTTTGAGCCAGCATATGCAGGATCGGCAAATGCGCAGCATAGGTATGGCTGGCGCCGCAGGTAAAGGTATGGATGTTGTGCATAGGTGGGAGCAATTCCGTGAAACTTTTTGTAATGAATACGGTAACGACCAGGAGTTGGGGCCAAGAACAAACGAAGTCATATGTCAGGGCGTTAACATTGTCGACCGGGACAAAGACGTTGATTATACAAGAATGGTTGAATACCCCAATACGATTGCTGTTAATTTTGCCGATGGTGCGGACGATATAGAGGAAGAGTCAATCTTTGCTCTGGCAAGTAACTTGTATGGTCATAATGTTTTTTCTTATTTCCCTGAGACCTTTTTCAAGAATCCGGATAATCAGGATGAATATATGTATGTGCGCTCTATCGTAGCTAAGCGCAGTGTCGCCCAAAATTCTTTTAATAATATTATTGCCCTGAAATCAGAAGGCAAAGAAGAGACAGAGGAGCTCAGACTTTACATGGAAAAAGTTTTAGAGCAGCTCGGTATTGAAGATCCGGCGGAAGCGCTGGCAATTTTAGGTGAGCGCCCCAGCTATTACGCTCAGATGGAGTTGTTAACCAAGAAGCTTTATCAGCGCCCTGAGTTTTACACGAGCCTCTATGATAAACCCGTTAATGTGGAGCGTAAAAAGGCGGCCTTGCGTGCTTTGGGCCTGGTTCAAAATATGGATTTATTTAAGAGTAAGTTGCGCAGTGAAGCGGCGTTGTCCGTTTTGACTGAGATGGAAGTTTATAAGGCACAAGAGATGGTGCAAGATCGTATGAATGAAGCAAGAGCTACGGGTATACAATAAATGAAAAACAAAAACGAAAATAGGGAGTGTTTGAAAGGCCGGGCAAAATTTTTGCCGGTTTTGCTTCTCCTGTTTTCTTTTTTGATGTTAGCGCCGCGCTCTGTTTTTGCCTGTGATTTTTGTGTTTGTGAGCCTGCTGCCCATGCAAGTATTATTGTTCCTACTATTCTTGAGCAGCACGCAATTACCATAGAACATCTTGTAGAAGAGTTCGATGACCAGGAAGAATTTTTCTTTAACCCCGCTAACCTTGTTGATCAAACAAGAGTATGGGGCGGTTATCTTCTCCCGGCCTGGATGATGATGACCGAACAGCTGGTTCATACGGCGATGTACCAGACTTTGATTATCGGTTCTTTGCTTGATGCCAAGCAACAGCTTGAAGCTCAAACCTTGTTCCAGAAACTTGCCGCCGAGGCGCATCAGGATTATCAGCCCAGTCACGGTATGTGTGTGTTTGGCACTAATATTCGCAGTCTGGCTGAAGCAGAACGGAACTATGAATACACGACGTTTGTGATGAGTCAGCGCAGTATGGACCGGCAAATGGGGAACATGAATAGCGCTGCTGCTCGTGGCCAGTTTGATGACCACTGTTTCCGGCTCCGGCAATTCCGGCGGCGTTATTGTGATCTTCGTGATAATAACGATCGCATGCTATGGATATGTGATCCTGAAGAGGCCGCTGATGGTGCGGGCCAGCCTCTGACAATTCAGTATCCGGAATGTTTGCCGGCCGATAATGAAATTACAAACGCGACAAAAAATAAGGATATCAGCTTTACACGGACAATTGACCGTGCCAATACGCTGGAAATAGATTTCTATGATCCCGGTCAGGATCTGACAGCGGATGAAGAAGACATGTTTGCTCTGGCCAATAATTTATATTCGCATGAAATTATGTTTCGTTTGCCGGAATCGAGTATGTCTCAGAGAGGAAGTCAGGACGAACTTTTGGATATGCGTAATATTATTGCCAAGCGTTCTGTGGCTGAACATTCATTTAATACGATTGTTGGTATGAAGGCAGAAGGTAAGGGAGAATCTTCCGAGCTAACTTATCCTTACATGAAACTTATTTTGGAACAGCTTGGCCTTGATGAGGAGCCTTCTCCTGGATCGGATCCGGAGAGGTCGGAGATTGAACTTTATCTTGGTGATTACCCCAGTTATTACGCGCAGATGGAAATCTTGACCAAGCGGCTTTATCAAAGCCCTGACTTTTTTACGAATTTATATGATGAGCCCGTGAATGTGGAACGCAAAGGCGTTGCTCTACAGGCTATTGGCTTGATGCAGGATTTTGACACCTGGAACAGCTATCTGCGTACGGAAGCTATGTTATCCGTTATGCTTGAGCTGGAATTGCTTAGAATAAATTCTCAGGTTCAAAATCAAATGCGCACGATGCGTGGCGGCGGTATAGAATTATGATGAGAGAAAAAGATATAAATAAGCATCATTTCGTGGGCAAAAATATTGTCCTGACCGGCTTTTTTGTACTTATGATTTGTTTGGGTGTAACTAGTTTCTCTCAAAAAAGTTTAGCTGACTGTAGTACAGGCTGTGCTTGTACCGCGGCCCAAACGGCTGTAACGGTAGCCCATATCATTACGCAGCATGAGATAACCAGAGAGTTCATCACCGCGCAGTTTCAGTTTCATCAAAACTGGCTCTTTGGAGCAAACAGCTTTTATGATAACGGTGTAAGCGATAGTTTCTGGGAGCTTCATGTTCAGCCTGCTTTGATGATGATGACCGAACAGCTTGTCTCTGTCGGTATGGAACAAATGTTTATTTTGGGAACCTTTTTTGATGCCAAGCAGCAACTGGAAACGCAGCGCCTTTTTCAGGAAAAGACCGCTGCCGCTCATAAGGATTATCACCCCAGCTTTGATATGTGTGTTGTGGGAACGACCGCGCGAGGTCTTGCCAGTGCCGACCGTAATGGTGAATTTACCAGCTTCGTTTTAAGCCAGCGCTCACAGGACAGGCAGCTTGGTATGTATCCGGCGAATGGCTCTAATGGGTCTGCTTTTGATCGTGAAGGCAGGATCAGGCAAGTTAAGGAGCGCTACTGTGATCCCAATGACAATAGCGGTGATCTTGAGGAGCTATGCCAAGGGGCGGGGCCGGCGGCAACAATTAACAAGGATATTGATTATACGAGAACTATTGATGGCGTTAGAACTCTGAATATTGATTTTGCAGATGGAGCGCCAACGGGAGACGAACAAGATGTTTTGGCGCTGGCCAGCAACCTGTTTTCCTATGAGGTTCTTGATAAGCTTTCGAGAACGCCATCAGAGATGGAGTCAGCCGAAGGGTCTTATCTTGAAATGCGCTCTCTTTTTGCTAAACGCAGCGTTGCTGAAAATTCTTTTAACGCGATCGTTGGTTTGAAAACAGCCGGAACAGACGTCTCGGAAGAAACGATTCAGTTTACCCAAAAAGTTTTGGAGCAGCTTGGTATTGAAGATGAAGCTGAAAGACTTTTGTTGTTGGGTGGTACGCAGGATGATGGTGTTGAACCAGCCTTGCGGCCTAGCTATTACGCGCAATTGGAAACGATGGCCCAGAAAATTTATCTGGACCCTGAATTCTATACAAATCTTTACGATAAACCGGCCAATGTTCTGCGTAAGGATGTGGCGATGCAGGCCATAAATTTGATGTTAGAGCGCGATATGCATAAAAGCGAGCTGCGTAGTGAGATGGTTCTTTCCGTGCTTTTGGAATTGGAGTTAATGAGATACCAGAACGATGTACAAAATCGCCTGAATAGTCTTCAGGAAAAGCATCAGGAGAATTAAAGATTTTATGATAACGGGCAAACAACATATGAGCAGAAAACTTTCCGGCCTTAGGGCGGGATTGTTCTGTTTTGCCTTGTTTGTGGCCCTGATGGTTCCCGGTACGGCTAAGGCCCATTGTAATATAGGGTGCTGTCTTACCGTTGTTGTTCCCACGCACGTGGCCACTAGAGCGGTCATTGTTGAAGAACACACGTTTTTACGAGTGGACGTTTTTGGTGTTTCTGCGGGAATACTCCCTTTTCCCGAAAGACCAGATCCGCCGCTGGGTTTGATACAGGAGCACGAACTTTTTTTGATTGAGCAGGTTTTCGAACCTTTAATTCTTCCGGCGTTGATGATGATGACGGAGCAATTGTCTTCAATCATGATGGAGCAAATGCTGATCGTCGGGGCGTTCTTTGATGCCAAGCAGCAGCTTGAAACACAGATGTTGTTTCAAGAATTAACCGCGCGCGCTCATAAAGATTATCACCCTAGTTTTGGTATGTGTGAATTCGGTAGCAGTATGCGTAGTCTGGCAGCCGCAGATTTTAAAGGCGACTTGTCGGTTGTTACTTTGAATAAACGTTTTATGGACAGGCAGCTTGGTACGGGCGCTTCTGTGGGGGCGGGCGGTCCTGCTAATGACCGGGCAAGCGATGATACTGCTGTAACCCCGACGCCTTACAACCGGCTCGGTTATTTCCTGCAAAATACCTGTGATTATAATGATCTAAATAGGGTTGATGGCCGTGATGATACGGGCTTGTTTTTATGCGCGGATCAACCGCCGGAGAATGGATGGGTCAATCGCGATATTGACTGGAACAATACAGTCATGAGTCCGCGAACAATTAATGTTGCTTTTGATCAGGACGCGTCAGATAACAGCCGTTTGTTTGAAATGTCTAACAACCTTTACGGCCATGTTGTTTTTTCCCGGCCTGATGGATCGCTTTTGAATTACGCAAAAAATCATGGTAATTTTCTTGATTCTCGGGCCGTGACGGCCAAGCGTAGTGTCGCTCAGAATAGCTTTGATTCTATTGTGGGATTAAAAACACGAGGTACAAGCAGCCTTGATAATGCTGAATTTAACGCGGAGAGTACGTCTGAATTTATGCGCTTTTTTCTTGTAGAGCTTGGTTTCCCGGAAGACGAGCCAAATCTTTATCACCGTTATATGTTTCATAAAAGCGATGAAGTGGATGAAGCGCTTATGGATGAGACTGAGGATCAAATTAGTTATTACGGTCAGATGGAAGTTTTAGCTAAGAAAATTTATCAGCGTCCGGAATTCTATACGAATTTGTACGATAAACCGGCCAATGTTAAACGGAAAAGTGCCGCGATGCAGGCGATAAAGTTAATGCTGGAGCGGGACATTTTTGACAGTCAGATTCGTAGTGAAGCTATTTTGTCGATGATTTTGGAATTGAAAGTTGTGGAAGAGCAGCAAAATGTAGAAAACAAACTCGGCCTTATAAAAGAGCGGGTCAGGTAAAAATGGAAATAAATAAAAAAATAGATATTGCAGGAAAATCAAGGAGCGCTCTAAGCGTGCTTTTTTGTCTGTTTATCGCTATCGGAATTCTAACTGTGCCTCTGCAAGTATCCAGGGCCTCTCATGATGACCCGACTGTATTGGGTACCGCTGACGGCGCTCTTGATGATGCGGATCATCTTGAAGGTGTTTATGATGCGCTAAAAAATAACTGGGTTGCCGGGTTTATGATGATGACCGAACAATTTGTCTCGGTCATGATGGAGCAAATGTTTATTCTGGGTACGTTCCTTGATGCGGAGCAACAGCTTGAGGTTCAGCGTCTTTTTCAGGAACTGGCGGCAGATGCTCATAAAGAGTTTCACCCCAGTTTTCAGATGTGTGAATTTGGCACTACGGTCAAAAGTCTGGCCGCGGCAGATAGAATTGCGGTAGAAAATGCTCAGCTTCTTGACGGCATTCTAGAAAAGCGTGAGCACCTTAACGCTAATCTGGCTGCGGCCGGCGGGGTTACCCTTGATGTCACGCACCGGATCAGGATGTTTAAAGATATTTACTGTGATCTGGATGAAAATAACCGCGCTGTGTTCCTGATGTGTAATGAGAGCGAAGGCCCGGTAGAAAGAATAACAAAAGACATTGACTACCCAAGGGCTGTTGACAGTCAATATACATTGAACGTTAATTTCACCGATGTTCAGGACACTGATGACGAAAAAGATATTATCTCTTTGGGCCGTAATTTATATGCCGGAACGGTGATTGATTTTATGCCGGAGCAGCTTATGAATGAAACTGCCGGGCAAGGACTATTCCTTGAAACGCGCTCTATTCATGCCATTCGCAGTGTGGCGCGCCGGAGCTTTGCTACTATTGTCGGTATGAGGGCAGAGGGTGATCAGGGCGATGTCTATAATGTTGCGCCGTTCCTGTACGGTATTATTAGCGAACTTGGTGTGCCGGACGATGACATTTTTGATTTTCTGGGTGAAAATCCCAGTTATTTTGCCCAGATGGAAGTTTTGACGCGCAAGATTTACCAAAGCCCGGAATTCTTCACCAATTTGTATGACAAGCCCGCCAATGTTCGGCGTGTTGGTGTTGCCCTGCAAGCTCTTGAGCTTATGCAGGACAGGGACCGTTTTGAATCGGCTTTGCGCCGGGAAATGCTGATATCCCTTATTGTTGAATTAAAAATGAGAAAATATCAGGAAGACATGAATACCGCCCTCTTTGCTGCCGCTGTTTATAAATTTGGCGTCCCCGAGCTTTAAAAACTGGCACCTCTTTTGCAACGTATCTCTTTGAAAACGCCTGTATAGGCAAAAATTGCATTGTAAAAGAGGTATTTTAAAATGGGTTTAGGCGGATTGGATACAGCTTTATCCGGCCTTCGGGTGGCGCAGCAGCAGCTTAGCGTCATTGCCAATAACGTCTCTAATGTTAACACCGAGGGCTATACTAGGAAAATTTTGCCGCAGGAAACTGTTTCCGTTGACGGGCAGTCGGTTGGCGTTAGGGCCAATTCCATTATCCGTAATGTTGACCTAAACCTGGAGCGCGATTTATGGACACAGGTTAGTACTGTTGAGTTCCTTGGTGTTAAAGAGACCTTTCTTAATAGAATTCAGCAATTTCACGGGCCGCCAGATTTAGAAGTTTCTATCGCGGCTGAACTGGGACAATTGCGCGATAAATTTTCATCTTTGTCCGATAGTCCGGAAGATAATTTCCTTCAGCGCGCTGTCGTTGATCAAGCCGTTTTGATGGCCAATAAAGTAAATGATTTTTCAGACTTGCTCACGCAAATGCGGAATGATGCGCAAGGGGAAATTCTAGTTTCGGTAACGAATGTAAATGAAAAACTGGAACAGATTGCTGATCTTAACCAACAGATCAAATTTAATCAGATTAGTGGTAAAACATCGGCGGCATTAGAAGATGTGCGCGACCAGACGATTAATCAATTATCACAGGAAATGGAAATTAGTTTCTTCACGCGCGGTGATGGCGTGCTGGTTGTGCAAACAGCCAATGGTGTCCAGCTCGCAGATGAGCGGGCAGAGACCGTGTTCTTTAGCTCGCTTCCGCTGGGCCCGAACAGCTTTTTTCCTGACCCGACAAATCCGAATGTTGGCGCTCTTTTTGTTGGCGGTGACCCTGCTTCGAATGCGCTTTCCATCAATATTACCCAAAGCGGATTGAATGGGAAAATTGGTGCTCTTTTGGAACTGCGTGATGAAATGTTACCAAAGCAGCAAGCCATGCTCGATGAACTGGCACATAAAATGGCTTCACATTTTCAGGATCAGGGCTTGACCCTGTTCACAAATGCCGGCGGTCAGGTGCCATCGGATAGTACGGCGAATCTGATTGGAAATCTTGATATTACAGGTGGTCTTTTAAGTCCGGCATCAGCGCCGAACGATACATTTACAATTACATTAAATGCAAATGGTGCATCACCACAGCAGCAAACGCTGACTATTAATTTAACGGCAGCTGAAGCGGCCTTTATACCACCTGCAGCAGATGGTGCCGAAGCCCTCCGCGATGCCATTAATGCAGGGGTGGCCACGCTGCCGGATGCTTTTAGTAGTACGACAGCTTCTCTTGATGCTAATGGATTTTTAAATATTACATCTGACTTTGATATTGCTATTGATGCAAACGGGCCGGGTGAAATGGGTGATGTAGGGCTTGCTACTCTGGGCTTAACCCGTGGTACTGAGTTTGCTGCGCCAAAGGTGACGCCGCTAACGCCGGTTCCTTATGTTGGCTTTGCCGCAGAAATTCGTGTTAACGAGCTTGTGATAAACGATAATGGTCTGGTTCAGCAAGGCACAGCCGCAACTGATCTGCCGGTACAAAGCGGGTCAAATGAGGTTATTCGCCGTGTTATTGAATTCGTCTTCGGCGACACTACTTTTCAGGAAGCTACCGGTAATGTTGATCTCCGCGCTGCTGCTAGCGGCGGTACAACTCTGCAGGATTGGCTCGGTATTTTTTCTGAAAACAGTCTTACCACTAGTCTTGATCTGAGCCAATATAGTGATGTGAATGCCTTGCTCGCGGCAGGAGGAACGACCTTCATTCCGGCCATAGGCCCGGTGCTTGATCAGTTTTCCATTACATTTGATGATCCGCGTACGGGTGCGGCAGCCCAAACATATATTTTAGACCTTGAAGAGATACAGGCAAACTTCCCTATTGGCGGAGCTATTACTAATGCTGCTGACCAAATGGCCGCTGCGATTAATGCCTTACCTTTAGCGGGAGCTACGGGTGTTATTCTACCGGGCCCTCCGCCTGTTGCTACTGAAGGGGTTGCACCGCCAGACCCTGCTTTTGATGTACAGGCCAGTGTCAATCCTTTTGGTCAGCTTATTATTAGCTCACGAGCCAACGTTACGCTTGATGCCGGTTTTCCTAGCGGTGATGATTTTGGAACGGGAACTTTTGATGGTGGGATGCGTGATGCCGGGCTTGAATTTCTGGGGCTGCAATCGGGTGTGTTCCAGACAACCGACCCTTACATTGATATACAAATAGGCAATGATCCGCCGACGCGAATTACGATTGAGCCGGGCGATGACGAAACAACTTTGCTTGATAAACTTAATCTGGTTTTGCCGGGCGATCCGCTGGGCGGCGTTCCCGGACTTGCTGTTGATGATGATTTGATAAGCATTGCCGGTAATGGCTTTTTAATTCTGCGTCCTGGTGATGATCCGAGTAATCCTAGCTTTGGCGGCGATATAAAAATTACCGGAGGACCATTTCAAACGACGGTGGCAGGCGGTAGCGGCGTCCCCCTCGGCGCGACAATTATTGCGGCCTTGTTCGGTACGGATAGTCCGGTGCAAGAGGTTCCTTATGAGCTTTCGACCGGCACAGGGACTTATGAGGCTTTCCGCCGTGATGGACTTGGCCCCGGCGCGAATATCAGCACGGGTATTATCAGCTCAAGCAATTTGATTGATTACGCTCAAAAAATGGTCAACAAGCATACGGAAGAAAGCATTAGAACCGCCTCTCAGATACAGGATGAGACCTCGTTCCGTGATCTTTTGCAACGGCGTCTTTTAGATGAATCGGGTGTTAATCTGGATGAAGAGCTTTCTAATCTTATTATCGTACAGACAGCTTTTGCGGCGGCGGCGCGGGTGATTTCTGCCATTGATGAAGAATTCCAGGAACTGCTGAACGCTGTTCTTTAAATAAAGGAGATATAAGGCCATGACATTTGTATCAACATTGGGACAGTCGCTGGATCAGGTCGAGCGTATAAAAATTACCCAGCTTAAACTCGCCACATTGCAAAACCAGGTCGCGACCGGTAAGAAAACTCAGGAATTTAAAGGGCTGGGAACTGATGTTCTTTTCTCTAAAAGAGCGCGGGCGGATTTCACCAAGCTTGATAGTTATATTAATAATATTGATATTGCCGACCGGCGTATCAAATTAATGGTCGGTGCTTTAACAGAGGTTAAAAATCAGGCTGAATCGGTTTTGAACGCTATTGAAATTCAGACCCAGCAAGGGGAGATCGAAATAGGTGCGATCAGCAATCTTGCTGTAAATACAGCCAATTTTTTGAATGATCTAATTAATGAAAGAGATGGAGATCGTTATTTGTTTGGCGGCTCGGAAACGTTGGCACCGCCGCTGGCCAATACAGGCACGCTGGATACGTATGTGGTGACGCAGCTTAATGACTGGGTAAATTCCACCATTGATACAGACCAATTGATAGCCAGTTACCGGGACCGGACAGGCACTGCTATGAATGATACTTTGATGGGCTATTCGGCACCGATCGCCAGCGGTACTGTTAAGGATGTTTTTGTACGGGTTGAAGATACCGCAGAAATTAATTACACGGTTCTGGCTAATACGCAGGGGATCAGGGATATTCTGGCTGGTGTTAGTATGATGGCCGGGCTTGATCCGGTTCTTGATGAGATCACCCTTGATCCGGGGGATCCTATAACAACTGTTACGGCACCGGGCGCGACCAAACAGGAACAGAATGATAATTTTTTCAAATTCTTTAACGATGTCGGTGCGATGATGAGCCGGGCGCTTGACCTTGTTGATGACGAGCTTTTTAATCTTAGTCAGGATCAGGCGCAGATTAATACAATCAAAACAGATCACAAACTTGACCAGAATCTTTTGCAGGATACGATAGCCGAGGTGGAAGATGTTGATATGAATGAAGTGGCGTTAAAACTGAATATATTGCAGATTCAGCTTGAAGCGTCTTTCCGCATTACAGCATCACTAGGACAATTGAGTCTGTCTAATTTCCTCTAATTCGTAGCGCTGGAATAATTCTCAATCACTAGAACCGAAGGACCATCCGGCAGATTAGGGTGGAGGCGTCCCAGAGGGCGCGGGTCAGCGGTGTTATAACTCATTAAAATCTGAGTCACGGCATCTGGAAAGGTACCGTGCATACGAACAGGGGCCAGCAGCGTGTAATCATGGGCTGAATCCCACAGCATTGCGACCCCGGCCATGCTTGACCATTTGCTTAGTTCTTTTTTCAGGCTAGCACCTTGTTCGGCATGCCAGAAACGAATTTCGAAAGGATCCATAACCGGGCCTTCAGCGGCGGTCGCGTTGATAAGCGGCTGGACTGGTGGTGTTTCCATGACAGGTATAGTAGGCGGTGGTGGTGTAGGGTTCATTGCTGCTATAGCTATATTTGCCGGCGGCGTTGCGGCAAAAGGTGAAGGGGTCAAGGGGGTTGGTGCAAAAGTGCCAACATCGTGGGGTGCAGGAATTATGCTATTTTGCTCAAGCCCTTGTTC
>JAJFGW010000036.1 GCA_021775915.1 Alphaproteobacteria bacterium | reverse complement strand
GAAGGCTAGGGCTTTACCATTAAGCTACACCCGCGAATTAGTTAACATTTAATCACTTACAACACAGAAAGCAAGTCACGGTGCCGGTTCAAAAGTAACCTTAGTGCCGCCGGACGGTTTTTTAAAGGCCAGAAACGCATTACCGCTTCTGATAACGACCTCGGTAAATTCACGCCTGATACCGTTCTTTAAAGTCCAGCCGGAACTTCCCTTGGCAATACAAGGCTCGCCATCTGATACATCAAATATACCTTTTCCCGCCCGAACAAAATGTTTGATTCCGTTCATCGCAACACTCAAATAATTACCCATATGGTCTTCAAGATCTTCCGGGTCGATCGTTGTTTTGATATTGCCGTAACCATCAACAAAGGCAACCGCATTTTTCGGATAATCCGGGATAACAGGCTCCGCTTTTGTCAGGCGCGATTCATCACCGCGCACAATTTCGCCCAGTACCTTGGGATAAAAATCACGGGAGCGGAACTGTGAGCCTTCATTTTCAACATTCACGACATAAATTTCTTCAGCGGCCTCTTTAACAAAAGACAGAGAATTCCCGCTATTAACCGCCAAAATACGTACGCCGTTATAAAGCTTCATATAAACCAGCTTTTCCCCGGCGGAATTTTCGCGCGGTTTTTCATCGTCATGGCGCGGCGCGGTGTTGACAAAGAAAATATGATTTTCGCCAAGCTTGCTGTTAATCGCAGTTTGCGCAAGAAAAAAGCCGGTCGCCATCGTGTCAAAGGCCGGCACGGAATATTCCTTAATCCGCGCACCAAAGTCATCAAGCTGTTCATGAATATTTTGCGTGACCTCGGCAAAAGCCAGATCAGATAATGGCCCGTAATCGGCAATCACTGTAATTGTTAGACGATCATTTTTTTCAGTCATTCTTCTCTACCCCTAGCTTCACGTTACGCTCAAAAATTCAAACCCTTTATCCAGCATATGGGTGATTAAAGCAATAGCGACCTGGCCTATTTCCGGCTGGTCGTGAAACAAGACAATCTGCGCCCCTTCCCCCTCGCGGCAAAGCCACGGATCATCGTCAATTTTACATTTGAGATCATCGAGACTCTTATAATCAAATTGTCCCTGATGACGCCTTGTCAGCATCCAGTCACAGGACGAGTAGGTAAACAGGCAATCTGCCGCGCGCGCAACCGCTTTATTTTTATATAAAGGATGCGTGAGCTTTTCAAAGGGCTGGGTAAAGCCTTCGGCTTTCAAATAGTCCTGTATTTGCCGTACTTTATCATCACCGAACAAGCTGGCCGTTTCAATATCACCTGTAATTTCACCAAAACGCCGCTCCAGCCGGTCTCCATCACCTTTATCTATATAAGGAAAACGGAAATACTTCCCCGGACGGGCGACCGCAGCTTTTTGATAACACTCATCAATGAGTTTTTCCGTCTTCTCAATCTCACTGATAATCTCTTCATAGGAAAGTTCCCCGGCAGGGCAGTGGCTGTAACTATGGTTAGCGATCACCATGCCCTTCTCTATCGCCCGAATAATAGCTTGCGGGTTTTCGGCCATCCGGTCACCACGACAAAACAAAATCGCCGGAATATTTCTTTCCGCCAGAAAATCTATCAGCGTATCAGTATATGGTGATGGCGAGTCATCAATAGTCAAATAAGCTTTAAGCATTTTTATCCATCATTTCAACAAGGCCACGCAACGCCACAAACGGGTCTGTGATAATATTAACCTTCATGGCCTGCATCTGTTTTTTAATGAGAGGCAACGGATCGCCGATAAAGAATTCTAAAAAACGATCCGTATCGAAAGCTTCGCTTTTAACAAGACGGTGCAGCACACCGCCATCGAGATAAAGCCCGGCATAGCTATGCCCGTAAATCACCGCCTGATGCGCAAACATACCGAGAAATTCATGATATAAACGCAAAGGATGCGCAAAAATAACTTCGTCCTTATTATCCAGCATAATTTCCGGCGTTGCCTCCTCCAAAGGCTGGCCATGCACCATACAAGACGCCTTATATAAAAGGCTCAAACCCGGCCCGCTGATAATGTCCTCGGCACTGACAGGGCGATCGTCCCCTTTAATCCGGCCAATCAGCTTAATAATCGTATGTTGCCCGTCCGTCCTGTGCGGCACATCCATATGCCCGCCATAAGTTTCCTGCACGCAGGCACTACCATCAACATAAGCCAGCCCCAGCCCGGTACCCGAGCCCAAAACCGCGACCCTGCTCTGCAGGATGTCATGCGGCGCGGCGGCCTGAATATTGTACAAATAATCCGGGGAGAGCGATATTGCCCCGCGCGCACTCGCACTGAAATCATTGCCGATATAAGCAATATCCCATCCTGCGCGCTCCAGATTTTCTTTTGAAATCACCCAGCGATCAGGACGGGCAAAGCGCCATACCCCATCAGGATAAGGCCACGCTGCTGTTGCAATATAAAGCGTTCCTTTTTCAGCGCTATATTCTTCCAGCGCCTCTTCCAGATTTTTAAAATCAGCCACCGGAAATTTTTCAGCCTTGCCGATTTTTCCATCTTCCAGGCAGGCAAAACGGGCATGTGTTCCGCCTATATCAGCCAAAACAACCGACATTAATCATGAACTCCGGCGATTTTGTGGCGGCTCTCCTTATGAGGAATACCCGCCGGGTCTTTGTGAATCATAATCTCGGCATTAGGAAATTTTTTCAGAATTTTATGCTCGACATCCAGAGACACCGCGTGCGCTTTTTTCAGACTCATCTCCGCATCAATTTCAACATCGAAATAAATATAAATGTCCATGCCCGCCTTGCGCGTACGCAAATCATGGACACTGACTATTTCGGGATTCGCATTAACAATCTTTAAAATTTCTTCGCGATCTTCATCCGGTAACTCACGATCGAGCAACATATCAACGCCTTTACTGGCAATTTTCCAGGCCGTTCTTGATAAATACACCGCTACACCCAGCGCAAAGACAGGGTCAAGCCACGCTGGCCCGCCAAAAAACAGCACCAGTAAAATTACAATAACCCCTCCATTTAGAAAGATATCACTCGCATAGTGCGCTTTCTCCGATTCCACGGCCAGCGACGGCGCGTGTTTCAGGCAAAAATCCTGGACCATAACCAGCCCGATCGACATAACAATCGCAAGCGCCATGACGCCAATACTGAGCAAATGGTCTGTGACAACCGCCTCTCCCGTAAAACGGGACACCGATTCAAACAACAGGAAGATACCGGCACCAAAAATAAAGGCGGCCTGAAATACCGCGGCCAGCCCCTCCACCTTGCCATGACCATGGCGGTGTTCCTCATCCGCAGGCTTCAGGGAATAACGAATCGCCGCATAATTAATCAGTGACGCCCCCGCATCTACAATCGAATCAATCAGCGAGGCCAGCACACTGGTTGAACCACTGGCCAGAAAAGCCGCGCTTTTGACAATAATCAAAACTGTGACCGTGACAAGCGACGCCATCCCGGCGACCAACGCATAGCCCCGTTTTATTTCATTATTTTCATCCGGCATTTTGGCTTCATTCTTTAAACTCATAAGTCTTTATACACGGGACAATGACATTTTTTGAGTCCAATAATAAAAAATCAATTTCTTGACATATTTAAAACTATATCCTAAAAATCCATAATCATTTCCAATAATCCTCTTAAGGAGAAGTCTTGTGAAAAAATTACTGAAAACCATTGTTGCACCTGCCTTGTTATTGGCTTTTGCCTCAGTAGCAAATGCCGACCCGGTTAATGTCGGTGATGTGCAAGAGAAAGATAGGCAAGACTTGCGTACAAAAACAATCAGTATGGCGCAATGCGCTATTGATTCTGTGTTTCCTTATGGCGCGGCCAGAGATTCTCATTTGGCCAGCACTTATAAAACATTACAAAATCTGCTGAAAAGACTTCCCGGCGCCTCTTACACAGAGCGTGATGAGATCAGCAAAAAAGCTTATGGCATACGGCGCGAATTTTCAGCCCCATGGCCGGAACACGGCTATAAATATTCTTATGCCATGGCAGCCCATAGCGTCGCTATGGCGGCGAATGTTGGCACATACGTATCGGTGCACGGTAATGCCTGGACAGTATATAAAGGAAACAAAGATACGGTTAGCTATGAACTAACGAAAGAAGCTGTAGACAGTACTGCGTTCTGGCATAACCGCAGAGGCTTGTCTCAAATGAACTGTTCTTAAAAATCTGCCACAAACCCTGTTGCGTCAAAAACACGAGGCATGCTACGCTTCGTTATATAAACATATAAATAAAAAGACTATAAACAGGGATCGGGGAGATGAAAAAGGGCACGAAGTGGCTCATTGCGGGCGTATTGGGCATTGCCTTTGCCTATGCCACGGCCGTATGGGCTTTATACCCCGACAACAGAGAAGACATCACCGATTTTGGCCGGAACATGGGCATTCTTGAGCCATTACCTCCCCCTCCTGCGCAACGGCCTGTTTACGTTACAGCGGGCTTTAAACAAGCGCCAAAATCAGAATATATGCCTCCTGTTGCCGCTCAGGGCTGTAATGCTGACGACCAGCTGGTGCGACTTAACTATGAAATATCTTTCGTTGAAGACGAAAAGCGCGACGAAATCCTAAACCACCCGCGCATTGCCGGTGATAACGAAAAATACATGTCTCTGAGGCGCTCTGATGTCACAGAGATCATACAAAAACAGTGGCAGGCTGAAAGTGCTAAAATCGCTCAGAACCCTGGCTCTCTGCAAAAATGGCTCAAAAGCCGCGCCGATGAAATTTACCAGACACACGGCCTGAAGGTTTCCTTCAGAGTTAACATTGAAAACGGGCTTGATATAACCGAGCCGCGTACAAATACTCTGAATGCCTGTAGCCCTGCAGGATTCGTTCCGCCGCCGCTAAAAAATAGCGGATCATCAGGAACCAGCCCGCAGCCATTCTAAATTAAGTGCCTTCATCATTTTATGGATAGAATTTATAAGCCGCGCGAATCGTACCTGTATGGGCGGTATAATCTTCTTTATATTCGAAGTCATAGTTAAATAACAATTCCCACGATTCTTCACTGAAATATGTCATGCCCATCCCGAGATCAAAGGCCTGCTCACCCGGATCAATGCCCTGCACTCTGAAAGTCGGGCCACCGGCCACAAACTGCGATGTTGTTACGATGGGCTCATCTGCCAAATCATAGCGGTAACCAAGGCTCAGCTCCGGCACAAAATAAGACCCCTCACCGTTTCTAATAAGCCAGCTCATATCAACGCCGCCGCCGACTTCAAAAGTCCTGAGACTGTTCCCGGTGATGATTTGCGCGCCGGGGCCTTCTTCAGCATAAGCCTCCGGACTGTAATAACCGTAGCTCCCCATAATTTTTGGAATTAATCTCGTTCTGCCGCGCATAAAGGAATAACCCATCTCCATCCGCGCCGCATAATAGTCGGCGTGATAATTTGCCGTTCTGGTTCCGGCGGCTGAAGTCTTGCTCGTTCCAATATCGTTATAAGTATAAGAGCCCATGGCATTAATATAAGCGCGGCCAAAATCGTAATCGCCATAAAGGCTGAGTTGATAGCTGGTTACCTCAGTGTCCGCATCGCCCGCGCCGCTGGAATTAGCCGTCGTATCGCCCCAGCTCAATCCAAAGCCAAAGAATCCATCATCAAATAGCTCCTTGTCTACGCCGGCGGCCAAACCATGTGTTGTTGATTTGTAACCATTAATTTCGCTACGGCCACTTTGGGTAGCGACCTGCGCATAAAACTGCCACCAGGCCTCAAGCTCTTTGACAATATTACCGGTACTAATGCCCGTTTGCCCTTGCGCGTCTTTCCGCAGCAGCGCCAGACGCTGGTTAATCAAACCAAAGGTTTTTTTGTTTATTGTTTGCACGCCGGCAACCTCGCTGCCACTTACAATCGGCCGCGCGCCTTCCAGAACCTGATTAAATTCAACGGCGTCCGCAGCATTGAACAAAGCATTTCGAATAGCGCTGACCCCCGTATCTGTTGAATTCAGCAAATCAGTGAGCACAACATTGGCAAGCGTTTCATTGTTTTTTGAATCCGTTAAGCCCGCGACCGTATTAAGCGGTGTAATCACCAGTTCCAAATCCTGCGGATTGGCATTGGTATCGGCAACGGCCAAATCAAACAAAATACCGCTGCCGGTGATATTGGCCGCTTCGGGAGCCGTTGCAACACCGCCTGCCCCGGCGCTGATGAAACTAATCGTATCGGTCTGAAGCCCGTCCGAGCCCGGAGCCAAAACAAAAGAAAATGTGTCAAAAGCACCGGTCGCAGAACTAAAATCAATATTTTGGCCAGCACCACTCAGCGCCATTTGGCCCACGGTCGTAATCCCGGACACCAAGTCACTATTGATCTCAAAGATAAAAGCGCCTCCATTGGCCTGATTATAACTATCTGCAGACAAGCTCACGCCCGGACTAATTCTGGCCGTGCCGTCAACATCAAGAACACCGCTGCTTGTGACATCCGCATCAATACTGAACACAGCTCCCTGGCTAATAGTTAGCGCAGCAAGCGGCGTCACTCCGCCCAGTGCAACACCATTCGTATCCAGCGTATCACCCAGAACCTGCAAATTAACTTCATCGATCGTGTTTGAAAGATTGAAAGTATTGGCCGCTGACCCTGCCGAGCCAAATTGCAGCGTTCCGGTTCCGGATAGCGGCATCGCGATAGAACCGCTATCCCTGACATTAACAATGGCCGCCGCATTCAGAACACCGGAGGTGAAATTAACAAGACTGCCGGTGCCGGTAATTGTTGTCAGGCCATCTAGAAAAACCAGCGAATCATTAACGTCCCCGCCACCATCTACGATGCCGCTTAAGCTGGAACCACCGCCAATGCTGAAACTATCATCGCCGCCTTCCATATTAACCGTGCCGCTTAATATAGCGCTGCTGTTAAACGTAACAACATCATTGCCCGCACTCATGAAGGCAATCCCGGAAAATGTAGCACCGGAGGCAAACAGTACATTATCAGCATTGCCACTCCCGGTAAGAGTTGCGGCAATATCCGTTGTCGCTTCCATAAATTCAGCTGATGCAAAATTGATAATGCTGGCGCTATTATCTATCGTTCCAACATAACGCAAAGTACCGTTCCCGACATCAATGGTTTCTACATTAAGGATATTACCGGCGCCGGTCGCGCTACCGAATGTAATCGCCGCGCCACTTCCAAACGAAATAATATCCGTGCCCAGCCCGCCGTTAACAAACAAAAATCCACTGCCACTGACGGAATTAATCAGCCCGGTTGACGACATAAAAGTAATATTATCATTACCATCACCGAGATTAATGGTTGAACCCGTTGCATTCAGCCCAATGCTATTGCTGACAAAAATGAGGCTGTCATCACCGGCACCCATATCAAAACTGCCGCCGGACACATCAAGCCCCTGCGTTCCCGCAATAAAAGGAATATCATTAAACCGAACAATGTCATTCCCGTCACCCATAGTAAAGGCCGCGCCAGCCACATTGATAAACCCGCCGCTGGTAAAGGTAATCAAATCATCGTCATCCCCGGCGTCAAAGGACGTAACGACCTGAAGCGTTGCATTATCGCCGATAAAAATAGAATCATTCCCGGTCGATAAACCCAGCGTATCAGCAAGCAATATGCCGCCCGCTACACCGCCGCCGCTATCAAAATCAATTATATCATCGCCCGGCCCCATATTGACAAGACTGGCCAGCGAACCAAACGTTGCCGTGCTGCTTACAAACACAAGACTGTCATTATCTCCGCCGCCAAAGAACGTACCGGTAAAGATAGACCCGACTGAATCCCCAAGGATTGCCATCAGATCGTCTCCGTTACCCATTGTAATTTCATTCGCGGCTATAATACTGCCCGCAGATTGATAATAAAGGAAACGATCATCCCCCGCATTCAGACTGATCCGCTCCGTGGACCGTCCAATCGTGCCCGTCGTTCCCAGTGATACGCCGCCACTTATAAAATCTATAATATCCGCATTCGCGCCACCCATAATTCCAGCGCTAACCAAGGACAAGGCACTATCCGGCCCCACACCAAATATGCCACCATCAAGGAGGAAAGGCCCCAATGTCTCCATATGAAAATCAGCATTATTTGAAACATACCAAATATCACCGGCGTTAATCGTCATGGCGCTTATACTGCGCACATCCCCGACATCAGCCTCCTGAATAATAGTGCTTCCATTACCGGCTGTAGCAATATCGCCTTTTGAAACACCGTTAACGCCATTAATATTATGGCCGACAATTAGCGTTCCTCCGGCAGGAATGGCGTCTATCGTCAATATTATATTCTGATTAATCGTTAGTGGTGCTACGGTATCTTCATCAAGCGTACAGTCAACCCCGGGCAACACCCCCGTACAATCCTCTGCGCGCACGGACGCAGCAGAGAAAACTGCTGTCATCGCGATAACAATAAAAGCCGCAAGATAAGCAGCTTGCCGTTTTTGCATTGTAAAAACCCCGGAAACCGGCGGAAGAAAGATAAGCATATCTGTTTGTAAGTTTAAAGGATCGGCAATCCAGCCTCAATACAAGAGCCAGAGTTATAAACGGCTAAATCACCGCGCCAGCAGGACATGATAAAAATGATAGGCCGGGCCGGGACACTCAACGCAAGCCTGCATCGCCGGCCTTACAGAAAAAGAAGTAACCGCATTATCCAGTACATTCACCGCCCCGTCCTGATACTGGTTACCGGCACCGCTGGTAAAGCGCAAAGTCGTATCATGTAAGGGACACCCCCCTCCAATCTCCTTTGGCACCGCCGTCTGCCCATTCATATCATTGATCTTGTCACAAAAAGCTTTGGTGACATTGGGAAGGACGGCCATGAGGTCAGGCCGCTCATCCCCCGGATTATTGGCCCCCACATCAATCGCATGCGTATTACCGTAAAATTCCCAGTTATCCGTCGTGATGCCGGAAGGGGGTAACCTGTATGTAGCGCCGCCGCCAACCTCATCAAAAACCTGCGTTTGCGGACTATTGGTAATCACGCCGTAATCCGCATGAGCCAAAGGGTGAGAGAAGAGAATATCCGTTTCACTATGACCTTCGCGCATAATAAAGGCCACGCCGCGCTCCAGCTCACTGGCATATTGCCGAACTTCCGAAGCGCGAATAAGCACCGTCTCCCTGTCTATGTTGGCACCCTCACCACCGGAACGCAGCGCCGCAGTGACAAGGCCAATCAAGGCCACAGCCAGCAGGATAAAGAAAATCACATTGCCGGACTCTGGGCCGGACTCTGAATCAAATTTATAATGAGAGTTCATGAATTAATGCGCCTGAGGTGAAACCGGCAGGCATTCCTTGAGATGCTGGCAGGCCTGCAAAGCTTCGGCTTTACTATAACCGCTAAGGCGGCCGCGGAAAATCCAGCCTTTTCTAGTTTTAAGAGGCACGATAACAGAAGAGCCATTCGCCAGTTTGACCGGCAGAGATTGTTGCGCCACCTGAATAACTTTATCGGTTTTAACCCGGCTGGCAAAAGCCCCTACCTGAATTGACCAGCCCCCTGCCTTGCGCAAAGTAGAAGGCGTTTTATGCAGAATGTTATCATTATAAACTCCCTTCACAGCGGCAATCGCCATGAGTCCTGTCTCCAGCCGCGTTTTTTCCGCCGGATCAAAATCGCCCTCACCAATCATTTCCCTGAAAGCCTTGCTTTGCAGGATCGGGTTCAGATCAGCCCACTTCCCCATATCCTCTATCCCTGCCGCCGGAGCAATAGCGGCCAGCTTCATAGCATCAGTAGGCTTATGTTCTGGCACCGGCACAGCATTCGCCATCAGAATACGACCCAGTTTTGAAAAGCTCTGATCGAGAAGTTTTTTCATATGGGCGTTCCGGGTTTTGGCCGTGCGCCCGCCAAAAACAACGCCAATAACACGGCGGTTATTACGCTTGGCCGAGGCCACAAGATTAAAGCCAGACGCCCCGATATAACCAGTCTTAAACCCGTCCATACCGCTATATGAATCCATCAAGCGATTATGATTACGATACGTTTTGCCGCGATAGGTAAAGCGCCGGGTTGAAAAATAATGGTAATATTGCGGGTGATGATTAATCACATATTGCGCCATCTTCGCCATGTCCCGCGCTGTCGTGATTTGCTTCCGGTGATGCAGGCCGGAGGCGTTGCGGAAATGAGTCTTGGTCATACCGATTTGCTTCGCCTTACGATTCATAAACAGGGCAAAATCACTTTCGGTGCCGGCGATTTTCTCGGCCAGCGCCACCGCAACATCATTGGCGGACTTTGTCACCAGCGCATAAATAGCATCCTCAACACGAATTGATGATCCGGCAGGAAGGTTAAGCTTACTGGGAATCATCTTCGTGGCGCGGCGCGAGATAACGACCCGGTCACGCAAACGCAGATCACCGTTTTCTATGGCCTCAAAGGCCAAAAGCAGGGTCATAATTTTTGCCAGCGAGGCCGGATGCAGCTTTTTATCAGCATAGCGCTGATGCAAAATCAGGCCCGTATCGGCATCCATCACGACAGAAGCATAGCGGGGATTGCTTCTGGCATCGGCTTTCTGCGGCGCGATAACGCCCAAAAACAGAACAATACATAAACCTAAAAAAGTCCTCAGACCAAAGCCCGATAAAGGTTTTTCTATCCTAAAAGCCATAAAAACTCTCTGATTTTCTTCCGGTACCAATGAAATTCACAAGCGACTCAATGCCAACATTTTTCTTTTATCATATAAATTATAGGCCAAAATGTCTATCACCCGATTTAAAAATAAAAAGGATTTACCCGGATATTTTTAAATTACCGCACAAAAACCGGTACAGGCAGCTTCTTCATGACAAGGCTCATTTCCGCATCACCCTCCTTGCCCGCGACCGCCCTTGGGAAAGCCTCTTCAATAAGCCGTTTCGTTTGTACGTTGCGTTGGTGCGGCGTGCGACCACCGAACACGACCGTAATAATACGATCATTATCATTTGTTGCCGAAGCCGCCAGATTATAACCGGAATCACAGATAAACCCGGTTTTAATGCCATCTATGTTACCGTTTTTAACCGCGAGCTCGTTATGGCTGTGCTTGGCCTTATTCCCGCGCCACAGCCCGAATTCGGCCTTTTCTTTTGAAAAATAATGATAATATTCAGGAAATTTCTTCTGTAGATAAAAAGCCAATTTTGCCATGTCCCGCGCGGTTGAAAATTGTCCCTTGTCCGGCAAACCGCTTGCATTCTTAAAAACCGTATTATCCATCCCTATATCCTGCGCTTTTTTATTCATCAGCCCGGCAAAGCCACTTTCGGTACCGGCAAGCTCTTCCGCCATCAGAACAGAGACATTATTGGCCGACGCAACGGTAATGGCGAGAAGCGCCTCCTCTACCGTTATTTTTGTGCCCTCAGCAAGCCATGTGCTTCTACTATTAGAGCGCGTGGCCTTGATATCATTGGAGAGCTTGAGCGTCATATCATCGGAAAGCTTCAGGCGACCATCGCGCAGCGCCTCAAAAATCAACGCCGCCGTCATCATTTTTGTCATGGACGCGGGATAGCGGCGCTCATCTATTCTGTCGCCAGAGAGAATGTTCCCCGTCCGCGTATCAACGACAATAGAAGAGAATTGAGGGTTATAAACCCTGCCATTTTTTGTACAGCTCCGCGGCTCGGTATCCCGCGCAGCATAAGCACTATCTGTTGCCAAAGGAGAGGCCGCCAGAAAAAATGCAACACCAAGCGCCCCGGCCACCTTTTTAAGTGTTTTGCTTTTCAAAATCCCTGTCCCTGTTTCATATTTTTATTTTTTATTTAGGGTTATGTTGTAAGAAACCATTCTAAAAGTCAAATTTACCGTAAATATTGCATTGCACAAAAATATATTGACTTACGGGGAAACCTGATGTTAAAGTTAAATTGTGCAGTGCAAAATAACCTACACAAAGGGTAAAAAAGATGGCGACCAAAACAAAAAAGAAAGCTGTTTCCAAAAAAGCAGCGCCTAAAACAGCAAAAAAAGCTTCAAAGGCCCGCTCAGGACAAAAACAGACAACACAAGTGATGGAGAACATAATGCTACAAGGAAACCCACAATACGATAAATTTGCCAAGGACGCGACCAAAGGCAGCAAAGAGCAATCCGATGCCTTCATGGCGTCAGGCACCATGTTTATGAAAGGCTTTGAAGATATCGCCAAAGCCTATATGGGATGGGCACAATCTTCTGCTGATAAAAATGCGCAGGCCGCAAAATCTATGCTGAGTTGCAAAACCATCAATGAATTTACTGAAACCCAAAACAAATGGGCCCAGGAAAATTTCGATGACTTGATGGCAGGTGCCACAAAACTTTCAGAATTAAGCGTAAAAGTTACGACTGAAGCTTTTGAACCGATCAATGATCAGGTAAATAAAGGCATCAAAAAAGCGACAGAATCAGTCGCCGCTTAAGAGAATTTTAAAGAGAATCGTAGTACAGTTTTGTTGGGATTAAGTCGTCCCAACATGACAACCACCCCGGCCCTTCGTGCAGGAAGGCCGGGGTTTTGTTTATTACTCTATGCACTCGCCGCCATCATAAGAACAAGACGGCATAGAACAGAAGAACTCTTCAAAGTCACTCTGACCGGGAATTTCAATATAAACGCCGGTAGGAATAACGGCAGAATCAGCACAAGCGCCCGGCAAGGCAATATCAAGAATTTCTTCTACCAGGATAGGATCTTCTTCATAAAGGACATCACCGGTCCCTTCTATGGCCGGAACCGGGTCATTATCAACCTCCAGAACAAATTGATGCCATTCTTCGCCATGCTCTCCGTCCTGCCCCTCTCCCCGATAGGCCTCTATAATAGCGGCCTCAATCCTGTCATCAGGTTCACAGGCCGGGAAATCCTCCGGAAACCTGCGAGGATCGTTTGTCACATAAAAAGGGAAATCGTAAAAACCATCAAGAGCGTCCCGTTCTTCGGTGCCCGCATCCATAAAATTCGTGCATCTGGCCGCTTGCCAGACAAAGCTCATGGTCTCGCAACTATAGTCTCCCGCGACCAGAAAAGTCTCCGGATCTTCCTCAACGCGGCCACCCAGAAATGTATGAGGGAAATTCGTATCAATATAAGCCGTCAAAGGCTGTATCACTATTTCGTCAAGGGCGGTATCAAGAGAAGAGACGGTAATGCCGTCAACCACCCCCCAATTGGCGTAAACCGGGAAATTTTCTGAAAAGCGCCGCCCTTCCTGATTCGTGACCAAAAAATTAATGTACTGATCAAAACAGCTATATTCCAGTACACTGTCAGGCTTTAAAATAAGATTTTTATTTTGCGTGATGCGGCGCTGCGCTAAAAGCCAGGACTTTGCCTCCAAAGCATCCATATATTCAGGATCACAGCCCGGTCTTATATCTTGCGCGGCAGAATTGGCCACAAAAAACACCCCGGACAACAGCCAGAACATGCAGAAAACAAGCAAAAAATTGCTATAACTATTCAAAATCCTTATAACCTCACACATCGACAGTAATAATAATCCATTTTAACATCAAAAGGATAAGGGAGAGAAATTTTAAAATTCATCTTTTTCTCATACCGACAGAAAAATCACGCTAATTACTCGATTTTTAAGCTTTTAATGCCAAAATATATATGATGGTCTCCGCCTCTGAGATATAGTTAAAACATGTTAGATTCAGGACGATTTATACAGAATAAGACCTATATGAATGATGATGGCGATGATACGCCAGACCGTCACAATCCTGATGATGACCGGGGTACGGATGAAGACAGGCAAGCCGGACTCTTACTAAAACCACGGACAAAAACTAAAAAACCGGCGATGTACAGAGTTTTGCTACTCAATGACGATTACACACCCATGGAGTTCGTCGTTCATATTTTAGAAAGGTTTTTTAGCAAAAATAGGCAAGAGGCAACTGATATTATGCTACATGTGCACCGGCGCGGTGTCGGAATTTGCGGCCTGTTTACTTACGAAATTGCCGAAAGCAAGGTCCAAAAAGTCATGGATTTCGCCAGACAAAACGAGCAGCCGCTACAATGCACGATGGAGAAGGAGTAAAACGAAGTGTTATCACGTAATTTAGAACAAACCCTTCATAAGGCTCTGGCCATAGCCAGCGGCAAGCATCATGAATATGCGACGCTGGAACATCTTTTGCTGGCCCTGACCGAGGACCAGGACGCCATGGCTGTGCTGCGTTCCTGCGGCATCGGACTACCGGATTTAAAAGAGCAGCTCGAGCAATATCTGGAAAATGAGCTGACCTACTTAATTGACCGCACTATTGACGAATCAAAACCGACCACCGCGTTTCAGCGCGTTCTGCAACGCGCGGCGATTCACGTACAATCCAGCGGACGCGAAGAAGTAACCGGCGCCAATGTGCTGGTCGCGCTATTTTCCGAACGTGAAAGTCATGCCGTTTATTTTCTACAAGAACAAGACATGACGCGCTTTGATGCCGTGAATTATATTTCCCACGGCATTGCCAAAGTGCCGGAACAAAATGAATCTAAAACACCGGAAGGTATAGAAACAGACGGCGAGGAGAAAACTGTTAAAACCGGCAGCGAAGCTCTGGACGCTTATTGCGTTGACCTTAATAAAAAGGCGCAAGCCGGAAAAATAGACCCGCTCATTGGCCGGGACAAAGAAGTAGACCGTACAATCCAGATCCTTTGCCGCCGCACCAAGAACAACCCGCTTTATGTTGGTGATCCGGGTGTCGGCAAAACGGCAATCGCCGAAGGGCTGGCCAAACGCATTGTCGAGGGTGAGGTACCGGAAGTCTTACTCGAATCCACTATATTTTCTCTTGATATGGGGACTATTTTAGCCGGAACGCGCTATCGCGGCGATTTTGAAGAGCGCATGAAGGCTGTCATTTCCGAGATAGAAAAAACTGACGGAGCCGTCCTGTTTATTGATGAAATTCACACTATCATTGGTGCCGGCGCGACGTCCGGCGGCGCGATGGATGCCTCTAACCTTTTAAAACCGGCCCTTTCAAGTGGGTCTCTGCGCTGTGTCGGTTCAACAACTTACAAAGAATACCGCAATCATTTTGAAAAAGACCGTGCCCTCGTGCGTCGATTCCAGAAAATAGACATCAATGAACCGAGCGTTGAAGACACCATCAAAATCCTCAAAGGTTTGAAGCCTTATTACGAAGAGCATCACGGCGTAAAATATACCAATGATGCCCTCAAGGCCGCTGTCGAGCTTTCTGATAAATATATTGGCGATCGCAAATTACCGGACAAGGCGATTGATATTATCGACGAAGTTGGCGCCGCGCAGATGTTAGTGCCCGCGAATAAACGCAAAAAACAAATCGGAGTCAAGGACATAGAAGGCGTGGTTGCGGCCATTGCCCGCATTCCGGCGAAAACCGTGACCAAGGATGACAAAGCGGCCCTACAAAATCTGGGGCGCGACCTTAAAACCATGGTGTTCGATCAGGACGAAGCCATTGATATTCTCTCCGATTCGATCAAACTGGCCCGCGCCGGACTTCGGGAGCCGGAAAAACCAATCGGCTGCTATCTCTTCTCTGGCCCTACGGGTGTTGGTAAAACTGAAGTGGCACGGCAACTCGCCAAGACCATGGGCATTGAACTGAAACGCTTTGATATGTCCGAATATATGGAACGGCATTCGATCTCGCGGCTCATTGGAACGCCTCCGGGCTATGTCGGGTTTGATCAGGGTGGTTTGCTCACCGATGCCGTTGACCAGCACCCGCATTGCGTATTGTTGCTGGACGAAATTGAAAAAGCGCATGGCGATATTTTCAATATCCTGTTGCAAGTTATGGATTACGGCAAGCTGACCGACAATAACGGCAAGGTCATTGATTTCCGCAATGTGATTCTCATCATGACGACAAATGCGGGCGCCTCTGAACTCGCCAAAGCGCCGATGGGATTTGAACGCGACATGCGTATGGAAGATGACCAGGAGGAAATCAAACGCATATTCTCACCGGAATTCCGCAACCGGCTTGATACGATTGTGCCGTTCCACGCCCTCGGACCTGAAACAGTTGAAAAAGTCGTCGATAAATTTGTTATCCAGCTTGAGGCACAGCTCGCCGACCGCAATGTCACGATCGAGCTTTCCGATGAAGCGCGCGGCTATCTGGCAAAAGAGGGCTATGACCCGGCCATGGGTGCGCGGCCTTTATCACGCGTCATTCAGGAAAAAATCAAGCGGCCGCTGGCAGAAGAATTACTGTTCGGCAAACTGACCAAAGGCGGGATTGTGCTGGTTGATTATCGCGAAGACGAAATCACTTTCGATTTTGAAGATGACAAACCAAGCCGGAAAAAAACCCCTAAAGATCAGGAAATTGCCTGATTTTTACCGCGCCAGAATCACCTTGTAATAAACATTAAAACCGCCAGGATCAGCGACACAACGCTCGCGCCCCAGCGCGCCTATCCGTCCGGCAAGGCTGGCAAAAGTCCCAACAAAGGCGGTCGTCGCCATATTATCATAAGTAGAGGCCGCAACGGCAGGAGGCGTTACCGGCGTATAGTCCAGCATCCTGTTAATGGCCTCACAGGCATCATCCCTGACCGGTGCCGTAGCTATAATCAGATCGGCATTCGCAGCAACCGTGGTCGCGCCGCCGCTATCCGTTCCCACATCCGTCACTTCATAACGGGAACTAAAAACCCATGCTCTGGAATCATTGGGAGGGGCAGTGGCAGAATCGCTATACCAGTTATCAGGCCCATCCTGAAAACCAATTGCACCACCATCAGCATGAAAAATGCGATTACCGTTATCGGTGCATTGCGGATTAAATTCATAATCAGCATGGCCCCATTGCGAAGCATGAAAACAAAGCTCCGATTCATCAACACCGCCAATGCGCATAAACCGAATGCCGCGCTGAATAGCCCCGGCATATTGCATGATATCCGTCGCGCGCATACTCGCGAGTTCGCCCATCTCCGCCGGGTTCCCGGTACGGCTGATATTAGATACAGTAAAACTCAGAGCGGCAAATAAAATTACAGCAATAAAAATCCAAATGATGACACTGCCGGATTCTGATTTTCTATCAATTTTCATGGAAATGATTTTAACACTTTGAGCCAAAAGTGCACGCAGATGTTGGAAGAAAAAAAGGGGCCCCTAAAGGCCCCGTTAGTTTATTCGTTTGGTAGTTTTTATTCAGGTCTGTGAGTGGGAGGCACCTCTCGCAAAACCCTGGTTTTTTTAACTTCTTTGACAACGTCCTCACCATCCATATGACGGTGATTCTGTTTTTCCAGCATCTCTTTAACCTGCGGTTTATTATGAGGGTACTGGACACTATCAATAATACCGAGTTCTCTAGCTTCCTCAGGGCGCATGAAATAATCACGATCGAAAATCATTTCAATTTGCTCATCAGTCAATTTTGTATGAACACGGTAGGTATCTTTCAGCCTTTCATTTAAGTAGTCGGCTTCTTCATGAGAAACCTCCATATCCTTCATGGTGCCCTGAGAGCCGCCGCTTAGCTGATGCAGCATAATGTTAGCGCTAGGCCAGGCATAGCGGTGTCCTTCCGAACCGGCAATCAGCAAAATGGAACCCATCGACATGGCAATCCCGGTCGCATGAGTCTCAATAATAACGCCCTCGGATTGCAATAATTGCATGGCGTCATAGATCATCAAACCGTCATTAACGTAACCACCCGGTGAGTTGATGAACATTTTAATGGTTCTCTCACTCTCAGGCACTTCTTCAACGCCCTTGCCACTCTTGGCAGCGGCATCAATCTTGTCTTTCATTTTATCGTAATAAAGATGAAGCAGCTCAGCCGTGATGATCGTTGCCATACCGGGCTCGACCTGGCCGGTAACAAAAATAACATTGCTATCCAGCATCCGCGAAAAAATATCCTGAATAACGCGCTGACCTTGCGCATTATCACGAATAACATTGGGAATAATCATATTGCTGGGCGAATTATCATTGCCAGCACGGCCGTTAAACGGCCCTTTTGCATCGTCAGACATTTTACGCTCCCTGTTCAATTAGTAGTATGACACTTTTATTTGGTCATTTTTATTATTATGTTTCTTAATGAAGGAAGATTAAGACAGATTTAATCAAAAGACAAGAGCTTACTTCTACCGATTGTTGTTCTATTATAGTTTTTTTAAATGGGGCTGAGACAACATGAAAAAATCTGGCAAAAATAATATTCTGATTCTGGTTGCTGACGATAATGAAGAAATACGCCAATTTGTAGCAGGCGTTCTTGAGAGCCATGGGTTCTCCGTTATACAAGCTATTAACGGCGGCGCGGCAATCAAGGTCATCGAAGAATGGGATATTGATGTCGCTGTTATTTCCTACAGAATGAAACCTAATGACGGGCTGGAAGTCGCAAAACATGTGCTCGTCAAAGGACATAAAGTAGGCATCGTCATGCTGGCAGAAAATCCGAGCACTGATTTATTGCTGCAAGCAGGGCAACATGGAATCGGGCAAGTAATGAAAACCCCCGTGGAGCCTGACCGGCTGGTCAAAGCGGTCAAGCATATGATTCGGGCGCAGGGTAAAAATCCCGATGCCATCGGCTCCGATCAGGTGACCACTTACACACAGGAAGATTTAATGAACAGGGCCATCGCTCTGGCAAGCCAGAATGCGATGTCAAAAATGGGGGGGCCTTTTGCCGCTGTAGTGGCGGATAAAGAGGGGCACCTTCTTGGTGAGGGGGTAAACGGCGTAAAAGTGCGTTGCGACCCCACAGCCCATGCCGAAGTTCTGGCGATTCGTCGGGCAACGGAAAAAATAAACAACCCCCGCCTTGACGGCTGCTTCATATATTGCAGCTCGGAGCCGACCATGATGGGACAAGCTCTGATTATCGCTACCGGCATTGAAAAAGTTTATTACGGCATTAGCCATATTGAAGCCGGCACACCGCGCATAAAAGAAGAGGGCATCATAGGAGAAATATCCAAACCGCTGGACCAGCGCACAGTATCTTACGAACAGCTGCAACGCGAAGGCGCCATGAGGGTATTCCAAAGCTGGAAAGAACAGGAAACCGGTAAAAAACTCTAATTTTACGGCGCTGTTATCTTTTGCTCAAACTGCCATTGCGGCGTAGAAAAATAATTCTGGTAAATTTCAGCTTCACTCTCAGGCAGCGCATTATGAGGCGCAGAAATATAAAGGTCCATTTCCTTAAAAACATCACTGTAAGCCGCATCAGTAATAACAAGCGCTCCTTCTCCGCGAATATAACCCATAAACGCGCCATAAGCATCGACAGGCTCAAGCCCGCCCTGCTGGAAAACAATGCGCCCGCCATACTCCTGATAAAGCGCCTGATTAATTTTCCAGTCTCTGACCATCGATTCTGCTATACCGCGCTGCGCCTCAGCCACCATAGTATGAAACTCTGGCGGCATGTCCTTGTTATATTTTTCCCGTTCTTCATAAAAAACAATACTGGTTTCAATCGACGCTAAAAGATTACGCAGCCTTAATTCATTATCAGCACCATATTGATCACCAGCCAGCGCCTCTTTTATCTTCGCGGCATTTTTCTTGTTTTCCTTGTGGCTTTTTTCCAGAGAGCCTTTAAAGGCTTTGCTATACAGGGTAATCTCCTCCTCTGTCGGCTTAAGCGCGGCCTCGCCAAATTTATGTTCAAGGGCCTCTATCCAGATAATGTCTTTCAGGCGCTCAAGACTCTTACTTTTCAGGGCCTCTTCAGAAGCAATCCCCTGCTCCTCAAATTGCGCCTTTATCGCTCCTATATGCTTTTCTTCCACCGTTATTTCGGCGCGACATACAATTTTCCCAAAAATTTGGGCGACACTGGCACAATCTGATTCTTGCGCATTTACAGGCAAGACCGCGACTATGCTCAAAAAAGAGGCTATAAAAATGTTACGAAATACGTTTATGAATGCCATATCCAGTACCTAAAGACTTGATTCCTGTGTGAGTTTACGTCATTTCTGTTAAGGTCATGACTCTAAAAATGATTTTATTGGGAACAGATTAATGGGTCTACTTAAATTTGCTGGTAAATTTTTAGGTGTTTTGTCACCAGCCCATATTACCTGGGTTACATTATGCAGCGGCGCCCAAAAAGTCGGGCTGGATCAGCTTGGCAACAAATACTACAGTGCCAAAGCAAAGCCGGGCTATAAAAAAGACCGGCGCTGGGTTATTTACAAAGACACGCCCGATGCTTCCAAAGTGCCGCCGGAATGGCATGGCTGGCTGCACCACCAAAGTGATGTGATCCCTGCCGAGACGAAAACATCTTTCCGCCGCCCATGGCAAAAGCCGCACCGGCCTAACATGACCGGCACAAACCGGGCTTACAGACCACCGGGACATATTCTGGAGGGCGGAAAGCGTGAGGCGGCAACAGGAGACTACGAAGCCTGGACACCGCCAAAGTAAACAAATTAAGAGGAAGAGAATAGTAAATGAAGCGCAGTATAATTGAGACAGTTCTCGGGGCCGTTGTATTGTTTGTAGCCGGATTCTTTTTGGTCTTCAGCTACAACACGGCCAATATTAAAAAAGTGAGCGGTTATGAGGTCACAGCTGATTTCTCCGGGATTGGCGGCCTGAGCGTCGGCGATGAAGTACAGGTCAGCGGCGTAAAAATTGGTTCTATTGTAGGCGTTTCCCTTGATGAAGAAACTTATCTGGCGCGGGTTCACATGAGCATTAACCCCAAGATAGAGCTGCCGGAAGATACCGCCGCACTGATTAGCAGCGAAAGCCTTATGGGCGGCAAATATCTGGCCTTAGAGCCCGGCGCTTCCGAAGATATGATACCGCCCGGAGGGCGCGTGCCTTATACGCAGGCCCCGCAAAATCTGGAGCAACTTCTGGGCAAGTTCATTTTCAGCATGCAAAGTGATGATTCAGATACATAATAAATTATTTTTTCTCCTGTTAACGCTTTGTCTGTTTTTAACAGAGACAGCCCCTGCCCGCGCCGCGATGCAGGACTACCCGATTGTAAAATTACAATCGCTGGACAAAGTGACCGCGCGCACCATGGTATTTGAGGCCAAGGTCGGCAGCACAGTTAAGTTTGGCCCGCTTTATATCAAAATCCAATCTTGCCGCAAAGCGCCGCCAATCGAAAAGCCCGAATCGGCTTCTTTTCTACAAATTTGGGAAATCACGACGGAAGAAAAGGCCAATTGGATTTTCAGCGGCTGGATGTTTGCCTCCTCACCATCTCTATCGTCTATGGATCATCCCATTTATGATGTTTGGATAATAGATTGTCTTGAGGGAGAAAAAGAGGAAACTGTAGAGAAATCAGAGACCGATTCTAACGATCCCACCCCAAAGCCAGATAACTCAGAAGAATAACCTACCTGTTATAACCGAGAATACCGGGTTTCCTGTCATTGGCAGGGGACATATCTACACGGGATTGTTGTTGATTTTGCTGCTGCCCCATAGCGATCCCGTTAAAGACAGGAGAGCGCTCGCCGCTTGCCCAGGCGGTAATGCTTTTTTCTATGTCATCCGGGTTTAAAATCATTCGCTCACACGCGCCTCTATTTATTAATATGGAATTAATATTAGATTAACAAGCTATTAACGTAATGTCAAATTTCAGCGAGATAATTATGCACAACCTCTGCTTCGCTCCTACCGGAAAGTACAAAATCACCCTTTATTTTCAGTGCTTTATTTAATTTCTGTACATACTCATCACGGGGAATTTCATAGACACCGAACTGTTCCAGATGCGCGTTGGTATATTGCGTATCCAGCACGATAAAGCCGCCCTCGCGCAGCCGCGCACATAAATGAACCAGCGCAATTTTACTGGCATCGCGGGCGCGGGAAAACATACTTTCCCCCATAAACGCGCCGCCAATAGCGATTCCGTACAGGCCGCCGACAAGCCTGTCCTCTTTCCACGCCTCAACACTGTGCGCAAAACCGGCCTCGTGCAGCGCTATAAAAAGGTCGCGAATCGTTTTATTAATCCATGTCTCCGGACGGTCTGGCGCGGTAATGGCGCAGCCATCAATAACCTGCGCAAACGCCGTATCAATTTTTATATCATAGGGGAACTTTAGAACCGTACGACGCAAACGCTCCGGAACATGCAGATTTTCAATTGAAAGCTGACCGCGCAGCGGCGGGTCATACCAATAGAAATCATCTGATTCCCGGCTATCCGCCATAGGAAACAGTCCGCTTTTATAAGCGTTTACAACATCCTCTAAAGTGAAATCCATATCCATGATAACTGAGAATATAGCATGAAGAACGCGGCTGGAACTAACGCTCTTCCAGCTTTCTTTCCAGCCAGTCAATGCCATAGTCGCCGGACAGGAATTCTTCCTGTTCTAAAATCCAGAGATGAAGTGGCAAAGTTGTTTTGACCCCTTCCACCACTGTTTCAGTGATCGCACGGCGCAAGCGCCTGATCGCTTCCTCACGGTTGCGGCCATGAACAATCAATTTACCAATCATAGAATCGTAATAAGGCGGGATGGTATAGCCCTGATACATCGCTGAATCAAAACGTACGCCCAGGCCACCCGGCATATGAAATTGAGAAATAGTACCCGGTGAGGGCATAAAAGTATCAGGATCTTCGGCATTAATACGCACCTCAATAGAATGCCCGCGCAACCGGATACGGTCTTTGTTTATGCTCAAAGGCTCACCGGCAGCGACGCGGATTTGCTCGGCGATCAAATCAATTCCGGTAATCATTTCCGTGACCGGGTGTTCTACCTGAATACGCGTATTCATGTCCATGAAATAATATTCGCCGTCCTCAAACAAAAATTCAATAGTACCGGCGCCGAGATAGCCCATTTTTTTAACAACACCAGCAGCGAGTTTTCCGATTTTGCTACGCTCATCCTCACTCAAAACCGGAGACGGCGCTTCTTCAAGCAGCTTCTGATGACGGCGCTGAATAGAACAATCACGCTCGCCCAAATGAATGGCGTTACCTTGGGAATCTCCAAAAATCTGAATCTCTATATGGCGCGGCTTAGTCAGAAATTTCTCCATATAAAGCGTATCATCACCAAAGTTAACTTTGGATTCAGCGCGTGCCGTTGAAAAAGCCTCGGCAAAATCTTCTTCCTTTGTGACGACCTGCATGCCTTTACCACCGCCGCCCGAGGCCGCCTTAATAATAATCGGATAACCAACCTTTTTAGCAAACTTCATGCCTTCTTCGGCCGTTTCTATCGCCCCGTCAGAACCGGGCACAACAGGAAGCCCCAGTTCTTTCACGGTCTTTTTGGCCATGACTTTATCACCCATCATTCTGATATGCTCAGGCTTAGGGCCAATAAAAGTAAAACCGTGTTCTTCAATCATTTCTGCAAATTGCGCGTTCTCAGATAAAAATCCATAACCCGGATGAATAGCATCCGCGCCCGTCACACTTGCCGCTGTCAGAATAGAGGGAATATTAAGATAGCTGTCTTTGCCCGGCGGCGGCCCAATACAGACGCTTTCATCCGCCAGACGCACGGCCATCGCATTGGCATCCGCCGTGGAATGAACCGCGACCGTTTCAATATCCATCTCCCGGCAAGCCCGGATAATACGGAGCGCGATTTCACCGCGATTGGCTATGAGAACTTTTTTAAACATGTCAGAAATAAATCCGTCTTATTCGATGACCATCAACACATCGCCGAATTCAACCGGCTGGGCATTTTCAATCAAAATCTGGGTCACTGTACCCGATTTATGGGCCTTAATCGGGTTCATCACCTTCATGGCCTCGATAATCAGCAATGTATCACCTTCGCTAACACTGGCGCCTTTCTGAACAAAATGCGGTGCATCAGGATCAGGTTGCAGATAAGCCGTACCAACCATCGGCGATGTCACAGCGCCAGGGTGATCGGAAACAACAGCAGACGGTGCCTCAAGATTAGCAGCTTGCGGCACAGTAGGCTCAGACTCCATTACAGGCATTGCTGCCGCGCCGTTACCATTGCCATTTGAAACAATATTACCGCCCTTATTGACACGAATCACCTGCTCGCCATCAACAACCTCAATTTCATTCAGGCCGGTTTCTTCCAATAAATCCGCCAGTTTACGGATCGCTTTGTCATCAATTTTCATATTTCAGATCTTCCTTCTGAATTAAAGGTCTTGGTTATAGAGTTTTGTTCCAAAAGTCAAAATTTCATATGGCCGGATTTACGACATCTCAGACAAATATTCCAGCGCTTTAACATAGCTTTGCACCCCCAACCCGGCAAAAACCTTTGCCGCAAGCGGCTCAACATAGGAAAAATGACGAAAAGCCTCACGCTCTTTGGGGTTTGACATGTGAACTTCTATAATAGGGACGCTCACAAGCTCCAGCGCGTCATACAATGCCACCGATGTGTGAGTATAGGCCGCCGCATTAATCACAAGTCCGGCAATATTATCTTTTTCTTCCTGAATCCAGGTCACCAGCTCGCCTTCATAATTTGACTGACGAAAATCAATGCTCTGGCTATTTTTTTCTGCGGTCTGGCGACACAAGGTCTCAATATCGCCCAGCGTTTCTGTCCCGTATATTGCGGGGTCACGCTGACCGAACATGTTTAGATTGGGACCATTCAGGATCAAAATTCTGGACATTAATCGCCGTAAGCTTCTTCAAGAAATTGTTCAAAAGTTTCAACTGTAGGCATGCCGTTATCAAGAGAATAGACAATATCTCCAATGATAAAAACCGGTGTCGATTTTATACCAAGAACCTCAACGCTATCGAGCGTATTCAGCAACAAATAACCAGTTTCCGGCCCTTTCATATCGGCCCGAAAACGCTCCGGATCAAGCCCAATGCTTTGTACCAGCGCTTCAATCTCCCGGTCGGTAATCGGACTTTCTCTGCTCATAAGGGCATCGTGCGCTTCGGAAAACTTGCCCTGCATACCGGCAGCAAGGGCCACTTCAGCCTCTATCACAGAAGGCCGTCCAAAAATCGGGTAATGACGGTAAACAATTTTAACATCCGGGTGCCGGCTCAAAAGCTCCTGCGTTGTCTCGTGGACAGCACGGCAATAGCTGCAACGGTAATCAAGAATCTCGACAATAACTTTCTCGGCATCTTCCGCGCCCTGAAACTGCCCCAAAGACGTATCATACATACCGGCCATAACATTGTTCACAGCCCACGTCCGATACCCCGCAAAGCCAGCCACCAAAATGATAACAGTGTACAGCCCTATCAGCAGAAGAGATCTTTTATCCTTCATCACCATTACGCGCTCTTTCAATAATTTCCCGCATAGCCGGATACGTCATATAGCCAGGCGCAAGAATATCGTTAATAACAAAAGCCGGTGTACCGCGAATTCCCAACTTACGTGACAAAGACATACTTTTTTCAATGTCCTCGCGGATCTTTTTAGAAGCAGCATCCTTGCGCAACTGGTCAACATCCAGACCAATATCACCGGCTACTTTTTCGAGGTTCTTTTTATTTTTACTACCGCTCATCTTCATCAAAGCCTGATGATACTCAAAATATTTGCCCTGATTGTGAGAGGCAAGAGAGTAGCGCGCCGCTTCGCTGGAAGAAGGACTTAAAATCGGCATTTCCTGGAAAATAAATTTAACGTTTTTATCCTTTTCCAGCACCTTGTTAATGTCAGTCATCGCCTTTTTGCAATAACCGCAATTATAATCGAAGAACTCGACAATCACGACATCACCATCCGGGTTCCCGGTAAAAGGAAGGTCTTTACCAAAAAGCAATTCTTTGTTATCGGCCATGGTTTTTTTAAACTGGCGCTTCTCTATATTTTTCTGATCATCCTGATAGGCTTCAATGGCCTCGATCACAACTTCCGGATTTTGAACCAGATACTCACGAACAATTTTTTGTATTTCTTTCTTGTCTATTTTCTCCGCCGCCTGCGGACTTTGACTAAACAAAGCAACAGCAACGGCGGAAAAAACCACCATAACCACAAAAAGTTTATGCACTGATTTCACTATAATTCTCCTTAACAAGAAACAAACACCCCTATTTACTTAGTTCTTTTCTGCCACCTGTTCAATGAAGTTCAGGATATCCTGCGCTCTTAACCACGGATTTGATTCCTTTTTAAGTCCGGCGAGGGCCGCCTTGGCCTGCCTTTTAGCATAAGAAATCTGGCCTTTCAAAAGAGCTTCCTCGGCCAAATGAAGCTTTGCCCTGTGCTCCTGCCCCAGCCGTCCATAAGCCGTCGCCAGCAAACGATGGATACGCGGCGAACGCGGTTCGTCCTTAACGGCGCGCTGCAAATGAACGACAGCTTCATTGGTTCGGGGTTTATTTTTAGAATCCGATTCAATCAAGGCATGAGCATAGGCCGTACGAATAAGCGATGCAGCAGGCAAAATTTCCACAGCATAGCGATAAGAGGGCAATGCTGACTCAACCTGACCAAACTCAACCAAAATCTGGCCCTTAAGCTCAAGAAAATAGGGGTTATCAGGTTCCTGCGCCAGCAAATCGTCCATTTTCTTCAAAGCCACCCCGGTTTCATTCTGACGATAAGCGGCAATAGTACGGGCGTAATCAGCAGCGACAGAAAGATTGCGATCATCATATTTCCAATCCACCTGTTCCGGCGTAACAAAACCGACAAGCTTGGCAAGCATACGGTTATGCTGCTCCTGCCACAAAGCCTCAGGGCCCTTAGCTTTGTAATCAGAGCGCTTCAACCCGGCCTCCAGCGCTTCAACCCGGTCGCGGGTGAGCGGGTGAGTACGGATATACTGGCTTTGCTGCGCGGCAGGCACCAATTCTTCGCCCTCGAGCTTTCTCATGAAACTAACCAGCCCCTCCGGGTTCATTTTAGCTTTTTCCATATAATCAAGAGCGGCCTGATCAGCGCTAGATTCCTGAACCCGGCTAAAAGCAAAGAATTTTCTCTGGGCAATCGACTGAGAACCGGCAACGATGGCAGTCGCCAGACCGCCTTCTCCTGTCAGCACAGCCGCGCCCAGCCCCAACAGCGTACCCAGCAAGCTCTCATAGGAGGCATTTTGCAGCGCCCCTCGTGCGCGCACCAGATGGCCACCGCGAATATGGCCCAGCTCATGGGCCATCACACTGATAATTTCAGAAGCACTCTCGGAACGGGTCAACAGCCCCGTATAAATGAAAATATTAGCGCCGCCAGCGACAAAAGCGTTGATATTAGGGTCTTGCACCAGAATAATTTTAATAGCGGCAGGATCAAGCTCTGCGGCCTTAATGACCGGTTCAGCCCAACTTTTAAGAATATTTTCAATTTCCGTGTCACGAATAATGACCGGACCCTGACTACCCCGCGCCGTCGCAACAGACGGCAGGAGCGCCAATATCATAATAAAAGCGCAAAAAACGGATAACGCCCTGTTCAGAGAAGGGGCAAAAGAGGTATGGTTCATGTAAAGCATTATATAAAGAGTGTCCCGGTTAAAAACATATCAGCTACTAAAATAGTATGTCCCAGCTCATCTATCAATGGATTGATCTTATATGGCTACCAATTAGCTGGTTTGCCGTTCACAAACAGCATCGTTTAAAGGCCCTTATTTTCATCCTGACCTGCTTTATAACCATGCGTACACAGATAGAGCTTATGTATTCTACAGGATTTGAAACGGGAATTCTCCCCTTTATGGACACCCCGCTTTATACGCGAGGCTCTATTGTTTACAGCATTATTATTGCACTTTTTTTAATATTAGCGCATTACTCTCCGCGCACCCGCGATGTTGTATTTTTTGCCGCAAGCTTAAGCATATACATTTTTGCCTTTTGCGTTTCTATGGTCATCATGCTTTTATAGGGACTATGTCTAGAAAAAAACCGACACAAAAAGTAAAAACGGCAAAACGCCGCAAACCATCGTCGACGCGCTGGCTGCAAAGGCAGCTTAACGATCCTTACGTACAGGAAGCAAACCGGCTGGGTTACCGCTCACGTTCGGCCTTTAAGCTCAAGGAAATAGATGACAAAGTTCACCTTCTAAAACGCGGGCAGATCGTGGTTGATCTCGGTGCCGCTCCCGGCGGCTGGTGTCAGGTCGCCGTTGAAAAAGGCGCAAAAAAAGTGGTGGCGCTCGACCTGCTAGCCGTTGAACCACTCCCCGGCGTTACGGTGCTGCAAATGGACTTCATGGATGATGACGCGCCCGAGGCGCTCATTGCCGCCATCGGCGAAGGCGCTGATCTTGTGCTTTCGGACATGGCGCCCAATACCACAGGTCACAAACAAACCGATCATATCCGCATTATGGACCTGGTCGAAACCGCTTATTATTTTGCCAAAGATGTTCTGCGCCCCGGCGGCACCTTCGTTGCCAAAGTGTTTCAGGGCGGCACCCAGCAGGAATTACTGGCACAAATCAAAAAAGACTTCAAAACCGTCAAGCATTTCAAGCCCGACTCCAGCCGCAAAGAAAGCGCAGAGCAATATTTAATAGCGCAAGGGTTTAGGGGTTCATAAAAGAACTGGATTTTCAATCCGTTATTCTGTATCAATAGGCGTCAAATTCGTATGTTTAAGGAGAATTTGACCCATGCCCACCAAAAACAATGTCCGTGAAGGTCTGACCTTCGATGATGTGCTGCTTATCCCTGCGGCCTCGGAAATTCATCCTAATGACGCGATCACGACAACCCAGCTTACAAAAACGATTAGCCTCAATATCCCGGTGATCTCCGCCGCGATGGACACTGTGACTGCCGCAAATATGGCGATTGCCATGGCACAGGCGGGCGGGCTTGGCATTCTTCACCGTAATATGGGTGTGGAAGCGCAGGCCGCCGAAGTGCAAAAGGTCAAACGCTTTGAATCCGGCATGGTGATAAACCCGATCACAATACGCCCGCATGCCACGCTCGGCGATGCCTTATCACTGATGAAATCCTATAATATTTCCGGCGTGCCCGTTACCGAAGAAGACGGCAAGCTGGTGGGAATCCTGACCAACCGCGATGTTCGTTTTGCCGAAAATATGGACCAGCCGATGCGCGAGCTTATGACCACGGAGAATCTGGTCAAGGTCGTTGGCGAGGTCGATAAGGAAGAAGCCAAACGGCTTTTACACAAATACCGCATTGAAAGATTACTCGTGGTCGATCGCGATGACCGCTGCACCGGGCTGGTCACAGTCAAAGACATCGAAAAGTCAGACCTCCACCCCCATGCCAGTAAAGACGATCAAGGCCGCCTGCTTGTCGGGGCGGCTGTCGGCACCGGCAATACCGGCATGGAACGGGCGGTCGCGATGGCGGACTCCGGGCTTGATGTTGTGGTTGTTGATACCGCGCACGGGCATTCAAAAAATGTCCTGGATACGGTCAGGAAAATCCGGAAAGAATTACCATCTGATAAACTACAAATCATCGCAGGTAACATTGCCACCGGCGATGCTGCCAAAGCACTGATTGATGCCGGGGCCGATGCGGTCAAGGTCGGGATCGGGCCGGGCTCAATCTGCACAACGCGGATTGTCGCCGGGGTCGGCGTTCCCCAGCTTACCGCAATCATCGATGTCGCCGCTGTGTGCGCCAAAAAGAACATCCCGGTCATTGCCGATGGCGGCATTAAATATTCCGGCGATATGGCCAAGGCCGTCGCCGCAGGCGCAGACTGCGTCATGATGGGTAGTATGTTCGCCGGAACCGACGAGGCGCCGGGCGAAGTTGTTCTCTATCAGGGGCGCTCTTACAAAACATATCGCGGCATGGGGTCTGTCGGCGCAATGATGCGCGGCTCGGCTGACCGCTATTTTCAAGCCGGGGTTACCGAAAGCCAGAAACTCGTACCCGAAGGCATTGAAGGCCGCGTACCCTACAAAGGTCCGGTCGGGGCGGTGCTCCATCAAATGGTCGGTGGTTTGCGCGCCGCAATGGGCTACACCGGCTGCAAAACCATTGATAAAATGAAATCAGGTGCCGAATTCATGAAAATGAGCAGCGCCGGCTACCGCGAAAGCCACGTCCATGATGTGACAGTCACGCAAGAAGCGCCGAATTACCGGGTCGAAAGCAGGTGAGCATTGCTCTTGCAACCATAGTAATATTTTGTTCATTCTTTACTCAAGCGGCCATAGGTTTTGGCGGTGGCTTAATCTCTATTCCGCTTACCAGCTTATTTATACCCGTTTCCGATGCCGTAAGTTTTGTTCTGATATTTCAGTTCCTCATGGGACTTATAATTATAAAAACCTATAAGCATATTGATTTTGGCGTATTAATTCGCCTGCTCCCCGGAACAATTATCGGGTCTTTATGCGGCATTCTTATTCTTAAAAATATAGACGCAAATATAGTTCGCTTTGGTTTAGGACTTTTTATTCTCCTATATCTGGCTGAAAATTATTTTAAGCTCCAGATTTTTAAAAAAATAATCCTAAAAATAGGCGGCTATGTTACCGGTTTTATCGGCGGGATTCTTATGGGGGTAATTGGTATGGGCGGCCCCGTTTACGTTATGTTTCTAAAAGAAACGATTAAATCCACGGCTTCTTTTCATGCAACAATAACAACTATTTTCTTTCTGTCCCATTTGACTAGATTGCCCGCGTCCTATGCTACATCACTGTTAACAAAAGATATTTTAGTGATGTCGATCATAGCCTTCCCAGCATTTCTTCTTGCAATGTGGCTTGGCTATAAAGCCCACAATAAGATTTCTGAAACAGTGTTTAAAAATATTGTGAATATGCTACTTCTTTTATCCGCAATATCTTTAATCGCCAAAGCCGTGCATTTGATATAGAAAGACACAAATGAACATCCGTCCCGCTACAGAAAATGATATTCCGGCCTTGGCACAAATTCATGTGCAGGGCTGGAAAGACGCCTATGGCGGGCTGGTCTATAATGAATTCCTGAATGTACCGACTATCGAAGACCGGACACAACAATGGCAGGAATGGATCAAGATCGAAGAGAGCGGCATACAACTGGCAATAGATGGTGATGGAACGCCCGTAGGGCTTGTCAGCTACGGTAAGCTTAAAACACCGCCGCCAGGCAGCTCTCCCATTCGTCCGCTTTATTCCGCCGAAATTTACGGCCTCTATCTTTTGCCTGAATATCACAGACAGGGCATCGGTACGGCCCTGATGAAAGAAGCCGCGCAAAAGCTGCAAGTAATGAAACATAAGTCGCTCTGCCTCTGGGTGCTGGAAGGCAACAAACGTGCCGTATCGTTTTACAAAGCAAAAGATGGACAGCGTTGCGGAAAACATGATATTACCCTCGGCCCTACCACCGCCCGCGAAGTTTGTTTTGGCTGGCGGGACACAAATGTTTTAATTGAAGGATAAGTCATGACACCTTCCGCACGCGTTAAAGCAACAATCGACCTGCTTGAAATCATAGCAGTTAGCAAAATCCCAATGGATGGGACGATTGGTGACTATATGCGCCATCGCCGCTATATAGGCTCCAAAGACCGGGCGGCAATTGCGCAGCGTACCTATGATGTTATGCGCGCCTATTCACGGATTTTATGGTGGCTTAAAAAGACCGAGGCCGAAGATACGCCGCGTAACCATGTCATTGCATGGCTGATGCTGGGCGAGCAGGTTACAGAGATTAAAAAGCTTTTTGACGGTGACAAATACGGCCCCGCCATATTGACCGAGCTCGACAGAAAACTGGTTGCCGCGCTCCAAGATAAAGATCTTAATGACGAAACAATGCCCGATTTTATGCGCGCCGAATGCCCGCAAAATTATGAGAGCAAATTACGGAGCTATTTCGGTGATGACTTTGAAACTGAAATGAACGCGATGATCCCCGGCGCTACGCTCGATCTGCGGGTTAACGCCTGCAAAATAAAACGCGAAGAAGTGCAAAATTCCTTGCGTAAAGATGGCATTGAAACCGACATTACGCCTTATTCCCCCACGGGGCTGCGCGCTAAAAAGAAAGTGCATCTCGCCAAAAGCAAGGCGTTCCGCAAAGGCTGGATCGAAATTCAGGACGAAGGCTCACAGCTCATCGCTCATATTTGCGGCGCGCAGCCGGGCATGCAGGTGCTTGATTATTGCGCGGGCGCGGGCGGCAAGACGCTGGCCTTGGCATCAGCGATGAATGTTAAAGGCCGCATTGTTGCGATGGACATTGAACAATCACGGCTGAACAAAGCAAAGACGCGGTTTAAACGCGCCGGGGTCAGCGATATTATTGAAGTGCGGCCTTTATCAGAAGAAAAAGCGCGTAAATGGTATAAGCGCCAAAAAGGAACATTTGATATTGTTCTGGCCGATGTGCCTTGCTCCGGCTCCGGCACATGGCGGCGCAACCCGGACACGCGCTGGCGCGAATATGGCCCGCCTCTGGCAGAGATCATAAAAACACAAACCGAGATTTTGGATAAAATTGCCAAGGCCGTTAAGCCCGGCGGCAAGCTTATCTATGCAACATGCTCGCTGCTCCCGGAAGAAAATGAGCAGCAAATCGAGGCCTTTTTAGAAAACCATAAAGAATTCAGTCTCGCGCCCCTGCCGGACGATGTTCCTTGTGACGGCCCTTATATGCGCCTGACCCCGCACCGCCATAACACAGACGGGTTTTTTGCTGCGGTTTTGTTAAGGGCTTCGTAAAGTTTGACAAGTACCATCAATGTGGGGGGAAAAGCGTAAATGAATCCAGATTTGACACAATTTAACAATATGCGGCCGGACGAGATCGTTTGTGCCCTGCAAAACATGGGATACGAAGAAATCAACAATGGCCCCGGCTCCTTTGTTATGGCGCTGCCCGGCAAAGACACCGTTATTCACCTGACCGGCTTTACCTGCCAGGCCGAAGCCTTTGCCGATATATGCCGCGCACATAAGGATAATCCGCATTTTCCTACTATTTATGATTCATACCGCACCGAAGGCCATGAGCCCGTTTTACTAATGGTGATGGAACGATTGCAAACGCTGGATGATATTCCTGAAAAACAACGACCCGTATTTGGCGGTTTCGCACGGGCCTTGGCGACAGTAATGCAAGGCCATAAAAGCCATGATGCGGTACATAGAACCATGCTTGAGGATAAAAATGTTGCCGATGCCATATTGGCAATTATCGAGAAAATAGAAAATTTCAAGCAAACGGCCACTGGAACCTTTATTCATCACAAGGATAATTTTAACGAAGCAGCCAGCGGTTCCATAGAAGACTGGTATCCTGATAATATCCTGTTCCGTCCCGGTGAGGACAATAACTGGGAACTGGTTTTCACCAGCCCCTTTTCTGAAATTACGATCGATAACAAAGAAAAGCGCGAAGCCTTTAGGCAGGAACTACAGACCCAGCGCCACAGGATCGAAAGCCTGTTACCCCCAAAAGACGAAAACCCCGCCACGGTACAACAGGATCCGCGATTTAATCCTTAGATTACCCTCAAAAAAATTTTAAAATTATTAAAGACTTAATGTCAGTTCATATTTTTTCGTGACTTTGGCACGATAAGTATCGGCTTCTTGTTCGAATTCCTGCCCATCCAACCCTGCTATTTTTGCCTTGTTTGCTTCTCTGTTAAAATAACGAGCCCACGCGGCATCACGGTTGATTGCAAGAGCAAACTTTTGGACCTTGGTCTCAGCATAATCATTTAAAAGAAACACTTCAAACAAAGCAACAACAGGTATTGCCACAATACAAGCAGGTGCCGTTAAAAGAAATCGGCGGCGGGCGCACCATTCAAAGCTCGCCTGCAAAGGCGATAACGCACTTCTGTCATCATGCAAAGAATCGTGAATGGCCGTTTTAATTTCTTCGTTGTTACTCATTATTTTATTAACACCAGTTTTATATTGCCAAATCTACAGGGCAACATAACAAAGACAATAAATTATGTCAATAAAATTTACCCTGTCAGGCTGCGGCGCTCTGCCTCTTTTCGCGCATATTTTTAGCGGCCTGCACCATATTTTTAAGCGCGGGCTCGACCTCTGCCCAGCCACGGGTTTTCAGGCCGCAATCCGGATTAACCCAGATCATGTCCGGATCAATGACCTTTTCTGCCTTTTCCAGCAGCGATGTCATTTCATCGCTAGTCGGAATACGCGGGCTATGGATATCATAAACGCCAGGGCCGATCTCATTGGGGTATTTATATGCCCCAAACGCATCAAGCAAATCCATTTGCGAGCGCGAAGCCTCAATGGAAATAACATCCGCATCCAGCGCGCCGACCGATTCAATGATCTCGTTAAACTCGGAATAGCACATATGCGTGTGGATTTGCGTGGCATCTTCTACAGTACAAACAGAAAGCTTGAAGCTATCAACCGCCCACTTTAAGTAGTCATCCCAATCAGCACGGCGCAACGGCAAGCCCTCACGAATAGCAGGCTCGTCCATCTGTATTGCCTTGATGCCGGCAGCTTCCAGGTCCTTGACCTCATCACGCAGCGCGAGCGCAATTTGTTTACAGCTTTCTTCATAAGAAATATCATCGCGCTTAAACGACCAGAACAAAATCGTAACCGGCCCGGTGAGCATACCTTTCATCGGTTTGTCCGTTAAGGTTTGCGCATATTTAGACCATTCAACTGTCATCGCGTTAGGCCGCGAAACATCACCGAAAATAATCGGCGGCTTCACACCGCGCGTACCGTAAGACTGTACCCAGCCAAATTTACTGAACGCGTAACCATCAAACTGCTCACCGAAATATTCGACCATATCGTTACGTTCCGGCTCACCATGAACCAGCATATCCATACCAATATCTTCCTGATATTTAACAACGGACTGGATTTCTGTTTTCATCGCTTCAGTATAAGACGCTTCATCCAGATTGCCTTTTTTGAACGCGGCACGGGCTTTACGAATTTCCTGCGTTTGCGGGAAAGAGCCAATAGAAGTCGTTGGGAAAGACGGCAAATTCAGCGCTGCCCGTTGCACTTTCTGGCGCTCGGCAAATACATTTTCCCGGTTAAACATATCCGGAGAAAGCCCCGCCATGCGGTCTTTGACCGCATTATTATGAATGCGGCTTGATGTTTTACGTTCGCTAACAGTCGCATCGCTTGCTTCCAGCTCACCGGCAACAGCCTCGCGGCCTTCATTAGCACCCTTGGTCAGCACCGCAATTTCCGCGAGTTTTTGTTTTGAAAAAGCCAGCCAGCCTTTAATGTCCGCATCCATTTCTACTTCGAGGTCAAGATCAACCGGGCTGTGCAGCATCGAGCAGCTTGGCCCGACCATAACGCGGTCGCTACCAATATGGGACTCGACAAACTCAATAATATTGAGGGATTGATGCAAATCATTCTTCCAGATATTACGCCCGTCAACCAGACCCAGCGAGAGCATCATACCTTCGGGAATAATGCCAATCGCATCTTTGTACTGGTGCGCATCACGGCGCAGGTCAAGGTGGACAGCCTGAACAGGAAGAGAAAACGCAAGATCCATATTATCGCGCAACCCTTCAAAATAGGTCGAAATCAAAATATTCAGCCCCGGAACAGCTTTCGCCAACTCCTCATAAACAGGTTTGAAATTCTGCTTTCCTGTTTCGCACATATCCATCGCAAGAATAGGCTCATCAATCTGCACCCATGAAACGCCTTTATCAACAAGCTTTTGCAGCGCTTCAATATAAACAGGGAGCAGTTTCGGTATAATATCCGCCGCGCTTATATTTTCAGACTTAAACTTCCCGCGCGTGACAAAAGTAAACGGCCCGATCAATACCGGGCGAGTTTCAATGCCCGCGGCCTTGGCTTCGTCAAACTCATCAAAAATTTTACTGCTGGAAATTTTAAAGTCCTGCCCTTCATAAAATTCAGGCACAATATAATGGTAGTTCGTATCAAACCATTTGGTCATTTCCATCGCCGGCGCTTTGTCGTTCCCGCGCGCCATACCAAAATAAGTGTCCATATCAACGTTACCGCCATCTGAGGAGTTTTGTGGCCAGCCATAACGCTCCGGCACACAACCCAGCAAGCAGCACATATCCAGCATTTGGTCATAGAAAGAAAAATCATTGGAAGGAATATGATCAAGCCCGGCATCTTTTTGCATTTTCCAGTGGCGCAAACGTAACTCTTTGCCTGCTTCCAGCAAATCATCCTGCGAAGAATTACCTTTCCAGTAACTCTCTGTTGCTTTTTTCAGTTCGCGATCAGCGCCGAAACGTGGAAAACCTAAATTTGTAGCCAGAACCATTGCGTTGTCTCCTTCGTTAATAAATATTAATGTCCATATTAAACCGTAAGATTACAGGCCTTACAAGCAGCAATTTCAGCCCGTGCTCGTCATGGCCTCTTGTTGCTGTTCGGCAAGACCGCAAGTCTTGCAAGCAGCAATCGTAAGATCAGCCTTATTGAGCGTATAAAAATGAATATGGGGAATGCCATGGTCAATAAGGTCACTCACCTGCTCAATCAAAAATTCCTCGGCAACCTTATCCATGTCCGCCTGATTATCAAGATGTGGTTCAAACCGTGCCTTTAATTCATCCGGCACATTAGTACCGCACATATCGGCAAAACTCAGCATACGTTTGTAATTCATGATCGGCAGAATACCCGGCACGATTGGCGCGGTGATCCCTGCTTTTTCCGTTTGTTCCAGAAAATCATAATAATAATTGTTATCAAAAAAGAACTGGGTAATACCCCGGTCCGCGCCGGTTTTAAATTTACGCTTCAGATTCTTGATATCGGTTTCCATGTCCGGCGCTTCGGGGTGTTTCTCCGGATAGGCCGCAACAGAAATTTCAAAATCACCGACCTGTTTCAGCCCTGCGATCAACTCGTTCGCGTAGTGATAATAATTCTTGTCATCATAATCCAGCGGCGCATCTTCCGGCGGCACATCACCGCGCAGCGCTACAATATGCTTGATACCATTATCCCGAAATGTCTGGGCGATACCGAGCAGACCCTTTTTATAAACATTGATACAGGTCAAATGCGTTGCGGTCTGAATCCCTGTGTTTTTCTGGATCTCAACAGCTGTCTCCATCGTCCAGCTCTTCCTCGATCCACCGGCACCATATGTCACCGTCATAAATTCCGGCTTCATGGCTGCAAGGCGCACCGCCGTATCGGTAACAAGGACCTCCCACGACTCATAAGTCTTGGGCGGAAAAAATTCAAAACTTGTTGTTGGTTTGGTATTCACTGCATCTGCGCCTTACTTAATTCACAAGCTTTCAATTACAACATTTTTTTACGCCCTGCACAACAGAACACCCCACTAAAACTTTTAGTTCTATTTAAGGCAGAAATACGCTAAAACTCAGACATGACAAAGCCCATGACCGATATAACACAGCTCCCTCAACACGATCGTATTCTGATCCTCGATTTTGGGTCACAGGTGACGCAGCTTATCGCGCGCCGCGTACGGGAAAGCGGGGTTTACTGCGAAATTTGGCCGTTCAACCAAGCCCCGGAAGATCGCGTGCAGGGCTACAACCCCAAAGGCATTATTCTGTCCGGCGGCCCTTCCAGCGTCACCGACAAGGATTCGCCGCGCGCACCGGACTTTATTTTCGAAATGAATGTACCGCTTTTTGGTATTTGTTACGGCCAGCAAGCCATGGTGTCCCAGCTCGGCGGCATGGTCGAACGCGGTGACACCAGCGAATTTGGCCGTGCCTATGTTGATGTTACCGCCCATAACGACCTGCTGGAAAATGTCTGGGACAAAGGCGCGCATGAGCAAGTCTGGATGTCCCATGGCGACCGCGTAACAAAATTGCCCGATGGTTTTAACGTTGTCGGCGCGTCCGAAGGCGCTCCCTTTGCCATCATTGCCGACGATGCCCGTAAATTTTATGCGGTGCAATTCCACCCCGAAGTCGTTCATACCCCGCACGGTAGCGCGCTGCTTAAAAACTTTACGCATAATGTCTGCGGCTGTTCCGGCGACTGGACAATGGCGGCCTTTAAGGACGAAACCATTGCCAAAATCAAAAAACAGGTTGGTTCCGGCAAAGTCATATGCGGTCTGTCCGGCGGCGTGGACTCAAGCGTAACCGCCGTCCTGCTGCATGAAGCCATTGGTGACCAGCTCACCTGCATCTATGTCGATACCGGCATGATGCGCGCGGGCGAATCCGAACAAGTCGTGGAATTATTCCGTGATCATTACAACATCCCGCTTATCCATGAAGATGCGCGCGCGCAATTTATTGGCGGGCTGGAAGGAATAAGCGACCCGGAAATAAAGCGCAAAATTATTGGCGGCCTGTTTATCGATGTGTTTGACATGTGCGCCAAACGCGTAGGCGGCGCAGATTTCCTCGCGCAGGGAACGCTCTACCCGGACGTTATTGAGTCAGTGAGCTTTACCGGCGGGCCGAGCGTTACCATCAAAAGCCACCACAATGTCGGCGGCCTGCCTGAGCGCATGGACCTAAAACTGGTCGAGCCTTTAAGAGAGTTATTCAAAGACGAAGTCCGCGCTCTTGGTGTAGAGCTTGGCATGCACCCTGACTTCGTAAAACGCCATCCGTTCCCCGGCCCCGGTTTGGCGATCCGTATCCCCGGCGAAATCACAATCGAGAAGCTGGAAATCCTGCGCAAAGCCGACACGGTCTATTTAGAGGAAATAAAAAACGCCGGATTATACGACGCGATCTGGCAAGCCTTCGCCGTACTCCTCCCCGTCAAAACCGTCGGCGTCATGGGCGATAACCGCACCTATGACTACGTCTGCGCCCTCCGCGCCGTCACATCAACGGACGGCATGACCGCCGATTACTACCCCTTCGACCACGAATTTTTGGGGCGCGTTTCCACCAGAATCATCAATGAGGTCCCCGGCATCAACCGCGTAGTTTACGATATTACCAGTAAGCCTCCCGGAACTATTGAGTGGGAATAGAACAAAGATGAAAACCCGAACAGCGTTAGAGCAGGATTCCGAAGATATCCGGAATATCTATCTATCTGCTTTTCCTGAAAGCGAAAGAGAGATTGTTGCAAAACTGGCTGTTAATCTTCTTTCCGAAGAAACGGGTTCTCCTATAATATCCTTATTGGCTGAATATGATAAAAAAATAGTTGGGCACATAGCCTTCAGCCCTGTAACTATCAACACTGATAAAGATTGGAAAGGTTACATTTTGGCACCTCTAGCCGTTAAGCCTGAATACCAAAACCAGCGTGTTGGGTCAGAATTAATAAACCACGGGATAAAAGAATTGTCTGAAAAAGGAGTCAACACTCTCTTTGTCTATGGCGATCCTGAATATTACAGTCGGTTTGGCTTTGACACCGAGACAGCAACTCCGTATCTCGCACCTTACGATCTGCAATATCCTTCCGGTTGGCAAGCCCTTGTTCTCAATGAATTCAATATAGAGACAGAACCTATGAAAATTTCTTGTGTTGATTCACTATGCAAACCGGATATGTGGTGATCAAAAATGATGGGAATTTATTACAAACAAGTTACAAACTCAGAAAATAATAAAATAACACCAAACAATTACGTGTTTGGTGTTATAGAGTAGGAGTAACCCTCTCCACCGTCACCCCGAACGCTAGAGGGATTTACCGCCTTCGCGGGGATGACGAATTTAAGGCGTATGTAGCGCGTTAGAATGCTATGACGCTTTAATTTTCTGTTTCAATATTAAAGCTGTTTTTGGCTTCTACAATTATGTCTCCCACCATTACGTAGCAGAGGCCTTTTTCTTCGCAAAAATATGAAGAAGAAGCCAGTTTCCAGTTACATGATCCACCATCAGAATCTTTATAAAGGATTTCAGAAGCATCAAATGCACACTGCAAATGATCAAAATAACCATTTTTAAAACAATACGTGCAGTCCTCCTTTTCAGAAAGCTTCTTGTTTAGCCATGACGACAAAGCTTTCTTGGAAACTGTTGCTCTCTCTGTATTAACCTCATGAGACATGCCACTCTCCCTTTTACCCTTGATACCTCCATTATACCACTAAAACGACACTTATGTTAAACGCAAACACTCCAGCCTTCGCGAGGGGTGACAATAGAGAAACGGGATAACAGAGAGAGTGGGTGAGGGGTTTGGTTTAACTGGTTTAAAACCCCCATTTATGTTACAATTGTTCTCATATACAGGCGTGATGCGCCTGTTTTTTTGTGCTCGGAGTCATCCGTTATTCAACCGGACTAAGCTCTATTTTTTATGTATTAGAATCAAGCCCCTACCAAACAAGGGGACTAACTCAGACTGGACTAAGTTTAAAAATCAGGCCTTCTTCAAATATTGCGTTTTGAGAACGATGGTAGTTTTGCCGAAGCGGCATTCGACTTCTTCGTCCTTGCTCGTCAGGCTAATATTTTTGGCGAGCGAACCGCGCTTTAAATTGGTTGAGGTGCCTTTGACTTTCAGGTCGCGGATCAATGTGACGTTATCGCCATCGTTAAGTTCGGTGCCGTTGCTGTCTTTTGTTGTCATGATTTTTTCTTTCCTGTTTCAGGTTTTCTGTTTAGCAGAATTACAAATCAATGTCGTCGGTAAAACTCACGCGCCGTTCATCGCGCGGATGGTGCAGGACTAACTCCCTTGCATGCAAAGCCAAACGAGGACTGGCCGCAAAAGAATGTTCATCACCGTAAAAGTTATCGCCCACTATTGGGTGACCCATTGACAACATATGGACGCGGAGTTGATGCGATCTGCCGGTTAATGGTGTGAGCCGGACTAAGGCTGACTCCTCGTCTTGCCGGATCAGCTCCCAATCTGTTTGCGCACTCTTGCCTGTCTCGTAACATATTTTTTGCCGCGGCCGGTTCGGCCAGTCGCAAATGAGCGGCAGGTCGATATGACCGCGCGGCTCTTTTACCTGCCCCCAAACGCGGGCATGGTAATTTTTATATATGCGGCGCTTCTCGAATTGCAGATTAATATGGCGCTGCGCGGCTTTATTCAAAGCCATCACCATCACGCCGGAGGTCCCCATGTCCAGACGGTGGACGAGCAGCGCCTGCGGGAAGGCGGCCTTAGTCCGCCCCTCCAGACTATCGGTATGTTCCGGGGGTTTGCCCGGTACGCTTAAAAGACCGCTGGGTTTGGACAGAACAAGCAAATCATCGTCACTATATATAACACTGATAAAAGCGTGTTCCGGCGGGTCATATTTAAAAGCGGGTATGGACATCTATTGTCAGGCTTCCTACAATATTGCGTGTAACGAAACTATGATTAGCACCAAAAGAAGAGACAAGCAAAATGCAGACAAATTTAGATAAAGCCATAGACAACGCCCGTAAAAATCCGGATAAGGGCGATGAGTATATTAATTTATTTCTAAACGGCGAAATTTTCATCCCGGTCTGGGACGACCCGGAAGACAGTGAAGGTGGCGAACAAGTAGAAATCAGACCCGTCACCGCCAATAATGAAGATGGCGATTTCATCATGGCTTTTGATACCAGAGAGCGGCTGGAAAGCTGGATGGATGTTGCCAGAGGCGTTACGTCCTTACAGGGCTTTACTTTACTCTCGATGGTTAAGGACCAGCCAGTCCAGATATGCGTGAATGCCGGGACACAATATATGAAAGTTTTCACCCGCGATGAAATTACATGGCTTCTGGAGAACTCAACAGTCGCACAAAACCCGGATGAGCCCTCTGAATAATCTGGGACAACGCGCCCGGATATGATAAACATAACATATGAGTGTCTTTTCCCGCCTGTGGCAATTTTTTAAAAATCTTCTAAATCCTGCCACCGTGAAGGAACACGTGGCAAGGGTTTTTGCACGCAAGCGACCTGAAGAAAAGATTGACAGCGCCCTACCGAAAGTTCCAGAAAGCTATGTCTCTCCGCCTGCGCCAACTGTGGTGCGGCAATATGAGGAGCACCCGTCCGAAGCCTATATGAAGCTGAAATACCGTTTCCGCGATATTGGGCGGATGGGCGCGATTGCCGAAACACTAGGGCGGGACTTTCTGACCGCCATGCCGGAAGGCGCATGGAAAGCGCGGCTCGGGCAAATTGCCTTTCTGAACCGCCGCATGCATGAGGACTTAACCGACCCGGCGGTTAAACATTTACTGGATCGCGCCAAAACCCACGCTGAAAACCATGCCGAAGACTGGGACAAATGGGACCACGCCAATTTGCGCGAAATGGATGAGATGCACGGCCACCAAAGCCCGGTCAGCGGCGATCTGATTGAAAAACGGGCGCAGCTTTCTTATGAAGGACGACGGCGGCATCGCGACGCACTAAAAAATAGCGACTGGCCAAGCGCACGCGGTTTTCTGGCCGACATGGTTGATATGAACCGCCAGATAGCCGAAGTTAAATGCCGCGCCACGGGCAGTAACTCTCACTATCAGGCCCTTATGAGCGAATATATGCCCGGAATTTCCGTTATGGAGGTCGAGGACTGGTTCGGCACCATCAATAAATCCTTAAACAAAATGCTGCCCAAAATCCTGGAAAAACAGGAAGAGGAAGAAGAACCGCTACCGATCAAGGATTTTTACCCGGCCAAGGCGCAGATGTGGCTTAACCACGCGCTTCTTGAAGCCATCGGTTTTGATTTTAATCGCGGCGGACTTTTTGAAACCGGGCATAATCCGGTTGAGGGCGGTACGCCTGACGATACGCGGCTCGTGATTAAAAATGTCGACATTAATGATTTTATGGATTCAATGAAATCCGCGCTGCATGAAGGCGGGCACGGGGTTTATATTCAGGGCCTGCCGCGTAAAACATGGCGTTACCAGCCCATCGCGCAGGATATGGGCGCCGCCGTTCATGAATCGCAGGCCCTGCTGGTCGAAATGATTATCGGACGAACCAAGCCGTTTTTTGATTTTCTGGCACCGCGTGCCGAAGGACTCTTTCACGGACTGCACAACCCGATGCTGAGCGCTGATAATCTGCACAAAGTTAAAACACGCGTACAGCCTTCCGCCGTGCGCAAAAAAGCCGATGAAGTCACTTATTTCTTTCATATGCAGCATAGATTTGAGCTGGAACGCGACCTTATTGAAGGAAAGCTCAAACCTGCCGATTTGCCCGAAGCCTGGAATGCCAAAATGCAGGATATAATAGGTATCCAGCCTAAAGGCGTTGTGGATGGTTGTTTGCAAGATGTACACTGGTTCACTGGAAAATTCGGCTATTTCCCGTCTTACACGGTGGGTCATATGCTGGCAGCACAGCTTTATGAGAAAATAAACAAAGATGTCCCCGATCTTGACAATCTGGTCGCAAAAGGCGATTTCATGCCGGTGACAAAATGGCTCGGTAAAAATATTCATTCCAAAGGACGGCTCTTGTGTTTTGGCGATCTGGTGAAAAATGCCACCGGCGCGGCACTTTCTCCTGCGCCGCTTCTAAAACATCTTGAGGGGCGTTACCTTCACGCGTAAGATTCATTCATGTCTATTAAATACATTTCCACACGCGGCCCCGGTAACCCTCAATCCTTTACCGATGTTCTGCTTTCCGGCATGGCACCGGATGGCGGGCTTTACATTCCGGATAGCTGGCCGGAGATCGATCATAACAAGCTCGAACATTTACAAGGCTTAAGCTATGTCGATATAGCGATGCAGATAATCTACCCCTTTATCGGCGATACAATAGATAAAGGCGATTTTCAAAATATTTTGATAGAGACCTATCAAGGCGATGAATTTAACCATAGCAATCTTACGCCGCTTGTCCAGGTCGGCCCGAACGCTTGGATTTTGGAGCTATTTCACGGCCCCACTTTGTCGTTCAAAGATTACGCAATGCAGCTATTGGGGCGGCTATTCGATCATGTACTGGAGAAACAAAACAAACGCATTACCATCGTTGGCGCGACCTCGGGCGATACCGGCTCGGCGGCGATTGAGGCCTGCAAAGGCTGTAAAAACATTGATATTTTCATCCTTCATCCGCAGGGACGTACATCGGAAGTACAGCGGCGGCAAATGACAACAGTCGACGCACCGAACGTTCATAATATCGCGCTGGAAGGCACGTTCGATGATTGCCAGCATATTGTCAAAAACATGTTTGCCGATGTGCAGTTGCGGCAGGAGCTAAACCTGTCCGCCGTAAACTCAATTAACTGGGCACGCATTATGGCGCAAACCGTCTATTATTTTGTTGCGGCGCTAGCGCTAGGCGCGCCAAACCGGCCTGTGTCCTTTACTGTGCCTACGGGAAATTTTGGCAATGTCTACGCCGGGTGGGCAGCAAAGCGTATGGGGCTGCCTATTCATAAACTCGGCATTGCCACCAACCGCAATGACATCCTGACGCGCTTTTTCAAAAGCGGGGATATGCGGCTTGAAAAAGTAGTGCCGTCACTATCCCCGAGTATGGACATACAGATTTCCAGCAATTTTGAGCGCTATCTTTGTGAACTCATGGACCACGATTACGATAGCCTGACCAAGCTGATGGAAAGCTTTAAAAAGAACAAAAAATTTACCATGAATGATGAAATGATGAGAAAGGCACGGCAAGAGTTTACCGCCCAAAGCTGCACAGACCTTGAAACCATGGATATGATGAAAAACTGCTATCAGGAAACAGGCGTTTTAATTGACCCCCATACGGCAGTCGCCATGCATGGCGCGATGAAAATAATCGCTGAAGATCCGTCAGTACCAATGATTATTCCCGCCTGCGCCCACCCGTCAAAATTTCCGCAAGCGGTGCATCAGGCCGTCGGCATAAAACCTCCGGCAATACCGCGCCTTGTCAGCATCATGAAAAAAGCAGAGTTTTTCACAGGACTCCCCAATGATCTGAAGCAGGTCAAAAACTTCGTGACCAAGAATGTAAGCCATTGACACCAAGCTACTCTGGAGCCAGATTACTGTTATGAGTATTGAAATGACAACGCTACCCAGCGGTTTGCGGGTGATTACCGATCAGGTCGCCTCTGTTGAGAGCGTCGCGGTCGGAGTATGGGTTGATGTCGGTACGCGGCATGAAGACCTTAAAGATAACGGCGTAGCGCATATGGTCGAACATATGATGTTCAAAGGAACCCCGACACGCAGCGCCTTAGAGATTTCAGAACAAATCGAGGATGTTGGCGGGCAGATGAATGCCTATACCAGCCGCGAGATTACCTCCTATCATATGCATCTTTTGAAAGAGGATTTGCCGCTCGCCATGGATGTGCTGGCCGATATTATCCAGCGCCCGAGCATGCCGGATGACGAAGTTGAACGCGAACGCGGTGTTATCCTGCAGGAAATCGGCATGACGCTGGATACGCCGGATGATCTTGTCTTTGATAATTATCAGGAGACGGCTTATCCGGAGCAGGCTCTAGGCGCACCTATTCTAGGGCGCACAGATATTATTGAGAAAATGCAGCGCGATACATTGCTTGATTATGTGCGCCGGTTTTATACGCCCTCGCGCCTTGTCATTTCCGTTTCCGGCAACACCGATCATGAAACGGTTACCGGACTAGTCAGTAAGCTCTTTACCGATTTGCCGCAAGATCATAAATTCGATCCTGCAGCGGCCTCTTATAGCGGCGGGCATCACCGCACTGAAAAAGAGCTTGAACAGGCCCATGTCGTTTTAGGATTTTCCGGTGTATCGCGCGGCGACAATGATTTTTACGATGCCGCTCTTTTATCAACTATTTTAGGTGGCGGGATGTCTTCGCGCCTGTTTCAGGAAATCCGTGAAAAACGCGGACTGGTTTATTCTGTCTTTGCCCATCACTCTCCTTATCAAGACGATGGGCAGTTTCTGATTTATGCCGGAACCGGCCCAGATAAATTGCCGGAGCTTATGCCTGTATTATGCGATGAAATCGGTAAAATTCAGCAAAACATTGTTAGTGAAGAAGAACTGAGCCGCGCGAAATCACAAATCCGTGCCGGACTTCTAATGGGACGGGAATCAATGATGAACCGGGCCAACCAGCAAGCCAAGCATTTGCTTCATTGTAATGAAATTATCGATCTGGACAAAAAGCTAAGTAAATTAAATGCGGTAAGCACCGAAAACATAAGAACAATGGCGCAGAAGGTTTTTGTCAGCAAACCAACGCTGGCAGCATTAGGGCCACTGGATAAATTAGAGGGTTACGAGTCTCTTGCCAAAAGGCTGGCCGCGTGATCTGGCCGCGCCGGCAAAAATTACCATCTGATTTACCTCTTGTAAAACTGGAAGGATTTCGTGTCATTCTCCGCCCTCCTCAATTAGAGGACTGGAGCAAATGGGCAAAAATACGCGATAAAAACCGCGCCTTTCTTGAGCCTCTGGAGCCAACATGGCCGGAAAATTGTTTGACCCGTGATTTTTATGAACGGCGATACGCGCGACAAACAAAAGACCGGCAACAAGACCGCGCTTATTCCTTTCTTATTTTGACAAAAGAGAACAAAACTATAATTGGCGGGGTAAATATCAACAATATCTGCCGAGGCGCAGCGCAATATGCATCACTAGGTTACTGGCTGGACCAGGACGAACAAGGCGTGGGCTATATGGCGGAATCTCTACGCCTGGCAATCAACTACGGATTTAAAGACCTGAAACTGCACCGCTTTCATGCCGGGTGTCTGGCGGACAATCAGTCCAGCATAAATCTTCTTCTAAAGCTCGGTTTTACCGAAGAAGGCTTTGCGAAAAAATATGTCAGGATTAACGGGCAATGGCAGGATCACAAGTTATTTGGCTTGCCGGTTGAGGATTGGAACTAAATATTATCAAGCCCGGCCGGCATCTCCGGAAAGCATGGCGGGATCAACGCCCAGCTTTTTAATGGCTTTAACCCATTTTTCCTCCGGCGCTGCTTTGAAAATAAGCTCAGGATCAGGGTCAGCGACAAGCCAGGCATTTTCCTGGATTTCCTGATCAAGCTGGCCGGAACCCCAACCAGCATAACCAAGAATAAAGAGCATTTTATCCGGACCGCTGCCCCCGGCAATAGCTTTTAGAGCATCAATTGTACCGGTAACGCTAAAATCATCATCAATTTTAATTGTATCTGCTTGCCCGAAATCATTGGAATGCAAAACAAAACCGCGCGCGGTTTCCACCGGCCCGCCGCTCATGACAACAGTATCAGGCGCTTTGCTCTCTTCCGGTTTAATATTGAGCTGCGCTAGTAGCTGGCTAAGATCAACGCCGGGCAGCGTATGGTTAATGACAAGCCCCATAGCGCCATTCTCATCATGGGCGCATAAATAAATAACGGCTTTGTGAAAACGCGGATCACCCATAGCCGGCATAGCCAGTAAAAGACGGCCAGTCAGATACGACCTGCCCCCTTGTTCCTTAGCTTCTTTTTCTACATTTTCTTTTTGACCCATAATAACCTGCAAATTAATATTTAATGCTCTATATAGTTAGCATATCCTGCAGATGATAAGAAAAAGGTTTTTTTATGAAGAAATACGCAATCATTATTCTGGTAATTCTTTCTGTGTTTGTTTCCAGTCAAGCACAAGCGCTGGAAACACAATGGCGCTCTGCTGATTATGTTCAGGCTCGACTTTTAAGCAGTACGGAAGCAACTGGAGAGCAGAAAAATATCACCGCCGCCTTTGACATGCGCCTTTCTGAAGGGTGGCATGCTTACTGGCGTATGCCGGGAGATGGCGGATTACCGCCGCGCTTTAACTGGGAAGACTCTAAAAATGTGGACAGCATTAGTGTGATTTGGCCCCTGCCCCAGCGTTTTGAAACATATGGTTTCTATAGCTTTGGATATAAAAATACGGCTCTATTGCCACTGGATGTACAGCTCACAGAAACAGGGAAGTCCGCTACGCTTAACCTTCAAGCGGAAATTATGGTTTGCAAAGACATCTGTGTCCCGCAAAAAATATCCTTACATTTAAAAATCCCGGCCGGGGCAGCCGAAGATAGCGTCTACGTAAAACAAATCGCAAAAGCGCAGAAAGATATCCCCCACAAAGGCGATTTGCCGGGACTTAAAATTGAGAATGCGGTTATAGGGCCGGAAGCGGTTGTGGTTACCGCCTTCTCACAATCCGGGTATGAAAACGCCGATCTTTATATAGAAGCCGGGGACCTTTATGTAACGGCAGTGCCAGACATAACCATAGATGAAAAAGAATCCCGCCGGGCCATCATCCGGATAGCCGCGCCGGAAGGAATAGAAAACCTGGCGGAATATATTATGGGCGAAAGCATAACGCTAACCTTAACCAATGGCCGTTATGCAATTGAAAAAACGATTTCTTTTTAAATTAAATAGGATTTAATAAAGTCCGCCGGTACCGACATTGGCGCCATTTTGATCGGAACCGCTTAGACCCGGCATCAGGCTAATTCCCTTGCCATCCAAAATGTACATTTTGTCGGTCGGTTCTGTTCCTGCCAGAAAAGCTTCCCAGATCACTTTTTCGTCACCGGGTTTTGACCGGGCGCCGGTTTTGGCATTGATCTGCACCTGACGTACACCGGGCGGAACACGAAACGGCGTAAACGGAGTCCCCTCTAAGGCCTCTTTCATAAAATCACGAAAGATCGGGACGGCAACTGAAGAGCCGGTTTCCCTGCGCCCCAACGAACGCGGCACATCAAACCCGGCAAAGACACCGACAACAAGGTCAGGCGAAAAGCCGATAAACCATGTATCACGGGACTCGTTTGTTGTTCCGGTTTTACCGGCAAGTGGCCGCCCCAGCGCGCGAATACGTACGCCTGTGCCACGCTGAACAACACCATCGAGCATAGAGACAATCTGATAAGCTTTGCGCGGATCAGTTATTTGCGGCCTTGTGTCAGGAATCATCGGTGTTTCCTGCTCTTTCCACTCGATCAGAGAACCACAATCCTTACAGGATCTAGTATCATGATTGAATATAGTTTTACCGCGACGGTCCTGTATACGGTCAATCAAAGTCGGCGTTACTTTTTTACCGCCATTCACAAACTGGGCATACCCCGTGGTCAAACGCATTAAGGTCGTTTCCCCGGACCCCAACGCATTAGCCAAAAGTGGCTTCATTTCTTCAATAACCCCAAATTTTTGCGCGTATTTGACAATATCAGGCATCCCTACAAAATCGGCAAGACGTACCGTCATCAGGTTCCGTGATTTTTCTATACCAACCCGAATCGGTGTCGGGCCGTAAAATTCCTTTGTGTAATTTGAAGGCCGCCATTTACCAAGGCCCGGCCCCTGATCAATAACAAACGGCGCGTCAAGCACCAGCGTTGCCGGTGTGAAGCCTTTATCAAGCGCCGCGATATAAACAAAAGGCTTAAAAGCCGAACCGGGCTGGCGCCAGGCTTGTGTTGTACGATTAAATTCGCTTTCTTCATAAGACCAGCCGCCCTGCATGGCCAGAATACGCCCGGTATGCGGATCCATGGCTATGATAGAGCCGTTTATTTTTGGAATTTGCCGCAAACCATAAACCTTGCTGCCATCCTGCAGCGTTACATGGTCAACCATGACGACATCGCCTGTACGCAAAACATCACGCACAGAGGTTATTTCCTCACCGAGCTTATTATTTTTTAATGGCTTACGCGCCCAGCTTAAATATTGAAGCTTAAGCACATCACGAGATTTATCAGCAAAACCAATAACAGCCTCTTCACTTGTCACACTAAGAATTGTGACCAGCTTCCAATAAGACAGCATACTACGCGGCTTTTTATAGTCACGCAGCTTTGCTGCCCAGTCATCAAGGTCATCCCAATGATCAACGGGGCCGCGCCAGCCATGACGCCGGTCATAAGCAACAAGCCCCTCACGCAGAACACGCACGGCGATTTCCTGCATGCGTGGATTAATGCTGGTACGAACGGCCAGCCCCCCGCCATAAAGGCTCTCTTCACCATATTGCCCGATCAACTGGCGGCGCACTTCTTCAGTAAAATACGGCGCATCAACAATGTTAACGCCGCTGCCCTTTATCATTTGCAAAGGTAGCGCCCGCGCCAATTCGCTCTGGCCTTTGGAAATATAACCATTAGACGCCATCAATTTGATAATCATATTACGGCGTTCCAGCGCTTTGTCGTGATTGCGCACGGGATGATAATTATTCGGTGCTTTTGGTAGCACAGCAAGAAACGCCGCTTCGTGAATCTCCAGCTCTTCCAGCGATTTATTAAAATAGTTCAAAGCCGCCGCAGCAACGCCGTATGATCTCTCGCCCAAATAAATTTCATTTAAGTAAAGCTCCAGCAGCCTTTCCTTGCTCATCGCCCGTTCCATCCTGAAGGCAAGAATCGCTTCACGGATTTTACGGCTATAGGTGCGCTCATTGCTCAGTAGAAAGTTTTTTGCGACTTGCTGCGTAATTGTGGAGGCCCCTTGCATGGACTGGCCCATCAAATTATTTCTGGCAGCACGCAGAATCGCAAAATAATCAACGCCCTGGTGACTATAAAAATTCTTGTCTTCAGCGGATATAATGGCCTGCTTAACAATATCGGGGATTTTTTCAACCGGAACAAAAACACGCTTTTGTTCGGCAAACTCAGCCATTAAATGCCCGTCACCGGCATAAACACGAGTCACGACCGGCGGCTTGTAATCTTTAAGCTGGCTATATTCCGGCAGATCCCGGCTATAATAGGAAATGGCATAAATAGACCCGCCGACAGCAGCCATAAGGCCAAGCATGCCGAGCGAAAACATTGCCAGAAATCCGTACCAAAGAAAGCGCATAGAATTTATATAAAGCAGGACTACGGCGAAAGAAAGGCTTTTTGCATGTATTAAGCCGCGTAACGGCCAGATTTTTCATCATCTGTAATAGGGCCTTCCGCACGGCCATGGATGAACTGGTCGACATACTCATTCCCTGAATTATCAAGGTCACCAACCGGGCCATGCCAGACAATCCGGCCCTGATAAATCATGGCGACATAGTCAGCAATTTTACGGGCGCTTGCCATATCATGGGTAATGGACAAAGTTGTCGCGCCGAGCTCCTTAACGGTTTTGACAATAAGCTCATTAATCACATCGGCCATAATCGGATCAAGCCCGGTGGTCGGCTCATCAAAGAAAATGATTTCCGGATTGGCGGCAATGGCGCGCGCCAACCCGACACGTTTTTGCATCCCGCCGGACAGTTCGCCCGGAAAAAGCTCTCCGACCTCTTCTTTCAGGCCAACGGCAATGAGTTTTTCAATGGCTATGTCTTGCGCCTCACGGCGATCAATACCGCGTCCCTGAATCAGGCCGAAGGCAACATTTTCCCAAACTTTCATAGAATCAAATAAGGCCGCACCCTGAAATAACATGCCGAATTTACGCATGAGTTTATCGCGCTCTTTAGCATCAAGCCCGACAGTTTCGCGGCCATCAACCATGATAGAGCCTTCATCCGGGGACAACAAACCAAGTACGCATTTCAGCATAACGGACTTGCCAGTACCGGAGCCGCCAATCACAACAAGGGATTTTCCTTTCGGCACATGCAAATCGACACCTTGCAAAACGCCATTAGAGCCAAAGGCTTTTTTCACGCCAAAGAGTTGAAGCTTGTCATCCGAGGAAGATACGGTCATGAGAAAAACACCTGCGTCAGGATATAGTTGAAAATCAGGATCAGAATTGACGAAGAAACAACGGCATAGGTCGTTGCCGCGCCAACGCCTTGCGCGCCGCGCCCGGAATTAAACCCGTTATAACAGCCCATAATGGCAACAATAAAGCCAAACACGGCCGCCTTTACAAGGCCGGAAATAACATCAATACGCTCCAGAATGTCCCATGTCTGGGTCAGGTAATTGCCGGGCGAAAAACCAAGGTTATAGATACTGACAATATAGCCACCAAAAACACCAATAATATCGCCGATCAAAACCAGAATAGGCAGCATCAGCGTACCGGCAATCACGCGCGGCGCGATCAGATATTTATAAGGGTTAACCGACAGGGTTCTCAAAGCGTCAATCTGCTCAGTCACGCGCATTGTACCAATTTCAGCCGCCATGGAAGCCCCGACGCGTCCGGCCACCATAAGACCGGCCAGAACCGGGGCAAGTTCCCGCGTGACTGACAAAGCAACAACACCGGCCACAGCACCTTCCGCATTAAAACGGGAAAACCCGGTATGGCTTTGCAATGCCAGCACCATGCCGGTAAATAGTGCTGTCATCCCCACCACAGGGAGCGAGTAATACCCAATATCTATGATTTGCCGTAAAATCAGGCGCGGGAAAAAAGGTGGCAAGAACACATGCGTGACAGAGCGAAATATAAAGATCGCCAGCGTCCCCACAGCATGGAAAAGATGCACGATGGTTTCACCAATAGACTCGCAAGCATTCAGGACATAATCGACAGCAGAGCACGCGCCTTCAACGCACTCATCAACCATATCGTGACTATTTTCTTTTGTTTCCGTCGTCATTTCTTTAATCTTCCTGATTACACAACTCTTGAACGGTAGAATATTTTTGGCAAAGACTCAAAAACAAATTACGTCTGATGAGCTTATAGCGATGGATATGTATGAAAATGACTATCCTCTGCGCGTTGATCTTGTCTATGCAGACGAAAAGCACCCGGAAAATATTTTTGAAACGGCGCTCTATAAAAAAGAGGCGCGGCTATGGCTCCACAAAGAGTTCGCCGAAATTGTATTACTGGCCGCCAAAATTGTCCATGAACGCTGGGACGGTATTCTGGTCCTCAAAGACGGGTTACGCACCGTGGAAGCCCAGCAAGCCATGCAAAACACAGAGATTGTTAAAGCCCACCCGGAATGGTGCGCAGAAGGCCCTGACCGGCTTTTATCACCGCCCGGCGGCGGCGGGCATCCGCGCGGTATGGCGGTTGATGTAACAATTACCGATCAAAACGGCATCGAGTGGGATATGGGCACAGCATTTGATCATCTGACCACTGATCCGCAGAAAAACCCGGCCAGCCGCCTTTATACGGATTTCCCGGATAACATACTGGAAAACAGGGAAAAACTACAAACGGCTTTTATGGAGGCAGCAAAGCAGTACGGCAAAGAAATCCTGCCTCTGCCCGCGGAATGGTGGGACTTTCGCTTTCCTGCTAATTATTCCGGCAAGTACGAAGCTGTTTCCGATAGAAATTTACCGCCAGAGATGCGAATGACGCACTAACCTTATAGCCTCAATACGGGTTTCAACAAGACAAGCCCGGCGAGGAACCCGCCAATATGGGCCGTCCAGGCCACCGCGCTTCCATCCGGACTCCCCAGAAGACCAAAGATCACAGAAATACCGATCCAAAGCGCGACAAAGGGCCAAATACCGTACTTACCCGCGCCCAGCCGTCCCTGTTGCTGCAACATAATCATGACGGCGGCAAACAAACCGCTGACCCCGCCAGAGGCACCTATCATGGTATGTTCAGAAAAAGGGGACAGGACAAAATGAATAAGCGCGGCAGCAAGGCCGCAGAGGAAAAACAGGAGAAACATACGCCCGCCCCCCATCCATTTTTCCACGCCCGCGCCAAAAGCCATAAGCATCACAGAGTTCATCCCGACATGCAGCCAGTTGCTGTGAAAAAACATATAGGAAAACGGCCCGACAAAGGCCGGCCAGCCGGGGAAAGCCTGCGTGTAATATTCCGGCGTAAATCCGAAATGCTCAAAAACCCAGTATTGCTGCGGCGGGTCAAGGGCCAGTTCAAAAACGGCGTGAATAACAAGGAGCACGACAAGCATCATCTTTGTCACAGGCGGCAAATTAATCATCGGCTCGGCTTTGTTTGACGCCCTGTAATCCCGCCGCCATTGCTTTTCAGCTTCGCGGCGTATTTTGTCACGCTCGGCAAGACTTGGAATGCGAATGACATTATCTTCGTCATCATCAGGGTCATGGCCGTTGCCGTTATGTTTTCCGTTATCCGTGCTCATGAACTCTAAACTATAAGAATTCCAGTCTTTGTCTATGAAAGAAATATGCCTCCTAATTTTCTTGACAATATGACAAGCCAAGCCTATAGCATTTATAAAATTATGTTAACGGAGATAAAATAATGGAAAACTGGCTAACAAAAGACGGACTTAAAGCGATTTTCAAGGACGTTGTCGCACTACCTTCAAACATGACAAACGGATGGTTTGAATTATCTGAATTTAAGGATGATATACACGGGGCTTATGTTGGTGCGTTTGCTACTCATACGATTGGGCTGACTACCGGCACGATGATGATAGGGACATTTGGTACCGGGCTTCTTACCGCTGCGGTGGCATATATGGCGGTTCCGGCTGCATTCCATGCCTTCGGGCATACTGATGCAGAAGCTAGGAATATATTTTTTCCAAACACCACCGCTCATGCGGAGAAAATAGCAACATCGAAAAAATCATCATATGGCGAGTATTCCCTATAGTATTTTTTAGATAACACTAACAGAGATAAAATAATGGAAAACTGGCTAAGAAAAGAAAAACTAAAAGCAATTTTTCCACATACCGTCGCTCATAATGAAAAAGTAGCAAAAATTCTACAGCTACCGTAATTGCGATAAAGGCACCCTTGCCCTTAAATTTTGTTCTGCTATGCTCCCCGAATATTTATTGATCGGGGAGTATTTACTATGGGTTATGATTTCACAACAGCCGCCAATTCAATGGATGAATTCTGGATGCCGTTTACGCCGATGCGGTATTTCAAGAATGATCCGCGCGTCGTGGTACGGGGCGAAGGCATGTATTATTACGACGCTGAAGGCAAAGAAATCATTGATGGTATTGCCGGACTGTGGTGCGTCAATGCCGGTCACGGTCACCCCAAAGTCAAAGAAGCGGTCAAGGCACAGCTCGATGCGCTGGATTATGTTTCAAACTTTCAATATGGCCACCCGACGGCCTTTAAGGCCGCTTCGCGCCTCTGTACGGCGATGCCGGAGCCTTATAATCACGTGTTTTTCAGCAATTCAGGATCCGAGGCCGTTGAATCGGCGCTTAAAATTGCGCTGGCCTATCACCGGGTCAAAGGCGAAGGTACGCGCCGTACGCTTATAGGAAGAGAGCGCGGTTATCACGGCGTGAATTTCGGCGGTATTTCGGTTGGCGGTATTCCCTATGTACGTGCAGCGTTTGGACAGCTATTGCCTGATGTTGCGCATATGCCACATACACATGATATGGACCGCAATGCCTTTTCGCGCGGCCTGCCGGATTGGGGCGTACACCTTGCCGATGAGCTGGAAGAAATGGTTTATATGCATGAGCCGGAAAATGTCGCGGCGGTGATTGTCGAGCCTGTGGCCGGGTCAACAGGTATCCTGCCACCGCCGGAAGGATATTTACAGCGTTTGCGCGAGATTTGCGACAAGTACGGCATATTGCTTATTTTTGACGAAGTCGTCACCGGCTTTGGCCGTTTGGGGCATATATCATCTGTTGATTATTTCGGGGTCAAGCCGGACATTATCACGATGGCCAAAGGCCTGAGTAACGGCACCGTGCCAGCAGGCGCGACCTTTGTGACCGACGAAATCTACGATACGTTCATGGACGGCCCGAAAGAGACTATCGAGCTCATGCACGGCTATACCTATTCCGGGCACCCTCTGGCCTCGGCGGCGATTATCGGCACGATGGACGCTATTCAAGATGATAATATTTTGGAGAATGCCAAAAAGATGGAAAAACCGCTGGAAAAGGCCGTGCATAGTTTAGAGAATAAACCGCGCGTGGTTGATATTCGCAATGTCGGCGTGATGGCGGCGATTCAGCTCGAGGCCTATCACGACCATGACGACGAATCCAAATATGTCCGTGATGTTTCGTGG
>JAJFGW010000035.1 GCA_021775915.1 Alphaproteobacteria bacterium | reverse complement strand
TCTGGATTGCTTCGCTTTGCTCGCAATGACGACAAAAAAGCGCAAATCTTCTGTTGATCGTTCTACAATAGCATAAATTAGGAATATATTCCATAGCTAAAATATTTTATTGACATAATAAGAAAAAGACTGTACGATCCTAACTTCGATATACAAAACAACGGAGGCGGTATAGTGCAAAATCTGATAATAAGTATGCCTGAAACAGGCGATCCAAGAGATGATAATAGCAAAAGAGAGAAGCCTGCAGTCCTGAGAGGATCCAATTCCGAAGGGGGAGATTGGAAAGAGGTAGGGATTACAGTTGGTGATCTCTCATCCAAAGAGGATTTTCAATACATTAACAAAAACGAGTTCGGTGATTATAATTTTCGCTACACTGGTGAATCAGATCAAATAACGAGCAAGCAGGCTGTTGTTAGTTTTAATGAGCACGTGCAGAATGTAACTTTGTCCGATGGTACTGTAGTGAGCATCACTACAGCTTCATCCATTGGGTCTGATATCCCTGTTCCTATTAATTTGGAGAACAAGCCCGTTTTGAAATAGTGGGCAAATTACTCCGCCGCTTCGGCCTGTTCGTTATTATAACCGACAGCGTGCATTTTTGTGGCGGTGTCGAGCATGCGGCTGGAAAAGCCCCATTCATTATCATACCAGCTCATGATACGGACTTGCTTGCTACCAATGACCTTTGTGCCTTCCAGCGAGAAAATCGAGGAAAGCGGGTTGTGGTTGAAGTCGCTTGAAACAAGAGGTTCATCATAGCAACCGAGCACGCCTTCAAGATCGCCACCGGCAAATTCTTTTATGATGCTGTTCACTTCATCGACCGTTGTGTCGCGACTGGCGATGAAATTCAAATCAACGACCGAGACATTTGGTGTTGGCACGCGCATGGAAACGCCATCAAGCTTGCCGTCGAGTTCCGGCAGTACTTTACCAACGGCTTTTGCGGCTCCGGTTGAGGTCGGGATCATGTTCAAGGCACCGGAGCGGGCGCGGTGCAAGTCGCTATGCATGGTATCAACAATACGCTGATCGCCGGTATAGCTATGGATTGTGGTCATGAAACCGCTTTCAATGCCGATTTTTTTGTTCAGGACATAAGCCACAGGCGCAAGACAGTTCGTGGTACAGGAAGCATTGGAAATAATTTTATGCTCCGGTGTGATTTGGTCGCTGTTAACGCCGTAAACTACGGTTAAATCTTCGCCTTTTGCGGGAGCGGAGATGAGCACTTTTTTAGCGCCTGCTTGCAGGTGTTTTTCAGCGCCTTCGCGGCTGGTGAAAATACCGGTACATTCAAAGGCAATATCAATGTCCATGTCGCCCCATGGTAGGGCGGCAGGATTGCGTTCCTGCGTACATTTAATTTTTTTGCCGTTTGCGATGATTGTATCGTCGCCTTCGGTTGTGACTTCAAAAGGCGAAGTGCCATGTACGGTGTCATATTTGAGCAAATGCGCGTTGGTCTTGATGTCAGCCAAATCGTTGATGGCGACAATTTCAATATCGTCGCGGCCTGATTCAATCCATGCTCTGAAAACCAGACGGCCAATGCGTCCAAATCCGTTAATTGCTACTTTTAAAGTCATATTGTGGTTCTCCTTTATATTTTTTAAACGCAAAGGACGCAAAGTCACGCAAAGTTTTTTAGAGGTCTTGTCATGGCTATGCGTCTAATTCCATCTTTCAGTGATTTTGTATTGAAGTTAATTAATAGGCCTAGCGGCCTGCCGGAAAGTTTTAGGTAAGTGTGTAGCTGTGCTTCATGCACGGGGATAAAACGCTCCACAGCTTTTAATTCTACTATAACTTCATCTTCAACCAGTAAGTCGAGTTTTAAGCCCGTTGGTACGACGAAGTCATCAATGGATATAGGTAGAAGTTTTTGCCGTTCCACTTTTATTTTTTTTGCTGTCAAAAAATGAAAAAGACAATCTTCATAAACGCTTTCAAGCAAGCCCGGTCCCAGTTTTGTGTGGATATAAAAACAGGTGTCCAGAATCTCTTTCGATAGTCTGTTCGTGTGCTCCGATATTTCAATTATCTCAGCCATAACTTTGCGCTACTTTGCGTCCTTTGCGTTTTATAGTTTTTCTTTAGCTGCTTCGACGACAGCCTCGGTTGTTATACCAAAATGTTTATAGAGCACGTCGGCGGGGGCGGATTCGCCGAAGCTGTTCATGCCGATGAAGCTGCCGTGGCCGCCGATGAAGCGGTCCCACCCCTGACGGATGGCGGCTTCTACGGCGATTTTAATACTGTCGTTGCAAAGAAGGCTTTGTTGGTATTCGCCATCCTGTTCAAAGAATAAATCCATGCAGGGAACGGAAACAACGCGGGTGTTTGCGCCGATCAAATCAAGCTGCATTTTAGCTTCGATAGCCAAGTGGACTTCTGAGCCGGACGCAAAGATTGTGACTTTTGGTTCACCGTCACTATCAGCCAGAATATAAGCGCCTTTGGCACTAAGGTTTTCTTCTGTGTTCTCGCGCAAGGTCGGCAGGCCTTGTCTGGTGAGAGCCAGTACGCTCGGGCCGTGTTTGCGGTTTAAGGATATTTCCCAGCACTCCGCCGTTTCAATGCCATCGCACGGGCGCATAACGGCCAGATTTGGAATGGCGCGCAGGGCGGCAAGGTGTTCCACCGGCTGGTGGGTCGGGCCGTCTTCGCCAAGACCGATTGAGTCGTGTGTCATGACGTGAATGACGCGCTGTTTCATCAGAGCCCCAAGGCGGATCGCCGGGCGGCTGTAATCGCAGAATTGCAGGAATGTTCCGGCGTAGGGAATTGGGCCTCCATGCAAGGTCATACCGTTCATGACTGCGGCCATGCCATGTTCGCGGACACCGTAATAAATATACTGGCCGCCGTAATTGTCTTTGTTGATAATTTGCGGGCCATCTATTTTAGTGTTCACAGAGCCTGTCAAATCGGCAGAGCCGCCAATTAAAAACGGCAGCGCCGGAATTAGTTGTTCCAGCACTTTTCCCGAACATTGCCGTGTGGCCAGTTTTGGTTTTTCTGTGCCGAAGTCAGTTTTTAATTTTGCTATGACGGGCTGAATAAGAGCGGCAATGTCGCCGTCTAGAACATTTTTAAATTCATCTTTGTAGCGGTTTTGTTCCAGCGCTGTTTCCCATTCCTCAAAATCAGTATGGTTGCGCTCGCCAATCATGCGCCAGAGCTCCATAATTTCGAGCGGAATATCAAAGGGCTCGTGTGGCCAATCCAGATTTTCCCGCGTTCCTTTGATTTCCTCGATGCCTAGAGGGGCGCCGTGGGAGGAGGAGGAGTCTTGTTTGGTGGGTGCGCCAAAACCAATATGGGTTTTGCAGCATATAATGCTTGGTGTGTCGGATGACCGTGCCTGAGCGATCGCCTGGTCAATGCGCGCTGTATCGTGACCGTCGACTGTCTGGACATCCCAGCCATAGGCTTCGAAACGTTTTGGTACATCGTCGGAATAGGAAAGGGAGGTCGGACCGTCAATCGAGATGCCGTTGTCATCATAGAGAACGATCAGCTTGTCCAGTTTCAGGTGTCCGGCAAGGGCGCAGGCTTCGTGGCTGATCCCTTCCATTAAGTCACCATCACTGGCAATGACATAGGTGTTGTGGTCTACGAGGTCATCAAAGCGGGCGGCCATGATACGTTCGGCTAGCGCAAAGCCGACTGCTGTGGAGATGCCTTGCCCCAGAGGGCCGGTTGTTGTTTCGATACCAACGCGCGGCATAACTTCCGGGTGTCCGGGGGTTAAGCTGTGGAGCTGGCGGAAATTTTTTATTTCCTCCATTGTCATTTTTTCGTAGCCGGTCAAATAGAGTAGGGAATAAAGCAGCATTGAGCCGTGACCTGCGGATAAAACAAAACGGTCGCGGTCTGGCCAAAGCGGATTGCGCGGATCGAATTTCATATATTTGCTGAATAGGACGGTCGCAACATCAGCCATTCCCATCGGCATGCCGGGGTGGCCGGAATTTGCTTTTTGCACAGCGTCCATGGAAAGGGCGCGGATGGCATTGGCCATATTTTTGTAATCAGGATTGTTTTGCTCGTTGTTCATGATGGCAGCCTGTCCGGTCATTTTTTAAACCCCGTTTTAATGGTGAAACCCGAACATACAATGCATTTACAGGCGGCTAAGGTCAATAGGGTGTGTTGTTAGAATTTTGTGATTAAGTCATAAAAATACATACATTGATATTGACCTTACCCACAGAAGATTGTTAATGACCCATATTCTTTTAACTGCGTATGTTTATTTTAAATTGTTTTTTTGCGGGGGGAAATAAAAGTGACAGCTATTGTTAGCGCTTTGAGCGCATTGAGTCAGTCTTTGGAAAATTTGGAAACCGCGTCTTCCTTGCAGGAAGAAAAAGCGCTGAAGCTTAAGCAGCAGGATTTGTTTAACGGTAATTCTGCGACAGCGAATGGAAATGATGCCAACGGGCATATGACGATTGATGCCTCCGTTCTTGCGCAAAAGCTGGATGTTACGATTGAAAGAGTCGAACAAATTTTAAGAGAAGGGTAATTCAAATGGCTGAGGTTAATCTGAACATTCATGGTAAAGCCTATGGCATTGCTTGTGATGAGGGCCAGGAAAACCGCGTGGCGGAGGTTGGTCAATATGTTGATAACCGCGCCCGTGACATTGCGTCAGCCGGAGCGGCCAGTAATGAAAACCATCTTCTCGTTTTAACGGCGCTTGTTTTGGCCGATGAAGTTAAAGAATTGCGCGATAGCTTGCAAAACGGGCAGGCAAATAATAGTGCTGCGCCTCAGCAAATTGTCCATGAAGGTTTGCCCGAGGCGGAAGAGCGCAAAATCATAGAATCTATTGAACAGCTTGCCACCCGTATTAATTCGGTGGCCGAGCGTATGATCGGTTCGTAACGCTTTTTGACGTAAGGTAAGAGAATAGTGTAAAACCCTGTTTGAAGAAGCAGGGTTTTTATTATGAGTAAGCGTTATTTAGGAATTTGCGACAAGCTTGGAAAGCAGCCTGCAGGGAGCGCAATAGCCTGGTGCGGTGGCGTAGGCGGAGCTTACGGGCTTAATACGTTGTTTAATGCTCTTAGCGGACGGCCTGATATATTCCAGAACAGTTATGAAGTCGCTGTTGCCGCAATGTTGGGCTGCCTTTTGGCGACTGTTGCCCATTCAGAAATGAATATATATCTTTCGCGCAAGGGCATTAGTTTAATACGAGGCAGTAAGATTGCACAGCGGGTACAGGCCGCTGTTTTTGCGTTGCCTGTTGTTGCAGCATTAGTTTTTAATGCCGTTTCAGGGATAGATAAGCCGGAGAATAACGCGCCTGGGCTCAAGCCTGTTTCTGCTGTGCATGATCCATCTCGGACAGCACATTCCGCACTTGCTCAATCGCCCAGTCAATTTCGTCTTTTGTAATTGTCAGAGGTGGCGCAAACCGGACAACGGTTTCGTGCGTTTCTTTACAGAGCAGTCCTTTTTGTTGCAGGCTTTCGCAAACGTTGCGCGCCGTGGCTTTTGCTGGATTAATATCCATTGCAATCCAGAGCCCGGCACCGCGAATTTCCGTGATAAGCGATGAGTTGATTTCTAGTAGTTTGTCTTTCAGATAACCACCAAGCTCGGCGCTTTTACCAGCGAGGTCTTCATCCTCAAGAATACGCAGAGCTTCCAGACCAATCGCCGCCGCAATCGGGTTGCCGCCAAAGGTCGAGCCGTGGGAGCCCGGATCAAAGACATCCATGACTTCGGTGGACGCAAGAAACGCTGAAACGGGATAGATGCCGCCGCCGAGAGCTTTGCCGAGTAACAGTCCGTCGGGTTTGTCTATTTCGTGCTGGAAGGCAAAGTTTTTACCGGTACGGCCAATGCCGCTTTGAATCTCATCGAGAATAAACAGCACATTGTTCTTTTTACAAAGCTCTTGTACTTGTTTGAGCCAGCCTTGATCCGGTATGATAATCCCGCTTTCGCCTTGAATTGGTTCGGTCAGGAAGGCGCAGGTTTCCGGCGTGATGGCTTTTTCCAGCGCATCAATGTCACCGAAGGGAACGGTTTCAAACCCGCCATCAAACGGGCCGAAGTCGCGGCGATACTCGGCGTCAGAAGAAAAACCGACAACAGTTGTGGTGCGACCATGGAAGTTACCGCTTGAAACAATGATTTTTGCTTTGTCTTTGGCGATGCCCTTTGTTTCGTAGCCCCAACGGCGCGCGGCCTTGATCGCTGTTTCAACGGCCTCGGCGCCGGTATTCATCGGCAGCATTTTGTCCATCCCGGTCAGGCCGCAGAGCATTTCCGCGAATTCGCCGAGCTTGTCAGTATAAAAAGCGCGGGAGGGGACATCCATTTCATCCATTTGATCCATAAGCGCCTTTTTGATGCGCGGGTTTAGGTGTCCGGCACTAACGGCGCTATAAGCGCTCAGAAAATCCAGATATTTATTACCATCAGCATCCCAAACCCATATGCCATCCGCTTTAGTCAGAACAACCGGCAACGGGTGGTAATTATGTGCCACATATTGATTTTCTCTGTCGATATAATCTTTCGTGTTCATGGTAAACCTCCCTTTTGTTTCGGTGGGTATTATCGAACCTAAATACCCATAACGCAAGGCTTGTCGCATTTTCTGGACGTAAAGCCCGAAAATGGTATATAACGTCTGTGCTGCGGAGTTTGTGTTACGCCATAATTCCTTTGGCCGATGCTTTTTGCATTAGGGAGCTGTCCCTGTCTTAGATTTAGTGTTTTGCCGCTTTTCTTTGATATATGGCACCCACCTGGTTTACAGGGCCACATGCGGATAGTGATGCGTACACGGCTTGCGCGGCGTTTTTTATTCTTTCATAATACGGTCATGACCGAAACATCAAAAGAAACAATGCGCCATGAGGCGATAAAGCACCGGGAACGAATTCATGTTTTTAACAATGAAGCCCCGGATGATGCCTGTGCCTTATTTTTTGAGTCTGTGAAGCCGGAAAAGGGGCAGGTTGTTGCGCTTTACTGGCCTCTGGATAAGGAGTTTGATCCTAGCGGTATTCTCGAGCGCCTGTTAAAGGAAGACTATGTTTGCGCTTTGCCGGTGGTTACAAAGGGTGAGAAGGTTTTGGGGTTTGCGCGGTGGCGTGAGGGTGATCCGCTGACATTCGGGTCTTATAATGTGCAGCAGCCTGTCGTGGATGATAATACGGAATGGCTTACGCCGGACATTGTCGTGGTGCCTTTTCTGGCTTTTGATCTTAGGGGGAGACGGCTCGGTTATGGCGGCGGATATTATGATGCGACACTCGCGGCTTTGCGCGCAAAGAAAGAGATTCTCGCCGTTGGAATTGGCTATGCGCAGCAGGCTGTAATATTTAATTTGCCGCATGAACCCCATGATGAAAAACTCGATTGGGTTATAACGCCGCAACAAGCCCACTATTTTGGTGGTTAGAAAGTAATTTAATAAATGCGTATTTTGTTTTTTGGTGATGTGATGGGGCGTTCGGGACGGGACGCGGTCGTTAAATATTTGCCGGAGCTTAAGGAAAAGCTGAAAGCTGATGTGGCTATTGTTAACGGTGAAAACGCCGCGCATGGTCTTGGTATCACTGAAAAAATGTGTAGAGAGTTTTATGATGCCGGTGTTGATTGTATCACAACGGGTGATCATATCTGGGACAAGCGCGAAATTGTTTCTTACATTGTTCAGGATCCGCGATTGATAAGGCCTTTGAATTATCCGCCCGGGACTCCAGGAAATGGTTGTTATGAATTCACGGTTTTTGGTGGGCAGAAAATATTGATCGTAAATGCTTTGGGACGTGTCTTTATTGACCCGGTTGATGATCCGTTTAGCGCTCTTGCCGGTGTTCTTGAAACATATAAAATGGGGCGCAATATTGACGCTATATTTCTGGATTTCCACGGTGAGGCGACTAGTGAAAAGATGGCGATGGGGCATTTTCTCGATGGAAAAATATCGGCGGTTGTTGGTTCACATACGCATGTGCCAACGGCAGATGCCCAAGTTTTACCGGGAGGCACGGCGTTGCAGTGTGATGCCGGGATGTGCGGAGATTATAATAGCGTCATCGGTGCTGACAAAGATGTTCCTCTGTATCGTTTCACACGAAAAATGCCGCATATGGATCGACGGACACCCGCCAAAGGCGATGGTACGGTTTGCGGGACTTTAGTTGAAACGGATGATAATACGGGCTTGGCTAAAAATATTGCGCCTGTTATTGCCGGACCTCATTTGAAAAATACGTTGCCGGATTTTTAGAATTTAGTGTCGTAATCTTGCGGGGCGCCCGATTTGTTTTCCGGGTATCTTTCAAAGTAGCGCATGCAGGCTTCATCCAGAGCGGCAACCAGCTCTTCACCGTGGCGACCACCAGTGCCGGTAATTTTACCAAGGATAACGGCACGAATAGTGGTGTGAAAAGCGAGAACAATTTCAACAGCATCGATGTCCGGGTTTTCAATAACTTCAAGGAATTGCACCAGCCGGTCCGAAATGATTGTTACAAGCTGGTAATGAAACATGCCGCCATTGGCTTTGAGCTGCATCGCAGGGTAAAGCATGGCGGAGATGATATTTTCTTTATCTTCCTTGGGGTTAGGGCTTTTTGCGTATTCAATGCCCTTAATCATGGTGCCTAAATACATCTCTGCCAGTGGTTGGAAGTCCACGGCATTATTTTCAAGCAGGAGCTGTGCTTTTTCCAGAATTTTGTCACTAAGACCACCAGACCCTACTTTGGCCTTTAACGTATTAGGAGGCTTTATGAATTCAGCCTTACGCTTTCGTTCCTGATTAAAATGAACAGGGGTGTCTTTAGTTTTATCTTCACTCATCATTGTTTCCATTAACCGTTAATAGGAATCCGGGCCCAGATCAAATTTATCACCTTTGCCCAGGCCTTCTTTTTCGCGGATGCGCTCAAGAGTATCGTGAGCATCTTTTTGTTGTTTTTGTAGTACCTTAATAATGTCCGGATTTTGTATATCGCTTTCACGTTTGTAGGGCCCCTCATATTTCCCCTTTGGTTTTTTGCGGCGCCGGTCCGGGCCAAAAAAGTCAGGCGCCCGCACAAATTGCCGGGGACGTTCAATAACCTGAACAATGCGCCGGTACAAATCTCTGGCGTTGAAGGGTTTGACCAGGAACTCAGTAACCCCGGCATCGCGCGCCTGTAGCACGCGGCGTTTTTCACTAAAGCCGGTCATAAGAACAACAGGGACGTAAGGGTTGGGGCTTTTGGAATCATTTCTGACCATACGGGTAAAGGAAATGCCATCCATGGGCTTCATCATCCAGTCGGCGATGACAATATCGTTGTTATACTCACAAAAGCGTTTGAACCCGATTTCACCATTTTGGGCACCAACAACATGCCCCACACCAAAAGTCACCAGAAGAGACTTCACGATGTCTAGCATTGGCTGGTTATCTTCCACAACCAGGACACTGATTCTGTGTAGCTGGTAAGTCATATGTTCCCTTGCCGTTAATTATAAATTTTTTGTTATTCAGTACCGCTTACCATTGTAAAGGCTAGGCGGTTGATAAAATATTAAGATTACAGCAAAAAAAGCGCTGTATATTCAATATGATAGCATTTTTTCTTGAGGAGTAAAACGCTGATATACCTAAAAAAGGTCTGAGGGGTTGCTTCAAGCCCGGAAATCCGGCATTTTCTAGAAGATTTTAATATTAACAAAGTGGCAGGATGTTATGGCAGGTCATTCCAAATGGGCAAATATTCAGTATCGTAAAGGTGCGCAGGACAAAAAACGCGCTAAAATCTTTTCCAAGTTGGGGCGGGAAATAACCGTTGCGGCAAAGATGGGCGGTGGTGACCCGGACATGAATCCCCGTTTACGGTTGGCTATCGTGACAGCCAAGGGGCAGTCAATGCCTAAAAACAATATTGAAAATGCGGTTAGAAAGGGCGTTGGCGGTGGCGAAGGTGACGATTATGTTGAGATGCGCTATGAGGGCTATGGCCCTGGCGGGGTTGCGGTGATTGTTGATGCTTTGACGGACAATAAAAACCGTACGGCGGGTGAAGTGCGCTCATATTTTACGAAGCTTGGTGGAAACCTTGGGGAGACCGGCTCGGTTAACTTTATGTTTGATCGTGTGGGTGAAATTATTTACCCGGCGGACAAGGCAGATGCGGAAAGCATGTTTGAAACGGCGGTTGAGGCGGGGGCTGCTGATTGTGCTTCCGATGATGATGGGCATGTTATTACGAGCGATCCGGATGACTTCTCTGCCGTGCGTGAGGCTTTGGAAGCCAAGCTGGGTGAGCCGGAGCGCGCAGGCCTTGTGTGGCAGCCTAATGTAATGGCTGAAGTAACAGAAGATCAGGCATCCAGCGTTTTGAAGCTGATTGATGTGCTCGAAGATAACGATGATGTGCAAACCGTTACCACAAACTTCGAAGTCAGTGATGAAGTGATGGAAAAGCTTTTGGCGTCTCAATAAGCCTTGATTGATATAATTTAACATTCCCTCTGTTCACTTTGTGTTCTCTGTGCTTAAATGGTCATATGAGGATTCTAGGGATTGATCCTGGTTTGCAAAAAACCGGATGGGGTATCATCGAAAGTGAAGGTAATAGCCTAAAGTTTTTAGGCTGTGGTCTGGTGAAGACGCAGGCTGGGTTGCCTTTATATGCGCGGCTTTCTGAAATTGATGACGGGCTAACGAAAGTCGTAAGGCAATGGCTGCCGGATATGGCGGCGGTTGAGGAAACTTTTGTAAACCGTAATCCGGCGTCGGCTTTGAAATTGGGGCAGGCGCGCGGCGTTTGTATGGTCGCTCCGGCGCGGCAGGGACTGGAAGTCCATGAATATGCCGCCAACCTTGTTAAAAAATCGATCGTGGGCACGGGGCATGCGACAAAAGACCAAATAGGCATGATGATTAAAGTTTTGCTTCCGAAAAGTGGAAAACCTACAGAGGATGAGGCGGATGCCCTTGCGATTGCGATTTGTCACGCGCATCATGCTGAATCAAGGAAGAGAGTGAATTTATGATAGCAAAATTATCAGGTATATTAGACAGCGTTTCTCAGAGTTTCCTGATACTTGATGTGAATGGTGTGGGGTATCAGGTTGCCGCTAGCCCGCGCACGCTCTCACGCATGGGGCAGGTTGGTGAGCCGGTGTCTCTGTTGATTGATACGCAGATCCGCGAGGACGCGTTTAATCTCTTCGGCTTTCTGGAAGCCTCCGAGCAACAATGGTTCAGACTTTTGACAAGCGTGCAGGGCGTGGGTGCCAAAGCGGGGATGGCTATTTTGGGTGTAACCCCGCCGGACCAGCTTGGTTTTGCGATTGCTTCGGGGGACAAAACGGCGTTAACAAGAGCGGAAGGCGTGGGGCCAAAGCTGGCGGTGCGTATTTTGACCGAGCTGAAGGACAAGGCCGGAAAGATTGACCTTGAGCCTAAAAAGTTAAAAGCCTCTGCTGTTGAATCCGGCGGCAAAGATGGTGGTGGTGCTCTGGATCAGGATGCGGTTTCTGCGCTTGTTAATCTGGGGTATGGGCGCAGCGATGCTTATGCTGCCGTATTGCAGGCAAAGCAAAAATCAAATGATAACAGTAAATTAAATGACATTATTAAGCTAGCACTTAAGGAGCTTTCTTCGTGAGTGAAGTTCTTGAAAAGAACCCTGATCTGGAAGCTGAAAAGCAGGAGCTTGATGATCCTGAAAAGTCACTGCGGCCTTTAAGGCTGGATGATTTTATTGGCCAGCCCTCTTTGCGAAGCAATTTACGGGTCTTTATTGAATCTGCCAGTAGCCGTAGCGATGTTATGGATCATGTGCTGCTCTTCGGCCCGCCGGGGCTGGGCAAGACAACATTGGCGCAGATTATATCCAAGGAGCTAGGCGTCGGGTTTAGGGCAACGTCAGGCCCCGTTCTGGCTAAAGCAGGCGATCTGGCGGCAATCCTGACCAATCTTGAGGCGCATGAGGTACTGTTCATTGATGAAATTCACCGCCTTAATCCGATTGTGGAGGAAATTCTTTATCCGGCGATGGAGGATGGTAAGCTTGATTTGATTATTGGTGAAGGCCCGGCGGCACGCTCGGTGCAGATTGATTTGCCGCCTTTTACGCTGATCGGCGCGACAACGCGCAGTGGCTTGCTGGCGGCTCCGTTGCGTGATCGTTTCGGGATACCTTTGAGGTTGGAATTTTATTCACCGGATGAGCTTGCTCTGATTGTTAAACGCACGGCCGGATTGCTGTCTATAGGCTTAAGCGAAGAAGGCGCACTTGAAATTGCGCGACGCTCGCGCGGGACACCGCGTATTGCCGGACGCCTGACACGGCGCGTTCGTGATTTTGCCCATGTGCTAAAAACCAAAGAAATTGATGCGAAAGCCGCCGATGAGGCGCTGCAAAAGCTGGACGTTGATTCCAGTGGCCTTGATATGATGGACAGGCGTTATTTGCAATGTATTGCCGAGAATTACGGCGGTGGCCCGGTGGGGGTGGAAACATTGGCCGCAGCGCTGTCTGATGAGCGCGACGTGATCGAGGATGTCATTGAGCCGTATTTGATGCAGCAGGGGCTGGTTCAGCGCACCCCGCGCGGGCGTGTGCTTTCGGCGAAGGGTTTTAAGTATTTGGGGCTGAAACCAACCAATTCCAGCCAGATGGATTTGCTGGACGAATGACGCATTCAATGGATATTCGCGTTTATTACGAAGATACCGATGCGGGCGGGATTGTTTACTATGCGAATTACTTAAAATTCTGTGAGCGAGGACGTACGGAACTCTTGCGCTGCGCGGGTTTTGAGAATAAACCATTAATGGAGCGTGAAGGGTTTATCTTTGTTGTTCGGCATCTGGAGGCTGATTATAGTGCTTCTGCTTATCTGGATGACATGTTGCGTGTGGAAACATCTGTTGAATCTATTAAAAACGCGAGTTTTTTCATGAAACAGACAATTTTTTGCCATGATCGCACGCTATTTGAAATGGGCGTGACTTTGGTTTGCGTTGGAACGAATGGAAAGCCGGTGCGTTTGCCGGATAATTTAAAAGAGGTTTTGAAAAAAGATGACTGATAGAGCTGTAGATGCCGCTGCCGTAGGAGATAGTTTTAGCGGTGATATGTCGATGGTTGGACTGTTTCTGGAAGCCGACTTGATCGTTAAGCTTGTGATGATGATCCTGATTTTTGCGTCTGTGTGGAGCTGGAGCATTATCTTTGAAAAGCGCGCGACGCTCAAAAAGCTGAACAAGCGGGCGGCGAAGTTTGAGGATTCATTCTGGTCTGGGGAGCCTTTGGATAAGCTGTACCAGCGTGTGAAGAAAGGTGCGCAAGACCCTGTAATTAAATCATTTTGCGCGGGTATGGAAGAATGGAATAATGGTGTTTCAGGCGGTGTCCCTGCCAAGGAAAGTTTGCAGGCGAGCCTTAAGCAGCGTGTTGAACGGGCGATGGCAACGGTCATCAATAAAGAAATGAACACGCTTGAGCGTGGCATGACGTTTTTGGCCAGCATTGGCTCTACGGCGACCTTTATCGGGCTATTTGGTACGGTTTGGGGAATTATGAACAGCTTCACCGCTATTGCCAGCACGAATAACACCAGCCTTGCCGTTGTTGCGCCCGGTATCGCCGAGGCTTTGTTTGCAACAGCCCTGGGGCTTGTGGCGGCTATTCCGGCGGTGCTTGCCTATAATATTTTCACCAATAGCCTTGATCGTTACGCGGACAGGTTAGACGCGTTTGTGAGTGAGTTTTCGGCGATTTTGTCGCGGCATCTGGATACACAGGAAAATGATACTGCAAGGAAGGTGGCCTAAATGGGAGTGGGACGCGTAGGACAAGCAGGAGGCAGGAGCCGGGCTTATCGTCCGATGTCGGAAATTAATGTTACGCCTTTTGTGGATGTGATGCTCGTGTTGCTGGTTGTGTTTATGATTACCGCGCCATTATTGACGTCGGGCGTGGATATTAACTTGCCGCAGTCCGATGCCAAGGCCATAACCGAGGAGGATAACAAGCCTCTGGAAATTAGCATTACGGCCAAGGGGAAAATTTTTATCGGAGAAACGGAAGTAAAGCGCGATCGCTTGATCAATCTTTTATCTGCCATGACGAAGGACACCCCGGACCGGCGTATTTTTATTCGTGGAGACCAATCTCTGGGTTATGGTCAGGTTATGGACGTTTTAGGGGCACTGAACAAGGCTGGTTTCCGCAAGGTTGCCCTGCTATCGGAGCCGGGTAGGTGAATGGCCGCAGCAACGCATAATCATACGTTTTTCGAGCCATACATGAAGGGGCCTCTGACAGGATCGGTGGTTTTTCATCTGATTATTGTGGTTATTGCTATTGTCGGGTTGCCTTATATTAAGCCGGAGCTTCCGGTTATTGACACACCTATTACGGTTGAGCTTATAGAGGCCCCTGAAACAGAGAAAAAGCAGGAGAAAACAAAACGTCAGCCACCGCAACAGCTTAAGAAAAAGCCGCCCAAACCGGTTGCGCCGCAGATGGTTGCCAAGAAACCGCCGCGTCCTGTGGCGCCAAAGCCGCCTGTGCCTGCGGAAATAGCCAAACCCAAAAAACCACCGCCGAAACCTGCCAAACCTGTGGAGGAAGAAGAGCAGCCTGATGAGTTCAAATCTCTGCTCAGAAACCTGATGCCAACGGAAGAGACGCCGGTACAGGACGCAAAACCGCGCAGGGGAGAGCAATCCTCGTTGATGACACGGTTTTCCGCTAAAATGAGCGTGAATGAACTGGCCTCTCTTAAAAGCCAGCTTAGTCAGTGCTGGAGCGTTATGTCCGGGGCGCGCTATGCGGAGGACCTTGTTGTTGATTTAAAGTTGTTTATGAATCCGGATCGGACTGTGCGGGATGTACGTATAGAGAACCGATTACGTTATAGTACCGATAGCTATTTCAGGGCGGCAGCCGATAGCGCCCAGAGAGCCATATTCCGTTGCAGCCCTCTTGACTTGCCGCCCAATAAGTACGATCTCTGGAAGACCATAACTGTGACCTTCGATCCCCGGAGCATGTTGTAGGAAAGATTTGTAATGAAGAATATATTATATAGCCTGGTTTTATTGGTTTTTGTGCCTTTGACGGCGCATGCCGAAGTCAAGATCACGGTTGACGCCGCTACGGTGGAAGCTCTACCGATTGCCATTAGCACGTTTTATGCGGAACCGGGGGCGGATGCGCAGGTGGCGCAGCGCATGCCGATTGTTATCAGTGAGGATCTGGAACGGACAGGGCTGTTTGAGCCGATTAGTCCTCGGGCTTTTATTCAGGATGCCAAGTCTATTCATGAACAAGGGCCGCGTTTTGGCGACTGGCGGGCGATTAATGCGCAGGCTTTGATTACAGGAACCGTTACACGGACGGCAGATGGTCGCACAAGAGTAGAGTTTCGCCTTTGGGATGTTTTTAGCGAGAAACAGCTCAGCGGTATGGCTTATACAACAACGTCGCAGAATTGGCGCCGGATTGCGCATATTGTTTCTGATGAGATTTATAAGCGCATAACTGGTGAAGAGGGGTATTTTGATTCCCGTATTGTTTATATCGCTGAAAGCGGGTCACCGGCCAATCGTAAAAAACGGCTGGCTATTATGGATCAGGATGGCGCTAACCATCATTATCTGACGGACGGAAACACACTGGTTTTGACACCGCGTTTTTCTCCGAACCAGCAACTCATTACCTATCTGGCTTATTATAACAGGAAGCCGCGGGTTTATTTATATGACATTGATACCGGAAAGCAGGAAGTGCTGGGCAATTTCCCGGGTATGACTTTTGCGCCGCGCTTTTCTCCGGATGGCCGGAAGGTCGTTATGAGTATGGCCAAGGACGGCAATAGTGATATTTACACTATGGATTTGAGTACACGAAAGGCCGTGCGTCTGACAAGAAATCCTGCGATTGATACCAGCCCTTCCTTTGCACCGGACAATAAGCGCGTTGTCTTTGAATCGGATCGTGGCGGCTCGCAGCAGCTTTATGTGATGCCGGTAAATGGCGGTAGCGCGCAGCGTATTACCTTTGGCAAGGGGCGTTACGGTAACCCGGTTTGGTCGCCGCGCGGTGATTTGATTGCTTTTACCCGTATTTTTCAGGGGAAGTTTTATATTGGCGTGATCCGTCCTGACGGTTCGGGGGAGCGACTTATAACCTCGGCTTATCATGTTGAAGGGCCAACATGGTCACCCAATGGCCGGGTGCTGGCTTATTTCAAGGAAGTCCCGACAGGGCCAAAGGGTGAAGGCCGCAAGGCCAAGATATATACGATTGATTTAACCGGATATAACGAGCGCATGTTGCCAAGCCCGGTGGATGGTTCCGACCCTGCCTGGTCTCCGCTTAATCCTTAACAGACTTACCAACATAAACTCACTGGCGTCATTGCGAGTGCAGTGAAGCAACCCAGAGAGTTCGGAAGAGAAAAAACTGGATTGCCGCGTCAGCCTGATGGCTTCCTCGCAATGACGGGGTTATTTATTACAAATCCTGAAAAGCTTCAATGACTTCTTTGTAAGTGTCGCGTTTGAACGGGACGATCAGGTCTAATATTTCATCCAGCCCGACCCATTGCCATGCACGAAATTCCTGCAATCTGTGGGCGGCTATGTTGATGTCCTCATCACTTCCGGTAAAGCGGGCGGCGATCCATGTTTGTTCCTGCCCGGCATATTTGCCGTTCCAGAGTTTGTGGAGGAGATGTGAAGGCAGATCGTATCTGAGTTTCTCATCATGTACTTTGATAATCTCTGCGAGGTCGGTGCCGATTTCTTCGAGCATTTCACGGTAGAAAGCTTCTTCGAGGGTTTCGCCTTCATCTATGCCGCCTTGGGGCATTTGCCATGAACCGGGTGAATCCAAACGCTCTCCTACCAAAACCATGCCTTCATGGTTAAATAGGGTAATGCCGACACAGGCCCGATAGGGAAGTTCGTTGCTCATTCTTTTTTCTTCTTAACTAATATCCGGTTGTTGCAGAAAGGGGAACCAATGTCAGGTTTTTATCCGGCAGGGTCTCTATCCATTTTAGAACCTGCTGATAGCTAACAGGCAAAGTATGAATAACGCCGACAGCAAATCCTTTTTTACGGGAGAGCTCTTCCAGCTTTTCTAAAGATTTTGAGATAGAGTCCTGTGAAGCTTCCGGCATATCAATCCAGATATCAATGGTCGAGTAGGGCGCCTTCATGCCGACAGCCATGGTTTGTGGAATCATAGTGGGGTGAGGGGAGCCATCTACAAAGCCCAGCCCTCTGTGATAGATATTGCCGATAATGGGGCGCATATCATTGGGGGACTTCATGAAATCCGGTTGGTAGCTGGTTACAAAACCGACATAACCATCGCCGCGCGTTAGAAGCCAATCCATTTTTGCCTGATTTTCTCGTTCCGGCGCACCGATGAGCATGGTGTGGGGGCCGGGATCGTCCACGGGGTAGCTTTCCGTTTCAAGCGGCAAGGTTAACCAGACTTCATGGCCGCGCTCTCTGGATTCACTAATCCAGAAATCAGGAGTTGCGGCGTAAGGGGAAAGAATAAAAGAAACATCCGGCGGCATAGAGCGCACAGCGGATTCTGTGGCAATGTCAGATAACCCCAAACCTGCGACTGCTATGGAGATAAGGGAGTTGTCAGAAGCATAAACATCAAAGGGGCGTCTGTAAGCTTTAAAGGCCGTGAGAGAATCTTGTTTGCGGACGATAGGGCGGTGACCAGATTCCGCTTGTTCGTAAAGGCCATCTATCGGGGCATCGGCCAGTCCGCTTTCTAAAATATTTGCCGGGGTATATTTGACGTGTTGTGGTGCGGTATCTGTCGGCTGTTTTGTTTGGTCAGTTTGATCAGAATGGGCGTCATGAGAGCTATCGGAAACCTGTTGCGGATCTGCTGTGGCGCTCCATTCAATAATGACTGTTTGTGATGCCAGTCTGTCTTGCTGCTTTTTGAGAGTGTTGCCGGCATTCAAGAATATCCAGACAATAACGAGAAAGTAGAGAACGGCAACAACAACAAGGCCTTGTAAGAAAGCCTTAAAAGAGAAACTGGTTTTAAACCAATTAAGAGCTTGCGCTGTAGCCATAGAGGTTCTCTAGTTTTGTTTTGTTTCCATCAGACGACTTTCATAGAGAGATACGCCTCTTATCAGGTCAACGGCGCGTGAAAGCTGGTAATCCTTAACATCTTCTTTGGCAATTTTGTTGTCATCAGCTGCGGTTTCATCTTTTTTCTTTTCTGATGTTTCTTTTTCAGGCTCTTCTTCAGAGGCGTCTTTTTTATTAGGGTTCTCCAGCGCGCCCCGTAGATCTGACTCTTTCAGGCGGCGTTCGTCATATTGCTCAATCTTGGCCATTTCAACCGTAATATCAGGTTCGATCCCTTTTGCCTGAATGGAGCGGCCGGAAGGGGTATAATAGCGCGCTGTTGTCAGGCGCATGGCACCGTGGCCGGGTAGGGGGATGATGGTTTGTACGGAACCCTTACCAAAAGATTGCGTTCCTAAAACAATAGCACGTCTGTGATCTTGCAGCGCGCCGGCAACAATTTCAGAAGCCGAGGCGGAACCGCCATTAACCAGCACAATGACAGGGAGACCGTCTGTAATATCGCCTGCTGTTGCATTGTCACGTTTGGTATCATAGTCGTGACGGCCTCTTGTCGAAACAATTTCACCTTTATCAAGAAAGGCATCGGAAACGGCAATGGCCTGATTTAGCAAGCCGCCGGGATTGTTGCGTAAGTCAAGAACAAAGCCGAGAAGGTGGTCGCCAAGTTCTTCTTTTATTTCTTTAACTGATTTTTTTAATCCGCTTTCAGCGTTTTGGTTAAAAGTGGTGATACGAACATAACCAATGCTGTCATCAATAACCTTATGTTTAACGGACTGAATTTTAATGATATCGCGCGTAATAGATACATCAATGGCCTCGGGCGAATTTTCACGTCTGATTGTTAGTTTAATATCAGTTCCGACTTTGCCGCGCATTTTATCAACGGCATCGCTCAGGGACAGACCCATAATAGATTCGTCATTTAGATGTGTAATGTAATCACCGGCTTGAACTCCGGCACGATAGGCCGGCGTATCATCAATCGGGGAAACAACTTTGACGATGCCGTTTTCCATGGTGACCTCGATGCCAAGGCCGCCAAACTCTCCACGGGTCTGAACCTGCATTTCTTCAAAATCATCTTCGTCGAGATAGGATGAGTGAGGGTCAAGGCTGACAAGCATGCCGTTAATAGCGGTTTCAACCAGGTCTTCATCCCCTCTTTCGTCAACATACTGGCTGCGCACACGTTCAAAAACATCACCGAACAGGTTGAGCTGGCGATATGTTTCGCTTGTATCATTGATGACAACCTCAGGCGGCGCTCCGGCCATGCGTTCATCCTCCTGAGCCGATACCGGAGCCGAAATGATAGCGCCGGCAAATGCGATGCTTGCAACGGTCAGAAAGAAATTACGTATGTGCATTGTGCTTATCCTTATATCTTAGCTCTTTAAACCAGAAATCTTATTGGCAGGGTTTACAGGTTGCCCTTTGTACCGCAATTCATAATATAGCGCCGGACGGCCTCCACGGGAAGAGGTTAAGGGAAGTTGTCCTATTGGTTCCCCAGCCTTTACCAGATTTTCTTCTCTGGTGTTAATTTTATGAAAGCCAGAAATCAGACTATGATAGCCGCCTTTATGCTCAATAATAACCATATTGCCGTAGTTTTTAAAGGTCCCTGTAAAGCGAACAACACCGCCCATGGGCGCGGTAACAAGAGAGCCGGGACGGGATTTGATCGTCACGCCCTGACTAATCGCACCAATAGTATCGGGGGTGCCATAAGCTTCGCTAATGTAGCCTGTAACTGGGAGCTGTGCCTGTCCTGTTGCCGGAAGGGCTGGGCTATATAAATGGGCTGTATTTCGTCTTTGGCGCTCTGCCTGTCTTTTCTTTTGCTCTTTTTCAAGTTTTCCGAGTAGATCCGTCAGCGTTTTTGCCTCTTTTGAAAGCCGCTCAATGCTTTTCTTGTTTTGGGCGTAATCACTTTGGGTTTTGTTATAGAGCCGTTCGCGCTTTTTTGTCAGGGACTGTATGTCAGCATGTTTTCTCTCAAGCTCTTTTTTTGTTGTCAGTACACTGTCTTTGTCTTTCTTCAGTGTTACCGCGAGCTCATCCAGGTGCTTTAAATCTTTTGATAGCTGTTCTGCTCTTTTGTGAACAGTTGGCAGAGTGCTTTGTAATAACATCGCAGTTTGCGCTGTTTGTAGCGGCGCGCCGGGGCGGATGATGAGGGATTCAGGAGGAATGCGACGCATACGTTCCAGGGCAAGAATAAGGTCTGCAATCGAACCGTAATCTTGTTCCAGTTTTTCTGTCAGCTCTTTTTCTTCTGCGCCGAGTTTTGAAATTCTTTTTTCCAGCAGGCTGATATTTTTTTCATTCCCTTGCATGTCCTTTGCAATATTAACAAGAGAGGAGCGGGTGCTACTCAGTTCTTTTTTTGTGTTTTGGAGCTCTTTTTCCAGCAGGCCTTGCTGCTTTTTTTCTTTTTTCAGGTTTTTCTGAATCGTTTCAAGGGCCTGTGTTTTGCGCTCAGGTATGGGCGGGCGCTCTGCCTGTACGGTAAAAGGCAGAAAAAGAACGATAAAAATAGCTGCCAATAAACTTTTGGGCATAATGTCTTTATTCCCGGTGATAGGGGTGTCCGGCTAGTATTTGTTGTGCGCGGTAGAGCTGTTCTGCCAGCATAATACGAGCAAGCATATGAGGCCATGTCTGATCACCGAATGATAGTAAAAAATCCGCCTTTTTGCGAATATTTTCACTTAGGCCATCCGCCGCGCCAATAATAAATTGTATATTTGTGATGCCGTCGCCAGATAGAGTTTCCAGCTTTTTTGCAAATTTTGTGCTGGGAAGGCTTTTTCCCTGCTCATCCAGAACAAACAGGTGGGCCCGTGGGTTTAGTTTGGCGAGGAGCTTTTTTTCTTCGTCACCCGGCTTTTTAATTTCAATTTCATGGAGGGTTAGCGGCCATTGCAGGCGCTTTGTATAGTCTTGCCACAAGGCCAGCAATGCTTTGTCGCGCAAGCGCCCAACGGCTATGACTTCAACGTTAATCATAAGCTATTATGCGGGAGCCCCGGCCGTGACGTCCTGTAGCTGAGCGTGAGCCTGCCACATTTTCTCTATGTTATAAAACTCGCGGACTTCCGGGCGGAACAGGTGAACGACAATATCACCGGCATCGACGATAACCCAGTTACACTGGTCTTTTCCTTCGATACGAATATCGGACAGACCAAGAGCTTTCAGGCGGGCCTGAAGCTTTTCTGCGAGGGCTGCTACTTGTCTTGAAGATGAACCAGAGGCGACTATCATATAGTCTGCAATGGCTGTCTGGTCTTTAAGGTCGATGGTTTTTATATCCACTGCCTTATCAGAATCCAGCGACTGTTCGATGACCGCTTTCAACTGTTCCGGACTTTCCAGTCCTGTCTTATAAGTATCCAAAATGGCTTTGGCCTCCTTTGTTGTTAAAAAGATTGCTTAACATAAGCAAAAGCGCTCCAACATGCAAGCATGGAAGCGCTTCTTTCAGGCTTATGGTTCTGTTTCCAGAAGGTGAGACTACATTTCCTCAATGCGGTACACCTTCCTTTTCTATGATCAAGCGATGAGCTGTGTTCATACTTTAATTTTACGCCCTTTTCTAAGGACTCGCAACTTAACTCTATTAACAAATAGTAAATGGACAGAATAAGAAATAGGTGTTATCCACTTGTTTTTGTATCATTTTCTCTGATTTTCGTTGATGAAATTCCCATCATTTTTTTCTGCATAAGCCAGTATGTATGACGTGGTTTCAGGGGGACTTTAGTCGCTTTATTCAGATAGAAGTGATTCTGTGTCTGCATCATTTTTAGGGGGCAATTCTCAATCAGGCTCCAGGCCGGGGGGCGGGCAACATGAGCTGTTGCTACATTATCAAGAATATATGTCCAATTATGCCATGTATGTATGGTCAGGGCGTTATCCATGCCGGTTACCCAGACGAAGTCGGTTTTTGGAAAATGTTCCTTCAGCCCTTTAATCGTTTCCCAGGTTAGGTTTGTGCCCAGCTCTTGTTCTATGGGGCTGACTATGATGCGCGGGTCTTTGACCAGCTTTTGAGATAATTCAAACCTGTTTTTAAAACTCAACTCGGACTTGTTCTTTAGAGGGTTTTGGGGGGTAACAAGCCACCAGACGGCGTCCAGCACCATGCTTTGCATAGCAATTAGGCTGGCGTGAACATGTCCCTCATGTGGTGGGTTGAATGAGCCTCCGAGTAGACCAACACGCATCCCCGCCCAGCGGGCACCATCTTCGAGATTGGGGGGTGAAAAGATCATAATGGCATTAGCCAAGTTGTTTGGAGACATCCTTGATAGACTGGTCGACAAGGTTTTCGTTCGTCTTTTTATCCATTTGCTTGGCAATGAGCTCGGACGTTGCCTTAACGGCTAGCTCTGCGGCATAGGTTTGAATTTCCTGTACGGCGTTTTGCTCCATCCGTGCGAGGCGCTCGGTAAGCTGCAGCTCGCGCCGTGCGGCAATTTCCTTAAGGTCTTTGTCGGCTTGTTTTTTGATTTCGGCAGCATGGACTTTCGCATTGGCCACAATTTCATCTGCTTCTTTAGCGGTGTCACGTTGCTTGCGCTGATATTGTGCTAGCAACTCTTGCGCTTCAACGCGCAGGGTTTCAGCCGTTTCAATTTCTTTGCGGACAGCTTCAATGCGCTTATCCAGCGCGGCAAGAATGCCGTCTTTGCCGTACTTCCACATAACGAAAGCGAAGATCAAAAAGGAGAACAGAACCCAAGTGCCGGTATCCTGAAATATTTCCATTGCCATTATCCTTATGCCGCTTTTGCTTTTGTGCCGTTTATGGCTTTGACTGCGGTTTTTGCTTGCTCGATGTCAGGGTTAATTCCGACAATCTTTTGCGCCGCTTCACTGGCGATCTCAGCAGCAATCATGTTCATGTCATCCATAGCATCGGTTTTTGCTTTAACCAGCCGCTTTTCAAGGGCTTGCATGTCCTTGTCAGTTTTTTCACGAAAATCGTTGCTTTGCTTTTCGGCTTTGGTTTTTATCTTGTTCTGAGCATCATGTAATGCTTTTGTTGCCAGAGTGCGAGCATTGTCCAAACTCTCTTCATAAGCTTGCTGCGCGGCTTCTGCTTCCGATTTGAGCCCATCGGCTGTTTCCAGTTCATTCTGAATGTGATCCTGCCGATTCTCAATAACGTTTGAGATTTCAGGCAGGGACTTTTTACTGAAAACGGCGTAGAGGATAACGAAAGTCACAAGCAGCCAGAATAACTGGCTCGGAAAGGTCGACGCATCAAGCTGCGGTAAGCCGCTTGATGGTGCTTCATGTGAAGACGCATCGCCGCCATGAGCTGGATCTGCCCCGAAGGCTGCATTTACAGCAAACACCGCCTGGCAGAAAAAGCCCGCGCTAATAAAAGAGAGACTATTTTTCAATGCTCATCAGCCTGTGAAGTATAAAAGCGCCCAGGCCACGATAGCCACAAGACCAAACATTTCAACAAAAGCAAATGTTAGCCAGAATTTTTTCTCTAGTACGTCCGCAGCATTAGGGTTGCGGCCTACAGCCATGTTATAGGCACCAAAGATAATACCAAGGCCAATACCAACACCGATAAGTGGCATCAGGGCAATGGCGGCGGCCAATAATTTAATTGCTTCAACTTCCATTTTAAAGTCCTTCTTTCTTAAGGTTTAGGGTCAGGTTTTAATTAATCTAGTGATCCATTTCAACCGTATCTTTAAGGTAGATACAGGCCAGAATAGCAAATACATAAGCTTGCAAAAGCGCAATCAAAAGCTCAAAGGCAATCAGACCGGCATTCACGAACATCGGCAGAATAGCAGCAACAAAACCAAATGCACCGGCACCAGCCATCGCGACACTAAAGCCTGCAAACACTTTGAGCATGATGTGTCCGGCCATCATATTCGCAAAAAGACGAAGGCCGTGTGTTACAGGACGTGCCAGATAAGAAACGATTTCAATCGGCACCAGCAGCGGGTAAACAAACCACGGCACGCCCGGCGGTGCGAAATGGGAAAAGAAATGTAAACCGTGCCGCATTATAGCCAGAACCACAATCATACCAAAAATCATAAACGACATCGCCGCCGTTACAATGATATGGCTGGTATAGGCAAAGGAGTAGGGGATCAAACCTAGTAAATTACCCATGAGCACGACAATAAATAGCGTAAAGATAAACGGGAAATATTTACGGCCTTCGCTGCCAATATTGTTGCGTACCAGTCCGGCAACCATTTCATAAAAGATTTCGACGAGAACCTGCATGCGGCCGGGAACCAGCGCTTTACGGTTCATAGCAACGGAAATAAACCCGGTTGAAACGATGACGCCAATCATCATCCATAGAGATGAATTGGTAAAAGACAGGTCTATGCCGCCGATTTCCAGCGGGATAATGCGTTCAATAACAAACTGGTGTAGTGGATCTGACACCCGATATACCTCAATAAGCTTAGCTTTACACGTTTTCAGTGGCGTTTTTAGCGGTTTTTACAAATAAATGCAATGGCTGTTTCATAGAAAAATCAACTATCTTTATTCATGGCAATATAGGCTCGGTATGTGCCCATGCCAAAACCTGTGAATAGCATGACAATTAACCATAGTGGCATGTTTCCGAAGAAGTGCCCGATCGTCCAGCCGACAAGACCACCGGAGATAATATAGGCCATAAATTCAGACCCGGCGCGCATACCGGTAGATCTGTCTGCATATTCTTTTTCTTCACTGGCAGAAGAGGATGGCTCATTAGGTTTGAGCTTGTTTATCCGGTCTTCGAGGTCTTTGAGATCATTCGGCGGCATCAAGGAAGTCCATTTGTTGATGGAGGTCAACGGATACAAGTTGCGAGACACCTTTTTCGGCCATGGTAACACCGTAGAGGCGGTCCATCCGTGCCATGGTCAGGCGGTGGTGACTAATGATCATAAAGCGTGTTTCGCCTTTATCGGCAAATTCTTCAAGAAGGTCGCAGAAGCGATCAACATTGGCATCATCAAGCGGCGCGTCAACCTCGTCCATAACACAGATTGGCGCAGGGTTTGTCAGGAACATAGCAAAAATCAGGGCGATAGCCGTCAGGGTTTGCTCACCACCAGAAAGAAGAGACAGGGACTGCAGCGCTTTGCCTGGTGGCTGCGCGAATATCTCCAGCCCGGCTTCCAGTGGATCGTCGGATTCAATAAGCGCCAAGTGCGCTTTACCACCGTCAAACAGGCGGGTAAACATTTCACGGAAATGACCATTTACCTGTTCAAAGGCAATCTGCAGTCGTTCGCGCGCTTCTTTGTTCAGGGTTTGAATGCCGCCCCGTAATTCTTCAACCGCTTCGACCAGATCACATTTTTCGTTTAAAATACCACCCAGTTCTTTTTCCAGTTCCTCGGCTTCCTGTTCTGCGCGCAGATTGACCGGGCCTATCATATCCCGGCTGCGCACAGATTTTTCGCGTTGTTCTTTCAACTCATCAAGAGCGGGCAGGTTTTCCGGGTCCATGGCGGCTTCAGCCATGAGCTCTTCCGGGCTCATTTCAAAATGCTCTTTAATATGGTTGCGGCTGGCTTCCAGATGCTTTTGCCGTTCTTCCGTGGTTGCTTGCGAGTGAGCGCGAGACTCTCGTACTTCTGCGAGCGCCCCTTCCGCTTCCTTGAGGGCTTTGGTTGTATCGGCCAGTTCGTTTTCGCAAGCCGCTAGTTTGTCTGAAACCTGTTCTTTTTCTTTTTGCAGTTCTGTTATTTTGGAAAGGAGTGTCTCGCTTTCTTTCTTAATAGATTCCGGCCGCCCTTGAAGTTCTTCGGTGCGCTGTCCTAGCTGTCCTTCGCGCTCATCCAATTCTTTGAGGCGCTCACGGGCGCGGATACAGCGGTTTTGCAGATTAACGCGCTCATCGCCAATAGCGCGAATGCGGGCTTTGCGGCGGCTTTGATCCTGACGGGCAATTTCAAGGTCGCGGATGGCGTCCTGTAGTTTTTCACGCTCGGCAGAAAGTTCGGCGCGGGTTTTTTCGATTTGTTCCTGTTTGTCTTCAAGCGCCTTATCGTCAAAAGATTCCAGCGCTGTCTCGTTGTCTTTGATTGTTTGCTCAAGCTCTTTTAAATCGATTTCGGCTAAAGACAGCGCTTCTTCAAGCTTGGCCAGTTCAGCCTGCCGGTCGGCCTGTTCTTCAATGGCATGGTTTAGCGCGGTCTGTTTTTCCTTGATAGCAGCTTCTAGCTCCGCCATTTTTGTTTGCGCGGAGCGAAGCTCTTCCTGAATTTTTTCCAAAGTGTTGTTGGTTTTTTGTTGTTCTTCTTCCAGGCTATTGCAGGTTTTCTCAAGGGCTGGCAGCGCTTTTTTAAGCTCTGTGAGTTTGTTCTTTTGCTTGAGCTGTCTCGCATGAGAGTCAGAGGCGACGGTCTTGACGTAAAGCCCATCCCAGCGCCAGTAAGCGCCGTCGCGTGAGACCAGAGATTGTCCGGGTTTTAGCTGTTCCGCCAGCTTTTTACCGTCATCTTCATTTTCAACGAAACCAATTTGGCTCAAGGCCAGTTTCAAAGGCTCGGGCGCTTTAACGTGAGGCTGCAACCCGGTAACACCGGCGGGCAGGGCAGGTAGATCTCCTGCGTTTATTTCCCGGTTTTCCCAAACGACCGGCGCATTGTCATCTGTGGATCCCATCAGGCTATCACCCAGAGCACGGGACAGGGCCGTTTCAAATCCTTTTTCCGCTTCCACATCTTCAAAAACGGGCCTGAATTCATATTGAGAATCAGAATTAAGAATAGATTCTAGTGTATTGATCTCAGTATCTATTTTTGATTTTTCTTTTTCTTCTTCTTGGTGCTTTTGTCTGCCAGTTTCCTGTGTTTGCCTTAACTGTTCGATTTTGCTGTTTAACTTTTCAATTTCAGCATTGGCAAGAACAACAGCTTCTTCTTGTTCGGCGATATCTGTTCTTAATTTTCCGGTATCGATAGTCTCGCCATTTTCGGACTTTTTCTCGTCCAGTTGTGTTTTAAGGGCGCTCAGTCTTTCTTTGATTGTTTCGCGGCGCTGCGCATCTTTTTCAATTTGCCGTTCCAGACTGTGACGGCGGGCGCGGGTCTCTGCCGTATCTTCCATCAGGACAGTTAAGCTGGAATCCTGCCTTTCGACGGTATCTTTGAGCGTTTGGCGGACGGCTTCCTTTTCCTGAAGATCTGTATCGCCAGATTCTTCCTTGCCCCGGATGACTTTCTCTTCATCGTCCAGGCGTTCCAGTATGTGGGTGTTTTCTTTCAGGGTTTGCTGTTCATGGCCACGGTCAGTGTGGAGCTGCGTCAGGTGTCCTTCTGTTTCTTCAAGGGCTTGTGAAATCCTGCTTTGCTCATCTTCCAGCCGTTGTAGCGCTAGATTGTAATTTTGCAGCGCAGCGCCCATTTCAGCATCTTTTTGCCGTAACTCAGGGATGTCTTTTGACTGAACATTTTGAGTTCCGGTGAGCTGCGTAACAACCGTCAGGCGCTCGGCCACCTTACTTTCCGCTTCAGCAAATGTCCGCTCAATGGTGGTTAGTTTTTCGTGGGATGTCCGCCATTCAAGGCAGGCGATGCTGATCTCAAGCTGCCTGATCTGAGCGCTGAGATTGCGGTAACGGTTAGCTTGGCGCGCTTGTTTCTTTAGACTGTTCAGGCGCTCTTCCATGCTGCCGAGAATGTCGTCCAGCCGTTTGAGGTTGTTGTCCGTAGCGCGGAGCCGGAGTTCGGCTTCGTGGCGACGGGCGTACAGGCCGGTGATGCCTGCGGCTTCCTCGAGGATCATGCGCCGGTCAACGGGCTTTGCCTGAATAATCTGCGTCACCCGCCCTTGTGAAACAAGATAGGGGGAATTGGCGCCGCTGAGCACGTCTGCAAACAAAAGCTGCACATCGCGGGCGCGGACGGTCTTGCCGTTAATACGGTAGCCTGAGCCGCGGTCACGCTCAATTTTGCGCACGACTTCTATTTCATCGCTGTTATTGTACGGCCCGGGGGCGGTGCGTTTGCTGTTGTCCAGCAGTAGAGAAACTTCAGCGATATTACGTGCGGGGCGCTCTGTCGTGCCGTTGAAGATAACATCTTCCATGCTGCGTGAGCCACCGCGCATACGTTTGGTTGAGCTTTCCCCCATGCACCAGCGTAAAGCCTCAACAAGGTTCGATTTGCCACAACCGTTAGGGCCGACAATGCCGGTTAGGCCGGGGCCAATATCGACCTCGGTCTTCTCAACGAAGGACTTAAATCCCTGCATACGTAATTTACTAAATTGAATCATTTAGTTGCTTTGCTTTCCTCAAGTAACTTACCAATTATTTTTTGAAAAGCATCAAAGTTCTGCCCGCCTCTTATAACCTCTGTGCCATTCACGACAAAGCTGGGCGTTGCTTTAATCTCATGATCTATAGAGGCTTTTTGCATGCGGGCGGCCAGTCCCTGTCTTAACTCCTGATTATTCAGGCAGGATTTTAGGCCTTCTTCCGTTGCCCCAAGTAATTTGGCGTTTTGTTTGAGGGCTTTCTGGTAACCGGCTGTATAGGCCCAGTCTTCCTGAGAACCAAACAGGAATTTGATAAATTTGAAATAACGCTCTTCCGGTAAACAGCGTGCAATGACAGCCGCGTCAAAAGCGGGTGCATTAAGCGGGTAATCCGTATAGATAAAACGAACTTTTCCTGTGTCAATGTAAGCCTCTTTAAGCTGGATAAAGGTTTCTTCGTAGAAGCGGGCGCAGTGACCGCAGGTGAGGGAGGCGAACTCTTCAATGGTGACAGGAGCATCCGGGTTTCCCAGAGCGCGTTCGGCAAGAGCGGATTCTAAGTTTATGCCTGTATCAGGCGCCTGAGCCTCAATTGTTTCATCCATTGTTTGGGCAACAGGTTGCCCGGGGCTGGAAAGTAAAATATAAACCCCTGCCACAGCTACGATAGCTACGAGAGCGGTAATTCCAATGAGCTTTTGCCGGGCCATGTCTTTTCCTTGCCATAACGGTTGCGATTTTGACAGAACATATCTGTAAAGGGCTATGCTCTAAAAATCAACTTTATTCGAAATAAAGTCAATAAAACCGGGTCTTAGCGGCTTGCTTTATCCACAAGCGCGTCTTGTTTTTTATTTTTGTGCGGGATCAAAGAAGACAAAATCTACGCGATCCACGGGGTTGCGGTCTGTTTGCATACCCAGAGCCCGCACATCCATACGCCTTGCCTCGATGCCCTGATCCAGAAGGTGAGAGCGTATGGACAGAGCGCGGGACAAGGACGTTCGGCGGGCATTTTTAAGACTATCGTCTGTTTTTCCTGCAAATGCCTGAATTTGTAGCCGCCATTGCGGGTTGTTTTTAAGGAGAGGAATAATGTCCTGGTTTAATGAGCCCGTCACATCTTCGTCCAGCGCTGTGGTGCCGGGGGAGAAAGGCAGGGATATATATTCCAGTTCAAAGCCATTTTCCGGCGGGTTACGCGGAATTCTTTTTTTAGAGAGCTGTGTCGGGGCGGCCTCTGTAATATCAACCAGAGATGCGACCTTTATGCCGGTTGTTCCTGCTGTCGGTTCAATGGAATCCAGGCTGATTGCTTGCTCGATCTCTGCGATGACACTATTTGCCATTTTTGGTTTACGGGCAGGGATGGGGGCGTAGCTGATTTTAACCCGCTGTGGCCGCCGCTGTTGCTGGATAGGGGTAGAAGACGTAACAGAGGTCGCGGGCATTAAAGCGTCGGCAAGGGCGGCTATGGCTTCTATGCTGGTGACCATTGCCTGTCTGTTCGGGACAATAAGCTGTTTTGTCAGAGGGTCGTTGCTGACAATTTTTGTTGTTTCTTTGGCTGTTTTTGGCGGGCTAAGTGTTTCGGCTTGCACCACTTGTGGCGGAACCGCAGGCATAATCATACCGCCGATGCTCAAATCGCTTGGGGGCGCTTCTTTTATTAGAGCGACCGGACGTCTGGGAGGAACGGGAACTTTTACTTTAGGTTTCCGTTTTACGATTTTCACGGGCTTGAAATCAGGAAGAATGACGTTGATTGCAGGCTTCTTTTCTGCAGGTTTATCTACATAAGCCGGTGTTTTTTTCAAAGAGGGGTCGCGCCGCTCTGTGCGGTCTTTAATAGTGACAGGAAAAGAAACAAAATCACGTTTTGTCAGCGAAGGCTTTCGCGGGGTTGCTGGAGCCGGGACAGGAGTGGAGTAGTAATTTTGCGCGCCGGCAGCAGGGTTGATAGCATTTAGAACGTCCATATTAATTTGAACCGGAGGTTCGTCCTGTCCATAGGTTTGCGCACTGACAAACAAGGTCAGAAAGGCAAATAAGACAAGATAAAACCTGCTCTTGTCACGCTGCATTTTTTTTCTGTTTAACGCCATTCAAAATCTTTTTTAACTCATCATACATTTCGGCATTGGCGGCTAGAACATTACCTTCATGAACAGGGTTTGTCTTTTTACCTTCTATATCTGAAATCATACCACCAGCTTCCCTGATGATAATGGTTCCTGCTGCCATATCCCACGGTTTTAAGCCGCGTTCCCAAAAACCTTCAAGGCGTCCGGCTGCAACATAAGCCAAATCAAGGGCAGCAGCGCCAAAGCGGCGTATTCCAGGAGCCTGCGCTAAAAGAGCTGCATATTCCTGAATGAACAGATCGTTTTCTGTTCCTGCCGGTTGCCCGCAGGCAATCATGGCACCGTCCATTGTGTTTCTGCCTGAGACCCGCAGTCGTTTATTGCGAAAAAACGCACCATTGCCTTTTTCGGCGCGGAATGTCTCATCCTTGATGGGGTCATGAACAATACCAGCCACGATCTCACCTTTTTCTTCCAGTCCTATGGAAATACACCAATGCGGTACGCCATGCAAGAAATTACTTGTGCCATCAAGTGGATCAACGATCCAAATACTTTCTGAGTCTTTGTTTCCAGCCCGTCCGCGTTCTTCCATCAGGAAGCCAAAATCGGACCGTGCTTTGCTAAGTTCATAGAAAATTATCTCTTCTGCACGAAGGTCAGCAGCAGAAACAAAATCTCCCGGCCCCTTGCGAGAAACTTGCAGTTGCTCGACTTCTCCGAAGTCGCGAACAAGAGATCTTCCTGCTTTTTCAGCAGCTTTTATCATGACGTTAATGTTAGGTGACAAAGCCATTAGCTTTTTGCCCTTTCTACGTAAGAGGAATCTTCAGTTTTAACAACAATGCGGGTTCCGGCTTCTATGTGAGGAGGAACCATAACTTTCGCGCCATTTTCTAAAATAGCGGGTTTATAAGAGGTTGTTGCTGTTTGGCCTTTAACAACGGGCTCAGCCTCGGTTATTTCCATGATAACGGTATCTGGCAGCTTTAAGCTCAGTGGTTCACCTTCATACGTTTCAATGACCACAGTCATGCCTTCCTGAAGAAATTGTTTTGGCTCACCAATAATCTCTTCGGATACCTCAACCTGTTCATAGTTTTCGTTATGCATGAAAGTGTAACGACCATCGCTGAGAAATAAGAACTGGTAATCGTCCTGTTCAAGCCGTACGCGTTCGACTGTTTCCTGCGTACGGTAGCGGATATTATCTTTTGAACCGGTGCGCAGATCTTTCATCTCCACCTGGGTAACGGAGTTTCCTTTGCCAGGCTGTATGATTTCGTATTTCGTTACAACGTAAAGCCTGCCGTCACGGTCGATGACATTGCCATTTCGTAATGTTATTGCCGTTACTTTCATGCGCGTTATTCCTTAAGTCATAAATTAGAGAAAACTTATAGTTCAAGATTGCTTGTCTTGCAAAATTGCTGTGCCAAGACTTTCTAATTTTTCCTGTAAGTCGGGATCGTTTATATTTTCAAGCACTGTAGATAGATGCTCTTTTTCTTCCGAGGTCAAGGGTTTAGAGGGTGTTGGGCGTCTATTTTTAAGTGTGTCGGCGTTTGCCGCTATGGGTACAAAGCGAATGGCGGTGATCCAGCTGTCCCCGAAAATCTGGTTGATACGTTCCAGTATAAGGTCTTTCTGATAGTGCAGCGCGGTGGCTTCTGCGCTTGAACAGGCTATATCCAGAGAAGCGGTAGGTTTTTCTTTGCTCTTTTTACTTTTGAAGTAGCGGATTTTAACAGGCTGAGTCTTGTTCGCCAGCTCTTCGCCGACAACATCGTTCCAGCGCGTGACAAGACGCCCCAGCATGGTATATTTCCGGCTGAACACTTTACCGGTAACTTTTGGTATCGCTTCAGAAAGCAATTTAAGGCCATACATGACAGCTAAACCCCAATGTAAAAAGAAATCGCAGGGCATTATGAAGATTTCTGCCGCTAATGTCGATGGCTTTCGGCAGGCTTTGTTGTCGTGGTATGATGGCCACCGGCGTGCGTTACCGTGGCGCGCGGGCAGGGGGCTTACGCCCGATCCCTACCATGTGTGGCTTTCTGAAATTATGTTACAGCAAACCGTTGTTGCCGCAGTTATCCCCTATTTTCAGAAATTTGTGGAAAAATGGCCGACAATTCATGAGCTTGCTGCCGCTAATCAGAACGATGTTATGGAGAGCTGGGCCGGGCTTGGATACTATGCCCGCGCCAGAAATTTGTATAAATGCGCAGGAGTTGTCTCTCAGGATTTAAAGGGGTGTTTTCCGGCAGAGCAGGTAGAGCTAAAAAAGCTGCCCGGCATAGGTGATTATACCAGCGCAGCGATAATGTCGATTGCCTTTGATAAGCCTGCAACTGTTGTGGATGGTAATGTAGAGCGGGTCATATCCCGATACTTTGCCATTACAGAGCCTTTGCCGGACAGCAAGCCTATTATAAGGCGTTACGCCGCGGCTCTGTCAGAAGGGCGCATAGACAGGCCCGGTGACTTTGCACAGGGAATGATGGATTTGGGGGCAACTATATGCACGCCAAAATCACCGGGGTGCGGGCAATGTCCTTTGAAGAAAGGCTGTCAGGGTTACGAACTGGATATTCAGAGTGAGCTGCCAAAAAGAAGGGCCAAAAAGGATAAACCGCAAAAGTATGGCTATATTTATTGGGTTTCAAACGAAAAAGGGCAGGTTCTTTTTGAGAGGAGGCCCGAAAGTGGTATGCTGGGAGGTATGTTGGGGTTGCCGACGAGTACATGGGAAGCGGACAAAAAAGACCTTAAACATGAAGGTGTTTTTACAAAAGCTGGCTTTAATGCAAATAAGGCTCTAAAGATTTATCATAGTTTTACGCATTTTGATTTAGAGTTAAGTGGGCAACATGCTGATATAAAAGATAAAAAATCGTTTAGTGGTGTGGAGTGGCAATGGATTGACACAAAAGAACTTGAAAAACTGGGATTACCCACTCTTTTTAAAAAATTTGTAAGACTTATGCTTCAGAATAACACTTAGGGTTAGGCATCTTATATGAATATTCGTTACTTTTTATACATATCTCTTTTTCTGTTTGCGGCGCTGACTGCAGGTTTTGCTGTGTATGCCGCCGATGATGAAGCTTTACTTAAGCAGGACCATCACGTTATTCAAAATATTATAAAAGGAATAGAGGATGAGTATGTCCCTCCTGATGTAGAGAATCTGTCTAAACTATATTGGGCTATAGGCAAGCTGGATATAGAGGAAGACGACTTGCTTGATTCTTACCTTATGATCAATGAGTGCAATCTTTACCTCCAAAATTATCATGATGATTTTGAGTGGAAGAAAATTAGGAAAGCCACGCGCGAACATATTCTCAATAATATGAACGAGTTTCCCACGAGGCTTGAGTTGATTGTTCCTATTTCCCTTGATCGTTATGACATTGAAAATGAAGTGTTTGAGCTTTCTTCAGATAGTAGAATTGCCGGATTACGACGTCTGGACTTTGCAATGAATAATGAGGCTTATAAGGAGACCTGTGGAAGAAAAGGCGAAATCTATGAGTATCCGCCTAATTTGATTATCGTTCTAAACAGGCCTCTGGTTGTAGAAAAAGTCCCAATGAAGCCGGAGTTGGCGCATCTTTTTCTTGAAGATTCAAAAATAGCCTACGATAATTTACCTTTAAAACTTCAGGTGCGTAAATATGAACGCATGGCTTTTTTGAGGCTGAAGGTGCGTATAACCCAATATAAAAACACTTTACGCGTTCGTGGCGGTGAGTTGCGAGCCGTGGTTTTTGGCCGATTGGATGGGTATGAAGTTTATGCGGATGAAAAAAAGCTCAAGCCCCTGTATTATAAAGACCTTAGGGAAAAGCGGTTTCGCCGACTGAGAAAAAAATCTGATGGCAAGGTTGTAGGAGAAACGCCTTAACCTTTGCTTCTGAATATCTCGACAGCGATAGAATCCATGAAGGGAAATATATCGGGCTTTTCTACGCGGACTCTTGCGTCTTTTATAGCGGGGTCTTGTAGGCAAGAAGCGGCGATATGTTCTACAAAAGTCTCAATGAGTTCAATGTGTCCGCGCTTTGCTATATCTTTGATCGCAGAAACAATAGATTCATAGTTGAGAACGTTATCAATTGAGTCTGCTTCCCAATCAGGGTTTCTTTCAACGTTAACCTCAACAGTGACAATAACCTGCTGTTCTTTGGTTTTCTCATGGTCATGGACGCCAATGGACATATCCATCCTGAGATTTTTAACAATAATTTTTGTGTAGTTTTCTTCCATAAAGCTTTGAGCCTATTGCAGGGTATCGCCTTTCCTGCTTTCGTCGCGAATATTTTGCCTGATATTGTCAATGGGCAGGGTCTTTTGGCCTTTTTGATAGTGCCAGAAAGTCCAGCCATTACAGGATGGTGCACCTTGCAGGGCCGCTCCGACCTTATGAATAGAACCGCGATGACCGCCGGAAGCAATAAGATTTCCATCAGCGGCAATCTTGGCTTTATAGCGTCCGTTTGAGCTGGAGAGCTGTGTCCCCGGCTTTAAAAGGCCGCGCTCTATAAGCGTACCAAAGGGAATGCGTGGTTCTTCGCGTTTGGACGGCGTATGGAGAATTTCACCATCGCCAAGTTTTTTAATACTATCCAGTCGCTTTTGTGCAAATTCGATGTAGTCACTCTCACGCTCAATGCCGATATATTTGCGCCCCAGCTTTTTGGCCACAGCACCGGTTGTGCCTGTTCCAAAGAAAGGGTCGAGCACAACATCGCCGGGATTTGTTGAGGACATAATCGTGCGGTAGAGCAGGGCCTCTGGTTTTTGCGTCGGATGAACTTTCTGTCCGTCTTCGCCTTTCAGGCGTTCTTTCCCGGTACAGAGGGGAATAAACCAGTCGCTGCGCATTTGCAGGTCTTCGTTGAGCCCTTTCATCGCATCGTAATTAAAGTGGTATTTTGATTTTTCAGACTTTGCCGCCCAGATCATTGTTTCATGAGCATTGGTAAAGCGCCGCCCCCGGAAATTAGGCATGGGGTTGGTTTTTCGCCAAATCACATCATTTAAAATCCAGTAGCCGAGGTCTTGCAATATAGTCCCGACCCGAAAGATATTGTGGTAGGAACCAATGACCCAGAGCGCACCATCAGGTTTCAGGGTGTGCCGCGCGGCTGAAAGCCACTTTTCGGTAAAGTCATCATAGATTTTCATGCTATCAAATTGGTCCCAGTCGTTATCAACAGCATCAACAAGGCTATTGTTCGGACGATGCAGATCGCCATTGAGCTGGAGGTTGTAAGGCGGGTCGGCAAAGACCATATCCACGCTCTCTTCCGGGAGAGAGTTCATGATGTCTATACAATCGCCCTGATGAATCAGGTTTAAATCTTGTTTTTTAAGGTCTGTCATTTTATCCCCTGTTTTATCCACAGTAGGACATCATGAGTCAAAGGTGATTCGCGGTCAAGAAAAAAATTGCGATTCTTTGTGTGGAGTCAATATGTTGTGCTTGAGTCTTAAGAAAGGAGTCTATATTGAGTCCGAAGATTTTACAGCGCGTTTTTTACAGGCGCGAAGCTTTGGCGGTGATAAGGCGTGATGCCATGGGCCTTGATTCCGTTCAAATGCTCCGGCGTGCCGTAGCCGGAGTTATGATCCCAACCATAATAGGGGTGTTCCTGATGCAGGCGCTCCATAATTCGGTCGCGCGTGACTTTAGCCATGATGGACGCAGCGGCGATGGAGGTTGAAATACTGTCGCCCTTTATGATGGCTTTGCAGGAGCATGAAAGGTCTGGGGTGAATTTTCCGTCTATGAGCGCCATTTCGGGACGCACCTCAAAATCATTCTGTAAATTTAGATACGCGCGGCGCATGGCGAGTAATGTTGCGTGGTGAATATTTAATGTATCCACTTCTTCGTGAGAGGCCATGCCAATGCCAAAGCTGCAATGCTTTCTGATTTGTAAGAATAAGGCTTCGCGCTTTTTGACGTTAAGTTTTTTACTGTCATTGATTTCATGCAGGAAACGGCGGCGATACATAGTTTTAGGGATATAAACGCAAGACGCCAAAACCGGCCCGGCCAAAGGCCCACGCCCAACCTCATCAACACCGCAAACGGCGCCGTCATATTGTTTTTCTATTTTAAGGCTTGGCGCCTCTTTTTTTATTTTTAGTGCGGTGTTCCCAGACATTACATACACAAGTCTGCCTGAGTCGTTAAAGAATGGAAAGGATTGTCGTTTTAAATTGCACCGATAATTTGATCCAGCTCTTCGACAAACTGTTCAACTTCGGATTTAAGCCGGGAGATGTAGTCTTCATCCCGGTAGGCGCGGTAGATCACAATTTGTTCTTCGGGTGGCATTTCCGGGGCAAAGCTTGCAAAATCCCACCATTCCCGGCCACTAACCCATAAATTGCCCTGCACCTGCGGCACATATTGCGCAGGGATGCGGCCGCTTTGTAGATATTTGGTGTGGGTGCTCACGAGCGGGCATTTGATTTCCAGCCCGCCATCGTGGTCGATCAGTCCGTCCGGTGAAGCGCCAACCCGGCGTCTTTCATCAAGAAAGTTAATACCGACTTCTTTGACACCGTTGCCTGTGGTTGTCTCATAAGCCTTGCGGGCGCGGGGTTCCAGATCTGTTCCACGTTTCATGGCATCGCTCCAGTAGCTTTCTGTCGGGCGACCTGTCCTTTTTTCCTCGATGAGTCGCATCATATAGGCTTTGCGGGTTTTACCTTTTCCTTTGGTCAGGACAAGTTTGAAATTAGAGGCCGTAACAACGCCGCACCGCGCCTGTTGCCATTCCGTTGTTCCCTGTTCGCAGGAAGCCGTAATCATCATAGGCTAGCTTTCCAGTGTTTTGCTTACGACTTCAAAGACGTTCGGTGACAGGTCTTTTAAATCCAGAATGCGCTGTAGCTCAGTTTTCATCTTTTCCTGCCTGTCCGGGGTGTAGCGCTTCCATTCCCGCAAGGGGGTCAGCAGCCGCGCGGCAATTTGCGGATTGATCTCATTAAGCTCAATCACCGCATCGGTAAGGAATGTATAACCGCTACCGCTTTCATCATGGAAGCAGACCGGGTTGCTCATAGCAAAAGCGCCGTAAAGTGACCGCACGCGGTTTGGGTTTTTCATGATGAAGTCTTCATGGCCTTTAAGTCTGCGAACATCGTGCAGAGTATCAGGGCGCACGGCCATGGCTTGCAGGGAAAACCATTTATCAATGACAAGCTGGTAATCTTTAAAGCGCTCGTAGAAATCGGCAAAAACCTGTTCGCGTTCGTCAGATGATGTGTCGGTTAGAGTAACCAGCGCGGCAACATGGTCAGTCATGTTGTTGGCGCCGTCATATTGGGTCTTGGCAAGCGCCGGGTTTTTAAGAAGGTACAACATCGTGTTTTGCAGGCTGCGCTGCGCGCGGGCAGGGAAGTCGCTTTTGAACTCAAGATCGGTGGGGTTGTCTTTGTAGATGCTCGTAAGCTTTTCCCGGTCGCGTTTAAGTATGGCGGCGAGGATGGCTTCGCGGACTTCATAGATCGCGCGCGGATCAACATGTTTCCTAAATTGCCCGATAAAGGGAATGCCTGGCAAAGACAGTGACTGCGACAGGAGTGCTTTATCTGTGTCAGGACCAAAAGCTTGATCGAGCAGGGCGCTGTAACTATCGAGAAACTCAGGCCATATTTCATAGTTCTGGCCTTGTTCCTGCTTGTCCAGCATCTCGTTTATCATACGCAGGGCGTAGGTTTGTCCTGCTTCCCAGCGGTTGAAGCCATCATTGTCATTGACCATCAGGAAGCGCAAATCGTCTTCGGTCAGGTCTGTGGTTAGTTTTACCGGCGCAGAAAACCCGCGCAGGATTGAAGGCACAGGTTTTGACGGGATATTTTCGAAGGTAAAGCTTTGGTTTGCTTCTTTTAGCTCAAGGAGTTCTTCGGCCATATCATCACCATTGGAGCTGACAAGTCCGACTTTTACCGGAATATGCATTGGTTTCGGCATATTCTGCGTTAAATCCAGCGTGTAGGTGCGCGCCGCTTCATCGTAGCTGCCGGTGGCTTTAATTTCCGGTGTTCCGGCTTGCGTGTACCATAGGAAGAACTGTCCCAGATCTTTGCCGGAGCCGTCTTTCATGCACTGGACAAAATCCTCGCAGGTCACGGCTTGCCCGTCATGGCGTTCAAAATAAAGGTCGGTCGCCTTGCGGTAGGTTTCAGGGCCGAGCAGGGTATGCTGCATCCGGATCACTTCCGCACCTTTTTCATAGACGGTGACAGTGTAAAAATTATTGATCTCGATATAGTTGTCAGGCCGGATCGGGTGCGCCATAGGGCCATCATCTTCGGCAAATTGTACACGGCGCAGCAGGGCGACATCATTAATGCGCTGCACTTCGCGGGAGTTCATGTCGGAGCTGAACTCTTGGTCCCGGAATACGGTTAGCCCTTCTTTCAGGGAAAGCTGGAACCAGTCGCGGCAGGTAATACGGTTGCCCGTCCAGTTGTGGAAATATTCATGGCCGATGACGCCTTCGACGCGCTCAAAGTCGCCGTCTGTTGCTGTTTCAGAGTGTGCCAGCACAAGCGCAGTATTAAAGATATTCAGCGATTTATTCTCCATCGCACCCATATTGAAATCACTGACGGCAACGATATTAAACAGATCGAGATCATATTCGCGGCCATATTTATCCTCGTCCCATTTCATCGAATGTTTGAGGGATTCCATGGCGTACCAGCACTGGTCTTGATCACCGTCGCGGACGAAAATGCGCAAGATGACTTCGCGTCCGGACATGGTGGTGAATGTATCCTCGATATGCACAAGATCACCGGCGACAAGCGCAAAGAGATAGCAGGGCTTGGGGAAGGGGTCGTGCCAGACGGTGAAGTGGCGATTATTATCCAGTTCACCTGCTTCAATCATGTTGCCGTTGGACAGCAACACGGGGCAGGTTTTTTTGTCGGCCTCAAGCCGTACCTTGAATGTGCCCATGACATCGGGGCGGTCTTGATAATAAGTAATGGAGCGAAAGCCCTCGGCTTCGCATTGTGTGCACCAGTTCCCGCCGGATTTATACAGTCCCTCAAGGCGCGTGTTCGCAGCCGGGTCAATCTCGGTTTCAATATCGAGTGTAAATTCATCTGAGCCCGAGGTAGGGATCGTCAGGGAGTTGTCATCGACAGTATAATCCTTGCCATCATCCAGCAGCTTGCCATCAAGGGATACGGATTTCAAAACCTGATGCTCACCATTTAAAACTAGAGCCCCGTCATGGTTCTTTTTAAATGTCGTTGTGGCATGAACGATTGTTCGGTCTTCAAAAATCTTGAAGGTCAAATCAACATGATGTGCCTGATAAGCGGGCTTTTCGTAGTCTTTAAGGTAAATCGTTTTTGGTGTATCTGTGCGCATGGTGTAAACTCCCCTTATGAAAACGCCAACACTTGAAACAGACCGTCTCACTTTGCGTCCCGTTAGCATAGATGATGCTCCGGCGATACAAAAGCATTTTAACAATTGGAATATTATAAAACATCTTTCCATGGTGGTTCCGTGGCCGTATCCGGATGATGGCGCGGAAGCTTTCTTGCGTGATGTTTCTTTGCCCGAGATGGCGGCAGGGAAAGCCCATACGTGGGGTGTCCTGATTAAGGGAGAGCCGGATGAAATTGTAGGGCTTGTTGAATATACCGAAGGAAAAGCAAGCGGTGGAAATCGCGGTTTTTGGCTTGCAGAAGAGTTCTGGGGTAATGGCTATATGAGTGAAGCTATTACAGGCGTACAGGATTTTCTCTTTTTCAAGCTCGGCATTGAAAGCATGATTGTTGTGAACGCGAAAACAAACGCACGTTCTCGCCGGGTTAAAGAAAAGACAGGTGCGCGCTTTATAGGCGACGGCACTTTGGAGCATCGCAGCGGTGAGAACGAAGTGGAGAAATGGGAGGTCACCAGAGAAAGCTGGGCGAAGTTTAGGAATAAAGGGATTCAGCCCTAGGGATTCAATTTTGGCTGGTCATTGGGCTTGTCGATTGCCTTTGGTTCTTCCGGTTTTTCATTGTCGTTGGCTTTGTTGATACGCAGCCAGCCCGCCAGTTTTTTGGAAACGGCGGGACCGAAAAGAAAGCCGCCGACAAAGGCTATCGGAATTGTAAACTTGGCAAGCGGAGCTGTGGCTGCGCCTACTTTTAGGGCTGTTCCGGCTGCTGTTCCGGCTTTGGCTGCGGCGGACCGGGCAGCGGCACTAACCCATATTTTAACAATGCTGACTTTAAATGCCGAGGCCGCACCAACTTTTATGCGGCCTTTGCCGTGTTTATCGAGGAAGTCCGCGCCATCTTCGCGGAGCTCATTGACCTCTTCGGTAAGTTCATCTTTGATATGCCTTACACGGTTAGCGACAGAGGCAAAAACCTTGCCCAGAAATCCATTTTTTGGCTTTTTATTTTCTTCCATAATCAAAAGATATATAAAAACATGCCTTTTGTCTACATTGTGGGTTTGAGCGTTGCCTTGGGTGCAGGAGCTTTGCTCTCAAAATTATCTGCTACAAAGCGGTCAAGCCAGCGTACGCCGTGGCCTTTTGCTATGCCATCAGCAGGAATAAAAGTGCCGGCAATATCCAGATGCGCCCATTTTGTTGATGCTTTTACGAAAGCCTTCAGAAATTCTGCTGCAGTGCTGGAGCCTGCCATTCTCGCGGCATTTTCAAGGTCAGAAATTTTACCTTTAACAGCTTTGGCAAAGTCAGCGTGCAACGGTAAGCGCCAGCCGGGTTGTCCGCTTTTTTGACCGGATTTATCCAGCTTTTTCCAAAGTTGATTATTTGGGGTAAAGACGCCTGAAAATGTGTGTGAAAGGCTAACAAGAACTGCGCCGGTTAATGTCGCTAAATCCAGCATAGTTCCCGGCTTATATATGTCCTGCATGTAATCAAGCGCATCGCACAGAACCAACCTGCCTTCTGCGTCAGTGTTGCCTACATTCACCGTTTTACCGGAACGGGTTTCGATGATGTCACCGGGGCGGTACGCTTTACCGTCCGGCATGTTTTCGGCAAAACCAACAATGGCGACGACTTTGGTTTTGGCTTTGCGTCCGGCAAGCGCGCGCATAGCACCAACGACAGCAGCCGCGCCGCCCATATCCATTTTCATTTCTTCCATACCGGCGCCTGGTTTGAGAGAAATACCGCCACTATCAAATGTTACGCCTTTGCCAACAAAGGCCAGTGGCCAGTCTTTGGTTTTGCCGTCCGTGCCGTCATATTCAATGACAACCATGCAGGGCGGGTTAACACTTCCCTGACCAACAGCCAGAGCGGCATTCATTCTTTCTTCCTTCATTTCTTCGGCATCAATAACATGAATTTTAACGCCGGGCAGGGAGCCAAGTTCTTTTTTAATCAGCTCTGCTGCGCTTTCCGGGAAAATGACACTGCCGGGTTCGTTACCCATATCAGCCGCCAGAAATTCGCCTTGCGTGACTCCGTTGAGTTTTGAAAAAGTAGCTTTTGCCTCTTTTACACCTTCGGTAACAAAACTAAGCTTCTCTGGCGTTGTTTCTTTTGTACGCTCATCAGTGATGTATTTGTCAAACTTGTAGCTGGCGGCATTAACGGCATCTGCCAAAACAGCGGCATATTGTCCGCGCTCAACAACAATATTTGCGCTTTTGTACCCGGTGGCTTTCAAGGCATTAAACAAAGGTCGTCCGGCTTTTTTAAATGCCGCTTGATCCGGATTTTTTTTACCTAGCCCGAGCAGTACTATTTTTTTGTAACCGCTGTCTGCCGGGGCGGCGAAACTTAAGGTCTGGCCGTTTTTGCCTTTAAATTTACTGTCGCAACCAATGTTGTGCCGCGCCATGTCGGTTAAGCTTTGCTCAGCATCGAAAAGCAGCTTGCCTTTATCTGATACCGGTAAAACAAGCACATCAGATTTTGTATCTGTATTGCTGAAATTGAAGGAAATCTTTTTCATTTTAATAACCCTGTTTATTTTATTTTATGTGAACTTTGGGTACGTTAGACAGGAACTAATTATATGTCAAGAAATACCGCTTTTGGCCGTTTTAATAGCTTCAGCCATGGCGTATAGCGCTGTTTCAGTGCCTTCGCCCGAAACGGCTGATATTTGAATGACTTCTTTGCCAATGGCTTTTTGCAGGGTTTGGGCTTGGTCTTCGGCTAGCTCAGCGCCCAGCGCATCGCATTTGTTCAGGGCGATGATCTCCGGCTTGTTAGCGAGGCCGTGGCCGTATTCTTCCAGTTCCTTGCGGATAGTTTTATAGGCTTCGGCAGGGTCATCCTGAGTGATGTCTATGATGTGGAGCAGGACAGAAGTGCGCTCAACATGGCCGAGAAAGCGGTCACCAAGTCCTTTGCCTTGATGCGCTCCGGCAATTAGACCGGGAATGTCGGCCATAACGAAATCATAATCACCAATCTTAACGATGCCCAAATTAGGGTGCAGGGTGGTGAAGGGGTAATCGGCAATTTTAGGTTTTGCGCGCGATACAGCGGAAATAAAGGTCGATTTACCGGCATTAGGCAACCCGATAAGTCCGGCATCGGCGATAAGTTTCAAACGCAACCAGACAGCGCGTTCTTCACCGGGCCAGCCGGGGGTGCACTTACGCGGTGCCTGATTGGTTGAGCTTTTGTAATGAGCGTTACCAAAACCACCGTCGCCGCCTTTTAGAAAAACTAGTTTCTGGCCTTCTGAGGTCAGGTCGGCGAGCACCGTTTTCTTGTCTTCATCAATAATCTCTGTGCCGGTAGGAACCTTTATAATGCAATCATCGCCGCCGGGGCCGCTTCTATCTTTGCCCATGCCGTGCGTACCACTTTGGGCTTTGAAATGTTGCTGGTAACGGAAATCAATAAGGGTGTTTAGCGCCTCGACCGCTATGAATATAACGTCGCCGCCTCTGCCACCATTGCCACCGTTCGGGCCACCAAACTCAATGGATTTTTCACGCCGAAAACTAACGCAGCCGGGGCCGCCATCACCGCTTTTAAGATATATTTTTGCCTGATCGAGGAATTTCATTTTCAGTTATCCAAAACAAAAGGGGAAAGACAAGCTTCCCCCTTTTTAAAATTATTAAGCTTTTTTGTTACTCGGCTGCTTGTGCAGCAGTATCATTGGCTGGGTCAACGTTAACCACCTGGCGACCGTTACGGCCTGTGCTAAAGCGCACTTCACCATTGATAAGAGCAAAGATCGTATGATCTTTACCAAGACCTACATTCACACCAGGGTGAAATTTTGTGCCGCGTTGACGGACAATGATGTTTCCGGCTGAGGCATACGAACCACCATAAACCTTGACGCCAAGACGACGACCGGCTGAATCACGACCATTACGGGAGCTACCACCTGCTTTTTTATGTGCCATCTCTAAATTTCCTCTTATGCTGCTTTAATATCAGTGATTTGCAGAACTGTCTGGTGCTGTTTATGACCTTTTTTCCGGCGATAGTTCTGGCGACGTTTTTTCTTGAACACGATGATCTTTGGATCTCTTTTATGCTCAAGTATCGTCGCTGTTACTTTGGCGTTTTTACCGCCTTCAGCATACAAAACATCAATATCAACGGAATCGCCTTCTTTGGCGTCCAGTTTTTCCACTTTTATTTTATCATCTTTGGCGACTTTATATTGTTTCCCGCCGGTACGTATTACTGCAAACATCTTTATCTACCATATGTTACACGGATTTAAGAAGGAGAGATATACACATAGATAAGCCGTTCTGTCAAGAAATGAACTGCAATGGAGGTCAAAAAACTGGAATTTCTAATATGCCTCCTAAAATAACAATGATTTACTTACCCTTGTGTGTTAATATGTAATGTACAGAAGTGTAACTTGGGGTTACTTCGAGAATAAAGTGTTATAGCGCGATCCATTACGGACCGGGGGCAAAATTTTGGTAATGTCTCAGTAAAGCTTCTAGAGGGTTATACGTACTATGTATGTTCCCGTATAGACTCCAGTGACCTGATTAGCATCAAAGAATATACGTGCGCCAACGGCAACTCTTCCTGTATCTCCCGGATTGGTAACTTTCATGTTGGGCAAGGAGTGCTTACCAACCTTTAATGTTCCGGTCGCATTTGACATCCCTGTTTTTCCGGCAAATAAAATTGATTTTGCGGTCATCTTTTTGCTGGAAACACCACCTCCGGCGATGGTTAACACAATAGAGCTGCCAGCTTTAAAAGTGGGGATACTCAAGGTAAAGGCCGCGCTCTGAGGAACATTAAATTTTGCTGTTCCTGCTGATTGACCGTTAAGGGTAAGGCCGCTGCTAATCGTTCCTGTGCCGCCCGGTTGGATCGCATAGGACCCTGTTCCACTGATGGCAAAGGTTTTAAAGTTCATTGAAAAGGCGAGGCTTGGCGTAACAGCCAAGGGATTTACAATGCTCGCTGAAACACTAATGGGGGCTTGAGCAGTCGCTTGGGCATCCACTTCATCGATGAGAAATAGATTAGGTACAAACGCGCTCAGGGCAACAAGCGTTGCCGCAGCTTTTTTACTTCCTTGCAGGATCATCTAGATCATCTTCTGTTGATCAAAATTTTTATTTTATATTTCTTAACTTACATCAAATTTTAAGGTTTATCCACAGGGAAAAAATTCCTTTTTATTGCCTGTTTAAATTTTAGGCCTCATAAATACTTGGGATTATTAATTTTATTTTTTCAAAGGTATTAAATTATGGAACAGAATAAGCATCATCAAGTTGTTATCATCGGCGGCGGCACAGCCGGAATCACTGTGGCTTCATCCATACGGCGGCATGCTAAATATCTGAATGTTGCCATTATTGAGCCTGCGGATAATCACTATTACCAGCCTGCTTTTACGCTCGTTGGAGCGGGGGCTTATAATCTGGAAAAAACCAAACGCTCTGAAAAATCATTAATTCCGCCTGGTGTGAGCTGGATTAAAGACGCGGCAAAGTCTTTTGACCCCGAAGGTAACAGCGTTGTTCTCTCTTCTGGTGATACAGTGACTTATGATTACCTTGTCGTTTGTCCCGGATTGGCACTCGAATGGGACGGGGTTGAGGGTCTAAAAGACGCTTTGGGTAAGGACGGTGTTTGCAGCAATTATTCACCGGACTATGTAGAATACACGTGGGATTGCATTCAAAACCTTAAAAAAGGGTCGCAGGCGCTGTTTACCCAGCCGCCTATGCCTATTAAATGTCCCGGCGCGCCGCAGAAAATTGCTTATCTTGCTGCTGACTATTTGCGCAAGAAAGGCCGAGCAGGGGATTGTGATCTACACTTTTTGACACAGGCTCCGGCTATTTTCGGCGTACCTTACTTTGCAAGGGCGCTCGAAAAAGTTATGAGCCGCTATGGTATCAATACGCATTACCAGACAAATCTGGTGTCCATTAATGGCGCTGCGAAAAAAGCGACATTTGAGGATTCAGAAGGCAAAAGACAAGTTCTTGACTATGACATGCTACACGTTACGCCGCCGCAAGGCGCGCCGGACTTTATCAAGGATAGCCCGCTTGCCGGTGAAGGCGGCTGGATTAGTGTTGATAAGAACAGCCTGCAACATACAAAATACGCCAATATATTCAGCCTCGGTGATGTTTGTTCTACGCCTAACTCAAAGACCGCGGCGGCCATTAGAAAACAAAGCCCGGTTGTTGTGCGCAATATCCTCAATATGATCGCAGGGAAAGCTCTGGAGGAAGGTTATGACGGTTACGCGTCCTGCCCGCTTACTACGTCCTACGGCAAGGTATTGCTGGCTGAGTTTATTTATGGCGGTAAAGTAACGCCGACATTGCCGCTTACACCAAACAGGGAGCTTGCTGTCTATTGGTGGGTGAAAGTGACAGGCCTGCCGCTTATGTATTGGCACTATATGCTCAAGGGGTATGAGTGGTTCTTCGGGCATAATGTGGATTATGTGGAAGATAAGAGCCAGCCTGCTTCTGAGCCGGTAGAAAAAACAGAAGAACCGGAAAAGAAAAAGGCAGCTTGAAAATTTGACTTCCTATGGAAATCTCTTTAGAAAAGACAGGATTGTCATATTTTAAAAAGAGTGGGATTCATGAAGCCTTCTGATTCTATTGCTTTGAGTAAAAGCACGGGCCTGACAGACATTGCCCCCGATATGGATTTTAGAGGCCAAACCGTCCTTGTCACAGGAGGGGCTGATGGTATAGGTGCTGCAAAAGTCAGGGCTTTGCATCATCTCGGTGCCCATGTCATCGCGCTCGATATACAGGAAGAAAAGCTACGATCTGTCGCGGCTGAATTGGGCAATGACCGCATAACAACAATTACGTTTGATCTGAGCCAGACCGATGACAAGGCTTATGAGGTGCTTGGCCGCGAAATAGTGGCTGCTTCGCCAAGCGGCAAGATTGATGCCTATATTATGAATGCCGGGGTCGTTAAGCTTTCAAATGGTAAAGGTGTGTCGGGCGTTTCTGCTGAGGAATTCAGAACTCTTATGCAGATTAACGCGCAATCACATGCTGATATTTTCAGGAAAATCGCTGATTATTTAACCGATGATGCTCGGATTCTTGTTACTAGCTCACCCATTGTCAGTCGCTCTGATGTTAATACGCCGGGTTATGCCATTAGTAAGGGCGCGCTTGAAGCCTTTGCTAATAATATTGCCGGTGAGCTTAAAGATACGGAGAAAAAGGTGGTTGGTTATGTGCCGCCGCCCGTACAAAATTTTCTACGCACGGACTTAAAACCTAATGAACCGTTGCACGCCCATCCTCATGGCGAAGATATTGTTGAACTACCGCTCAGATTAGCTTCAAGAGGGGTGAAAGATGAGTTTAATGGCAAAGTTATTGCCATGGGCTACGACCATCTGCGCCATAAAGACGGTAAAACGCCGGATGGTAAAGCATTTGATTATATGCCTCGCGATCCTAAAACAAATGGCTTTTTGTACGATCTGCGTACCCGGCCTTTTGCATCCGGTGGCGGTGATGGTGGCGATGAGCTCAAGCGGTGGGACACTGATTCAAGTCGCCAAATTCAGGGGCTTGGTCTAACACCGGACATGGAAACAGATAAGTCTCTGGATGGTGTTTATGAAACGCCGGAGCATGTTTCTAAACACCGCGGTGGACCGAATTTATGAACACTGTGTTAGGCAATATCGGCAAAACAGATCAGGCAACATTCCTTGCTAAAAATCTTAAAACGGGTGAGACTCCTATGTTTAATCCGTATGATAACTGCTTCTACTACGTGGACATCGAAGCCGGTGATGTTCATCAATATAATCCGCAAAGCAGCCTTACGAAAAAATGGCATTTAGATAAAGGAATGGTTGGCGGCGTTGTCGTTAATAATGACGGTACATTAATCGGTAACGCACAGGACGGTCTGTTTGCCTTTAAACCGGAAGATGGTTCGCTTGTCATGTCTCATCCTATCGAACCCGATAAGCCCAATAACAGACCCAATGATATGAATATCTTTGAACTGGCTGATGGCACGACCCGTATTGCGATTGGCTGCATTCCGATTGACAGGACAATTCTTAAGCCCGGTGAAGAAAAAGCAGGCGTGATTTATACTGTGAACCCTGACACATTAGAGTTAAAACCTGTCTTTGATAATCACGTAACAAGTAATGCTCTGTGTGGTTATACTGAGAATGGTGAGAATATTATTTTTCTGGCAGAAACAGACAAAAATCACAACCCTACGGTCTGGAAAGCAAATTATAATGCAGAAACCGATGAGATAGAGAATATAGAGACTTTTCTTGTGCGTGCAGACTTGCAAGGCGGACGTCCTGATGGTGCAAGTATCATTGAAGTGAATGGACAAAGGCTGGTTGCTATAGCCTCATTGGATACAAATAAAATCATAGGCTATGACGTTAATACCGCTGAAGCTGTGATGACGGTCGATGCGCCAGATGGTTTAACATTAACGCATGCCGCATTTGGTCTGGGAGAGGGTGGAACGTCTGTAGCACTTATAAACTCTCGATGGCAGAATGTTGATAATCACGAGATGCTTGGTGTTGCGGTGATTGTTCCTATCAAAGACGAGTTCAATGTTAAATCGGCAATGCCAACAGCTATTGGTTATCCCACATTTGATGAGATCGTTCAGGACAAAAATATAGAGATAATTAAGTCCGAAACAGTGAACAAGCCATCGGCTGATAGTCCAACATACACCTCAATAAAACTTTAAAGTATAAGGAATAGACATGCAGGATTTTCTCGATTGGGTACGAAAGACCGGGTCGAAAAATATTGTCTGGATTACAGACGTTGACGAAACGCTTCTGGAAAAATCTACCAATCCAAATTTGGTGACTCAGGTTTCTGGTCTGGAATCCCTTTGTGAAAACCTTGATAAGGCTGTTGACGGCGGCTTTTATGTGATTACAGGCCGTGATTTTGCGTGGCTTGATCAGGTGTTTCCGGCTAAAAATGTTAGAGCATCATGCGAGTATCACTGTGTTTTTCGCAAAGAAGCAGGTGCGGAGCCAGAGGTGCTGAATCCTATGCCAAAATGGAACTTGATTGATACGGAGCTGGAAGCGTTGGTGGCGCAGCATGAAGGTTTGCTGCTGCGGAAAAAAGATTTTATGCGCTCGCTGCATTATGTAGCTATTTCAGAAGATGAAAGAGAGACCGTTAAAAGCAAGCTACAAGTTCTTTTGGATAAGCATAACGCGGAAACTGGTCAATCTGTTGGCATGGTTGATGGCGGCAAGGTTTTTGATATGGGGCCTTCTGATTCAGACAAGGGCGACGCGCTGAATGATATTCTGCAACAGGCCGAGTGGTTAAGCGGTAAAAAGCTGGTTCCTGTTTACTTTGGAGATAGCCCTGGCGATTTGCCGGGCGCGCAGGCGGCACAGGCTGCGGGCGGTAAATTTATTTCTGTCGGGGATGATGAACGCGTTACGTCCATTGCTGATTTTCATCTAAGAGATCCGGCAGAGTACCGGGCGGCAATCAAAAGTGTCGTTAACGTGTCTCTTAAACCGGCAGTAACCCCTACAACACCAAAATTGCTCTGAAATCATTGACGTTGGTAAAGGTTGGCCCGGTTATAATCAGGTCGCCGGTAGCTTCAAAAAAGCTATAAGCATCGTTGTTATTAAGATAGACGGCAGGGTCTATGTCCTTCTTTTTTGCCTGCGCCAAGGTGTTAGGCGTAAAGAGCGCTCCGGCATTATCTTCGCTGCCGTCAATGCCGTCCGTGTCACAGGCTATCCCGTAAATTTGTTTGTGTCCTAGTCCTGCAATTGTCGCCGCCAGTAAATATTCTGTATTGCGGCCACCTTTGCCGTTTCCTTTTATCGTTACGGTCGTTTCGCCGCCTGAGATTAAAATGACAGGGCTTTTATTGAGACAATGAAAGGCTTCCTGAACATGGTCATCGCCGACTTTACGAGCTTCGCCTTCTATATCATCGCCAAGAATAATCGGCTCAACACCTTGCGATGAGGCGAAAGAGGCGGCGGCAAACAAAGCGTCTTGTGCCCGTGCCACGATTTTTGTTTCACCCGGTTCAAAATCCGGCGTTTCGTTTTCTGGATCAGAGAGCCATGCGCGCACGTCATCTGAAACAGCGACGTTGTATTTATCAATAACGGCCAGCGCTTCGTCTTGCGTTGTTGCATCGGGAAGGGTGGGGCCGGAGGCCACAGTAGACGGATCGTCACCCGGCACATCGGAAATAATCAGCGTTACGATTTTGGCCGGTTGTGCTGCCAGCGCCAATCGCCCGCCTTTAACGGCAGAAAGATGCTTGCGTACGGAATTCATCTCGTGGATCGTCGCCCCGGACTTCAAAAGAGCTTTATTGATTTCACGCTTTTCTTCACTGGAAAGACAGGGTGCAGGCATACTTAGAAGCGCAGACCCCCCGCCGGAAATCAAACACAGCACAAGATCATCTTCGCTTAAACTCTCAACCATTTGCAGAATGCGGGTGCAGGCTTGTTCTCCAGCATCGTCAGGGACGGGGTGCGCCGCTTCAATAATTTCTATTTTCTCCGTAGGTACGGCATATCTATGTTGCGTAACAACAAGCCCCTCTATCTCCGCATCGGGCCAGCTCTCTTCAACCGCTTTGGCCATGGCTGCTGAAGCTTTGCCCGCGCCAATGACAATGATCCTGCCTTTTGGTAAAGGAGGAAGGTGAGGGGGGACAACTTTGAGCGGATCAGCGGCTTCTAGCCCTGCCTTAAAAAGATCGTTCAGAAATATAACCGGATCAGTAATCATGACTAATCATAAAGCCCTTACATGACCATCAACACTAATTGACTGGCCCGAAATATTTTGTCCAAGCGGTGAACAAAGAAATAGCGCCTGCTGCGCGACATCATCTGCTGATATCATGCGTTGTAAAGAGGCCATATCTTTGTATGTTTGTTCCATTTGCTCGTAAGGCACATTCTCTTTTTCAGCGCGGGCGCGGATGACATTTTCAATGCGCGGCCCCTCAACAATGCCGGGGAGAATGGTATTGACCCGGATGCCCGCAGGGCCCAGCTCAAAGGCAAGGCTTTCAGCAAAACCGCGAATGGCCCATTTGGTGGCGGCGTAGGGCGTGCGGTTGGCATAGGCCAGCCGGCCGGCGATCGAGGAAATGCAGATAATCGAGGCGTTGTCGGATTGCTTGAGAAGCGGCACAGCATGATGAGTGCAATAGAACTGGCCGTTCAGGTTGATACGCACGGTCATGTCCCAGTCTTTAGGGTCTATATCTTCAACGCCCGCTGTCGGCCCGGCAATGCCTGCGTTATTAACCAGCACATCAAGGCCGCCGAGGAACTCGTTCCCCTCTTTAAAAAGATTTTTCACCTGCGTTTCATCGGATACATCACAGAGCGTATAGCCCCAGTCAGGGTGGTCTTCTTTACAAGAATCAAGAGCCTCTTGTGCAATATCACAGACATGGATTTTAGCGCCTGCGCCTTCAAATGCGTCGGCAATAGCGCGTCCAATTCCTGCTGCACCTGCTGTAACAACGACTCTTAAGCCGGGCTTTATACCAAAGGTTTCAGACATTTAAGCTGCCTTTTTTGTTTTATGGCGGAGGTCGATTTTATCGCCGCCTTTGAGCTGAAGAATTTCACGCGCTTCATCAGGCGTTGCAATTTCCAGCGACAGACCTTCAAGAATTTCGCGCACTTTTTTAACTTGTTGCGCGCTTGATTCAGCCAATTTTCCGGGGCCGATCCAGAGCGAGTCTTCCAGACCGACACGGACATGGGCGCCTTGCGCCGCGCCGATAGAGGCCAGCTTGACCTGATTTGTGCCGCAGCCAAGAATTGACCATTGATAGTCGTCACCAAACAGACGGTCAGCTGTGCGTTTCATGTGGGCGAGGTCTTCCGGGTGCCCACCGATGCCGCCAAAGATTCCAAAAACAGATTGAATAAAGAAAGGCGGTTTGACGATGCCCTTATCGACAAAATATTTGAGGTTATAAAGATGACCAATGTCATAGCACTCGAACTCAAAACGCGTACCGTTTTTCTGTCCCATCGTCATCAGGGCTTCTATATCTTTAAAGGTATTGCGGAAGACAATTTCCTTGTTGCTTAAGTGAACACGTTCCCAGTCATGCTTGATGTCTTTTTCATAGCGGTCAAGCATCGGAAACAGGCCGAAATTGATCGTGCCCATATTTAAAGAGGCCACTTCCGGTTTGAAAGTCATGGCGGGCTGCATCCGTTCTTCCACTGTCATTTGCGGCGCGCCGCCTGTGGTGATGTTGATGACGGCATCTGTTGATTGCTGGATGCGGGGCAGGAACTCCATAAATACCGCCGGGTCTTGTGTCGGGCGGCCATCATCCGGGTCACGCGCATGAAGGTGCAAGATAGCAGCGCCTGCATCTGCCGCAGCAATGGCAGCATCGGCAATTTCATCCGGCGTTACCGGAAGATAAGGCGACATTGACGGCGTGTGGATGGCACCGGTCGGCGCGCAGGTGATAATAACTTTTTTGGCTTTGGCCATAACGAAATCCTCCCTGATCTTTGAAAACAGGGGCACTATTCCATAAAATATGAGCTCTGGCAAGGATTTGCCTTATTTAGCAGGTCAGGGTTTATTATTCTGTTCAGGTGCTTTTTGGCATACGGCAATATGTAGAAGAAAGAAAACTTACAGTTTTTTATCTTAGCTTTGATGAGGGCTGCAGCACTTATTCCGGGGTTAAAATTTATTTAGGTTTGATGCAGTGTATCCTTTTAAGCGCAGGCTTCACAGACAAATATACTTGTGCCCCACCTTTGGTCAATATGCAGAAATTCTGATTTTAGATGCGTACTAAATTTAAAGTTGTGGCCTGTGATTTTTCTAATTTTTTCTAATTTTTTAAGATGTTACATGTATCATGGGTACTCTACTCATTGAGCTTATATTTGAAAGTTAATGCACTGCGATCTAGGAGAGAGTTATGTTGAAAAACAGAAAAATCCGTACAAAATTGCTTATCACATTCGGGGCCGTAGCAGCAACGCTGGTGCTCGCTATTTCCATTACAATCTGGAGCGTCACCGATGTTAAATCTCAGATTGATCGCATTGATACGCTGCGTGTGCCAACAGCAGCCGCCAGTTCACAAATGGTAAATAACATTAACGCTTCGCTTGCGGATTTGCGCGGCTATATGATTACCGGCAAGGACGACTTCAAGAACCAGCGCCAAGTTGTCTGGACTGATATTGACAAGACCAAGGCGGAGATGCTGGAGCTTTCCAAACGCTGGACTAATCCGACTAATGTCCAGAAGCTAAAAGACTTCATGGTGGTGCTGGAAGAATTCAGAGTTGCCCAGCAACTAGTGGAAGACACGGCACATAGCCCGGATGAACAGCCTGCGAATAAAATCCTGTTTGAAGACGCTGCTCCCGTAGCTGGAAAGCAGATGAAACTTATCACGCAGATTATTGACCGTGAGCTGCAGATGGAGGCAACGCCGGAGCGTAAACAGCTGCTCGGTATGATGGCTGACGTGCGTGGCACTCTTGCAGGGTCATTGGCCAGTATCCGGGCGTACCTTCTGTCCGGTGATATAAAATTTACAGAAGCCTTTAACAAGTCCTGGACAAAAAATACAAGGCGCTTTGCCGACCTTCAGGGAGCATCTTATTTGATGGATGATCAACAGAAGAAAGCCTTCAAAGAATTTTCAGCTGCGCGGGCTATGTTTGATCCTATGCCGGCGAGAATGTTTGAAATTCGCGGTAGTAACAAGTGGAATATGGCCAATTACTATCTGGTTAGTGAGGCCGCTCCACGTGCCGGAAAACTTATGAATACCTTGGCAGGGGCAAAGAACGACAAAGGCATTCGCCAGGGTGGCATGGTCATTAACCAGAAAAAGTTGTTAAGCAAAGATGTGGAATTGGCCAAGAACAATGTTGATGCTCTGATTACGAAAGATATTATTCTTTTGATCATCGGTGTTCTGATTTCTATTGCCGCTGTTATTCTAATTGGTAAGGCGCTGACGGCGCCGATTCTGGAGCTGATCAGTTTTATGCGGCGCGTTGATGAGGGTGAAACTGATTTTGAAGTGGCACACCGTGATCGCCAGGATGAGGTTGGTGAAATTGCGCAGGCTGTTGAAAACTCCCGCAAAAATACCGAGAAAGTCCAAAAAATGACGCAGGAACAGCAGGAGCAAGAAGCACGCGCGGAATTAGAAAAACGTAAAACCATGTGTGAGATGGCCGACAATTTCGATTTACAGGTGGGCAGTCTTATTAACTCTTTGGCTTCAGCTTCGACGGAGTTGCAATCCGCTGCTGAATCCATGAAGAAAACTGCCGAAGAAACAAGTCAGGCCAGCGCAACTGTTGCCTCTTCATCTGAAGAATCTAGCGTTAATGTTAGTACTGTAGCCTCGGCTATGGAGGAAATGACAGCCAGTAGCGGTGAGATTGCTTCGCAAATAACCACGGCCAAAACAAAATCAAATGATACCGCCAGTAATGCACAAAGCGCCAATGAGACTGTCGCTAATCTGAATGAACGTGTTCAAAATATAGGTGAGGTTGTTGTGGCTATTCAGGGCATTGCCGAGCAAACTAATCTACTGGCGCTGAATGCGACAATTGAGGCAGCACGTGCTGGTGAGTCTGGTAAAGGGTTCGCTGTTGTGGCTGATGAAGTGAAAAAGCTGGCCACAGAAACAGCCCAGAAAACGAACGAAATCAATACCAGAATTACTGAAATCCAGGATGCAACGGCTGAGTCCGTTACGGCTATGGAACGTATCATTGCCAATATTGCGGAGATTGATGACTCTGTTACAGGTGTTTCAGCCGCTGTGGAAGAGCAAAATGCAACGGCTGGTGAGATTAACCGTAGTATAACCGAAGCGTCGCAAGGGGCTCAAAGTGTGTCCGAAATTATTCAGGAGGTTCAAAAAGGGGCGGGCGAGACAGGCTCTTCCGCCGATTCTGTTCTGGACGCTGCAGGAGAGGTTGCAAAGCTATCGGATGATCTTAAAGGCTCCGTTGGTCAACTACTCAATCAGATCAGATCGGACAACGTTATTGAAAATGCCAATGAGAATGTTCAAATTGATATGGATGAAGATATTGTTGACGAGGAACCCGATAATGAAATTCTGGAAGCTGCAGAATAATTATTAACTCACCTAAAGAGTGCCCTTTACGCAGAAGGTTTAGGTAAGAGCAAGTATCTGACATTTACGTAGGATAGATTACATCACTTAATTAAGAAGGCTCTGAAACTGTCTCAGCAAATGGCGGAGGAGGAGAGATTCGAACTCTCGAAGAGATTGCTCCCTTGCCGGTTTTCAAGACCGGTGCATTCAACCGCTCTGCCACCCCTCCGCATTGCTGTTTGTTCTTATAAAAAGTTTTTTCAATTATATCAATCTTATATTTTCTCTTACCTTATCATCAGTAAACTTTTATAGTGAACCGGTTATGTTTTTTTCATTATCAAAAATTATCTGGGCGCTGTTATCTCCCCTGAACCTGATTTTCCTGATTTTTGTATTAGGGATGGTGGTTTCTCTATTCTCAAAGGTGCAGGGTCGCTCAGTTTTAATGCTGGGCTTTGTAATGTTTGCGGGGTTTGGTCTGTTTCCTGTAGGGCAATACATGCTAATTTTGCTGGAAAAGCACCATGAGCGCCCGGCAGCGCTTCCCGATAGGGTTGATGGGATTTTAGTTCTTGGCGGTACTTTTAATTCTTCTGTATCAGAGGGCAGGGGGCTTCCTGCTATGAATGAGGCCGCAGAGCGTGTGGTTGATGCACTTGCCCTGGCGCAAAAACATCCTAATGCTCTTGTCGTTTTTAGTGGTGGCAATGGGAAGCTAGTAAATAATGGCCGGACAGAAGCGGACGATATAGCCCTGTTTTTAGAACGTGTGGGGTTTTCTGAAGATAATGTGATTTATGAAGATGAATCACGTAATACCTATGAAAACATCAAATTAACTAAAGAACTCATCTTGCCGCAGCCGGGGGAAACGTGGGTCTTGATAAGTTCGTCTTACCACCTGCCGCGTGCCTATGCGGTGGCAAGAAAACAAAAATGGGGGGGAATTATTCCTTACCCGACAGATTACAGAACATCAGGTGATGTGAGTTGGATTCCTTCTGAGTTTGACTTTCTTGAAAACTTTTATAATCTTCATGTGGCGTTGCATGAATATATAGGAATTGCAGCTTATCATTTCACTGGAAAAATAACTTTGCCATTACGGTGATCTTTTGTTTACAGTAATAACCATGAATAATTTCAAAAAAACATCTCTGGCTCTTATATTTGCGCTTGTCACTGGGTTTTCGGCAGTAAGCGCCTTTGCCAATCCGGCCGTGCCTTTTGAGCAATGGCTAGGTGAAGTGAGACAAGAAGCGATAGCGCAGAATATTAACCCTATGCTTGTGAACAAGGCTTTAACCGGCTTTCAGCCTGATCCTGAAATCATCAGGCTTGATACAAAACAACCGGAATTCACTCAGACCTATGCTGCTTATTCTTCCAAACGCGTGAACAAAACGCGTATAGAGCGCGGGCAAAAAATGCTGGTTAAGCATTATGATGAGCTTAAAAAGGCCTCAGATAAATATGGTGTAGCGCCGCAATATATCGCCGCGTTGTGGGGTATGGAAACTAATTATGGCGGTTATACCGGCGGCAAGGACACCGTCAAATCATTGGCGACTCTGGCATGGCACGGGCGCGGTGGCACTTCGCCTAAACGCGCCGCCTATTTCAGGAAAGAGCTTATCACTGCGCTTAAAATAGTAGACCAGGGCCATATTACACTGGATCAAATGAAAGGCTCATGGGCAGGTGCCTTGGGGCAGGTACAGTTCATGCCGTCCAGTTTTATGAATTTAGCGCAGGACGGCGATGGCGATGGCCGTAAAGATATATGGAATAATCTGTCAGACGCCTTTGCCTCGGCTGCAAACTATTTGGCAAAAAATGGTTGGAACGATGGTCAAAGATGGGGCAGGGAAGTTGTACTTCCCGCCGGGTTTGACAGTAATCTGGTAGGCAGTAAAAAACAGCTTTCTACATGGAAGAGTATGGGCATTAAGCTCCCGAACGGCGCGCCTATACCGGTTGTACCGGGGATGATGGGGAAAGTCATTGCGCCTGATGGTATGTCTGGTTCTGCATTTCTAGTTTACAATAATTTTCATACCATTAAACGATGGAACAATTCTGATAAGTTCGCTCTCTCTGTTGGCCGGTTGGCCGATGCTATCGCCGCTGCTAATCCGACCCTCAGTGGATCATAAACAAAATAAAGACAAAACAAATGAACCGTATCTTTTATACCTTAGCGCTTTTGTTGTGCCTGACCGCCTGTACCGAGCTGCAGCTTGCTTCCCATGTGACAAAGCAGGCCCTACCATCTTCTAAAAGCCAAGGCACATTTAAGGTTGGTAACGCCTATAAAATCAACGGTAAGCGCTATCATCCGCAGGAAAGCTACGATCTTGTGGAAACAGGGATAGCCTCATGGTATGGCCCGCAATTCCACGGTAAAAAAACAGCCAATGGTGAAACATTTGATATGTATGAGCTAACGGCAGCCCATAAGACGTTGCAAATGCCCTCGCTTGTGCGGGTTACAAATCTGGATAACGGCCGCTCTTTGATTGTCCGGGTGAATGACCGGGGGCCTTATAAGAGAGGCCGTATCATTGATTTATCAAAACGGAGCGCTGAGCTGCTGGGATTCAAAGATCAAGGAACAGCAAAAGTCCGCCTTGAAGTGCTGAAACAGGAAAGCATGGAGATCGCCCGTGCAGCGAAAAGCGGTAAGGATACGAATGGCTATGAGGTTGCTCTAAACAGAGGTGGTAAAATGCCGTCGTTGCGCCCGCAGCCTGTGAAGGTGGCTTCTGCAACTTCATCACAAGCCTATCAGGTGGAACCGGCAGCAGGAGCGCAGCCGCCGCCTGTCATGCGTGAAGCTTTGATAAGCCCGACTTCAGTCAACACAGGTGTTAGGCAGGCCATACCAGGCCACACCCGCAGCGGGGCTTTTTATCCCGATCCTATTGTGACCGAAATGCCTGTGATAAAAACGGATATTTTTGTGCAGGCCGGAGCCTTTACGGTGCAGGAAAATGCCTATAAATTGAGCGGTAAATTACAACAATTCGCGCAAGCCAATGTCTATCCGGCGATTGTGAACGGGCGGCAATTCTACCGCGTACGCCTTGGCCCTGTTGCCAGTGTGCAGCAAGCGGATGAGCTTTTGGCGCGTCTGATTTCTTCGGGCAATGAAAGCGCTATTATTATCGTGGAATAATAAATTAATTGCGTCTGGCCCCAAGAGTCTTAAACTGACCTTGAAATTTATAGCTATGGGGGAAACCATGCTGAGACATTTGATCCAGTTCACGGCGATTATTATCACTATTACGTTTGTTTTGTCCGGCGCATCTTACGGTGCCGGGTTTAATCATACATCGGCAAAACAGGCTATTTTGATTGATTATGATACGGGAATGATCCTGTTTGAGAAAAACGCGGACACGAAAATGCCGACCTCTTCCATGAGCAAGGTCATGTCTATATATCTGGTTTTTGAAGCGTTAAAAGAAGGGCAGTTAAGTCTGGATACTATGCTCCCTGTCAGTGAAAAGGCCTGGCGCAAGGGCGGATCCAAGATGTTTGTTGAAGTGGGCAGTCAGGTGAAAGTTGAGGATTTGATCCGGGGCGTGATTATACAGTCCGGTAATGATGCAACAATCGTTCTGGCAGAAGGACTTGCGGGTTCTGAGGATGCTTTTGCAGAGGCGTTAAATAGCAAGGCTGCAGCGCTTGGTATGAAGAACAGCCAGTTCAGGAATGCTAGCGGCTGGCCTGACCCGGACCATTATTCTACGGCGGAAGATCTCGCTACTCTAGCCATGAACATGATCCGCGATTTTCCGGATCATTACCGTTACTACTCTGAAACTGAATATAGCTATAACAATATCAAACAGAGTAATAGAAACCCGTTAATCTACCGCGACATAGGTGCTGACGGCATTAAAACGGGTCACACAGAGGCGGGTGGTTACGGTCTTATGGCTTCAGGCATTCGAAATGGACGACGCGTTGTTCTGGTTGTCAACGGTCTTAAAGATGACAAAGCCAGAGCGCAGGAAGGTGCGCGGTTGCTGGAGTGGGGTTTAAAGGGGTTTGAAAACGTTAAGCTTTTTTCTGCTGGTGAAACGGTTGAACATGCTTTTGTTATAATGGGAAAGACAGAGCAGGTTCCCCTGATTATTGAGCAGGATTTGACTGTTACTGTTCCTGTCTCCGTTAAAAATGACCTTAAGGTTGAGGTTCTTTATGACGGACCATTGCAGGCTCCTATTAAAAAGGGCCAGAAAGTGGGCGTGCTGAAAGTAACTGTTCCGCAACTTAAAACATTTGAAATACCACTTATTGCCAATGCGGATGTTATGCATTTGGGCTTTTTTGCTACGACCTTTGCCAAGGCTAAATTGATGTTGGGTAGTAAGAGTATTTCTGAATGACAGGCCTTTTTATTACTCTTGAGGGCGGTGAGGGCACCGGCAAAACCACGCAAATAAAACTTCTCGCTGAAAAATTGCAAGATAGTGGTCATGAAACTGTGATAACTCGTGAGCCGGGTGGCACAGATGAAGCCGAAAAAATTAGAGAGCTTCTGGTGCGCCGTGATGGTGGTGACTGGACGCCGATGGCTGAAATTCTTTTGTTTTTTGCGGCGCGCAATATGCATATCGAAACATTGATTAAACCGGCACTGGCAGAGGGAAAAATTGTTATTTGTGACCGCTTCACAGATTCAACTCGTGCCTATCAAAGCTATGGCCATGGCATGGAACTTGATATTATTGAAAGTCTTGTGCAGCTTTCTCTTGGAGGGTTTGAGCCGGATCTGACTTTTATGCTCGACCTGGATGTTGAGATCGGGCTGGAGCGGGCCGGGAAAAGGCTTTCTGATAACGGCTCAAATGAAGACCGCTTTGAGCAGCTTGATACAGGGTTTCATGAAAGGCTGCGGCAAGGGTTTCTTGAAATAGCGCAGCGTAACCCGGAACGCTGTGTTATTGTTGAGGCGAGCCAGACAATTGAAGAAATAGCCGAAGAAATAGAACGCGCCGTACAGGAGCGCATGAGTAATGTTTGACGATTTTGATGATGATTTAGTGGCCGCCGATGAAGCTGCGATGGCTCATGAAAGCGCAGGTCTGCAGCCGCCGCGCGAGATGAAAGATTGCCTCGGACACAATGCTGTAGAAGCCGCGCTGCTGGAACAAATTGAGAGTGATAGCCTGCCGCATGCGCTTATCTTTTCTGGGCCGCAAGGTATTGGTAAGTCGACGATGGCTTTTCGGCTAGCGCGTTATTTGTTCAAAAACGGTAGGGGTGGCGGTAGCGCGGATGGAGGATTGTTCGGCGATGACCTTCCCAAAGAAACCTTCAAAGATATGTTTGTCGCCCCTGATGACCCTGTGTTCCGGCAGGTCGTGTCTGGCGGTCATGCTGATTTGATGACAATCGGGCGTCTGTTTGATGAAAAGAAGAACCGTTACAAAGGCGCGGTTGAAGTCGGTGAAATAAGAAAAATCACTCCTTTTATGCGCATGACAGCTTCGCAGGGCGGCTGGCGTATCGCGATTGTTGATGATGCCGATACCATGAACCGTAACGCCCAGAACGCTATTTTGAAAATTTTAGAAGAGCCGCCGGAGCACGCACTGCTCATTCTTGTGTGTCATAGGCTGGGGGCGATGATTCCGACAATTCGTTCCCGTTGCCGAACGGTCCCTTTTGCTGCTCTGGACCATGACAATTTTAGTCAATTAATTAGCAGGGACCATGGAACTCTGCCGCAAAGTGATATGGATATTCTTTACAATATATCCAGCGGTAGCATAGGGCAGGGGCTTCGTATTCTGGAAGAGGACGGGCTAGGCGCGATCGAAAAAATTATGATGTTGCTCCATAGCTGGCCGCAATGGCAGTGGTCAGAAATTCATGCACTGGCCGACAGTATGAGTAAACCCGGACAGGAAAATAGCTTGAAAGCCTTTCAGGACGTGCTTATGTGGGTCGTAAATAGCCTTCTGCGCGCTAAAGCACGCGGCGAAACACCGCGCAGCCCTTTGAATAACGAAGCCACGCAAAAAATTCTGGCACATTACAGTCTTCAGGACTGGATAGAAATATCTGGTCAACTTCAGGAACATTTTGATACAGTGACCGCCGCTAGTTTGGACAAACGTCACGCCGTGCTTGGCGCATTTTCATTATTTAAGGAGGCCGCATAATGGCGGACAAAACTTACTACATAACAACGCCGATCTATTACGTGAATGACAAGCCGCATCTGGGGCATGTCTATACGACGGTGGCTTGCGATGTTCTGGCGCGGTTCAAGAGACTGGATGGTTTTGACGTAAAATTCCTGACCGGTACGGATGAACATGGCCTGAAAGTCCATCAAGCTGCTGAAAAAGCTGGCGTAGACACGCAAAGCTTTACGGATGGCGTGTCACAGAACTTCCGCGATCTAACTCCGATGATGAATTACTCCAATGATGATTTTATTCGTACAACTGAGCCGCGCCATATCAAGGCCGCGCAAGCCCTCTGGCAAAAGATAGAAGAGGCGGGTGATATTTATCTTGATAATTATGGCGGCTGGTATGCCGTGCGCGATGAAGCTTTCTACGGTGAAGATGAGCTAACCGAAGTCGATGGCAAGAAAATTGCTCCCTCTGGTGCGGAATGTGAATGGATGGAAGAAGAAAGCTACTTCTTCAGGCTGTCTGCATGGCAGGACAAGTTGCTGGAATTTTATGATACGCACCCGGACTTTATCCTTCCCGAAAGCCGCCGGAATGAGGTCATTAGCTTTGTTAAGGGCGGTTTGCGTGATCTATCCGTGAGTCGTACGGCCTTTGACTGGGGCGTGCCGGTGCCGGGTAATGACAAACACGTGATGTATGTCTGGATTGACGCTTTGACCAATTATATGACGGCTGCGGGATTTCCCGATACGGAAAGCGCTGATTTTAAAAAATTCTGGCCTGCTGATTTGCATATGGTGGGCAAAGACATTCTGCGCTTTCACGCTGTTTATTGGCCGGCTTTTCTGATGTCTGCGGGTATAGAGCCACCAAAGCGCGTTTTTGCTCATGGTTGGTGGACGATTGAAGGCCAGAAAATGTCTAAATCTCTGGGTAATGTTATCGCGCCGCAGGATCTAGTTGAGCGTTATGGCGTTGATCCGGCTCGTTATTTTATGCTGCGTGAAGTGCCGTTTGGTAATGATGGAAATTTTAGTCATGAAGCGGCCGTAAACCGAATTAACAGCGATCTTGCCAATGGAATTGGTAATTTATCGCAGCGCAGCCTGTCGATGATCTACAAGAACTGTGAGGAAAAAACACCTAAATTCAGTGACTTACAGGAAGAAGATAATGTATTACTTGAGTTAGCGCAAAGCAAGATGCTGGCCTCTGTAAGGCTGGCACTGGACGAGCAAAAATTCCATAGCGCTCTGGAAAGCATCATGAAACTTGTCAGCGCGGCCGATGGTTATGTTGACGCGCAAGCCCCGTGGAAATTGAAGAAAGAAGACCCTGACCGCATGCGTACAGTCTTGTACGTGTTGGCTGAAACAATTCGTTGTCTGGCCCTTATTATGCAGCCTGTCACGCCGGAAAGTGCGGCTAAAATGCTGGATCAGCTTGCTATTTCTAAAGAAGAGCGCGATTTTTCTTTTATTAGCAAAGACCACGCACTTAAGCCTGGAACAGCTATTTCTAAACCGGAAGGGGTGTTCCCGCGTATTGTTGAGGAAGAGCCGCAACAGGCGACGGCTTGATATGTATATAGATTCACATTGTCATCTTATCCATAAGCGCCTTTTAAATATCGGCGAGCCGGCGCAAATCATTAAAAATGCAGAAGATGCAGGCATAGAAGCTATGTTGACGGTTTGCTGTGATATAGAGCATGAATTTCCGCAAGTACTTGCGGTAGCACAGCAATTTAGCAATGTTTGGTGTACGGTAGGCACTCACCCTCATGATGCGGGGGTTGAAGAGGAGCAGGCGTACACACAGGAAAAACTGGTGGCGCTAGCGCAGTCCGACCCTAACATCGTTGGCATTGGTGAAAGCGGTCTTGATTACTTTTATAAAAACTCGCCTGTCGAGGATCAACAGGAGAGCTTTCGGAAGCATATTCGGGCCTGCATCGAAACGGGTCTTCCTTTAATCGTTCATTCTCGCGATGCTGATGAAGACACTATACGTATTATGCGGGAAGAGAGCGCTGGTACGAAGCTAAAAGGCGTGATGCATTGTTTTAGCTCTAGCCGAAAACTCGGTGAAGAGGCGCTTGATCTAGGGTTTTATATCTCGTTTTCCGGTATCATCACTTTTAAGAAGTCTGAAGATTTACGGGATTTTGCTAAGGACGTGCCCTTGGGCAAAATGCTGGTTGAAACAGATGCGCCGTTTTTGGCACCGGAACCACACCGGGGTCATATTAACGAACCGGCACTTATGATTCACACAGGAAAGTCACTCGCCAGTCTTCATAATATTTCTGAAGAAGATCTTGCAACCCACACAAAGAACAACTTTTTTCAGCTTTTTGATAGTGCGGTGCTAACGCCATGACACCAAAAGTAACTATACTAGGCTGCGGCCATTCTGCAGGCACTCCTATGATCGGTAATTATTGGGGCGCTTGCGATCCTGAGGAACCTAAAAACAGAAGAACGCGCTCCAGTATTATAGTGCAGAGCGAAAACACCAACCTCCTCATTGATACCGGGCCTGATTTGCGAGAGCAGATTAACAGAACGGATATTAACCGGATAGACGCTGTTTTATATACCCATGCTCATAGCGATCATATTAGCGGTATTGACGAGCTGCGCGTCTTTCGGATGAAAGACAGGCGCGAAACCAACATATACGGCAATGCAGAGACGATAAATGAGCTGGAAGAACGCTATAGTTATCTCTTTACTACAAAACATGAAGGCATTTACCCTAAGGTTCTCAACTCACATATCATTAAAGAGCATGAATTTTATAGCCCGTACAAAATTGAAGACATTGATGTTGTGCCTTACGAACAGGAACACGGTACTTGTAAGTCTATGGGCTACAGATTTGGCGATGTCGCATATTCAACCGACTTTCTGGATTTAGGCCAGCAAGCATTAGAGACGTTATCCGGCGTTAAAATATGGATTGCAGACGGCTGCGGCTATAAAATGGAACGTAATATGGTTCACGCCACACTGGATAAACTTTACCAGCTCAATCAGGTCGTGCAGGCAGATAAGGTGTATGTGTCGCATCTGTCACAAATGATGGATTACCAAACATTAAAAGACGAGCTGCCTGATGGTTTCGAGCCAGCCTATGATGGCCTAGTCGTAAATAACTAACATATATTGATTTCCGTAATATAGATTATCACTTTTAATGTTGAGCCACATTAAAGCTCCCCTTGTTCTTTTTATGCTCTTCTTTCTCGAGTTTTGTTGCGATGTTGTCTTTTCTCAAATGCGCCGGGCACCAATGAGGTGCATCTGCTTGACCGCATAGTCTTTTCGTTGTTTGAAAGTCTAAAATTTTTACCGTCATAGGAAGCTTAATTGAAGAACCGAATGATTCACCAGCTTTCGCTCCTGATGTAAAAAGCAACAATAGTGATATCGTTAATATAAATAACCTAACCATGACATTACCCTCCGAAGTATATATAGTGCAACGGTCATACCAACGGTCGGGACCCTCTTAAAATGAACAGCAAAGAAACCCTAAAAGCCTTACTGGAGCTCATGGAGAGGCTTAGGGACCCTGAAAACGGATGCCCGTGGGATATAGAACAGGATTTCGCTACGATTGCTCCCTATACCATTGAAGAGGCATACGAAGTTGCTGATGCTATAGAGCGCGATGACATGACTGACCTAAAGGATGAGTTGGGCGATTTGCTTCTTCAAGTCGTTTTCCACTCGCAGATTGCAAAGGATAAAGGCTTGTTTACGTTCTCCGACGTTGCAAAACACGTCACAGACAAGATGGTACACCGCCACCCCCATGTTTTCGGTGATGAGAAGGCGTCCGGGGCCAAAGATGTGGAAGACCGCATATGGGAAGAGCGTAAAGCTAGTGAGCCTAAAAAAGTAGCGTTAGAGAGCATTCTCGATGATGTTCCAGTCAACTTCCCTGCTGTTCTAAGAGCGCAAAAGCTGCAAAAACGCGCCGCCCGTGTGGGCTTTGAGTGGCCGGAAGCGATTGATGTGCTGGACAAGTTGGAAGAAGAAATACAGGAATTACGCGAAGCCATTGATAAAAAGGCACAGGATGAAATTCATGAAGAGCTGGGCGATATGCTCTTTTGCGTGATTAATTTTGGCCGGATGCTGGGCGTAGATTGCGAGAGCTCGTTGCGTGATACAAATTATAAATTTGAACGAAGATTCAAAGGGATAGAGCATGATCTTAAAGCTCAAAACATGACACCTGAAGACGCTACGCTAGAGCAAATGGAAGCCCTCTGGCAAGAACAGAAAGCTAAGGAGAAAAACCCGGCCCCTGATTTTTTTCCAGAAGAAACCAAACAGGGTTAAACACCCTATCACATTCACTGTGGTTTGTTTTAACAATGGAAAATCCGGCACGTTCAAACGCAGAACGCCATGTTTTCTCATTGTTAAAATTTAGATTTTGCGCCAAAGATTGGTTTTCCTGAAAAACACGAAAGAACAACTCGTCATTAACGGTATTAAATTCAACCCCGCCAGGATAGCCGGAATCAGTCTCCCTTATAAGCACCCTACCCTTATCCGAAAGAGTACGGCGCATTTCCGCTAAAAGACCCAGTGCATCTGGTGCATGGTGCATAACCATTAGGGCAATGGTAAGGTCAAAACAATCATCTTCTGCCGGTATCAGGCTTTCATCACTATAAGGGAGATACTGAAAATTCAGGCCTTTATCATGGCGTTCATAAATATCGACACCATAGACATTCTGCGCGGCAAGGTTAAATATTTCTCCAAGATATGAAGTAATAACCCCATCGCCACACCCCACATCAAGAATACGCTCCGGCCTAAAACCAGGAGGCAGGAGGTCTTTCATTTTCTGTGCGCGTAAAAGGGCACGGTCATCTTTATTTGCTTTAAAACACGCATGAAATACATCTTCGTTTTTTTCATAAAATTGTCGCAAGCTTTTATAAATAGACTTATCATCAAGACCTTGTTCGACCAACGCTCCCATGTGTGCAATAAAGTCTTCACAGAGATCTGGATTGGAAGACAAATAGCCTTCTCTCAGGACAAGTGTCAAACTGTCTTTCCCGGGGCCATGCCATAGCTTTTGTATAATTTGATTGCCGATTGCCTGAGTTCTCTTGTTTCTTAATAAACTAACCGTGTAGAGGTTTAGGATTGTAATTTAGAACTTCATAATCAGGGTTTTTCAATCCCTCGGTAAGAATCGTTGTTTCTTTTCCTTCTCCAAAAAGAAGAGAATAGTCTTTTTGAAGAGCTGCATCATGTGTGATGCGCTTTTTATCGTCGCAAACAATGTCATTAATATGATTTTCAATTGTTCCCGGCACTTTTAATTCTTTTTGAATAAGGGTTTGAATTTGCTTCTGAGTACATACAGAGAGCTCTTGTGATCTTTCTTCAGTTAATTTGTGAGGTATTTCAGAGAGTAAAACAGGGCGTTTTTGATCCAGCGTCAGCACGCCATGCGTTGAAATATAGGCTGCCGGATTATTGAACAACACTCCATTGTCGAAGGTAATTTTATGGTTGATGCGGCGAATATCATAAGGCCCTTCTGTTGTGGTTATAAGCGCGGCCTCATTTTTCGTATAGAACCCAATTGTAACGCGGCACGAAATACCTGGCATATGATAAAGTGTGGCGGCAATACTGCCGTAAGGGGCGTAAAACGGGGTGTAAACTACAGCATAATCCTCTAGCCATGCCGGAACTATAGTGACATCCACATCGTTTCCAAATTGGCTGAATTTTCTCGTGAGCTGAACATCAGAAGAATTGGAGCCTATAGCCAGTAGAGCTACACGGTTTTCAAAGTTATATTCTTTATCTCCGGCTTTAAAATTAACTGAATAAGCATTCATCTCATAGGCTCCCGTTCGACCCGGTATATCAAATTTAACCGGATCAGAAGCCGTTATTTTCAGACTCTCCTTAACCAAGCCCTCTGAAGTGATATTTTTTTCTTTGTTAGAAAGAGATTGCAATTGGAACAGCCGCGCCTGAAAATCCCTTTCTGCATCTACAAAGGGATATCCTAGCGCTCTGGCAAGAATTTCTTCGCGGTCTGTCATTGCCTATTGAGGAATCAGTTTTTGTGGCGCTGGTGGCGTTCTAGCACCAAATTCCTCTTCCATGAATTTTATGCCTTTTTCAATATTAGCTAACGGCTCTTTTCTGTCCATTATCTGCGCTTCCAGCACTTCTATGCCATCCATTAAAGTTCTTGTATGTCTTGCATTCTGGGTAAGACTATCTTGAGGGTTAGTCGCCAAGCTGTTAATTACCCCCTGCGCATGTTGGCTTACATTGCGAACACGAGCCAAAAGATGCTGAGCATCAGGGCTTAGTTCTGGAAATTCTATAGCCAATTTTTTTGGATTTGCTGTCTTTTTGAATTCACTTTCAGATAATGATTCAGGTTTGTTAGATTCAGTCATGTTTCTTCTCCCTATTTATCAAGATGTCAGTATATGAGAGCATTCTACTTAACGCAAGCTATTTTTCATATTTAAGGCTTTTCGACATGTTTTTGAAGTATTTCATGAGGTATAGCGTCTTTCACCTTTTGCCATGTTTCCTGACTATTAGCGGCGATAATCCCGCCTTTTGTTTCTCTGGAAGAATAAGCACTGCCGTCCCATTTGGCGACATAACCGCCCGCTTCCTCGACCATAAAGGTTCCGGCGGCATGGTCCCATGGGTTCATAAAGCTATAAAGCGCGAAAACGGCCTCGTTTTTAAGAATGCGAAGATACTCATGACCGGCGCAGCGTAAGGTGTTAATCGTTATATTTTCAACTTGCCTGACAAATTTATAGCCGGCAAAGCCTTTGGAGCCTTCTAGTGGCGTTGTTTGATCGATAAAAATCTGTACGCCGTCAATAAATGTCCCCTTGCCTTTTTCAGCAAAGGTCATGCTGTCATTACAAACGTCGTAAATCCACGCCATTTGCGTTTCACCGTTTTTTACGAGCGCCAGCATTACGCAGAATACTTCGCTGCCGGATGAAAAATTATGAGTACCGTCAATTGGATCTATAACCCAGATAAGCTTTTCCGAGTCTTGTAGATAATCGAGAACTGATTTGTTTTCATGAACCCCCTCCTCCCCGACAACCAGAGAGTTTGGCAATAAAGCTGTTAATTTTGCGGTGAGGAAAGCCTCTGACTTGTGGTCGGCAATAGTGACTTTGCTTTTGGATTTATCGTTTTTGTATTGCACGTCATCTTCAGAAAGATTTCTGAAATAAGGAGTGATATGCTCTCTGGCACACTCACGGAGAAGTTCTGAAATTTGTTCGGGATTAACGATCTTTGTCACCGGTTGCCTTTTTGTAATTAAAATTTCCAACAAAGCGCCCTAGATTAGCCGGGTCAATTTCAATATCGACCGTGATATGTTTTTTCTGTGTCGCTTTAGCCAGTATGTTCGCATGCTCATGCAGCCACGCCAAGGCTTTACCATCTGCAATCGGAATATCAAATGATGTTCTGATCTTATCTTTGGCTAAATGATCCTCTATCATTTTCACAAGTAAATCAGTCCCCTCACCCGTCAGGGCTGAAACAGGGACGGTATTTTCATTAAATCTGGCTTTGCTGGTGATCTCTTGCTGTTCATCAAGCGGCAAGGCATCTGTTTTGTTCCATACCTCTATGATGCGGCTGTCTTGTTCATAGTGAATGCCCAGCCCTTCCAGTATTTTGATAACTTCTAGCTTCTGCGCTTTATGGTCAGGCCATGAAATATCACGAACATGCAGGATAATATCGGCATATTGTAGCTGTTCCAGTGTGGCCCGAAAGGCAGCAATCAGATGCGTTGGCAGGTCAGCAATAAAGCCGACGGTATCAGCTAAAATAACGTCTTGCCTGTTACTCAGTGTGAGTTTACGCATCGTTGGGTCTAGCGTTGCGAAAAGAAGGTCTTCCGCGAAAACCTCTGCGCCTGTCAGAGTATTAAACAAAGTCGATTTGCCGGCATTGGTATAACCAACAAGCGCGATAATAGGAAACGGCACCTGCTCCCGGCTGCGGCGCTGCAAATCGCGGTTTTTAAGGACGTGCTCAAGGTTTTTCTTTAATTTAACAATGCGCTCGCCGATAAGACGCCGGTCAATCTCTATCTGGGTTTCCCCGGGGCCGCCGATAAAGGACGTGCTGCCGCGTTGACGTTCCAGGTGAGTCCATGACTTGACCAGGCGCGAACGCTGATATTCAAGCATTGCCAGCTCGACCTGAATTTTACCCTCTTTGGTCTGTGCTCGTTCGCCAAAAATCTCAAGAATAAGTCCGGTGCGATCAATGACCTTGGCGTGCCATTCTTTTTCGAGGTTTCGTTGCTGCACAGGGGTCAAAGTATGATTAACAATGATGATATCGGGCTTTATACCTTCAATCAGCCTGCCAATCTCCTCCCTGTTCCCCTTCCCGATCAGGTAACCGGGAGCAGGCTTCTTAATACGGAAGGTTTTTACCTCAACCACAGTAAGATGGATGGCGCGCGCAAGACCGCACACTTCCTCAAGCCTGTCTTCCAGCTCGGGTTCAAAGAAAGAGGAGCTTGCCTTTTTATTTAACTCGGGATGTACAATGATTGCCGTACCTGAATTTAGTTCAGGCATCATCTATCACGCTGCTTCTTCGCCGCCTTCTTCAGGGGCATCATAGAGGCTTAAAGGGCCACCTGGCATAATTGTGGAAATAGCATGTTTGTAAACGAGCTGTACGTGTGAATCACGCTTGAGCAATACACTAAAATTATCAAACCAGGTTACAACACCTTGCAATTTCACACCGTTAACCAAAAACACCGTAACAGTCATTTTTTCTTTGCGGATCTTGTTTAAAAACACATCCTGCACACTTTGCGCTTTATCAGCCATTTTTTTTACCGTCCTTAATAGTTATAATTTTTTTATGTTTATTTATACGTAGCGTAGTTTTAATACCGGCTGATATAACATTCAAGCCTTTTTAGTCAAGAGCTGATTACAACTAAACAGGGAGTTTTGCAAGTTTTTGCAGTCATCAAACACATACAGAGGGTTATATTCTTCAATTAAGTTCTCATTATCGTGATTGTGACGTACCAAAATAGCACTGCATTCCGCTTTTTGAGCCGTTATCATGTCCGTTTCAGAATCACCTACATACCAGATATTCGCGCCGGGCTTAAGGTTGCATTGTTTTATCGCCATTAACAAAGGATCAGCAGAGGGTTTGTCTTTTGGTGCAAATCCAGCGCCAATAGTGACCCGCGTTAAGTGCTCCCACTCCAGATGGGCAATTTCTCTTACAAGGAATTCATGTCTTTTATTACTAATGATCCCAACCGGAATATCGCAGCCTTTCAAATATTCCAGCAACTCAAGTGAATCGGGGAGGATTTCTAGGTTCTTGAGGTGGTGCTGTTCCATATAGGTTGTAAGAATCTGCATGGCCTCATCTGCGCGCTCACCATATAACGGCCCGTAAAGTTCCCGGGAGGAATAATGGACGACATTTATCTTGAAGTCCTGAACGCTCCATGGCTCATACCCCATATGTGTACGTACATGATTATGAGCCCGCAAAATTAACGGCAATGTATCAACAAGTGTCCCGTCCCAATCAAAAAATACAGCACTGGGAATTGTTTCGGTTATCATGCCGCCCACCCCAACTGCTCACCGCGCAGGCCGTTTACATAGGATATGTACTCATCATATAGCCGCATTGTGACCTCTCCCGGTTTGCCGCTACCTATCTTGTGTCCATCAATATCAATGATGGGCGTGACCAGAGCCACGGCACTGGTGCTAAAGGCTTCCACAGCTTCGTATGATTCTGCGGGCGTGAAGCTACGTTCTTCCATCTCGATTTGTAAATCTTTCCTGATTTTATCAATGGCAGTCCTCGTAACCCCGCGAAGAATATCTGTCGTTGCTTTGCGCGTAACCAACGTACCGGCGCGGGTAACAATCCATGCATTGCTGGACGCGCCTTCGGTAACAAAGTCCTCATTATCCACCATCCATGCCTCATAGGCCCCCTGCTCCACCGCCTTTTGTTTGGCAAGAACCTGCGGCAGCAGGGCAATTGTTTTAATGTCCGGTCTTTTCCAGCGCTGATCAGGAACCGTAACAACCTTTACCCCCTCTTCCATTTTAGACTGGTTATCAAACTGAAAAGGCCAGGTCGTTATAACAAGGGACGGTCCCATACTATTTGCCGGGTAAGGAAAGTCGCGCTTGGCTTCTCCTCGTGTGACCTGAATATAGATATTGGCATTGCTAAGGCGGTTACGACGCAAAAGCTCGCGCATGATAAATTGCAGGCTGTTCCTTTGTACCGGCATATTCATATCCAGCTCAGACAAGGAGCGCTGTAACCTGTCCAGATGACCACGCTCATCAGCCAGATGACCGTGAATACAGGCGATGACCTCATAAACACCATCGGCAAGCTGATAGCCTCTGTCTTCAATATGAACAGAAGCGTCTTTATGAGGAATATAAGCTCCATTAACATAAGATGATCGCGGCATTATTTTTTCCAATGCTCTCTAAAATAAATCAACGTGAACTGTAAATAGTCGCTCGACCTCACGAGATTTCCCGGCTTTGGCCATCACAACAATATGGTCACCGGGCAAAATTTTACACTCCGGAGATGGCATCAGCACCTTTTCCTTGCGGACGATAGCGCCAATCATAATATCTTCAGGCAAATGCAATTCACCTAACAGTGTATTGGCGAGCGCTGAAGATTCAGACACTTCGGCCTCTATCACCTCTGCAACATCATCGCGCAGGGTATGGACGGCTTTAACACGCCCTCTGCGCACATGCTGCATAATAGTAGATACGGTCGAGGCCCGCGGGGAGACAACCGCATCAATTCCCAGTGAGGTTACAAGAGCGCGATATGTCGGCTTGTTAATAAGCGTTATAACACGCTCACAGCCATATTGCTTGGCTAGCAAAGAGCCAAGGATATTGGTTTCATCATCATTTGTGATGGCTATCATGGTTTCTGTTTCGGCTATATTGGCCTCTTCTAGAATTTCATGCTGTAATCCGTCGCCGTGAATAACAATGATATTTTGTAGCTCTTCGCTTAGGCGCTGTGCTCTTTCTTCATCACTCTCAATAATTTTGATGTGAACTTTCTTCTGTTTTTGCTGCAATACTTTTGCCAGATAAAGCCCAATATTTCCGCCGCCAAGAATACAAATATGCCGGGCCTTTTGTTCTTCATGACCAAAAGCAGCCATAGCCCGACGTAGATGTTCGGCATCTGTAAAGAAATAAACCTCATCATTTGGCATGATTTGGTCATTTTCGCCGGGAATGATGATGTTGTTCCCCCTCAAAATCAGGGCTATTTCTATAGGTAAATCAGGAAATAATTCATCAAGCTGTCTTATCTGCGTATTGATTACCGGGCAGCTTTCATAACAAATAACCCCCACCAGATTAACATTCCCATCCGCAAGAGAAATGACATTGGTCGCGCCCGGAGTGCTCAGTCTTTCATTGATTGCATTGGCAAGTTCAATTTCCGGAGAAATAATTGCATCAATAGGCATGTGTGAGCGGCTAAATAAATTGGCCCATGCCGGGTCCAGATAAGATTGGGCCCTCACTCGCGCAATTTTCTTAGGAACGTTAAACAAAGAGTGCGCCACCTGACAGGCGATCATATTAATTTCATCAATATGGGTGACGGCGACAATCAGGTCGGTACCATTGGCGCCAGCCTGCTCCAGAACATCCGGGCTTGAAGCGTGTCCGACAATACCGTTCACATCAAGCTCATCATTGATCTGGCTAATCAGGTGCGGATCAATATCGATGACTGTAACGTCATTTTCCTCGCGGGCAAGGTAGGCGGCTATGCTGTATCCAACCTGGCCTGCTCCACATATAATTACTCTCATCTTATTTAAGCTCTTTCGCGCTGGTCTTCTAATTCATCAGAGTCATTTTGCTTCGAGATGGCTGAAATGCCAAGCTGTTTCATCTTGCGGTGTAAGGCGGATCTTTCCATGCCTACATATTCGGACGTTTTTGAAATGTTACCACCAAAGCGTTTGATCTGAGCCATCAAATACCCTCGCTCAAATTTTTCGCGAGCTTCTCTGAGTGGTAAAGACACCAAATCAGATGATTGGGCGGATCTTTTAGTTGTTTCTTCTTGGGGCATAGATCTTATTTCCGGCGGAAGTTGATCCGGCTTAATTGTTTCATCATTCGTCGTAGATCCCATAATGATGCACCACTCTACTACATTACGAAGCTGTCTGACGTTCCCTGGCCATTCGTAGGTTTCCATGGCCGCAATAGTTGTTGTATCAAAATGGCAAACAGCGCGCCCCGCTTGCTGTGAATAGGCTTCACTGAAGTATTCTGCTAATTGCTGAATATCCTGCGTCCTGTCGCGTAATGGCGGTATTTCAATAGGTACGACATTCAAGCGATAATAAAGGTCCTGACGAAACGCCCCTTCATCCATGCTTTTTTGCAAATCACGATTGGTTGAGGCGATAATACGGACATCGGCCTCTATCTCTTCTTGGCTGCCAACACGCTGAAATCTTTGTTCCTGTAGAACCCTCAAGATTTTCCCTTGTGTTTCAAGCGGCATATCCGAGACTTCATCCAAAAGAAGAGTGCCACCGTTGGCCTGCTCTAGATAGCCAACGCCATCTTCCGAGCCAAATAACTCAATTTCAAGTCGCTCAGGACGCATGATGGCACAGTTAAGCACCATAAAAGGTCCACCAGATCTTAGTGAGTTATGATGAATAAAACGGGCAGCAAGGTCTTTGCCTGTTCCCGGCTCACCTGTAATTAGGACACGGCTATTTGTTTGGGCCACACGGAGCAACACTTGTTGTAAAGTTGTCATAGCGGGAGAGTCGCCAACAAGCTCAGAAAGTCCTTGAACTTTTGTTCTTAAGGTCTCGTTTTCCTTACGTAATTTTGCAGTTTCTAAAGCTCTTTCAATCATCAGGAGCAAGCGATCCGACTTAAAAGGCTTTTCTATAAAATCATAAGCGCCTTGTTTGATGGCGCTTACTGCCGTTTCAATTGTGCCGTGCCCACTTATCATTAGAACGGGGACATAAGGATGCTCTTCCTTAATTCTTTCCAGAATCTGCAGGCCATCATCTTTGCTGCCTTGTAGCCATATATCAAGAACAATAAGGTCAGGCATTTTTTGTTTAATTTGCTCATAGCAGCGCTCGTCACTCGCGGCTTCGCGGGTGGTATAACCCTCATCCTCGAGAATACCCTGTATCAGGCTTCTTATGTCGGATTCGTCATCAATGATTAAAATATCGGCGGTCATTTTTATTTATTCTTTATCCCACTGTTACCAGTCTACGAAATAGCTTCGCGTCTTTCAATCTCCGTTGCACCATCTTTACCTATAATTTCGCGCGGTAAAATCAAAGATACTGTCGCGCCGCTCATATCATGCCACCCTTCGGTGTCCTTCAGCCAGTCAGGCGCCCCTAAAATAATACGGCCTCTATGGTCTTCCATAATTTTCTTTACAATGGCGAGCCCCAGCCCCGTCCCTTTTTCTTTATGTGTTATGTAAGGCTCCGTCAAGTTGGACGGGTCTTCATTCTTAGGTAGGCCCAGCCCGTTATCTGTAACGCAAATGGCAATGTCATCACTCTTTTTACGTACAGTCAGCAATATATCTATACGACCTGACTCTGCTTTTCCGCCTTCTTTTCTCTGCTTTTCAATACGTGCTTCAATGGAATCAGTAGCGTTACGAATAATATTCATCACAGCCTGTCTGATCTGTTGGGAATCAATATAAGCATATAAAGGCTCCCGCGCGCCGTTCATGCCTATCATGTTAAACATAATATCCGGGTGGGCTTGTTGTTGCAGGATCAGCATATCCTTCAAGTGCGTTGTCAGGTTTTCTGTATTCATCACCGGTTCGGGCATCCGCGCAAAAGCGGAAAATTCGTTAACCATACGACCAATATCTCCCACATGATGGATGATTGTGTCCGTACATTTGGAAAAAATCTCAGGGTCAGTGTCTATTTGCGCAAGGTATTTCCTCTTGAGTCTTTCCGCTGAAAGCTGAATAGGAGTTAGCGGATTTTTTATTTCATGAGCAATACGACGCGCCACATCGGCCCAAGCTGCTTTACGCTGCGCTGATTGCAGGTCGGTAATGTCATCAAAGGTTAAAACGGCACCTTTATCTTCATCCCCAATCATCTCAATCGCGATACGAACCAATAATATTCTTTTATTGTCGTCAGTACGTTTATAAGGAATTTCAGATTGTGTGATTTTATCCGGCCTTTCGTGAGCCTGTTTCAATAGCGGTTTCAAATCAGAGATGATATCGACAACATCTTTGCCGACAAGCGCATTGGCGTCCGCTTCAAACAACTCGGCTGCTGATGAGTTTGCGAGCGTCACTTGTCCTGCTTCGTTTACGCCGAGAATACCGGAAGGAACACTGGCCAGCACAGCTTCAGTAAAACGCCTCCGGTGATCGAGCTGACGGTTTGCTGTTATTAACTCTTCGCGCTGTTCTTCGATTTGACTGGTCATACGGTTAAAAGAGCGGCCCAGGACATCAAATTCATCCTGACGGTCAAACTCAGAAACACGAGCCGTCAAGTCTCCGCCCCGCACCCGGTCAGCGGCCGAAATCAACGCACTGATCGGCATAACAAGTTGACGCGAAAAGACAAGACCAAACCACATAGCCGCCAGCAATAGCAATAAGGCGACCACAAAGAAAATCATCGTAAAGGTCAGCTGTAAATCCGAGCGCTGCCCTTCCAGTTGTTCATAAGCCTGCACAGCCTCACGTGTATTGCTTAAGTGGCTGAGCACAATAGGATCAACCATACGTCCCACAAACAGGTAAGTGTCAGAAAGATTTCCGAGTTTAACAAGGGCGCGGACGCGATCATCGTTCCCCCCTGTCATTACAACCACTTCGTTTTCTATAGCCTGGGCTATAGCATAAGTTGGCAGCGCCTCAAAAGATAAGGTGAAAGTAAAGCCGGAGCTGGCCAGAATTTGACCGCTTTTATTAAAAACAACAGCTTCAGATAAATTTCTAAGCAAAGACTGCGTCTGCATGACCTTGTCAAAGGCTTCCTGATTATTCATCAGAAATGAGGCCTGCCGGTTAAGGTCGTTGGCCATGGCCAGTGTATCAGCTCTGATAACCTGCTGGTGCTCTTCAAGGTAGGCTTCGGCTACAGCCTGTGCATTATTAACGGCCGAGCTTACGCGCTCGCTAAACCAGCTCTCTACTCCAAAATGCAGAAAAAAGGCCGAAAACAGCGTCATAATAATCGCTGGTGTTGCCGCCAGCAGACTAAAGATAAAAACCAGACGAACGTGCAGCCGGGAGCCCGCAATGTTTTTACGGCGACCGCTCCATAGCCCAACAACGCGCCTTGCAATTAAAATAACCAGAAGCAGCAGAATAATCATATCTGCATCGAGCAACCAGATTACAGTATTAGGATCGTCCCCAAAGGGAGGCATAGCGGTAAGAGCCGCATAAGTTGAAAATCCGCTAATAAGCCCTGCTACAATCAAAAACAGCGCTAAACGGTTGCCAAATACGCTGCCGCTCTTTAAAAGTCGCAGGGCGCGGGGCCATCTAAAAAAGCCATGCATATCATTCTCAATCGCATCAGAAGTTTGCCTTCCTCTGAAAAAAGAAGGCATTAGTTTCCTGAACCGAAACCCAGGATCAGAAGTGGTTGTTTTTTTACGATCTTTTTTCATCAATGCAAACCCATAGATTTTATTGACTTCTGTCTTTACAATGCATATCCACAGTTTTTAACAAACGCAGCACAAGATAGTTGACTATGGAAATTTCCGCAAGCTCTAAAAGCCCCGCCCCTTTTTATGCCCTGATAGCTGCGGCTGGCAGTGGCTTACGGCTGGGCGGTGAAGTGCCGAAACAGTACCAGAAAATTAACGGAAAAGCGATATTAAGGCATACGCTTGACGCTTTCCTCTCTTGCCCAGAACTACAAGAGCTTTGCGTTGTTATCGATTCTGCGCATAAAAGCTTGTATGAAGATGCTATCAAAGGGTTGGACCTACCTGCGCCCATCGAAGGCGGAGCGGAAAGAAAAGATAGTATTATTAATGGATTAGGGTATTTTTCTAATTTAAAAAACGAAGATACTATCCTCATTCATGATGCCGCCCGGCCTTTTATTACGCCCGATCACATTCAGGCCGTGGCCGTTTCTGCTAAAAACACAGGGGCAACCACACTTGCCGTACCTGTAACGGACACTCAAAAATACAGCCGTGGTGATTATATCGACCGCAAAGATTTATGGACGATCCAGACCCCGCAAGGGTTTCATTACGGCATCATTATGCAGGCCCATAAGCAAGCCAATGATGATATTAATTACACGGACGACTCGTCTTTGGTGGCATCGATAGGCAGGGAGATTGATCTGGTTCCTGGTCTCCGCAGCAATATCAAGATTACAACGCAGGATGATATGATTCTGGCTGAAAAACTATTACTGGCGCCTCCTTACGAAGCGCGTACGGGGTTTGGTTATGACGTACACGCCTTTGAGGAAGGGGATCATGTGCGCCTATGCGGCGTTGATATTCCTCACAACAAGAGCCTGAAAGGGCATTCTGATGCTGATGTCGGCTTGCATGCCTTGACGGATGCGCTGCTTGGTACAATCGGCGGCGGCGATATAGGGCATCACTTTCCACCCTCCGAGCCACAATGGAAAAACGTAGATAGCGCCCTGTTCCTGCGCAAATCTGTTGATATGCTTGTGGAAAAAGGTGGGATAATTAACAATCTTGATTTGACCCTAATTTGTGAAGAACCAAAAATAGGTCCCCACCGTGAGGCTATGCAAAAACATATCGCTGACATCTGCGGAATAGACATGTCCCGTATAAATATCAAAGCCACCACCACCGAAAAGCTCGGCTTTACCGGGCGCGGCGAAGGTATTGCAGCGCAGGCCGTCGCAACGGTAAAGGTCCCTATGGAGAATAATAATGCTTGATCGTGAATTGATAAAAAAGCTGGACATGAAAGACCGCTCTGTCTGGCTCGCAACATGGGGTGGCTGTGGCCTTGTTAAAAAAGCACCCGGTACATGGGGCACGCTGGGCGCCCTGCCCTTTGGATTGGCCATGTTGCATTTCGGTGGTTGGGCTTTGTTGTTGATGGCGACCGTTGTTATTTTCTGGTTCGGCTATGATGCGGCGGATAAGTTTGAAAAAATGAGTGGAGAGCATGATGCCGGGGCTATCGTTGTTGATGAGGTCGTGGGAATGTGGTTAACCCTTCTCGTTGCGCCGGTAACTATTGTCGGCGTTGTTCTGGCTTTTGCAGCGTTCCGTTTCTTTGATATTGTTAAGCCGTGGCCGGTCTCCTATTTTGATGAAATACCGGGCGCGATGGGCGTTATGCTCGATGACGTCATGGCCGGGATTTACGCGGGCTTATGCTTATGGGGGTGGCAGTATCTTGGGATTATTTGACCTTCTTAAGCAGCGCGGCATGATGATAGTTACGGCAGAATCTTGCACCGGCGGCATGATTGCCAAAACAATAACCGATAGTCCCGGTTCCTCTGCCATATTTGAGCGTGGATTTGTGACATACACCAACCAGTCCAAAACCGAGATGCTCGCCGTCCCGGAAGATATACTGGCTGAACATGGTGCGGTTAGCGACCCCGTTGCCAAATTGATGGCCGCCGGCGCTCTCACCCGCAGTCATGCCGATATAGCCGTGTCCTGTACTGGCATTGCCGGGCCTGACGGTGGCACAGAAACCCGCCCTGTCGGACTTGTCTATATTGGTCTTGCAACCAAAGATTCCCCTGCCAAAAGCTTTGAACATCATTTTAAAGGCGACAGAGATGCGGTGCGGGCGCAAACCGTTGAAGCGGCGTTAAGCCACGTGAAGGATGAATTAACATGAGTAAAGTAACCTTCGTAGGGGGCGGTGACCATAATTATTTTCCGATGATGCTGGAATGGATACACTCCATCCGCGTCTTTCCCCAAAGCAAAGATATAGACATCTGTATCCTTGATGCCGGGTTGAAGCCGGAGCAGCTTGAAATTCTTAAGCCCCTGGTCGATAAAATTCATAAACCGGACTGGCCCTGCGACATCCCGGCCTACAAAATACGGGGGCGCGAATATCTAAAATCCTGCATCTGCCGCCCGTTTATCAATGAATATTTCCCTGGCTATGACATCTATTTCTGGATGGATGCCGATACATGGGTACAGAACTGGCGCGGCATTGAGTTGTTTCTTGAGGGTGCTAACCGTAAGAAAATAGCCCTGACCGGGCAGGTTGACCGGACTTATCCACGGCAGATACGGGTCAAATGGCTCGGGCGCTGGCCTTGGAAAGTACGCGGTTTTTATTTTTCAAATGCCATAAAAGCCTTTGGATTCAACACGGCGCGAGAATTGCTGCCTTATCACGTCCTTCTCGCCGGAGCGTTTGCGCTTCATAAAGACGCGCCGCATTGGGAGCGCTGGCAAGAGCTTGTAAAAAAGGCCGTAAAAAACGGTAAAGTTTTTACCGCCGAGCAATTATCACTCGGCGTGATGTGTTATCTCGAAGGCTATAAATATGAAATTCTGCCTGGATGGTGCCATTGGCTTTGCCAGTTTAAACCTATGTATAACAGTAAGTTAAATAAGTTTGTTGAACCATTTCTTCCGCATGAAGAAGTCAGTATTCTGCACTTGTCCGGCTATGATGAAATGCGTCTTGATCGCTCTATTACCACTGATTTTGAAACGCTGAATGATAATAAAACAGTAGAGCTGTCTTACCGCTATCCTGATTTTGATGGAGAGGTGTAGAGGTTTTTTGCTCTTTCTTCAAAGGCTTCAACCATTTTTCTTATAAGTTTATCGAAGAAGGCTCCCATAAGATTTTGAAGTAACTTGCTTTTAAATTCAAATTCAACGTAAAAATCGATCGTACAGCCTCCGTTCGGTTCTTCTATGAATCGCCAATGATTTGAAAGATGCTTCATCGGCCCGGATAAATACTCAACATGGATATGATCAGGCCGTAGCGCCGTAACTTTAGACGTAAATTGTTCGCGCACCATTTTATAGCCAATCGTGAGGTCAGCATAAAACACATCGCCATCACGCCTTGTTATCCGGCTTCTCAGGCACCATGGCAAAAATTGCGGATATTTATCCACCCCCGCGACCAGATCAAACATCTGCTCCGACGTATAAGGCATTTTTCGTTTTTCAGCGTGTGTGGGCATCAACTCTCAGGCTGCTAACAATATATGAAAATAATCTTTGACATATATTTTTGTTTTTTGTAAAAAGATTATGGTTTATCATAGTCTCGTATTAAAAAGGATTTTAAGCATTATGTTGCAAAAAACAAAAGGCCTTCTTAAAAAAATATGGCAGAGTGCTGTGCATGATGTATGTTACGGCACCTCCAAGGTTGACTTGGCTGCAACGTCCGCTGTTGTACTTGTGTTGGGTATGAAAATGAACCTCCTGTATCCAAATGGAATGGCTTTGGAGGACAAAGCTGTTTTTGGGTTTTGTTTTGCCGTTTTGCTGCCTCTTACTATCGCCAAAGCGGCCAAGGTTTTTGATATTAAGGCCCTTATCCCGGAAGAACCAAAAGAAACACACAACCCGTTAGGCCCCTGCTGATAATTTTTCTTCTCTAGCAATACGCAGCTTTTCAAAATCATCTCCGGCATGATAGCTGGAGCGGGTGAGAGGCGAAGCCGACACCATCAAAAACCCTTTTGATCTTGCCATTTTTTCGAGCTGCTCAAATTCCTCCGGTGTCCAGAACCGATCTACCGGCGCATGTTTTACTGTCGGCTGTAAATACTGGCCAATCGTCAGAAAATCAACACCTGCTTCACGAAGGTCGTCCATCACCTGCCCTATTTCTTCCTTTGTCTCACCAAGCCCCACCATCAGGCCGGATTTTGTAAACATCGTCGGATCGATTTCTTTCACCCGGCTCAGCAGTTTTAGTGAACGGAAATAGCGCGCGCCTTTTCTGATTGTCGGGTACAAGCGCGGCACAGTCTCTAAATTATGATTAAATACATCGGGTTTGGCGGCAACAACACGATCAACCGCATCTATATCACCACGAAAGTCACCGGGCAAAATTTCAATCGTTGTGTCCGGTGATTTGAAACGGATTGCGCCAATTGTCTTTTCAAAATGCTCTGCTCCACCATCGGGCAAATCATCACGGTCAACGGCCGTCACAACAACATGTTTTAGCCCCAACTTTTGTACGGCAACGCCTGTACGTAGCGGTTCCATGCTATCCAGCTCCCCCGGCTTGCCGGTGGCGATGTTACAGAAGGCACAGGCGCGCGTGCATATCTCGCCCATAATCATGAAGGTCGCGTGTTTCTTGTCCCAGCATTCACCGATATTTGGGCAACCGGCTTCTTCGCAAACAGTGTTGAGCTTTGCCTTATGGACGATGTCGCGGGTTTCATGATAGGTCTTGCCCTGCGGCGCACGCACGCGGA
>JAJFGW010000034.1 GCA_021775915.1 Alphaproteobacteria bacterium | reverse complement strand
ATTGAGGCATTGCAGGAATATGGTACGGACGAGCAAAAAGACACTTATCTGGCGAAGATGATTTCAGGTGAGTGGACGGGCTCCATGCAACTCACCGAGCCGCAAGCCGGGACTGATATTGGCGCGTTGCGGACAAAGGCTGAAAAGCAGGCGGATGACAGTTACAAGCTTTCAGGCCAGAAGATATTTATTACTTACGGCGAGCATGATTTTACTGAGAATATTGTTCATATGATTTTGGCTAGAACGCCAGATGCGCCGGAGGGCTATAAGGGAATTTCTATGTTTTTGGTGCCCAAATTTATTCCTGATGAGAACGGAAATCCGGGGCAGCGCAATGATGCTTATTGTACGGGGCTGGAACATAAGCTCGGCATTCATGCTTCGCCGACCTGTACCATGCAATATGGTGATAGTGACGGCGCAACCGGTTATCTGGTGGGCAATGAGAATGAAGGCCTCCGCGTTATGTTTGTTATGATGAATAATGCGCGGCTTTGTGTGGGTATTCAGGGCGTTGGCATTGCTGAGCGCGCTTATCAGCATGCACTCGGTTATGCGCAGGAGCGTGTGCAGGGTACGCGTATTGATAATAAGGATGGCGCGAATGTTAAAATTATAGAGCACCCTGATGTGCGGCGTATGCTCATGACCATGAAGGCGCAGATAGAGGCCGGACGGGCGCTGGCCTATGAAGCCGGTATAGCGCTGGACCTGGCGCGGACGGGTGATGAGGCGGCGGCGCAGAAGGTGAATTTATTGACCCCTGTTGTGAAGGCCTGCTGTACGGACATGGCAAATGAAGTGGCGGCAATGAGCGTTCAGATTCATGGTGGTATGGGGTTTATCGAGGAAACAGGCGCGGCACAATATGTACGTGATGCGCGGATTTTATCTATTTATGAAGGCACAAACGGTGTGCAGGCGCAGGACCTGTTTGTACAGAAGCTCTTGCGTGATAAAGGCGCTGCGGTGCAGGCTTATATTAAAGAGCTTGAGGACATGTCAGACGATCTCGGCGGGGCGCTTGATGGATTAAAACAGGCAAGCGCGTATTTGCTCTCATGTGATTTATTGGACGGGGCGGCCGTGAGCGTGCCTTATTTGAAGCTGTTTGGCTGTGTTGCCGGGGCGGCGATGCTGTCTCGCGCAGCAAGGGCGGCGCGCCAGCAGAAAGACCAAGACGATGACATTTCTTTTTGTGAAGCTAAAATCGCAACGGCGCGATTTTATATGAAACATATCCTGCCACAATATAAGGGGTATCTGGACATGGTTCTGGAAGGTGGCGCGGTTGTTTCGACCATTGAAGACCGGATGTTTGGCTGACTTTTGTTCTATCTGTCTGGGTTTAGAGGGCTTGTCATGCCTTTTTTATCACAGCCAACAAGCGAAGCTGCGCTTATTTTGGTTATGTGCGGCATAAAGGCCCTGGGGTCTTCTTTGTAAAGCGCGGCAAAAGTGTTGGCATAGCAGGTACAGAAATCTTCCAGCCCGACATCCATGCGGCGTTTATAGAGTTTACGGCATTGCTTATAACCATAGCCCGCAGTGCCGGGCCCGTTAGGGCATTGGCTCGCAACCTTGTCTGCGACACCTATTATCCTTTTTTTCAGATCCGGGTTTTGTATGCGTTCATCCATGAATTTTGAAGCAACGCAGCGGCAATCATGAAATTGAGAGAAAAGCTGACGGTTTGAGCAATATTCAAAAACAGTGTTGGCTTCGTTGATAAGACGTTCCTGATCTTCTGGCGGCAGCTGGTTGTATATTTTGTTTGTAATGGAGGTTGTTTCTTCTGTCTGTTTTTCTTCAAGAGGGGCGACTTCCGCTTCTTCTTCAGCAAAATTCAGAGGCACGGCGCTTTCCTGAGCCTGCGTTGTAGAAACGCAGAATTGAAACGTCAGAAATAAAGTAATTATTATTAGTTGTTTTCTCATGAAATCCTCACAACGCGCCTTTCCTCCTAATATGATAGCATGAATTGATAGTGACTATATATTTTCAGTTATAAAAAAGGCCGGAATTAACCGGCCTTTTTAGATTAGATCTTTTGGGTAAATTAGGCGCTGGCTCGTTCTTTTTCCTGCGGATTATCATCCTGACCCCGGATTTTATGCCACAGCCCCTGAATATCGAACCCGGATTTTTCCTGGCCATTATTTTCTTTATTGGCTGGGCTATTTTGATTTTCGCCCTGTAGCTTTTTGACACCTTTCACGCGCTGCTCCATTTGTTGCTGGCGGCGCATGCGGGCGCGTTGCTCGCGTTCCTTGATTTCTTCTTTTAAGTCTTCAGCTTGTTTTTGGCTGTACTGGCTGGTGATAAGCGTTTGTTGCGCTTGTTTTTGCCATTGGTCACGTTGCTCTTTCAGGTCTTCAACCTGATCTCTGGAAACATCAAGCTGTTCTTCCAGAAGCTTGATACGCATTTTCAGGCGTTCCATTTCCAGCATCTGTGTTGCTTTTTCAATTTCTACTTCTACAGCTTGCTTGCCCTTATTTTCTGATTCCTGAGGGACAAGTCCGAAAGCGCGTTCCAATTCAGAAACATCAATAACCCGGCGGTCATTACCATCCATTTCAAAAGAAAGTTTGCCGTTTTTCATTGCTCGCTGGATCGTTGATTTCGATTTGCCAGTTAGTTCGGCAGCACGTTGTGCCCCTACTTTTGCCATGGGTAAAATCCCTCCTTGGTGGTTACGTTACGTTTATAATATTTACCGGTTTTGCCTTTACCAGGCAGCTTTCCGGAAGCTACTCACACTAACTCCCTGCTTTCACAGGGGTAGGCGCTTTCTAAAAAATCAGCTTCGCTAATTTAATAAAATTCTTATTTTTTCTTGCTCTTCTTACCTTCTGCGGCAAGACGCTCATTCAGCAGCATGGTTAGTCGTTGCCATTGCGCGCCGGAGAATAAGTGAGCGTAAAGGAACGGCAGCCAGCCTTTGCTGCGCCATTCTACAAAGTCAGCATCATCCATTTCTGCCAGTTTTTGCTCGTCAATAATGCGGAAACCGGAGAAATTAATTTTCTTGCCGTCACCAACGTTGATCTCGGCTTGACGGTCAACCAGAAGGCCGCTAGTGGCCAGCGTCTTGCTAAATTCAATCGTTTGCTGGGCCGCCGCGTGGTATGATTTGCAGAATTCCAGAGCATTTTGCGCAAGCTGTGTGGCTTCGCCTTTATCGTCAAAGAATTTCTGGTCGCTTTTTTCGTTTACAACATCGCCTTCCATATCAACACATAGTGTCAATTGGTCGTTGCCAGGTACTTCGGAAAAGATGAAGGGGTAACGACGGATATAAGCTGGAATATATGAATTTTCTGCCCATTCGTTTTTTGCGTTCAGGAACAGATTTTCATTGTCGCGCAGACCAATCAGGGCCACAGGCGTAGCATTCTCATCCGGACTGAAGGCAATTGGATAGAAATGACAGATTTGCGGCATTTCGATCATGTTGATCGGCACGGCGTTGACTTCTTTGGTAAAGCCAAGCCCAAAATCTTTTTTCAGACCCATCTTGACGTGCTTTTTAGCATCAAGTGGTGTCGGTTGTTTGTAAAATAATGGCAGTCCACCGGCACCGTCTTGTTTAGGCGCATCTGTTTGTGTGTCTGCGGCAGCGGCTTCTTTTTTAGCCATGGTAAATTCCTTTTACGAAACGATAATTTTAAATCACATATGACATTTAAACAATTTTACGGCACTACTCAAGCAAACTTCGCATTTAAACGCAATCATTTTCGAGTTCCGGAAAAGGTTTTCCCCCGATTCTTTATCCGTAAGACCCAATCCTTTATCTGTTAAGACCCAATCCTTTATCTGTTAAGACATTGTGCATGTAAGAAAAATGCGTTAAATTCGCGGCATGTAAGCTTTACAGAAAAACTTTATGAGAAGAAGGGCGTTAATAAAATGCGGATTGCAATGGTTGGAACCGGGTATGTTGGATTGGTCTCCGGCACGTGTTTTGCCGAATTTGGCGTGGATGTCGTTTGTATCGACAGGGAAAAGGACAAAATCAAGCGTTTGAAAAAAGGCGAAGTTCCTATTTACGAACCGGGGCTTGATGATTTGTTGGCACGGCAAATAAAGAGCAAGCGCATCCATTTTACCACTGAGCTTGATGAAGCGGTAAAAAACGCAGACGCAGTGTTTATTGCTGTGGGTACACCGCCGCGCAGCGATAACGGTCATGCGGACTTGTCCCATGTTTATGAAGCGGCCCGTCAGGTTGCCCGCGCTATGGAAGGTTATACCGTTATTGTAACCAAATCCACGGTCCCTGTGGGCACAGCGCGGGAGATTGAACGGATTGTCCGTGAAGAAAATCCTGATTCGGAGTTCGATGTGGCATCTAACCCCGAATTTTTGCGCGAAGGCGCTGCGGTGAGTGATTTTATGCGCCCTGACCGTGTGGTCATCGGTACCAGTTCAGAGCGCGCGCAAAAGGTTCTCAAGGAAATATATCGCCCGCTTTATCTCAATGAGACACCGATCTTGTTCACAAAGCGCGAAACCGCAGAAATCATCAAATACGCGGCCAATGCTTTTCTGGCTACTAAAATTGGTTTTATCAACGAGATTGCCGATTTGTGTGAAAAGGCCGGCGGTGATGTTCAGGTCGTGGCCAAGGCCTTAGGGCTTGATGGACGGATTAGCCCAAAATTCCTGCATGCCGGGCCGGGCTATGGCGGATCATGTTTCCCCAAAGATACGCTAGCGCTGGCCCAGACGGGACAAAAGCTGGGCGCGCGGCAGAAAATCGTTGAAACTGTTGTTGAGTCAAACGTTAGCCGTCGCGAGGACATGGCGCGGCGCATTATTGAGTCTTGCGGCGGTAATGTGTCGGGCAAGAAAATTGGCATCCTTGGCGTTGCCTTTAAGCCGGGTACTGATGACATGCGGGAAGCGCCTGCTTTGAGTATTATTCCGATTTTGCAGGAAGCCGGCGCGCAGATTACAGCGTTTGACCCGGCGGCGATGGGGCAGGCCAAAGAATATTTAAACGACATAGACTGGAAAAAAGACGCTTATGAGGTCGCGGATGGTGCGGATGTTTTGGTCATTATCACCGAATGGAATGAATTCCGGGCCCTTGATCTTAACCGTATTGGCGATCTTATGAATGAGAAGCGCCTGATTGATTTGCGTAATATTTATCAGGTCAGTGAAATGGAGACCATGGATTTTCATTATGTTTCGATTGGCAGGCCGGAAGTCCTCCCCGCTAAAAAATCAGTGTTAAAAGAGGTTTCCGGCGCGTAATCAGGTTGCGCGCAGGGGGTAAATCTGTAAACTTTGTACGATTAACAAACGGTTTTTACAGGAATGGCTATGTACCAGTATCTTGACGATCTTGAAGCTAAATCAATTTATATTTTAAGAGAGGCCTATAACCGGGTCGATCCGCTGGCGATGTTATGGTCGATTGGCAAGGATTCCAATGTGATGCTGTGGCTGGCGCGTAAGGCGTTTTTAGGCCGGATACCCTTTGATATTGTTCAGCTTGATACCGAAATGGAGCTTGATGAAGTTTACCAGTTTCGCGATGAGTTGGTGAAAGACTGGGATATTCCCCTGAAAGTCCAGATGTGCCCGCCGGAAGAGGAAATGGATCAGACCCTTCCTCCGGCAACGCGGGCGGCAACCCGAAAAACAGAAGGGCTGCGTAATCTTCTGCGGGACGGGAAATACGCAGGTATTATCGCCGGGATCAGGCGTGATGAGCAATCCATGCGGGCGAAAGAGCGCGTGTTTTCACCGCGCAGTCTGGACGGGGACTGGAATTTCAAAGACCAACCCGCGGAGTTCTGGGACCAGTACAAGACAGAAGTGCCGGAAGGTTGTCACGTACGGATACATCCGCTGCTGCATTGGAATGAGCTTGATATATGGCGCTATACCAAGCGCGAGAATATTCCGATTGTTTCACTTTATTTTTCACGTGAGGGCAAGCGGTATCGCAGTTTGGGCGAAAAGAACATTACCTTCCCGATTGAAAGCAATGCGGCGACAATTGACGATGTTATTCATGAGCTGGAAAGCACGAATACTTCCGAGCGTGCGGGGCGGGCAATGGATCACGATTCCGAGGATAGTTTTGAGAATTTAAGAGCGAAGGGGTACATGTGAGCACCAAGGCAATAGTGACCGAAGATATTTTAAAATATCAGCAGCTTCGTGTTGTGATCGTTGGACATGTCGATCATGGGAAGTCGACCCTGATTGGGCGGCTTTTGCATGATACGGACAGCTTGCCGGAGGGCAAGGCCGAAGAAATAAAGAAAATTAGTGAAAAGCGCGGCGCGGATGCGATTGAATGGTCGTTTGTGCTGGATGCTTTTCAGGCCGAGCGCGATCAGGCTGTAACGATTGATACAACGCAAATCTGGTTTTCGACTGATGCGCGTGATTATGTGATCATTGATGCGCCGGGGCATCGGGAGTTTCTCAAGAATATGATTTCCGGTGCTGCGGCAGCCGATGCGGCGATCCTTGTTGTTGATGCGGACGAAGGTGTGCAGGAACAAACGCGCCGTCATGCGTATTTGCTGCATCTTCTCGGGCTGCGGCAGGTAGCTGTGGTTATTAACAAGATGGATATTGTTGATTACGATACGGAGCGTTTTGAAGAAGTTTCGAAGCAGGTTGTGGCGTATCTGGATTCAATCGGCTTGTCAGCTTCGCATATATTGCCGATTTCAGCGCGGCACGGCGATATGATTTCAGGGCGCGGCGATCATATGGATTGGTATCAGGGCAAAGCCCTGACCGGGGTTTTGGACAGTTTTGAAGTTGAAATGCCGCCGGTATCGCGCGCGCTGCGGTTTCCGGTGCAAGATGTTTATCGCCAGAATGAAAAGCGCGTCATGGCGGGGCGGGTGGAAACCGGTATTCTGCGTAAAGGGGACACGATTTTGTTTTCTCCGACGGGCGAAAGGGCAAAAGTCAGCTCGATTGAAGTCTGGCCGGAAGACAAGGATAAGGTGGAAGCTCATGCTGGGGAATCTGTTGGGATTACGCTGGATGAAAAAATATTTGTTGAGCGCGGGCATATTGCCAGCCATGAGAAAAACCCGCCGATGCTCTCGAATGTGTTTAGGGCCAATATTTTCTGGTTGTCGCAGTCGCCGCTGAAAGTCGGCGATTCCTATAAGGTGCGCTATGGTACTTATGAGGCCATGGTAACAGTACAGTCGATTGATAAGGTAATTGATACGCAGGATTTGGCACAGGACGATGAGAGTGGCAATGTAACGCGTAATGCGGTGGCTGAAGTGACGTTGCG
>JAJFGW010000033.1 GCA_021775915.1 Alphaproteobacteria bacterium | reverse complement strand
CCACAAAAACAGCGACAAAAACGGCCAAACAGACCCAGACAGCTACCCACATATTAAAGGATCTCCAGACAAATTAAGCAACGAATCCAGTCCCTAGTCTACAGCCTTCCCAGCGCCCTGACCATAACTTCGTGCAAACAGCATTGGCATAGAGCCATAAACATCATAAACTTTGCGTGTTAACCGGGGAATCTGCCAGCATATGAGAATATTCCATATAAAAGCAACGGACTGCACCCTTGAAATGGAGCATCGCTTTACCGATCTGGTAAGCGCTCTTTCTGACCTTGGTATAAGCCAACATGTTTTAATGAACCCTGATGACTATCTTGAGACCCGACTTAAAGAGCGCAACGTTCCCTTTCATACTCAAAAATTCAACGGCATGTTTGATTTACGAAGCCAACAAGCGGCGCAGCAAATTGCAGAGTCATTCGGCCCGCACATTATCCAGATGCACTCACCTGAATCCGCTACAATGGCGACAAAGATAAAACATAATTCATTACGTATGGGCTTTGCTCATGACAACGAAAATAAAAACAGCAAAAACCCGTCGTCCAGCGGCCTTGTTTTATCCATCGGCTATATGCGCCAGGAAGAGCCCCTGGACTATAATAGTTTGCCGGTAATGCCTCTGGTTTATAACACAGGTACAGACAAAACAATTATTTCCAGGTCTGATTTTGACACTCCTGATGACAAACCACTCATAGGAACCATGGTTGATCTGATACCGCAATATGATCTAGAAATAATTTTTCAAGCTCTACGAGACATTTCCGGAAGTCATTTTTGGGTCATCGGCAAAGGAGAACATAAGAAATCATTTGAACACTCGGCCAGAAAACAAGCTGTCCATGACAAAGTCCGCTTTATTGAGGAATACCACAATTGGCCGCGCCTTCTGGAAGCCCTGGATTTATGCGTCGTACCACAAAAAAAGATCGGAACTGACAGGCTTACACTGGAAGCATGGTCCTGCGGCGTCTGCGTCCTGAGCGGTGCCTCGGCTAACCATTCTCCGGTAACTCATGGGCAAGACGGTCGCCTTGTTGCTGGAAATAACCGCCTGAAATGGCACGAAGAAATTACAAATATTCTGGCCGATAAAAAACTGCGGCAAAATATGGCGCAAGCCGGACAAGAAAAATATAAAGACTCCTATACCCCGGATCGCGTTGTCGGCCGTTACCTACAGTCCTATGAAACAGCGCTAAAGATAAAATTCTAAATAGCAAACAAAGAAATTTTAATCGAAATGGCTCAAGGCTTTGGCACTATGTACAAGATCACTCTCCATGATCTCCATAACCCTCAAAACACTCTCGGCAACAAAACTATCATGCCCTAAATGATCTGGCTCACACAAATGCATTAAAGCATGTAAATGCGCCAAATGATTTTGACAACGCTCAATAGAAATTCTGCTGACAATGACCGCATTGGGGACAGCATTGGGATTCGTAGATTCAGTTTTACTCATTATTTTAGTCTCCACACACAAGTAGTTTTACATATAGTATAGGGACTGTAGTACAGCCGCAGCGATTATTGCAAGTTTTTTTATAATTTTCTATGCTGCAAGTGCAAAAACAGGGGTGTGAAAACCCCTGTTTTTAAGAATAAATTGTTAAATTACAAAGCCTTAGGCTGCAACGCGATCGCTGACTATATCCTCAAAAGACTTTTTTTCCTGTAACATTTTTTTCGCCAACTCATCAGAAATTGTGGCCGTATCTATGTTTTCGCTCTTCGAAAATGCAAAGATTTTATCCAAAGTCATTTCAACCTGTTTACCAATTATATCCATGACACGGTCTCTGCTTTCGCCTTCATAATAAACAGAAATCAAACCACCGGAATTAATAACGTAATCAGGCGCATAAAGAATATTACCCGTCTTCAGCATTTTACTTTCAACATTGTTGATCTCGTCCCTTTGCTGATTATTCGTCGACCCGGCAACGATAGACGCCCGAATTGTATCATTCAAAACACCGCCCATAGCACAAGGCGCAAAAACATCTACCTCCATGGCAACAATCTCTTTCGGATCAACCGGCATCGCTCCGAACTCATCAACAGCACGTTGCAACCGTTCTCCGTCAAGATCAGCAACAAAAAGCTTCGCACCGGCTTCGTTCAAAAATTCACAGAGATAATAACCGACATCGCCAAGCCCCTGAACGGCAACGCTAACACCTTCAAGGTTATCCTTGCCAAGTCTGTGCTGGACGGCAACTTTTATGCCGGTAAACACACCAAAGGCCGTAAACGGCCCCGGATCGCCGCCCGAAAGCTCCACGCCCTCCTGTGCCGGTGTAATACCGCGCACATGGTCGGTTTCCTTTTTTACTTCCATCAGAAGTTCTTCGGTAATCCCGACATCTTCGGCCGTAATATATGCCATGCCGTATTTCTTTTCGATCATGTCGATGCCCCGGCCAAAAGCCCGCATCATATCTTTCGTCGGATTTCCGTGATTAATAGCAGCCTTGGCTCCGCCCAACGGCAAACCGGCCACCGCCGACTTCCGAGTCATCCCGCGCGACAGACGTAAAACATCAGCGCTCCATTGCTCATCACCATCATATTCCCAGCGCCGACAACCGCCCAGCGCCCGCCCTTCAATCAAAGTGTGGATACACAGCTTGGCCTTCAGGCCGCTGGCTTCATCAGTAATAAGGAAAACTTTTTCGTGAGCGCTATATTCGGGGTGGGTTACTGTCTCTGAAGTTATGTCTTTTACAACAGGGTTTACAGACTGATCTGACATGATGTTTTCTCCCTTGTATAAAGTTTTTTATTTTTTATTTAACGCAGTGGTAACATCAAAAAACCTCTGCGGCAAATAGAAAAACCCTTATTTTGCAGCGCACAAATAGTGTTTTAAATACCTCTATAAAGCAGGAAACGCTTATTACCCTTGAAAGCGGCTCATATTATCGGCAAGATAATAATGGTAAAAATTCCAGCCTGGGGTTCTCAATAATGTTCAAAAAACTTCATTCACTATTACTGCCCGTCATCCTTGTTTCGCTTTCTCTGGTCTGGCTACAAACTGCCCCTGTCAAAGCTGAGGAAGAAGAACCACAGGAAAACACTATCATCATGGGGCCTATTGAGGACTGTAAGGAGCGCATGTTCACCGAACGCGCCATCCTGCACTGCCTTAACGAGCACCTGGAGGAAGCGGAAAAAACCTACGAAGATGCTTCTCACAAGGCGCAGCAAAAAGCCCATACAGCAGAAGATATTCAAACAAGACGCGGCGCAGTAAAAGCCTTCACAGCCAGCAGTCTTACCTTTGAAAGCTACAGAGAATCCGAATGCTACAGGCAAAAAAGTCTCATAAAAAATGATATGGAAGCGCATTTCATTTATCTGGCCTGCAAAACAGATCTTTTCTACAGGCGCGCCCATACCCTTGGTAAACACTTACAATAAAAAAACGGCGCAACTTTTACGAATGCGCCGTTTATTTTAGAAATTTCATTGTAAAACATTAATGAAAATGCAGAGACCCTGACTCCCCTTCGGAAGAAGTTTCTCTAGCCGGTGACGTAACAAAACCGGCATCGCTTAAAAGATTATCCATACCGGAATGCAAAGCGTCATCTTTTCCAGCCAATATCAAACTTTCTTCAATATTTGACTGGTAATCATCTGAAGCAATTTCTTGCTCCTGTCCTTGCGCTTGCTGTTCCAGATTGTTAATCGCCTCAAAGAAATAACTATCTTGTTTTTCAACCGCATCAACACGCGTATCAAGACTGTGAATAGCATTGCTGAAAAAAGCCGTTTGTTTTTTGATCGATTCAAAACCAGATCTTAAGCGTTCAAAACCAACACCAAGATACAAACTGCACCCGACAGTCGATACGGCTGCGAAAACAGCCATCATTAAAGACACCACAAGAAGAGCATCAACAGATAAAGTCATGGGACCCACCCTTTCCTCAAAGATTGTTGGAGGTTAATAATCAAGGCCAGAGAATAGCGGAAATAAATTTAAAAACCTCTCAAGCCTCTACCGGCTTATCAGAATATAAACCGGCACTACTAATTATTATGTTAAATGACGAAGCTTAAAGCCCGGTTACTTTTACAAAGCAAGCCCGTAAAATTTAGAACAATTTTATGTTTAAAAGTTGTAGTTCAGCCCCAGACCAAAACGAAAAGCCTCGCGCTCGCCGTCATCCAAAGGCGTCTGATCATGCTGAATTTTATACGGCAGATCATGGGAGAGAACAGTGTCTTTACCGGCATTAAATTTTACAGACCACTTCTCACCTGTAGGCACTTTAAAAACATCTTTCTCATCAAGCCTAAAATCAAAACCGCCGACAGAAAACAATACGGTCTCCTGCTTCTTTTGTATTGCGCCAATGTCATAGGGAAGAAAAATATCAAACCCTTCATCGGCCCGCGCTATAAAAGGAGCAAATAAAAACAAGCCCCAAAGGACAAGCCCCATAAATTTTAAAAACCACGCACGCATATTTCCCCACCTTCTTTTTACGCTTTCGCATAAAAGATTAACGTTGCAGATTTTGTTATCTTCTTTATTCGGAAACCAGTAAGTCAGATCCGACCCACCCTCATCTTTTTTAGTTCGCCTGATCACCACTTATATACCCCTGTTCTTAAAATTTAGTATATAGAATTACCATAATGTCTAGTGTTTTGTCAAAAAGTGGCGAGAAGTCTCCTTAAAAAGGTCCTATTTTTTTAAAAAATTGCGTTTAAAGTTTAATCTGAAACAACGAAGAAATACCGGTCTTCACCGAACATCAGTCCCAGGAAAAAGAAAGTGAGGAAACCACCGACCATAATGGCCCGGATCACCCACTTCATATTGCGGGCATCGGCAAAGAGATAAGAATAAAACAGGAGCCCAAAACTAAACCCGCTCAATATAGACATAGGCGTATATTTCGAAAAATTATGCCATTCCGTATTACCGGCCGCCAAACTTTTCAACATCAGCTTTATGCCCATAGGATAAAAAGTGGTCATGGCCGCAATACCAACGCCAAGTCCCAGAACACCGCATATGATTGTAAAAAACTGCAGATGAATAATGACTTCTATATAACTTCCAAATGCAAGGGTTTCTGCCAGTGGCTTCCTTATATTCTCGTCAAACCAGCCCGTTTTTGAGACAAGCGCGACACCGGCAATCGAAAACATAACAGGCGCAAAAATCGTAAAATCACCAAGGTCTGCTCCCGCCAACAGCAAAATCCAGGAAGACAGCAATATAAAAAGCATGGCCCCCCAGGTCATAAGCAAAATCAGGAAATAATGTCTCATTATATTTTATCCAGGAAAGCGACCATCAGGGACTTGATTCTCTCATACTCTATGCAAAAAAACCACAGGCAAAATCAGGAACTCGCAACGCGGGCCTGAATTTGAGTTGACGGCAGATAATGAGTATGGCTTAATTTTTTTGGGTTTAATTCAAACCTTACTATAAACGCGAAGAAAAAGAAGGAGAGTTCTTATGGCTACTGGTACAGTTAAATGGTTTAACCCCTCTAAAGGGTTTGGATTTATTGTTCCCGACGACGGCGGTAACGATGTATTTGTTCATATCAGCGCAGTTGAAAAAGCGGGCATGCAAACGCTAAACGAAGAACAAAAAATCAACTATGAATTAACCGAAGAAAAAGGCAAAACCTCTGCTACAGATTTATCTGAAGCATAACCTGCCTAAACGGATTTAATTTTATAACGACTTTTATAAGCACGGCCATACTTGCGCCGTGCTTTTTATATATGACCTCGCCCATTATTAAACCACCCTGTTTACAATCGTATAGAAAACGCCCTCTTCCCCTTGTATGTTCTCTTTCCTGTAGTATCCTTTTCGGATTGAAAATGACTTCTTTTTTAGAAAAAACCATGAAACGCACACTAACCATCGCCACCTGCATTGCCCTGCTTTCATTTCAGGCTCCCTTATCTTATGCCATGGACATGACCGACCTCAATATTAACAAAGTCGGTGATATTGAAATGAGCTGCAATCAAATCTCCAGAGAGATCTCATCTATGGAAAAGACGATGTTTTCAACACAGGAAATGCAGAAAAATTCACACATGGCAAACACTGGAGTTGGCGTTGTAAAAACTGTCGGCTCTTACCTTGTCGGCTCACTAGGGGGAGCACTGGGAATTCTTGCTGCCGGCTACCTCGTTAGCGAAGCTACAGGCAGCAAAGCTGAAGATGCCTCCGTCCTTCATGATGCAGCAACACAACGCCGCAGTTTTATGGCCGGCATCTATAATGCAAAGGAATGCATTGGCCCTCTGACAATGGCATCAATTGAACCGGCGGCAGGTAAAAAAATGCTCGCGCCGAAAAAACACCCCTCTCGCAAGCCCCGATACAACGATTAACCCCTTCCCAAAAGCCATATTCCAAAAAAATGGGGAGCACTAAGGCCCCCCATTCTAAATATACAAGCAAGTTAAGTCTTATTTCTTCTTAGCCGCAGCTTTCTTCTTCGCTGCAGGCTTTTTCTTCTTAGCTACCGTTTTCTTCTTCGCTACAGGCTTTTTCTTCTTAGCTACCGCTTTCTTCTTGGCTGCAGGCTTTTTCTTCTTAGCTACCGCTTTCTTCTTGGCTGCAGGCTTTTTCTTCTTAGCTACCGTTTTCTTCTTGGCTGCAGGCTTTTTCTTAGATA
>JAJFGW010000032.1 GCA_021775915.1 Alphaproteobacteria bacterium | reverse complement strand
CAAAGCCATGATCGCACAGGGTAAAATAGTCGATGTAAACAGCCGTTCCAATTCTGATGGCGGTTATACCTACTACCCGGTGGTTGGCTTTAAAACACTGAAGGGCGAAAATATTCGTTTTGAAGATAATGTTGGATCTAACCCGCCCATGAACCGGACAGGCGACAAAGTCATGGTTCTTTACGACCCGGCCAAACCACAAAAAGCGATCATTGATCGCGGCTGGTATAATTGGCTTCCCTCAATAGGCTTGCTGGCAATCGGAGTGCTCTGCCTTATTTATTCCTTTAAAATGCTCACCGGAATTATAAGACGATCGCGACGAGTTTAGATCGGTGTCGGTGCTTTTGCTATTTTCACCGCCTGCGGAGCCTGAAGAGCAGCACTAACCTCATCAGCATCATTGCCGGAACTAAAAGCAAAAACACTGCTAACTCCAATGGCAAGGCCGGTAATCGCGCCGACTATGGCAGCTTTCGGGCTAACCCGTTTAATAACGCCCTCGCGCGCAGCAACAGCAAAAGCATAACGCAAACAAAATGGTGCCACTGCAGCAATAGCAAAAACACCGGCAGCAAGACCAAGATCAGAGGCACCATTAAGAAGAGTGTCGAGAGTATCCCCCATAATACCGAGAGGTTTACCAAAGGTAAGAGGATTATTCCGAAGGGATTCCTCAATAAAACTGGAGGTACTTGTTTGGAACTTATTAAAAAACTGCATGCCAACTAGAAGGCTACCAGTACCAACAGATACAGCCGCAGCGCTAAGACCAAAAGTAACAGCGTGATCTTTTCCTGTATAATGCGTTTTATCCGTCATAATTGCCCTAACTAGGCTGGGGTGACGAACGCTTGTGAGAAGGGCTGTGCGCTCATCTTCCGTACTGCGTACTTGTTTAGTATCCATTTCAAATTCCTTTAACTTATAGGTCGTAACTAATTCTGCCAAAGAGGCTAACACACACGCCTGTATTATGCAAATAAACTCTTTCCGCTCACCCTCTCTCTTCCTGTGAACATCCGCCCCCTGCCCCCTTGCTTTTGCCGTGTACGGCGCTATAGTCCGTATAGTTTTCAACGTAATAAGATATGGGGTTTATATGTTTATTTCCGAAGCCATGGCACAGACAGCCGCAATAGCCGCAGACGCTCCAAGCCCTTGGGAAGCTTTTGCGCTAAACATGATGCTGATCCTGATTCTGGTTGTCATGTTCTATGTGCTGCTCATCATGCCGCAGCAAAAACGCTTTAAAAAGCACCGCGACATGCTGGACAAACTGAAAAAGGGCGATGAAATCGTGACCTCCGGCGGCTTTCTTGGCAAAATCGATAAAATCAAAGACGGCGATAATGAAGTCGTTCTTGATCTGGGTAACGGTGTAAAAGTCACCGCCCTGCGCTCTGCCATTCAAAACAAGGCGAATGATAACAAGTCATGATCTATATTGCCCGTTGGAAAATTATTCTGATTTTAATAACCTGCGCTCTGGCGCTGTTCTACAGTTCGCCCAACGTTATGAGTCCGGGAATGCGGGGCTGGATGGAAACACTGCCCGGTTTTTTGCCGACTAAAACCATTAATCTCGGCCTTGACCTGCAAGGCGGCTCACATCTTTTGCTGGAAGTCGAAGTTGATACGGTCATCCGGGAACGCTCCGAAGATTTGGTACAAGCCGCGCGCCCTGAACTGCGCAAAAACAAGATTGGCTACACAAGAATTTCCAGCATTCCCGGCGGTATGCGCCTGAAAGTTAAAACAGGAACGGACATTTCCCAAGTCAAAAAAATTCTGCGCGGACTTGATACTGATCTGGAGATTATTGCCGGTCAGGACAAGCAAACGATTGAGGCAAAATACAGCGCAGTCGCCTTAAAACGCATGCAGGATCAAACGATAAACCAGTCGATTGAAATTGTCCGCCGCCGGGTCGATGAGACAGGCACAAATGAACCTGTGATTACAAGACAAGGCAATGACCGTATTATCGTCCAACTACCGGGTGTGGATGATCCGCAGCGCATTAAAGATATTCTCGGCAAAACGGCAAAGCTAACATTCCACCTCGTCGATCAGGGAGCAGGGCGCAGCGCTCGCTCCGGCGGCGTCCGCGTACTTCCTATGGCGGACAACCCTGGCGAAACAATTTCAATTCAGCGGCGCTCCATGCTCACTGGCGACATGCTCACCAATGCCCAGCCCAATTTTCAGGACGGCTTACCGATAGTCAGCTTTCGTCTGAACACAATCGGCGCCAAACGCTTTTGTACGGTAACGCGGGACAATGTCGGCAAGCCTTTTGCTATCGTACTTGATGGTGAAGTCATTAGCGCCCCGCGCATTAACGGCGCTATTTGCGGCGGCTCGGCCATTATTACCGGACAGTTTTCTGTGCAGGAAACCAGTGACTTGTCACTCCTGCTCCGCGCAGGAGCGCTCCCTGCCCCGCTTAATATTCTGGAAGAGCGCACGGTTGGGCCTTCACTTGGAGCAGACTCGGTGGAAGCCGGAAAAATCGCCTGCCTTATCGGGCTAGCGCTCATTATCGTGTTTATGGCAGCTACTTACGGCCTGTTCGGCGTCTTTGCCGATGTTGCGCTTTTAATCAATGTCGCCCTGATTTTTGCGCTGCTATCGACGTTGCAGGCCACGCTGACCCTGCCCGGAATTGCCGGGATCGTTCTCACTATAGGTATGGCGGTGGATGCTAATGTGCTGATCTTTGAGCGGATCAGGGAAGAAATGCGTCAAGGACGAACACCAAGGCTGGCCATCGACAAAGGGTACAGCCGCGCGATGGCAACAATCATTGACTCCAACCTGACCACTTTAATTGCCGCACTTATTCTCTTTTCATTCGGCACCGGGCCAATTAAAGGGTTTTCCGTGACGCTGGGAATCGGGATTATGACCTCGTTCTTCTCGGCAATCATGGTCACGAGGCTGATGGTCATAACGTGGCTACAACGAACAAAGTCGGATATATTACCGGTTTAAGGATTACTATATGCGCCGCAGCGCCTATAAAATATAAACGCCAAGGACGCAAAGTCACGCAAAGTACATTGTGACTTTTGGTACAGGCTCTAAAAAACTTTGCGCCCTTAGCGTACTTTGCGTTTAAAAAACCTTTCCGGCTTTCGCCGGGATGACGACAAGAGAGAGTATAAAAATATGAAAGGCATAAGGCTAGTACCGGAAGAAACCAATATCGATTTTATCGGTAAGCGTTATTTTGCGTTTGTTTTTTCACTCATCATTATTATTGGTTCTATTGGTCTGAGCTTTACCAAAGGGCTTAATTTCGGCATTGATTTTACCGGCGGTACGGTGATTGAAATAAAGGTCAATGAACCGCCCGTTCTCTCTGAGTTACGGCCTATGCTAAATGGTCTGGGACTTGGCGCTGTTTCCCTGCAAGAATTTGGCAATCCGACCGACCTTATGATCCGCCTGCCACAACAAGAAGGCGGCCCGGAAGAGCAGCAAGCTGCCATTAACACCGTGCGTGCCAGCCTTGACCAGAAATTCGGCGCAGGAGAAGTCGATTATCGCCGCACTGAATTTGTCGGGCCACAAGTTGGCGAGGAATTAAAAAAGGCCGGAGCCATGGCCGTTTTCTGGTCACTGCTCGGTATTCTGGCTTATATCTGGTTTCGCTTTGAATGGCAGTTCGGCGTCGCCGCCGTTGTTGCGCTGGCCCACGATACAATTGCCATTATCGGCCTGTTTGCCTTAACGCAGATGGAGTTCAATCTCTCAACTGTGGCGGCGATCCTAATGATTGCCGGTTATTCAATCAATGATACCGTGGTTGTGTTCGATCGCGTGCGGGAGAATTTACGCAAATATAAAAAGAAACTCCTGCCGGAACTGTTCAATATGTCTGTGAACCAGATGCTGTCACGGACATTAATGACTTCTGTCTCGACCTTACTGGCGCTTGTTGCGCTTTGGTTCTTCGGCGGGGAAGTCATCCGCGGCTTTATTGACGCCCTGATTTTCGGTATTGTTATCGGGACTTATTCCTCCATCTTTGTCGCCTCGCCGGTATTGATTTACCTCAATATCCGCAAAGGAACCGGCAACACGTCCAGCGCGGAGCCGCAAGAACAAGCGACTGAATAATGGATATAACACCGCTTGTTTCCTTCGACAGCCAGATCATCCAAAGCTACGGCTCCGGCTTGTTCAAGATAAGCGGCGTCAGTTACGACACCCCTGTTATCGTTTTTCCAGACCATGTTGAAAGCTGGAACTTTACCGGCAATGTTGATGATTTTAATGTCACAAACTTTGAAGACATCCTTCGCCATGAAGGCACAATAGATGTCGTACTGCTCGGCTGCGGTGCAAAAATGCAGTTCATAAAGCCGTTCATACGCCAGGCATTCACCGATAAAAACATGATGTTAGAGCCCATGGACACCGGCGCCGCCTGCCGCACCTACAACGTCCTCATGCCCGAAGGCCGCCGCGTCGCTGCAATGCTCCTGCCAGTGTGAACTACTTACGTGACTTTTGGTGTAGTTGGTACAGGGCCAGATCTCTTACCCCTGAAATGATCATAAGCCGCCATGACTGACATCCCGGCGCACGATGTCACCAGCGCAAAAACCAAATGAATCGGCGCTTGTTGCCAATGGGCGTCAGTAATCAGAGTTTTTACCGGGTCATTGAGAAGCGCAAACGCGCCGGCATAGGAGAAAGCCGTCGTTAAAGCCCCGGCAATCCACTGACGCCTGTGCTCTTTTTTCATTCCCGGTTCTTTTTTCTCTTTTTTCAAAGGTTTTGTAGCCACGTTCTCTCATCCCTGTAAATTATTTTATGACCAATGGTCTAGCATAGATGTCATTTTAAACAAAGCGCAAACTTGCCATATAGACGCCCTCCTGAATTGAGTGTAAGATAATATTGTTTTTTCAATGTGTTAACAAAGAGCATCGCGTATAGGGTTTCATGTCTGCATCTAAACTAGTCCGGCCATCAGTAGATTATCAGGAAAGCTTCCTTGAGGCTCTTGCCGAATATCACGAGAAAAACCGTTATCTATATAACGATATTTCGCTTCTAAAAGGTGATTTTAAGGCGTTCGTCAAAGAGCTAAAAACAGAACACGGCTACCCGCACCAGCCTTATCAGGAATGGGTAGAACCCGTACAGGAAACCGTGACATGGCTGGTTAAAGACGGAAAATATATAGGCACCGTCGATATCCGTCACCGCCTGAACTGGCATCTGGAAAAATGGGGAGGGCACATTCATTTTGTTATTCGTCCCTCCATGCGCGGCATGGGGTTTGGCAAAAAAATCCTGTTTAAAGCCATACCCATCGCCAACTATCTTGGCATTGATAAAGCCCTTCTGACCGTCCACCCGGACAATAAAGCTGCCCTTCATGTCATAGAATCCTGCGGCGGCGTATTTGATGACGAATTGCCCGCAACCGACCAGTTCCCCGCCCGCAAGCGTTATTGGCTGGATTGCACTTAAAACCATAAAAAAGGGGGCAAAAACGCCCCCTCAAACACACTCTCTTTTACCTCTCCTGCAGATTTTCTAAGCCGTGATATAACTATTTTCGTTATAAACCGCGAAGCGCCCCGGCATTACGTGAGCAAAACGATCTTCACCGATCCGGTTCCAGTGATCGTGCAACTTAACAACACTAACCGGCGGTGTACCAACATCCCAGCTTGTGCGCATGATGCTTTTATCGACAAAATCGAGAAAAGCAATTGGAAACGCCTTACGCGGTGCAATCAATCCCATATCAACCAAAACCTTGGCAACCAGCGCATCGCTCGTATCAATCATATCAGCAGTGAACTGGATCGCTGATAAAATTTTGATCTCCATCCGGTGGTTCGGCACATGTCTTAAATGCTTCATAAAGCGCGCATAAACTTCCATCTCAAAGCGGTCCTCTTCCCCCGAAGAAGGAGGAAGAGGTAAATTAATCCGCTCAAAGCTATACGCAGTTTTGTGATTGGATGGGCTAGGTAAACTGGAATTGGAAATTTGTGTATCTCTATTCATTGTGTTCTCCCTTGAGTCCACAATCGCCGTTAATAATTAAGGGAGTCTTAACAGCGTGAGAAATGGAAGAAAAAGGGGGCTATTTGTGTGGGTAACTTAATCTACCTACGAATAGCTGCCGTTGCCAATGCATCGGCGCGTTCGTTCTCAGGATGCCCGGCATGGCCTTTGACCCAGTGAAACGTAATGTCGTGCTGTGCCTGCAACTCATCAAGCTCTTGCCAGAGGTCCTGATTCTTGACCGGCTTCTTCGCGGCCGTCTTCCAGCCTCTGGCTTTCCAGCCTGCCAACCATTCATTGAGGCCTTGCTGCACATATTTGCTGTCAGTATAAACCTCGACCTGACTCTTCTTTTTCAAAGCCTCCAGCCCCTTAATGACCGCCATCATCTCCATACGGTTATTGGTTGTCTCCGCCTCTCCGCCTGAAAGCTCCTTTTCATGGCTATTCCAGCGCATAACCAAACCCCAGCCGCCCGGCCCGGGGTTGCCGCTACAGGCCCCATCCGTATAGATTTTAACAATTGAATCAGAACTCATTTTGAAAATATTCCAGCCGCTTGATAAAAGCCCGCGGGTCATGAGGGACAACCTTATCCCCCGGCTTATAAGACAGCGTTTCTTCACAACGCGAGAGAATAAAACGCAGCGCCGCCGCCCTCAGCAAAACAGGGAAACCAGCCTTTTCAGCATTAGTTAAAGGTCTTTCCTCTTCATACCCTTGCAACAGCGCCTCATAACGCTCTTTAACGAAAACAATATCTTCATCAAAGCACCAGGCATTCACAATAATAGCCAGACCATAAGCAAAAAAGTCGGTGCAGGCAAAGTGAAAATCAATCACACCGGAAAGCTGCTCCCCATCAAAAAAAACATTATCAGGGAATAAATCGGCATGAATAGCGCCGATAGGGAGGTTCTCCGGCCAATTATTTTGAAGCTCGACCAGTTCCCCTTTCATGGCATCATAAAGACCAAAGCTAATATCAATCAGGCCTTCATTCATGGTCTCTATCCAGCGCGCCCAACAATCCTGCCCATAGCTGTTTGCAGAAACCTGTTCAAACCCGCCCCCAGCCACATGCATCCGGGCAGCCATAGCTCCCACTTGCGCACATAAAGCGGGCGTTATTTCCGACGAGGCCAGATGCCGCCCTTCCAGAAAATCAACAATAACAGCCGGTCTGTCTTCCAAAATTCCAGCCAACGCGCCTTTAGAATCTTTTATGGATCTAGCGCTGGGAATTCCGGACTCCTGCAAATGCGTCGCATAAGACAGGAAAAAAGGCACGTGGGAAGGGTCTACCCGCCACGGCTCAAATAGGGTCAGGATATAATGACCGGTGCTGGTGTAAAGATGATAATTGGTATTGCTAACGCCCTGCTCTATCCCTTCAAAGGATTCAAGCGTGCCCAAATCGTAATTTTCAAGAAAATCAATGACCTGCTCGCGGTCTATGGAGGTATAAACAGCCATAACCGGATACTATAGACATAGCCCCTGTGGTCAAGCTACTGGCACAGGGATAGGCACAAGTTTTTTGTGTTTTTGCTCATGTTCCCAGATGGCTTTAAGGTTTGAGAGCAAATTCAAATTCTCGGTAATATACAAAAGAATGAGTCCCGACATAACGGCATACGTCAGCCAAAGCGTCTGGGAAAAGACCCAGCCCATACGAATACGCTGCCGGCAAGACTGCACTTCACTAAAGCGCGAACAGATTGTGGCAAGTAAAGGCAGCGCCTCCAGAGAGTTTCCAGCAGAAATCACAATAGCCGCCCCGGCAAGCGCAACAGCCAGACCAGAACGCAAAACCCGCGTCCTTTCCAATAAATGATCGGGGAAAACGCCCTGCATCAGACTACCAAACCCGGCAATAAAACAGGCCAGCATCGCCGTCTCCGCCCCCATACCCCAAAAGTAATAAGCCGCAAACACACAGGCAAAGAGCTTCATAAACATCATGCGCTGACGTGTTGTCGCGTGATAATGAAAAAGTGCAAACCCGAATGAAATGACATAAGAAAGTTGAAAGATAGTAAAATATAGCACGCCGCGCCCCTTAAAAATAAACCGATAAGTAAGAGTAACGCGGGAACATTAAGAAATAGTTTGCGGAAAGGAAAAAAGTCAGGCCGCCAGAACACGGGGGATTTTGAAAGTCACGTTTTCTTCGGTGATGGCAATTTCTTCAACAGTGACAGAAAAGCGCCCCTTCATCGCGTCAACCACCTCATCAATAAGGACTTCAGGAGCAGAAGCCCCGGCGCTTAAACCCACAGTCTGAATACCGTCAAACCAACCCCAGTCAATATCTGTAGCGCGCTGTACCAACATAGACTTTTCACAGCCATAGGCTTTTGCCGCCTCAACCAGCCGGTTCGAGTTCGAGGAATTAGGCGACCCAATAACAACCATCGCCTCCACCTTTTCTGCAATAACCCTGACTGCTTCCTGCCGATTTGTGGTGGCGTAGCAAATATCCTCCTTATGCGGCCCTTGTATAGAAGGAAACCGAGCCTGCAACGCGCCGATAATACCCGCCGTATCATCAACAGATAGCGTTGTCTGCGTACAAAAAGCAAGATTGTCCGGGTCTGAGACCTCAAGCGCCTCAACATCCGCCACCGTTTCAATCAACACAACACCACCCTCCGGCAACTGCCCCATCGTACCAATCACTTCCGGGTGGCCTTCATGGCCAATCAAAATAATTTGTTTACCGTTCTTATAATGGCGCTCTGCCTCACGGTGGACCTTACTCACCAGCGGACAGGTCGCATCAATAAAGAACATTTCCCGTTGCGTTGCTGCTTCCGGCACCGCTTTAGGCACACCATGCGCCGAAAAAATTACAGGCTGGCCATCATCGGGAATTTCGTCCAGTTCTTCAACAAAGACCGCCCCTTTATCACGCAGGGAATCAACAACGAAGCGATTATGGACAATCTCATGACGGACATAGACCGGCGCGCCATATTTATCCAGAGCCCGCTCTACAATTTGAATAGCGCGATAAACCCCAGCACAAAAACCACGCGGACTAGCCAGCAATATCTTTAAAGGTTTCTTCTCCATAGGCTTTATATAGTTGCCCCTTGCCTAAATGGTCAAGCTTTCGTAGTCTCCTAGACATCATTTATATAAAGAGGGTTTCCGATGACCGGTTTTAAGAAGATATTTCTTACTGTAGCTTTTGTTACAATGGCTGTTTCACTTGGCGGTTGTGAGACTATGGACACAGCAATGCAGGATGTTAAAGAACGCTTTGCTTCCATTGACTTAACCATGCCCAAAGTCACACCCACAAATAAAGGGTATGACAGCAAAGATGAAAGCAACTCTAACAACACAGACGTTGCCATAACAAAAGAAGAAACAAGAATAGAAATAGCGCCCAATGAAACCAAAGAAGAAACGGTGCAACTGACATCCAGCAAAAACTGTCCGTCAGTCTCCATTATCGAAGAGCTTAACTCTCTGCACCAGTTTTCCCACCCAGACAGACCAACGCCTTCCGAGAAGATCTCTTCCATTACCCTGACCGAGCTAAAAACGGGGTGTAAACGCAACGAAACAAACATTGTTGTCGAGATCAACATGGTCTTTGAAGGCAAGCTCGGCCCGAAGGCGCGAGTATGGGCTACAGACAAACCAAGCTTTGCCTACCCTTACTTTATGGCAATCACAACGCCAAACGGCAATATCGTCGCCAAGGAAGTTTTTGCAGCGACGGTCTCTTATAACAAAGACGAACAAACCGTCATTCACGAAGAAAGCCTGAGACAAATCATACCGCTAAACGGTGAGTATAATGCCAAACACGAAATCATGATCGGTTTTCAACTGACAGAAGGCGAGCTTGCCTATAACAGGGCACTGACAGGCAAGACGATACAGCACGCCGGAAACGCTCTCCCACCCGCTCACATTGAAACCAGCGCCGGAACAGAAAAGCCTGCGGCAAAACCGATCTCAATAACACCATCCCGCAAGCCGCAACAAATCGTTATCATCGAGCCGCCGGTTGAAAAAGAAATAGTCGTCGAGGAAATTAAAATCATAGAAGAAAAACCGGAGATAGAGCTTGTAATAGAGCCTGTGGTCAAGCCTGTGGTAGAAGTTGTAGAGGACTCAACCGTAGTAGAGGTCCCCGCTATGGCAGAAATGGTCACAGAAGAAATAATCGAAGATGTGGGGACGCTTGAAAAAATAATAGAAGAAGAGGCGGTTCCTGCTGAAATAGTGCCTGTGGAAGCCCCCGTGGAAACATCTCTTGAGCCGGAAATTCTGGAGATTCAGGATATAACAGCGGAAGACTAGTAATTAGTTATTAGTTTTTGGTGGTTAGTTTTTATAACACTGGCGACTAATCACTAAGAACCAATCACTCAAGACCGCACCTTCTTTTTCAACCCCAACCGTACATCTCTGATCCCATCAGACAATTTACGCCGCCAGCCATAAAGATTCATAAGCGGCCCGGCGACAAGCGACCTTGTTCTGCCCCGCGCGACCATCACCGCGCGCGTTTCCATGATCCCGAAATAAACATGATAGGGCGTCGTCCCCGGCATGTAATCCGCATCCCGGCTTAGATCGCGCGCGAGCCATTCCGTCCAGAACCCGCGCTCATCCATATAATGCTCGCGAAAAACACCCACCATCTGCCGTATCCGCGCCTTCACGGCCTTCTTATCAACGCCACTATCGAGCATCAGAGCATTGGCCTTCAAAGCTTCGGTAAAAGGCCATATCCGCTTGGTGGCGGCAATCACCTCGCCCAAAGGATTCAGCTCATCATAAATTCCGCCATATTCAGAATCCCAGCCTTTGGTACTCGCCCATTCCAGCATCCTCTTGCAAGTCTCATCATAACGATCATCATCACCGCTTTCCCGCGCATGTCTTTTAAGCAGCCAGATCCATTCGCAATAATGCCCCGGCTCGACAACAATATGCCCGTCCTCCGGCTGCGGCTTTAGGTCCGCCGTATAATATTCGCTTAAAACATTGCTTTGCGCGTCATAAAAATAATCCGAGAACAAATCAACCAGCTCGTCCGCCATCTTCATATAGCAAGGCTCGTGGAACGTATCTGCGGCAAATAAACACGCTTCAAGCAAGTGCATATGGCTTTCATGCCGCCGCGTTTTGCCCAAAGGTTTCAGATTTTCATCCAGAGCTTCGACAAGACCGGGCTGTTCGGAAGCACGGAAATTCCGGTCGATAAAATCCAGTGTCTGCCGCGCCAGCTCTTTGGCCTTTTCATCCCCGGAACCGCGAAAATAATGCGACAGCGCAAAAATAACAAACGCCAGCGCATAAAGGTCATAGCTCTTATCAAGCGGCTTACCGTCATCATCAATACTAAAACGCCAGCCCCCCGTTTCCGGCACATAATAGTTCTCCACCAGAAAGGCAAAACGCTCCGGCAAACCCGGCAAATCGCGCCCCAAACCATGGACACTGGCATCGCCATAAATGGCAAGCTGGCGGCATTGCGTGAGAAGCCGCCTCTGCCCCGTCAGCACAGGTTTAAAGCTATGCCCCAGCCGCTCATAAAACCCGCCACGCTCATGGTCCGAAAACGCCTCATACCATTTCGGCACCCAGCGCTGCAAAAGCTTGTGCGATAATGTTTCAATGGTTGTGTGGGTCCCGGTCATAAGGATTTTTACCACAGAGAACACAGAGACACACCCCTTATCCTGTCATCTTAATGTTTTCTTGACATAAAACACGTCTTACTATACAAACCACTCAGCCCGAGCATCCCAAACAAGGACGAGAAACATGGATAAAGAACAAGAAAGAGATAAAGATACAATTCTCAAAGCAGTGCGCGCTTTCAAAAAAGTGGCGACAACACCTACCGCATTTAAAAGCTATAAATATGCTAGCGGTGCGGCTGGAATTTGGATTGCATTCTCCTTGGCAATTTCAGGGCTGTACGCCTCTTCAGTAGACGGTAACTTCGAAAGCAGGCTCAACGCTTTAACCGATAGAGACTTTAAAGTAGACAGTCTGAACAAAAACTCTTGCGCCTATGTTGAACCTCATCAGGAATGGCAATTCACCTATACAGAATCCAAGGGCGATGCCTTTAGCGAGCTCTTTAGAGCTATGATGCCTATTATCAGCGCAAAAGGCTCCACTGCTTACGACATGGGAAGAGCTCCTTCTCTTAAGTTAGCACCATGTGCCATTTTGGCAGACCACATCGTTAAATTTGATACCGCCGGGGCCGCAGACGAGTTTGAAAAAAGAGCAGCCCATAATTTTAAAAACTCCCCTCATGCGAACAACTTAAGAGCTAAGCTAACTGAATCCGGGCGAGCTGGAAAATTCAGCTTCCGGAAAGTACCCATAGTTTCTCCTCAATAACTGATAACAGGATTGGCCAGCACCAATATGCGTGCTAAAAATCCTTCATGAGCACAAAAACAAACATCTACACCCACCCTTCCGGCCTGCGCCATGATACCGGCCCCGGCCATGCGGAAAGCATCGCGCGCCTGCAAGTGCTGCTCGATTTATTCGCAGAACAAAACTGGCCGACCATCCCCGCGCAAGAAGCAGAGCTGGAACGGATCACCCGTGTTCATGCCAATGATTACGTCATGGCGCTGGAGCTCGCCATCCCCGAAGACGGGCTGCGCCCTATTGACGCAGATACAATCGTCTGCCCGGACTCATGGGAGGCGATCCTGACCGCCGCCGGGGCCGTATGCCAGGCGGTCGATGATGTCCTGTCCGGTCAATGCACTCGCGCCTTCTGCGCCGTGCGCCCGCCGGGGCACCATGCCGGGCCGATGAACGCCGAAGGATTTTGCTTATTTAACAATATCATGGTCGGTGCTCTTCATGCACTCTCTCATAAAAATATAAAGCGCGTGGCCGTCATTGATTTCGATGTCCATCACGGCAACGGCTCCGATGAAATCGCCCGGCTGCATGACAATATCTTCTACGCCTCCACCCACCAATTCCCGCTCTATCCCGGCACAGGTTTGCCGGAAGACAACATCAAAAACCGCATCGTCAACATACCCCTCTTCGCCAATAGCAACTCCGAAGACTTCCGCACCTCCTATACCCGCGCCATCTTCCCACAACTCAAAGCCTTCGCGCCTGATTTAATTATGATCTCCGCCGGATTCGACGCCCACAAAGACGACCCCCTCGCCGCGCTCAACCTCACAGAAGAGGACTATGGCTGGATCACAGAAGAACTCGTCAAAATCGCAGACAAACACTGCAATGGTAAAATCGTCTCTACCTTAGAGGGGGGCTATAATCTCGAAGCCCTAAAATCCAGCGTTTGCGCCCATATTAACGCGCTTAATACCTAAACCCACCATCACCCGCGCCGTCATTGCGAGCGTAGCGAAGCAATCCAGTCTTTTTAAACTTCTGGCTCTCTGGATTGCTTCGCTACGCTCGCAATGACGGCAACGAGAAGCATAAAAAAGCTTGTTATTCTTTTCATAATCATATAAATTGCAGCCATGTTTAAAATTACTTACCGAGGGAAGACCATGTCTGACGAAAACAAAAGCACAGATAACGAGAGCATTAGCGAGCGCGTTTTTAAAAAAATTGCGGAAGAAACCTATTTACAGAGCGCTATAAAATACGGGGGAGAACTTGTCTCAGAAATTAGCAATCAAAACACCCTTATAGACGAGGCCTGTCCCGAGGCTGATATTACCCCGCCCTATATATCTTTCATGCCTTTATTTAACAAGGAAACGCTTACTCTGGAGATTTACTGTTATAAACATGGAACAGATGATGGTAATGGCAACAAACAACTTGCTGTTGTTACTTTTCGACGCCACATCAAACTATATTTGCCTAGCCCCTCATCAAGGCGACGATCTTGCTATCGGCTACGAAAAAATTAACGAGCTCAAAGACGCAATCACTGATTTACTCTACTCAGAATTATCAAATCAGGAAAAAGCAGCACTTCTACAATTTCAAGAAAAAGAAAAACTAAGACTAAGACTGGAAAACCTCACCGGCGGTCAGAAAATGACCTAACCCTCAAAATAAATTGCCCGCATAAAGCGGGCAATGACGATAGTTATAATTTAAATGCCGGAAGCTCTAATGATGCGCTTCGCTACGCAGGCGGGGCCTTAAATTATAGGCGCGATTGCGTTTTGTCTCTATATAGCGCTTTTTTGCGCTGCCAACACGCCAGGCGAGAAAATCTGTTTTCATCGGCGTTTCATGCTTAACTGCTTGTTCTAACTTCATTTTTAACCTCCATGTTCTTTATTTTTGTTATTTTTCGTAATAACTCACTACCCTCATTGTACCTGACAGCCTCCCACTCCCGCCTTGTAAAGACTTAT
>JAJFGW010000031.1 GCA_021775915.1 Alphaproteobacteria bacterium | reverse complement strand
GCTTGCTGTCCTTTTCGCGCGGGCTGAATGATACGCCCAAATTGATCGCTATTGTGATGCCGTTTTTAATGCTGGATAATTTGGTCGCCCCGGTGTGGCTGTTCTTCTGGGGTGCTTTGGCGATGGGCGCGGGGAGCTGGTTTGCCGGAAAGAATGTGACTGAAGTGCTTGGTTTTAATGTTACAAAAATGAACCATGAGCAGGGCTTTTCTGCTAATCTTGTCTCGGCATTTTTGGTGATAGGGGCCAGCCGTTTTGGCTTACCTGTTTCGACAACGCATGTATCTTCGTCCTCGATTATGGGTGTGGGGCTGGCAGGCCGAAAAGGCTTGAACATGGAGACGGTGAAGCCCATGTTATTTGCGTGGCTTGTGACTGCGCCGGTTGCGGCGTTTTTTGCCGCTTTTGTTTATCTGATAGGCAGTACTTTATAAGGTTTTAGAAAAGAGTAAAAAAATGACGCAGCAAACGATTGATGATGTCCGTGATTATTACGGCAAGGTTCTTGAAACCAATGATGATTTAAAAACAAGCGCCTGCTGCTCTCTTGATGCGCCGCCGGAACATGTGAAGGCGCTTTTGAAAAACATACATGAAACCGTGCTGTCAAAATTCTATGGCTGCGGTTCTCCATTGCCGCTGGCAGCGGAAGGAACGACCGTTCTTGACCTTGGTTGCGGCACCGGGCGCGATGCTTTTATCCTGAGCCAGATTGTTGGTGAAAAAGGGCGGGTCATTGGCGTTGACATGACCGATGAGCAGCTCTCTGTTGCTAATCAGTATGTCGGTTGGCATATGGATAAGTTCGGTTATAAAGAGCCAAATGTTGAATTTAAAAAGGCCTATATTGAGGATTTAAAAACTGCCGGAATTGAAGATAACAGTATTGATATTGTTATCTCCAATTGCGTTATTAATTTATCGCCGGATAAAGAAAAGGTGTTTAAAGAAATTTACCGCGTTCTCAAGCCGGGCGGGGAGCTTTATTTCTCCGACGTGTTCGCCGGGCGGCGTATTCCTGAAGATTTGCAAAAAGACAAAATTATGCTCGGTGAATGTCTGGGCGGGGCGCTATATATCGAAGATTTCCGGCGTATGATGGCGAAAGTCGGTATTCCTGATACGCGCATCACGGCAAAACGAAGAATGACTCTGGATGATACCGGGCTACAGGAAAAAGCGGGCATGATTGATTTTTATTCGATGACCGTACGTGCTTTTAAAGTTGATCTGGAAGATATATGTGAGGATTACGGCCATGTGGCCTATTACAAAGGCACAATCCCTGAATGCCCGCATAGTTATGTTTTGGATGATCACCATGAATTTAGAACCGGAATGCCGGTGCCTGTGTGCGGCAATACGGCGAATATGATCAAGGACACAAGGTTTGCAGAACATTTCCGGGTTGAAGGCGATTTTTCCATTCATTACGGCGTGTTTGATTGTGCGCCGGATTCTGAATCTTCTTCTGAATATACGGGGGCTTGTTGCTAGATGCTGGGCGTTATTGGCGGATCGGGGCTATATGCTCTTGACGGTCTGGAGATCACAAAAGAGCACGACATTGATACACCGTTCGGCAAACCTTCCGCTCCAATTATAGAAGGAGTTTATCAAGGGCAGAGCATCCTCTTTCTTTCACGCCACGGGCCGGGGCATAAATTTTTACCGCATGAGGTGAACTACCGCGCCAATATTTTTGCGCTGAAAAAACTGGGCGCGCGGCGTATTTTCAGTCTGTCGGCAGTTGGTAGTCTGCGCGAAGACATAAAGCCCGGTGATCTTGCTTTGGTGTCGCAATATTTTGATCATACGCGCGGCAAGCGCGATTATAGTTTCTTTGGTAACGGTATTGTTGGGCATGTCTCTATGGCTTGTCCGGCTTGTCCGGCTTTGGCGGGTGATATTAAGGCCGCCGCCAAATCTCTGGGGCAGGCGCTTCATACTGAAAAGACTTATGGTTGCGTGGAAGGGCCGCGCTTTGGAACGCGGGCTGAGAGTTTTTTTCTGCGCGGCGCTGCCGGCTGTGATCTTGTTGGCATGACCAATGTGCCGGAGGCCTTTCTGGCCAGAGAGGCGCAGATAGCGTACTGCGCGGTCGCTGTTGTTACGGATTACGATTGCTGGATGGATGACCCTGCGCAGCATGTGAGTGTCGAACAATTTTTTGAGATTTATGGTGCGGCGATGAAGAAGGCGACGTTGCTGTTGGCGGCGCTTCTTAAAACAGAACTTACAGAGACGCCGGATGATATTCGCCAGTCTTTGAAAATATCTATTTTGACGCCGGATGAAAATATAAGGGCGGAGCAAAAAGAATGGTTGGAGATTTTACGTGCTTGAAAAGCTCAGTATTATTATTCCAGTTCATGAAAATGAAAAGCATCTCAAAATATTGCTGTCTGACCTTGCGCCGATCAAAGATGTTGTGGAGATCATTACATTATCAGAAGGCTCGCGCGCCAAAAGCATGAATGTGGGCGCTATGTCTTCTACACGCCCGTTTTTATGGTTTTTGCATGCTGATAGCCGCGTTACGGAAGATAATATAAAAGCATTGGAAAAATCCTTACGTGAAAAACCGGACGCTTTGCACTATTTTGATTTGGCTTTTGATGGGGTAGGGGCTACGATTATAAATGCATGGGGCGCAAATATGCGTTCGCGTTTGTTCGGTACGCCTTACGGAGATCAAGGGCTTTGCATCGCCAAGAAATACTTCAGAAGCGTGGGGCGTTATCCTGAAAATGTCCCCTATGGTGAGGATTTGATGCTGGTTTGGCACTTGCGGCAGGCGGGCGTTAAGCTAAACCGTATTCCTTCAAAGCTGTTAACAAGCGCCCGTAAATACAAAGCGCAGGGCTGGTTGAAACTAACACTTCTTTACCAGAAGCGCTGGATTTTTATGTCTGCGCCTGAAGCGTGGAAATTATTGCGGGCAAAATCATGAGTACAGCCATTGCCATTTTTGTTAAAACGCCTTCTCTCTCTCCGGTCAAAACACGGTTGGCAGCTACGATAGGAGAGGGCGGGGCAAAAGAGTTTTATGGGTTATGTTTGAAGGCTGTTCAAAGGACGGTAGAAAATATTGAGGCGGTTTCTTTCTGGGTGGTTGCTGAAAAAGAAGGTCTGGATAATTCTTTGTGGTCGGCGTTCAAAACGCTTTATGCAGGCGAAGGTGGTTTAGGAGAGCAGCAACATCATATCTATGAAGAGCTTTTGAAAACACATGATCGCGTTTTGTTGATTGGTGCGGACGCGCCGCAGCTTTCTCCGGAGGTTATACAAGAGGCCGTGACTTCTCTTGATGCTCATGATTTTGTGATCGGCCCGGCGCGTGATGGCGGTTATTATCTTTTCGGTGGACGCGTGCCTTTGGACAAGAAAATATGGATTGCGGTGCCTTGGAGCAGTGCCATGACGCGGAACAGGCTGGAGGCTGTGCTGCCTTCAAAGTCTTGTCAGCTAACTCTGTTGACCGATGTCGATACGCAGGATGATTTGATATGTGCGGCGCAGGAAATGCCCAAAAACATGAGCGCTGAACAAAAAAATATTTTAAACTGGATCGAGAATAATGAAAATCCTGTTTCTTTGTACGGGTAATTCCGCGCGCTCTATTTTGGGCGAAATTATCTTTAATGATTTGTTTGCGGATCATGGTCATGCCTGCAGCGCAGGCAGCAGGCCGGCGGGGCAGGTTGATCCTGCGGCGCTCGTTGTGCTGCAAAAATACGGTCATAATATTCAAGGGCTTTGTAGTAAGAGCGTTGATGAAAGTGAAGTTTCTGTCGACCTTGTTATTAGCGTCTGTGATAACGCGGCGCAGGCTTGTCCGGTTTGGCCGGGGGAGGGTGCCCCAAAGCATTTGCATTGGCCGTTACCAGACCCCGCTGCTGTTGCCGGAAACACGGAGAAAGCGGCGGCCTTTGAAAACACGTATCAGGATTTAAAAGAGAGGATTAGCGCTCTTGTCGCTACTTTGTAACGCTACAGGCACCGCCGCCGAGAACACAGAATTTAGAGCAATGTGGGTGGTTGAGTTGCACCGGTTTTGAGGCGTCCTTTAAGGTCTGCCCCATGTTGAATTGCTGGTCGTAGGCCAGAAGCGTGCAAGCTTGCACTATCGGTTTTTCATCGCCTTTGTGTTTGACGACCATGCGAGAGGTTGCGCACATCATGTCGCCAGGCTTTACGTCCAAAATATCCCAGCAGGCGGTGGTTATTTCCGGGACTTCTTCTCCTTCGTCCATCTCGGGGAAGAGCATCAGCTGCTTATGATTGAAAGCGCTAATGTTAATATTATGCTCTTTGAAAAAAGTATCAAAACCTTGCCGTAGTTCCTTTTCGTCTTCGCCCCAGCGTGTGCGCCCGGCGATGTCGATGTTGAATCCGTTGTCTGAAAGCCATTGCAGGCCCTTCATCATCGGTTCCCATGAGCGTGTACCGCGCTCTTCTTCATGCATTTCGCGTTTGAAGTGATCAACGGAGATGCGGAGTGTTAGGGCTGCGCCGTATTTATTCTTAAGCTCTAACAAATCATCGGCGCATTTCATCATCGGCCGCATCGCATTTGTTAAAACCAAAAGCGGAAAGCCTCGTTGCAGGCACTCTTTTATGATCGGTATAATTTCAGGGTTCAGGAACGGTTCGCCGCCGGTCAGGGCTATTTCCTCGGTTGTAAATTTTTCGGCCGCGATTTCATCGAGATAAGCGGCTATTTCTACCTGTGTCAGATAAACCAGCCGGTCATTTTTCGGTGTGGATTCGATATAGCAATTCGCGCAGGACAGGTTACACATCGTTCCTGTGTTGAACCACAATGTCTTGAGCTGGGTTAATTCAACCCAGGCACGTTGCTCGCCTTTGGCTGTGACAAAGGGGTCGGAGAATTTTGTTTCTGTCGCCGGACTATTTTCCACGTTTGCCCTCTCTTTTTGATGTCCTTCTTCTGCACCATTATTCGTTATAGGAACAGAAAAAGTTTCAAAAGAGAGAGGGTTCTATAGGCCCTTAAAACTTAACCTGAAAGCTAATCCACCATTTTTCGGTGTCTGTGCTGAAGTTGTCAGCATCATAAGCGGCGTATTTCAGGGCAATGGAGGAGCTTTCCGACCAGCCTATATTGTCCAGTTTAAGTGGACGACTCAGTTGCAGGTTCCATTCATCTCCATAATCAGCGCCGCCTCTTTCAGCTTCAAAATCGTGATAAACACCAACGAATTTTGTGCTGTCGATCCATGGATGAACGCCATCAAATTTATAGACGACTTTGCCGTACATATCTTCCAGCCCGTTGGGCAGCAAATGCATGTTTAAAAACTGGTCTGTCCAGCCGTTAAATTTATGCAGTGTAGCAAGCGGTGTATTGAAGCTTGTCGTGCCATTACCTTCGAGCGATTCGTACCCGGCCTGAAAGACCCAGTTTTTCCATTTTACGCCGGGCGATAGATGGTAGTAAGTCGCGTCGTAGCTATTCGGGTTTCCGGCGTGATCATCCTGTTCCGCACCTTCCACTTCATAGAAGAATTTCCAGTCCTCATTTATTGGTGTGCTACCGGTCAGGCGCAGGCCATATGTTTTTGATGAGAGCACTTGTGATTGATCAATGTCCCACCAGTAGCCGTATCCTGTTACGGTCAACCAGTCTGCTACTTTATAGGAGGCATTTGCCACATGCGTTTCCGTATCCAGATCACCAAGGGCGTGGTCGTTACCGTTAATGCGGTTTACGTTTCTAACATGGCTATAAAGCAGGTTCAGATTCGGAATACTATTATTGGTTATAACAACGGAATCAAAGGTCTGGTCATTTTGCCGCCAGCCCACTGTGCCGAAAAAGCGTTGGTTATCAATATTAATGCCGATTCGTCCGGCTTTAATGGTCGTATCAGGAATGCCTGCATAAGACAGCCAGAGCTGGTTTAGCTCTGTACCATCCGGATCGGCAACGATTGGAAAGGTGGCGTTGCCGTTGACCGTATTGTTGTAATCTTCGCTGCCGATATTGCCGATATTTTCAAACTCGATTAGCCCTTGGAAATCATAAGCATTCCCCGTTTTATAACCAATCTTAGTGCGCAGGGTCGAGGCATTGGCATTTTTAAAGCGGTTGCCCTGTTCAACGTGTTCGAAGCGGTAACGCGCATCAACGTAAAAACCGCTTGAAGGAAGGAAATTATCGAGACTGTCCTCTGCTTGAGCCGGAACGATTCCAAGAGAGAAAGTTATGGCTAGAAGGGCTGTGCCCGTAAGTAAAATCTTTTTCATTGTATTTAAACTCCATAATACAGTTTTCATCGGGTCCATGTTAGTTGGCGGTTATTATTCCACATTGATTTGAATCAAGACAAGTTAAAAATACCCCCGTAGGCGCTTGATTGAAATTGGGCGTATTTATAAAAGAGCTTAGAAAAACAACTTAAAAGTTTCGGAATTCCATATCAAAATCCTTAGGCGTAGGAAGTGCGCTAATATCAAGGGCGCGTTTTTGTGGAGATAAATCTCCCAATGTAGGGCGGTTATTATCAGAACAAAAGTTCTGTACGTAGTATGTACCTTTATAGCTGCGTAAATTCAGATCGTTTATAATGGTGGTGATGTCCTTCTCGTCCATTAAGTCTGTATGCACAGTTGTCCGCACTTCAAACGGTACTGATTTCTGTTTGCATAACAAATCGAGCGTTTCACTAAAGGCTTCAAATTTTTTAATGCCGGTGACTTTTTTGAATTTCTCTGACGGCGCTTTGTAATCCAGCGCGATGTAATCCAGAAGATCATCGCCCATAAGTTTTTTGATTACATCTGGGCGGGTGCCGTTGGTGTCCAGCTTTATATCATAGCCCATATTTTTTACGATTTGTACAAAGCCGGGCAGTCCCGGCCAGACAGAAGCTTCGCCGCCGGATAGTACAACACCGTCAAGTAATCCCTGCCGTTTGCGCAGGAACGCCATGACATCTTCTACTGTGCCGCGTCCTTTACCCTTGACGATCTGTGGATTGTGGCAATAGCCGCAGCGCATATTGCAGCCAGACATCCATATAATGCACGAAGTGCGCTCCGGAAAATCGAGCATGGTGAAGGGGGTGACGGCATAGATGGGTAATACTTTGCTCCCCGCTTTTACACGGGGAGCAGGAGCGCTGTCAGAAAAATTATGGGTCATGTCTTTAGGCATACCCTCTTAAACCCCGCTAAATAAATCCGCGGATTCAACCCGGTCTTCTTTGAAATGTTTGCGCTCACCATGTTCGCCTTTTTTGCCCTTGTTAAAGCTATCAACCGGGCGGAAATATCCCATGACACGAGTCCAGACTTTTGTTGTTTCGCCGCAGGTCGGGCATTCTGGTTGTTCGCCGTTCAGATAGCCATGCGTATCGCAAACCGAAAAAATCGGCGTAACCGTGATGTAAGGCATTTGGTAATTGCTGATGACCTTTTTGACAAAGCGCTTGCAGGCGTCACTGCTGCTGAGCTTTTCATTCATATATAAATGAAGCACTGTGCCGCCGGTATATTTGCATTGCAGTTTATTTTGCAGCTCCAAGGCTTCAAACGGGTCGTCCGTATGATCTGCCGGAATTTGCGAGGAGTTCGTATAGTAAATATTCTCACCGCAGCCCGCCTGAATAATATCCGGGAAATGTTTTTTATCTTCTTTGGCAAAGCGGTACGTCGTGCCTTCCGCTGGGGTGGCCTCAAGATTATAAAGATTGCCGGTTTCTTCCTGCCAGCGCACAAGATTTTCGCGCATATGATCAAGAATTTCTAAACTCATGGCGACGCCGCGCTCATCGGTGATGTCATATTTATCGCCGCTGAAATTACGGATCATCTCATTCATACCGTTGGTGCCGATGGTTGAAAAGTGATTGCGGAAGAACGGTAAATAGCGCGCGGTGTAAGGATAAAGTCCACGATTATACATTTTCTGGACAAAGATACGTTTTTTCTCCAGCGTCGATTTCCCGATTTCCATTAAGCGGTCGATCTCTTTCATAAGGCCCGTGTGGTCGTCTTTAAATCTGTAGCCTAGCCGCGCCATATTTAGCGTCACAACGCCGAGTGATCCAGTCATTTCCGCCGAGCCAAACAGCCCGTTGCCGCGCTTTTGCAGTTCCCGCAAATCAAGCTGCAGGCGGCAGCACATACTGCGTACCGCGCCGGGGGAGTAGGCTTCCGGGTTTGGCGTGCGCTCGCCTGTGGACTCATCGACTGTGAATTGACTACCGACAAAATTCTGGAAGTACGAGCTGCCAACTTTGGCAGTGTTGTCAAAGATAGCGTTTGCAACTTTCGAATCCCAATCAAAATCTTCGGTGATATTGACTGTAGGAATCGGAAAGGTGAAAGGCTGGCCCGATGAATCGCCTTCGGTCATAACCTCGTAATAGGCGATATTGATAATCTCCATTTCCGGGGTGAAATGTTTGAAGGTCAAATCTTCAAGGCTGCGGATTCCCATGTCGCGCTGTTGCGCCCGCGTCAGCAATTCCGAATTATCATTGTCTTTGAATAAATGCAAATCATTATAAGTCGGGAATTGTCCGGACAAGTCTTCCGGTACCGTAATATCGAGCGTTATATTGGTAAAAGGCGATTGCCCCCACCGCGCCGGGACGTTTAGATTATAAACAAATTGCCGGATCGCTTTTTTGACGTCTTTCAAAGACAAATTGTCACAGAATACGTAGGGCGCAAGATAAGTGTCAAAGCTACTGAATGCCTGCGCTCCTGCCCATTCAGATTGCAGTATGCCGAGGAAATTGCTCATTTGCCCAAGTGCTTCGCGGAAATGTCGGGGCGGGCGGGAAGACACGCGGCCGCCGACACCGTTAAAGCCCTCGTTAAGAAGCGCACGTAAACTCCATCCCGCGCAATAGCCGGTCAGGCAATCAAGGTCGTGAATGTGAAGGTCGCCTTTGCGGTGCGCTTTGCCTTCTTCGGCGCTGTAAACTTCATCAAGCCAGAAATTGGCAATCACTTTGCCCGCGACATTATTCACAAGTCCGGCATTGGAATAGCCGGTATTGGCGTTGGCATTAATGCGCCAGTCGGAACCGGAAATATATTCGCTGACCGCTGCGCTACTATCTACTTTCGTTCCGCCGAACAGGGGAACAATATCTTCTTCTATGGTTGGTTTTGGGTTTGTTAAAACGGGCGAAGGTTTTTCGGCGACAAGAACATCTGACATGGCGATTCTCCTAGAGACGCAAGAGGTGGATAAAACTGTGAAACCCTTTATTTTCGTAGAGGCGGAGCCTGTGGAAAGCTTTTAAGGGCAACCACTAGATGTTGTGGCTACATGAATCACTATACACAACATGATGAGGCGGACGATTGATCTGGATCAAGTTTGAAATTTATTCCGCGGCGATAGCGGTCTTATAACCTTGAACCCATTTATAGCCTTCTTCCCCGTGATAAAATCCATTGGCGAAGGGAACGGACAGGCCGATATCTTTTAGTTCCGCAGAGGCCTCTGCGGAACTTGATTCGCGGTCAAGAACTGCGCGAAATAATTTTGCGGTTTGGACCATGTCATGACTGTGCGGAGATAGACGAAAAATATTAACGCCCCTGTTTTGGATTTCTTCCATTTCCTGCATCAAGTTTAGGCAGCCATAAGAAAGTGTCTGAATACCGTTGATGGTCAGAAATTTTTCACCTTCCAGCGTTTCAAGTACCATCCCGTCCGGGTCGTTTTCGCATATAAGCTGGCAATTATCCTTGACCCGGCCATGGGATCGGGCGTGATAACAGCGCGCTGATAAAGCCAGTGGCAGGCGGCCATAGACTTGTACCTCTAATGTAACGCCTAAAGTCTTGGCCTTCTGACCCAGAACGTCCAGCGCCGTGGCGGGGAGTTCCGGTGGCAAGGTAAAATGCGTTGCGCCCCGCGCTGCCAGAAATTCCAATGTGTCTTCATTGTAAATATTCATGAACGGCCCTATATGATGAGGTTTTCCGCGCAAATGGTATAGGGCGGCACTGTCATTGGCTTCGACCGGAAAGCCATCAAGCGCGCACAGGTCTTCTGTCATTTTACGTTCGCGCTTAATCATGATTTCAGCCAATGAGGAGAAGATAACTTTTTTTCCGCCTTTTTTCAGGCGCTCGGAAATTTCCGCGTAATGTTTTTCGAAAAATGGTGCGCGTTTGGAGCATATTACCTCGCCAATATAGACCGTATCGACCGGCGCCTCATCGGCGATCTTAAAATAAAAATCGCGTTTTTGTTCGGCTGGCCAATGAAACAAAATTGGGCCGATGGTGAGTTCCGCCTTCATATCATCATTTCCATTTCTTACTTTGATACGCGCCTTGCGTTTGTTTGTGCCCTTCGGTGAAGGCCAGTAAGTCATCAGTATTCGGCTCGTTTCCGTCCATAATATCATTAACGGCTTTGTGCCATGCGGATGCAACGGCCTTCACATAGGCGCGGGAGCGCTGGCGGCCTTCGATTTTTAGCGCAGTAACGCCTGCTTCTATAAGCTCCGGCAATAAACCAGCAAGATTAAGGCTAAGCGGTTCTTCAAAAGCGTAATAAGGCTTATCCTTGTGCGCGACTTTGTAACGGCCTTTGCAGATCGTGGGGTATCCTGCATTCTGGCCGCAGGAAAAGCAGTCGATGGTGAATTCACCGAGCTTCGTTGTTAGGTTGCGCGCACTGTCTTCTTTATATTCCACATGGCTTGCAGGGGAGCAAACACCGTCCATATTTGTAGACAGGCCGGTGGCATAGTTCGTCAGACTACACCGCCCTTCGGCCATCAGGCCGTGATTGCCGAAAATAAATGTTTCAATTTCGCATGGCACTTCAACGTGTAGCGCTTTGATTTCCGGTATAGTTAGAATGCGCGGCAGTACCACGCGCTTAATATTAAATTCTTCGCAGTAGAATTTAATCGCTTCAATGGAGGGTGCGCCAGCTTGTACGGATAAATGCAAACGCTGATCCGGGTGTTTTGTCTTGGCGTAGTTTGCAACACCAATGTCAGCAACAATAATCGCGTCAATGCCAAAGCTTACGGCGTTATCTATAGCGGTTTTCCAGAGCTCCGTTTTCCCAGCAGGCGGAAAAGTATTTGCGGCGAGTAGGACTTTTGCCCCGCGTTTATGGGCATACTCTACTTCCCGCTTCATTTCCTCCGGCGTAAAATTCAGGCCGGGAAAATTACGCGCATTGGTCGCGTTCTGAAACCCGCAATAAACGGCATCCGCTCCGGCATCGACCGCTGTACGAAGTGCTGCCGGTGTCCCTGCCGGGCAGACTAGCTCGGGTCGGGTCATTCCTTCATTTTTCATGATGGGTCCTTATTCTACGTAATGAGGTCAGCATTACCCGTCCCGGCGGTCCGAACATCGCGGCAACCTCATCGGCAATGCTCCGTTCCAGATCGTCCAGTGCATTACGCAGGCAGACAATGGCCTCGGTATCACCTTCGACCATTAAAGCGCGTGTAAAAAACAGTGAGTCCCCATCAAGGCGACCATCAACCATATCGAGTAATGTTAAAAAACTTCCGGCAATACGGGCATCAAAGATAATGTTTTTGTTTCGCTTCACGGCCTTTAGACGTGGCCTCTCAGGCTGCGGATATAACATCAGGGCAAAGGGCATATTCACCGGATCAATAAGAAAACCCTTGTCTTTATGTATCCCGATCCGGTTGAAAAGCTCCGGACATTTTCGGGAAATGCGCCGTACAATTCGGCCTAATATTGGTTGTAATAGGAATAGTGGCAGGATAGGCATCCTTGTTTTTGCCGTGGGATGGGTCTGCTCTGTTGCTACGTTCGCTGCCATAATGGAAGTACATTAAATATGGGGCGCTAAAAAACATTTGATTCAAATCAAAATCAGGAAACTAAAATGTCTTTAACCAATTCCAGTGCTTTATTTGTTCGTTCAGTAGAAATGGCGACAAGGGCATGCCCTTTACTTCTTTTGACAAAGCGAATGGATCGGATATGAATTCCGGCGTCTGTAAAGCGTCGGGACAGTTTTGCCAGAGCACCGAGCTCGTCCTCTATGCGAACGATCAGAGCATCTTCGCCCATGACTTTAAGGTCTTTGTGTTTGGTCATAGTTTTCATCGCTTCGTCATAATTATCGACTGTTACTGTGACAATGGCGTGCTCGTTATAATTTCTGCCTGTAATTGTATCGATACTGACACCGGCATCTGCCAGCATTTGCGTGATTTCGGCAATTAGGTCCTTTTCTCCTTCTGAAAGGATTGTAATTTGCTTCACGCTATTATCTCCTCTAAAAATTGGTCGATATGATCTTTTGTGACGTGAGGCATAACAATCAAATGGGCATCATTTCCATGTATGGCAATCTGCCATTTTTTTGTAACGGGTTCGTTCATACGAGGGAAAACAACAATTGGCGAATTTTTATGACGCCACGCTTTGATTCCGGCGCTTTTAAATTTTTCTATGGCATAGTCCGCAAGAGAAAAGCTGTCCTTCACCATTTTTTGAAAACCATCTTTTCCCAAGGTATGAATGACATACCACAGAAACAAAGGTGCCATACCGTTTCTTGATCCTAAAACAGTTGTGTCGTTCGTGCCGATATACTCTACCGTTCGTGCCACGCGGTCTACTAGAGAGCGCTTTGCCAGAACAATGCCGCAGGGAATAGGCACGCCGGGGAATTTGTGACCGCTGATGGAAATTGAATCTACTCCGTCGGCAAAATCAAAGGGCTGCGGGTTATCGGTAAAAGGAAGGACCATCCCGGAAAGGGCGGCGTCGGCATGGAGATAGTAACGCGTAATTGCTTTGTCCTTTAAAACGGATTTTATTTCATCAAGGTTATCAATTGCCCCTTTCATGGTGGTGCCGATATTGGCAAAGATCACAGGCGGGACATCACGATGAATGGCAATGGTTTCGGCCAGATCCTGATAGTCCATTTCGCCGTTTTCCTGGCTTTTAATCATGATACTACGGCTGTTCACCATGCGCAGGATTTTAGCGACGCTGTAATGAGTGTCTTCCGAGTAATAAACCATGCCGTTTGGAAAAAGTTCCCGCGCCAGATAGACGCCATACATGTTGCCTTCTGTACCGCCGCTCGTGACGTAGCCCCATATATCCTGATCTTTTCCATGGAGAAGCTCTGTAAACCATTCAATAACTTCGCATTCGATTTCATGGGTATTGAGACGGTAGCTGCTGGGGGTGTAGGGGTCGCCCAGATTATTGAGCAGGAAATCAAAAAAGGGATAAAGCGGACTGAAATCAAGCGCTCTGGTCGCCGGGTAACCTATCATATGATCGGCATCTTCCCTGACGCGGGCGAGCTGGTCATCCAAGTACTGTTTGTCTTTTTTATTTAGTCCGGTACTCATTCCTGTTTTTAGGTTTTTCTGCTACGAGTGTATTTGACTTCAATCAAGGTGTTTCCAGTCTTGAAAAGGTAAAATGAGGAGTATGGGGCAAGAAAATAAAACTTATATTTCGCCTTTTCTTTCTGACAGGATGTGGAGCGCTCTGGCAAATATTGCGTTAGCGTCGTTTTATTTATTTTTTGTTTATACGAATATTCAAACTTTGGTGGTGGGTTTTAAACTCAGCGTTATTTTGTTGTTGGCCTTTAATTCATGTCTTGTTGTGCTGGCGCTGGTGCGCCGCTCGCCAAAATCTGTGACGAGCTCTTCATTTGATTATATTATCGCTTTTTGCGGTACGTTATCGCCGCTGCTTTTCCTCGGGTTGCCGGGATCAAGTGATCATGTCGTGTTACTGGCTATGCAGATTGTGGGCATACTTTTTTCTTTTGCGGGTGTGCTTAGCCTTAACCGTAGTTTCGGGCTTGTTCCAGCCGATAGGGGCATTGTTACAACAGGCATGTATAAATTCGTCAGACATCCACTTTATACCGGTTATGTGGTGCTGTGCTTTTCGTTTGTGCTGCAAAATTTTTCAATGAGAAATGTTGTGGCTTTTATCGCTTTTATGATTTTTGAATCTCTGCGGCTTTTGATTGAAGAGAATTTTTTATCCCAAAACAAAGACTATGCTGATTACATGAAAAAAGTGAGATGGCGCATATTTCCGCGTATATGGTAGGCGTTATACCACGCGGGCGTGGCGGGTTTCTTTGGGTTGGAGATAGGCATCAAAAGCGCTGCATATAACCCGAAGGAACGGTTTCCCTTGTTCCGTAACGTAGAGTGTATTGCCTTCCCACCTTACCAGTCCATCAGCTTCATATATTTTAAGAGACTCTGGCCGGATGTCTTGTAACTGGGCGCGAGAATAGCACATGAGCTGCTCAATAATATGCCGCCGCCGCAGGTCGTCATCTTGTAGTGCATAGCCTTTTAGGAGCGGTAGTTCTCCTTTGTTCACGGCTTTGTAATATCCCGGTATATCTCCTGCATTTTGGGTGTAGGCTCCTGAAAAGCTGCTGATGGCAGAGGCGCCAAAGCCGAGTAGCGTTTTGGAGCGATCCGTTGTGTATCCCATAAAGTTACGATGCAGGCGCTGTTCAAGAAGGGCTTGGTAAAGCCCGTCATCTTCTCGTGTGAAATGGTCTATACCAACAGCGTGATAACCATGTTCGTATAATTTTTCCTGCGCAGCGGCGAAAAGGTCGTAGCGTTGGTTTATATTAGGAAGAGGGTGCTGCTCCAGCATTTTCTGGCGCGGCCGCATCCACGGTACATGGGCGTAACCAAATAGAGCCAGTCTTGATGGTGATAGCGCGGCGACCTTGTCCATATTATCCTGGATGATGCGTGTGTCCTGATGCGGAAGGCCGTACATCATATCAAAATTTATTTTATTTATGCCCGCTTCCCGTAGCCACGATACGCAGTTTTCTATAGAGTCATGGGGCTGGATACGGTTAACCGCTTTTTGTACTGTTTCGTCAAAATCCTGTACGCCGAGACTGACCCTATTTATACCCATGGCGGCATAGGCGTTTACCTTATCCTGATCCAGAATGCGAGGGTCTGCTTCCATGGCAATTTCGGCATTGTCCTGCACGATAAAAGATTCGCGCAGCAGGTCTAGAATCTCTTTAATCTCTTCTGTTTTTAGGTAATTGGGACTGCCGCCGCCCCAATGGATCAGGTTAACCGGTTGCCGCCGTCCTATGGTTTCAGAGACCATACGGATCTCTTTACACAGGGCGTCTACATAAGTTCGGAGTAACTCATAATTTTGAGTGCTCTTTGTAAAGCAGCCGCAATAATAGCACAGGGTCGAGCAGAACGGGACATGGAGATAGAGTGAGATAGACTCTTTTCTATCTATTTGCTCTAATAGATCTTCATAGCAGGCCGTAGAAAATCCTTGCTCAAACTGCAGTGCCGTCGGGTAACTGGTATAACGTGGCACTGGTATGTCGTATTTGCGGATCAGCTCTTCGGCATCGTTATTCATGGCTTATGCGCTTTTTCTGTATTTTTGTGCAATGTACAGGGCAGTTGTTTTCAATGTAGTTTTTGCACTGGCTGGCGAGTTCTAGGTCACAAAATTCGCACAGAGCGAACATGTCTTGTATCTGGACTTGTTTGCCCAAAACATCAATGCCTTGTTCTTTCAGTTGTTTTAGCGTGCGAGAAAAAGTCTCGGGTGTCATGCCCAGATGGCTGGCAATCGCAGATTTACTGCCGGGTAATATTACCTCAGAAGAGTCATCTTCTTTTTTAATGTGCTTTTCCAGCAGGTAATAGCCCACCCTTTCAAGCGGAGTCTTTAAAGTCAGGCAATCAATTTGCTGAATAGCCTCACTGTAGCATTGTAATGCAATATTCAGAAGAATTTTAGCTGTCTCTGTCTGTGCTTCCAGGGCCTGTATTGGAACCATTAGAAGCAGGGAGGGTGCTGTTGTTTGGGCATAGACAGGAGTTGCAAAGCTTGGAAATAGTGTGTTTTCGATCAGGATATCATCGCTCTGTAACAGACGCACCACAGCTTCACTGCCGTTGTCGCTATAGCGGAATGTCTTGGCCGCGCCTTTGAGAACAATGTAAAGCCACCGCGCTTCCTCGCCTTGTTGAAAAATCATGGCCCCGGAAGCAAAGCTACGGCACACAGATTTTCCTACCAAAAACTTAAGGTTTTTAGAACTCATATCTTTAAATAAAAGATTGGAACATAAAAATGCCTCGATTTTTGTACTGCTCCAACCTGTTTCCTCTAATATAGGATGTCTCCCTTAATTCATATAAAATATTTTCTAAAGTATTTGCGTAGCTTTATTGTGGGATAGTCAGACAGGTGCGTACTTGACTGAAATCAAGTGCGAGGTCTGTTTTATTAATCTAGATATGCTATGAAGTTTGGTGAAACGTAAAAATAGAAGCGAGTAAACCATTATGATTTCCTATGATGAAGCGGTTGAAATTATTCAGGCACAGGGAGAAAAGAAGCTTTTGGGGAGCGAAGTCATTGCGCTCTCGGAAATTCCGGGACGGGTATGCGCGGAAGAAATAAAATCCTCTTTGACTGTTCAGCCCTTTGATAATTCGGCAATGGACGGTTTTGCTTTAAAAGCTGCTGATATTGCCGCTGCCGGTAATGATAATGCGGTAGAGCTTCTTGCCGTTGGAAAAATTGCGGCGGGGGATACGCCCTCAACTAAAATGCTGTCTTCCGGTGAGTGCGTGGAAATTATGACGGGTGCGCCTGTTCCCGGCGGCGCTGATACGGTTGTGCCGGTGGAGAATATTGAACGTAGCGCGCAAGGGGTCGTTTTTAAAGCGGCGGCGAAATCTGGCAATAATGTGCGCCTTGCCGGGGAAGACTTTAAACCCGGCATGATGGTTCTGGAAGAGGGGGCAGTGCTCGCGCCACATCATGTTTTGGTGTTGGCAACATTAGGCGTTGATAAGGTTAATGTTCGGGCCAGACCCAAAATAGGCTTTATTCCCACGGGGAAGGAGCTGGTTGACGATCTCAAGCAAGACCTTCAGCCGGGGCAAATTTATAATTCAAACGGGCCGTATTTGCAGGCGGCTCTTTCAGCGCTTGGGTCGGAAGTCCATTCATATAAAACAATTGCCGATGAGGAAGATCTTTTTGCAAAGGTCTTGGATCAGGCTATGGATGACGGCATGGATGTTGTGTTAACCACTGGCGCGGTTTCAGCCGGGGCGCATGATTTTGTACGCGGCGTTCTGGAGGGGATGGGCGCAGAAATTTTGTTTCATAAAGTAAAGATCAGGCCGGGAAAACCAATTTTGTTTGCGCGATTGTCCAATGGAACATTATTTGTGGGACTTCCTGGTAATCCATCGGCAAGTGTCGCGGGCCTACGTTTCTTTGTTTGTCCCTTGTTGCGTGCGATGGCAGGGCAGCCACCGGAGCAGCCGGAAAAGGCGATGCTTCTTAATGACCATGCAAAGAAGAAGGAAGATTTTCGTTTTTTCCTGAAAGCAGCGCTAACCCATTCGGACAAAGCAACCAAAGAGGCACGTCTTTTAACAGGGCAGCAGTCCTTTATGGTGCGGTCTTTTCTGGGTGCAAATGTCTGGGCTGTTGCCCCGGAGGGGGTTACGGCCTTGAAGGCGGGTGATTTTGTAGATATTTACTCTTTGTTGCCGTAATTTTTTTGTTGTGATGTCCAGCCTGACATGCTAACGCCTTATACATAATTTATATTTATCAGGGGAGAAAATAATGAAAAAGGGTCTTCTGCCATTTTCACTGGCATTGGTTTTTAGTGTTTTTACAGGTGCTCAGAGTGCTTTTGCTGAGGAAATGCCAACGATATCACCGCAGGAGCATAATCAGCTTTCTGCCTGTGACAAAGGGCGTTATTTCAAAGATGGCGATCAGTTTAGGCAACTGAATAAAAAGCAGGACCTTGTAAAGTTGCGTCAGATTACAAATCTGATAAGCGCTGTAAATTCAGGCTCTTTGAATGTTGTGGAATGTGTTTTTAGCCTTAATGAAGACATGAATATTAATGCCGCTGATGAAAATGGTATGACAGCGTTGCATTGGATTTCTGCCAAACACGAAGATAAGCAAACAGAAGAGACAAACCGTATTCTTGATTTCTTGTTGGAAAAGGGCGTGAAAGTTAATGTAAAGGACAAAAACGGGAGCATACCGCTCGCCTTTTCAGCGACCAATAATTACAAATATGCGGCTGAGAAGCTTCTTGAAAATGGCGCCGATGTTAATGAGCCTGATGTTTTGGGGTATACGCCTTTTGATGAGGCCGAGTCTTATGGTCAAAAAGATATTGTAGAGATGTTTAGCTCTCATCTGAAAGAGAGCGATTTGACGAGACGGGTGTTTAAGAAAAAAGAGCAAACACCGGAGATGAATACACCGCTGCCGATGCCACGAAAAGGTGAGCGGGAACTCGGTATTTAATCTATTTAACCTTCTTTGTGAAAAAGGCAGCCTTCGACGCCGCACCTGTCACATAGATGGGCCAGATCCTGGTCGCAGAAATGGCATAGGGAAAAAGAATCTTGCAGCGTTATTTTTTCGCCATCTATATCCATGCCTCCCTTTTTGATTTGTTGCAGCGCGCGGGAAAACGTTTCGGGCTGCATCCCTAGGTGATGGGCAATCATTGATTTTTTGAACGGCAGTACCATGTCCATGGAAGCGCTGCCTTGTTCTATATGAAGCTGTAGAAAATAGTGCCCGATACGCTGGGTAGGGGTCTTTAGGGTAATGTCGGTAACTTGCCGAATCGCGCTCTTGTAATGTGTGCTTATAATTTCGAGTAGGTTTCTGGCAAATTGATTGCATACCATAATGTGCAACTTAACGGAGGCGGTCGGGATAAGAAGCAGTCTTGCATCGTCAACAATCTGGGCATTAACTGGCGAAGGGCCACCCATGAAAATAACGTCCTCCATAAAGGTGTCGCCACGTTTAAGCATACGGATAATGGCTTCTTCGCCTTCTGCGCTGTATTGGTTTGTTTTTACAGTACCTTCCAGAATCATATAAATATGTGAAGGTTTATCACCTTGCTGCACTAAAGCTTTGCCGTGTTTATAATCCTGCACTATGCTATTTTGCAGGAGTGTTTGCATGCTTTCTATGGGCAGGTCTTTAAACAAAGGTGCCGAAGCGTAGGAGTCGATAACGTCTTTCGTCCACTTTGCATCGGAAAAAGAAATAGGTACGCAGTTGTCTTTCATTTCGCTGTCTTTACCGTTATCTTGATTTGAATCAAGTACATGCATTTCATGGCATGACAGGCTGAATATAGGAGAAAATTAGAAATTATGGAAGAACAATCTGTTTCTAGTTGTTTCTAATAGAGTATTTATCACGGAGGATATTATGATTTCTGGAGCTGACCAAACGAGGGCCCTTTCCCTTAGTACCATTGCCTTTACGGCGTGTTTTGCGGTCTGGACGATTTTTTCTATTCTGGGGCTCCAGATTAAGGAAAATCTAGGGCTAAGTGACACCCAGTTCGGAATTTTGGTGGCAACACCCATTCTTACGGGATCATTAAGCCGTCTTCTTTTGGGAATTTGGGCAGACCAGTATGGTGGCAGGCTGGTTTATACGCTTGTGATGATGTCAGCGGCGGTGGCGACTTATCTTCTCTCCACGGTTACAACATACGAGATGTTTCTCGTGGCAGCGCTTGGTGTGGGGCTGGCCGGCGGGTCTTTTGCTGTGGGTATTGCTTATGTCTCAACGTGGTATGAGAAGGAGAAGCAAGGGACGGCGCTTGGTATTTTTGGTGTTGGTAATGTCGGGGCGGCGATTACGAACTTTGCCGCGCCGTTTTTGCTTATTGCTGTGGGTTGGGAAAATACCGCGAAAGTTTATGCCGCTATCTTGTTTTGTATGGCGATCATTTTCTTTCTGTTTAGCAAGGATGATCCCAGACTGGCGGAACGTAAAGCCAAAAAAGAGAAGCCGCGCCCGATTCTGGAGCAGCTTGAGCCGTTGAAAAATCTGCAAGTCTGGCGCTTTTCGCTTTATTATTTCTTTGTCTTTGGCGGATTTGTCGCCATGGCGCTTTGGTTGCCGCGTTATTATGTCGGTATGTACGATCTGGATATAAGGCTTGCGGGGTCTTTGGCCGCGGCTTACGCCTTGCCAGGGAGTGTCTTTCGGGCGCTGGGGGGCTGGATGTCTGATAAATTCGGGGCAAGAGCCGTGATGTACTGGACCTTTATAGCGTCAGTAATATGCCTGTTCTTCATGTCTTATCCGGCGACTGATTACAGTGTTCGTGGCATTGAAGGGCCTATTGAATTTTCCATTGCGATTGGTCTTGTGCCTTTTGTGTGCCTGACGATCATTCTTGGCTTCTTTATGTCGCTGGGTAAGGCCGCTGTTTATAAGCATATTCCTGTTTATTACCCGAATCATGTCGGCGCTGTTGGTGGTGTTGTGGGGTTGGTTGGCGGTCTGGGTGGTTTTTGTCTTCCTATCGCCTTTGGGGTCATGAATGACATGACCGGTATTTGGACAAGCTGCTTTATGTTGCTGTTTGCGGTTACGGCGATTGCCCTGATCTGGATGCATTTTACTATTCTGATTATGGAGAGAAAACTTCACCCGGAATTGCAAAAATCAAAATTTTTGCCTGAACTTGGCATCATAAAAACAAAAACTAAAAAAGGATAAAAGATTATGGCTAAAGACTTAATGGAATGGAACCCGGAGGACGAGAAAACATGGGAGTCTGGTAACAAGAAAATTGCTTACAGGAACCTGTGGATTTCGATTCCCAGCCTGCTCTGTGGCTTTGCTGTCTGGCTTTATTGGGGAATTATTACAGTTCAGATGCTTAATCTCGGTTTTGATTTTGAGAAATCGGAATTGTTTTCCTTGATGGCGATTGCGGGATTAACGGGCGCAACGTTGCGTATCCCTAGTACATTTTTTATCCGGCTTGCCGGCGGACGTAATACGATTTTCTTCACGACGGCTTTGCTCATGATCCCGGCGATAGGGGCGGGAATAGCATTGCAGGATCAGAATACGCCATTATGGGTGTTTCAGCTTCTTGCGTTACTGTCCGGTTTTGGCGGTGGTAACTTTGCTTCCTCTATGTCTAATATCAGCTTCTTCTTTCCTAAAAAGATGCAGGGATTGTCATTGGGGTTGAATGCCGGGCTTGGTAACTTTGGTGTGACGACGATGCAGATTTTAGTGCCGCTGGCCATGACATTCGGTGTTTTTGGCGGCGAAGCCATGATCTTGAAAAATACCAGTGGCACTTTGATTGGTAAGATCCCGGCGGGGACGGAAACCTATATTCACAATGCCGGGTTTGTCTGGCTTTTGTTCCTTGTCCCTCTGGCTTTTTTCTCATGGTGGGGAATGAATAATATTCGGGCGAGCCATGTTTCTCCGAACATTAGCGGGCCGGTGCCTTCATTCTTTAAAATGACAGTCATGCTTTTGATTGGTTTTGCTACGGCGACCTTTGGTTTGTGGCTTATGTTGCCAGAGGCGGCTAATGGTTCTGGCTTTGGTATTAGCAAATGGATTGTGTTGCCAATCGTTATTGCGCTGACGGTGTTTTTGTTGAAATTACTGCCTGGTGAAACCGGCAAAAGCCTTAAGCATCAATATAGAATATTTAAGCATCCTCATACATGGATCATGACAGTTATCTATACTATGACTTTTGGTTCATTTATTGGTTTTGCGGCCTCTTTCCCGCTGGCGATCAAAGTGATCTTCGGTTTTCAGCATGTGATGGTCGATGGTGTTATGACACACGATGTTGCGAACGCCAATGGGCCAAGTGCGTTGATGTTCGCCTGGATGGGGCCGTTTATCGGTGCGCTTATTCGTCCGGTTGGTGGCTTTATTTCTGACAGAATGGGCGGTGCTCTTGTCACGCAAATCTGTTCTGTTGTGATGGTCGCTTGTGCGCTCGGTGTCGCCTATTACATGAAGATGGCCTACGGCTCAGCAACGCCGGAGGTGTTTTTCGTACCGTTCTTTATTCTCTTCCTTGTGCTGTTTACAGCGACAGGGATTGGTAACGGCTCTACTTTCCGTACCATTGCTATGGTATTTGACAAGGAAATGGCCGGGCCGGTTCTGGGCTGGACGTCTGCGGTGGCTGCTTATGGCGCTTTCATTATCCCGAAAGTTCTGGGTGAGCAAATTAAGCTGACAACGCCTGAAATTGCCCTGTACGGTTTTGCTGTGTTTTACGGTGTCTGTGCGATCCTGAATTGGTGGGCTTACTTACGCCCCGGTGCAGAACATAAGAATCCGTAAGGAGATACGTTGCTTTATCTAATGCTGATCGGGTAAACTCCCGGTCAGTACTACTCCGAGCTTTAAGGGATCTAAGTCCGTAAGTGGATATGGACCTAAAGCCGGGGTTATAAGGGAAACCTTATGGCCTGCCGTGTTTGCAAAGGAGAGAATAATTGAGTGTTATCGAAGACCCGTTTGGGCGTAAATTCCCTTACTTGCGTTTGTCTGTCACAGATGTGTGCAACTTTAGTTGTTCCTATTGTCTGCCGGACGGCTATCAAAAAACTGGCTGCGAAAGCTTTTTAAATATCTCTGAGATTGAACGTCTGGTACGCGCTTTTGCCTCTATGGGGACGTGGAAGATTCGACTTACCGGCGGCGAGCCTACGGTACGTAAGGACTTTGTTGATATTGCTAAAATGGTCGCGTCTGTGCCCGGTATTCGCAAGCTGGCTTTTACGACCAACGGCTATAAATTGCCGCAACGGGCGCAGGGCTATTTTGATGCGGGTTTGCGGGCGATCAATATCAGCATTGATAGTTTAAATGCTCAGAAATTCCATGACATTACAGGCCATGACCGTTTGAATGAGGTTGTGAGCGGTGTCGATGCGGCGCTGGAGGCCGGGTTTGAGGCTGTAAAAATAAACACTGTGTTGCTGAAAGGCATTAATGACGGTGAACTGGGGTCTTATCTGGATTTTGTTAAAGATAAACCAATCAGCCTGCGGTTTATCGAGCTGATGCAAACGGGCGATAATCAGGGTTATTTTAAAGAACATCACTTAAATGCCAATATAATCCGTGAGGAATTGCTGCAAAAGGGATGGCAGTTGCAAAAACGCGAGGAGGGAGCAGGCCCGGCAGCGGAGTACAGTCATACGGACTATCAGGGTAAAATCGGGCTGATTGCACCTTATTCAAAAGATTTTTGTAAAAGCTGTAATCGCTTGCGTGTCAGTGCGCGCGGTGATTTACATTTGTGCCTGTTCGGACAGGGCGGGCACTCGCTGCGGCCTTTACTGCAGGACGACGATCAGATCGAAGAGCTGAAAGAAACGCTCATGAAGCTGATGAGTTTCAAACGAAGTTCGCATTTCCTGGAGCAGGGTGATACGGGCGTGAGAAATAATTTATCATCGGTGGGAGGGTAAAATAATGAGCCATAAAATGAAGAAAATAATAGAGTTCCCTTTGGCGGATGAAAGTCGTTTCCGTATGATTGATGTCGGGCGGAAGCGCCCCACGCGCCGTCGGGCAATTGCAAGCGGAACAATTACAGTCGGGCCGGATGCCTTTGTGCACATTCGCGACAAGACTTTGCCCAAGGGCGATGTTTTGGCTCTGGCCGAGGCGGCGGGAATTATGGGCGCGAAGAAAACGCCGGAGCTTTTGCCCATGTGTCACACATTGCCGCTGGATCAGGTGACAATTCATTGCGCGTTGAATGAGGGTGATCATAGTATTACGGTCTATTGTCAGGCCGCCGCCCATGCCAAAACAGGCGTGGAGATGGAGACTATTGCCGGGGCGAATGCGGCGCTGATGACGATCTGGGATTTGACCAAGGGCGTTGAACCGGCTTTGCAGATTTCCGATGTGCGCTTGCTCATAAAAGAAGGCGGAAAAAGCGGGCTATGGATTCATCCTCTCGGTATACCGGATTGGCTGGCCGCACAATTGCCGGACGGAAAGCCGATGGATGGTCTTTCTGTCGCTATTGTTGTGATGAGTGATCGCGCCAGTCGCGGAGAATATGAAGACCGTTCCGGTCCTGTGTTGCAGGACTTACTTTCTGCTGCGGGCGCGCAAGCTGAGGATGTGACTATTATTCCCGATGATAAAGATACGATTACCCAGACCTTAAAAGACATTGCCGCAACGCAATCGCCCGACTTGATTATTGCTTCGGGCGGTACGGGGCCGGGGCCGCGCGATGTGACGCCGGAAGCGCTGGATGAAGTGTGCGAGCGTATAATTCCCGGGTTTGGTGAGTTGCTGCGCAAGGATGGTGAAAACTTTACCGATGTGTCTTGGCTGTCGCGTTCTTGCGCCGGCTTGATTGGGGAAACGTTGGTTGTTGCTTTGCCGGGCAATCCGAAGGCTGTGAAAGAAGGGTTTGAGGCGCTTATTCCTATTTTGTCGCATGCTTTGAGCATGGTGAAAGGAGAGGGGCATGAGTGAGATAAAAATTTATATGAAGCTGTTTGGCGCGTTTAAAAAATATGGAGATGAGGTTGATTTTACATTGCCTTCCGGTTGCACGGTGCTGGATGTAAAAAATAAGCTGGCTGAAACTCTGGAAATGGATGACGCGGCGCTTATTACAGATTCCGCCATCGCTAACGATAATGAAATTATTAGCGGAGATGATGTGATGTTTACAGAGGATAGTCATCTTGCTATTTTACCGCCGGTTTGTGGGGGATAAAAATGCCAGAAAAAATACATATAGAGATAACGGAACAGAAGCTCAATATTGCTGCTGCGCATGAGTTTGTTACAGATCCCGCGCATGGCGCGATTGACAGCTTTGTCGGGGTTGTACGTGATTTTAATATGGGTAAGCCGGTTGAGGGCGTTAGCTATGATGTGTTTGACGAACTCGCGGAAAAGATATTGCAGACATTGTGTGAAGACACGATGAAAAAATGGGAGGGTAAGCTGAATATTTATATCTCCCATTTTAAAGGGCGGCTGGATGTTGGCGGGGTGAGTGTTATTATTGCGGTTAGCTCTCCACACCGGGCGGAAAGTTTTGATGCCTGCCGCCATTTGATTGAGGAGCTGAAACATCAGGTTCCGATCTGGAAGCAGGAACATTACACAGATCACGATAGCGAATGGGTGAAGGGTCATGCCTTATGCGCGCACGGATAATATAGCGGGCGTTGTTCTTGCCGGGGGGCGCTCCTCCCGCATGGGCGAGAATAAGGCGCTGCTCGATTTTCATGGAAAACCACTGGTCGATCATATGATTGATTTACTGCATCAAAGCGGTGTGAGTGATGTTTATGTCAGTGGTGATCTGGAAGGGTATAATTGCATTCCCGATCAAGCCCCTTACGCTGGCCCTGCGGCAGCGATGGCGGGTGTCTTGGATAGCTTGAAAGAGTTTGACGGCGTTGTGTTTGTTCCCGTTGATATGCCTCTTTTAACGCCGGAAGTTTTGCAGGGGCTGATGCAACATGATGAAGGGGCGTACTATGAAGGCTGGCCTGTTCCCACATTTTTGTCATCTCGGACGAGATCCGGGATCTATGCGAAAGAAGACAAATGCTCTATGGATCCCGGCCTGCGCCGGGATGACGACAGTGGTTCTGTTAGAGGGCTATTACGAAACTTGGGCGTTCGATCTATTCCTATGCCGGATGAATTTCGTATGTGCTTTATAAACGTAAATACCCCGGAACAATGGAAGGCGGTTATCTGATATGAAGCTAAAAATAGAAAATGGCAGTTTGCGATTTAAAATTACCGAAGATGAACTGCAGAAATTGCGCACCGGGAAAATATTAAATGAGGCCGTCAATATCGCAGGATCGCGGCTGGCTTTTATCATTAACCCTGCCGGTGAAACGGATGCAATGATCTCAAGCTACCGGGACGGGTTTGTTCGCCTGATCGTGTCTCCTGCCCTTATAGAAGAGCTGGCAGGGAAAGGCAGGTCTAAAGAGGGGATAGAAGATGAGCATGACGGATTAAAGTTATCGCTACAGGTCGATGTTCGTCGCCAAAAAGCTCAGGCCGCCTGAGACCAAGCGATAAAACCACCGCTTAAATTTATAAGCCCGCTATGGCCGCGCTCTGTTAGGATTTCGATGGCTTTGAGACTGCGTTTGCCTGAACGGCAATAGATGATGCATGTTTTGTCGCTCGGTATTTCTATTGGTATTTCTGTACCTTCTGTCAGGACAGAAAGCGGGCAGAGCAGGGCGCCTTCTATATGGTCCTCGTCCCATTCATTCTGTTCGCGGACATCGATAAAAATAGCGTCTTGTTTGTTTTTTGATTCTGCTATGCCTATTGAGGGAATGGCGGCGCAGCTTGATATGTTTTCATCTTCCAATTTAATCTCCTCCGGTTTTTTTGAGCATACAGGACATTCCGGGTTTTTGGAAATGCTATAGCTGTTTGTTTCCATGGTGTGGGCGTCAATCACCCAGAGTTTTCCGGTAAGCGGCTTTAGCGTTTCATGCGGCGCAGCGAGCTTGATAACCTCCATGGCTTGAACGGAGCCAATGATTCCAGCGAGCGCGCCGATAGTTCCGGCTTCGGCACAGTTGGGCACATAACCGGAGGGCATTTTTGGGTGAAGGCAACGGTAGCACGGCGCGTCTTTTTGGGACGCCCAAAATACGGAGGATTGCCCTTCAAAGCCTAGGATAGAGCCATAAACAACAGGCTTGCCAAGCTTTACCGCCGCGTCGTTAATCAGGAACTTGGCCGAGAAATTGTCCGTGCCATCAGCAATAATGTCGTAGTCTTTCATGAGATTTAGCGCATTATCCGCCGTCAGGCGTTCGGGAATGGCGCGAATTTCAATGTCCGGGTTCAGGGCTTCTAGATAATTTTTCGCGGCATCGACTTTCTTTTGTCCCTGCTGCGCCGTTGTAAACAATGTTTGTCGCTGCAAATTTGTGACATCAACATCATCATTATCAACAATGCCGATCGTGCCAATGCCCGCCGCCGCCAGATATTGCAGCACGGGGCAGCCCAAACCGCCCGCGCCGATAACAAGCACGTTGGCGCGGGTCAGATTCTCCTGACCTTCAGCGCCAATCTCAGGAAGTACGGTTTGCCGGTTATAGCGATTAACGTTGGTCATTATATTTTGGGTTAGGGTTTTGGAGAAGACTTAAGGGAATCCGGACATTTGGTGGCATATAGTTGTTCTAATGTATTGTTGCCGCGATAAAGAACACTTACAAAACGGGTGTCAGGGTTATCCTTAGCAAGCTTATAACGGCTGCCCGTCTCTTTTCCTTTATAACACAATGTGAAGCCCTGTTCTTTAGACCAGTACTCAGGATCAGGAGAGTTATCTTCATTGTCCTTCCATACAGTCAGCCTGTTCAGGTTAGATACTCCATTCCACTCACTAAAAGCTTGTTTAGTTTTCGATGGAGCATCTTCACCACATGCTGATAAAGCAAAAATAGACAGCAGGGACAGGCCCAACAGAGCTGTAATTTTATGGTGTTTTCTCATGTTATCAACTCCTTTTGAAAAGATAAGGCGTTATAGCAAGAAACTGTGTTTTATGCCAACAAAATGTGCCAGCGCAAAAATGTTTTCTGTTTTAGCGGATTCCGTGCTAGCGTCTTTGTAATAAATAAAAATATAAAAATAAATAAAAAAAGTAGAACAGGGAATACATCATGAAGACCTTCACGCAATCCTTAAAGGATATCTTTAAGCCTGTCGCATCATTTGTTGTTGCGATGACGCTGGTTGCCGCGACAATGGCAGCACCGGCGGAAGCGGCAGTGCCGGATCAGGGGCCGACCAATCAAATGTTAACGCAACTGGATATAGATAATTATAAACCTGTCGGTGGCGGCGTTGCTGAAATGAAAAGCGGTGAGGCTGGTTTAGTTATTATCTGGCAAAATGACAACGCTGACTGGATGGCGACGAGCAATAGCGCCGGAAAAATGCAGGTGATGGCGCGCGGTACCGATCTTGAAGTTGGAAAATGGACATACACAACAGAAGTTTCCAATGGGCCGGGAGCATCCAAGGTAAATCATGGCGGCGGAGCGCAGTGCTATACTGGCGCGCAAGTCAAAGAAGGTATTCTAAAGCGGGAATTTAAACAGGCCGACCTTATTCAGGGTGTTTTAAATAATGGCTTTACGATGAGGACTTACGCAGAGGACGGTAAATGGCTGAGCGTTCTTGTCCAGCCTGATAAAGATCAGACAACGTGCCAAATTGGTAACGGCGGCGGTTTTCAGATGGCCGATACGCCAAATGCACCGGCAGTGAATTAGAGGTCTACAGCTATCTATCCAAATGGTTTGGGAACGGGACGAATCAGATTTATAGATGTCTGGTCGGGTGCCGGGGCTATTGAAGGCTGTTTTTTCATCATCTTCATAACAGCTTCCATGGTTAGGATGGCGGCGGCAGTTTCCGGGTGGTTATTTTCTCTTGCTATATCGATGGCTGTGCTTTGACCGTATTTGTCTTTATTATCTTTGATTTGTATATCAGCTCCTGCGGCAATTAATATGAGGGCTCTTTCTGTGTTTCCCATACGAGCAGCTTTCATGAGGGCTGTTTTGCCTTCTTTACTCTGAGCATCAAGGTCGGCACCATGTTCAATAAGCATGGACATGATTTGTTTAAGCCCTTGCTCAGCTCCCTTTCCTGACCCCCTACCCATGTAACTTTTTCCTGCTACACGCATAAGGGCTGTTGTGCCATATTTGCTACTGACGGCATTTACGTCGGCGCCTTTTTTAATGAGAACGTCAACAGTTTTGAGGTGCCCCCACCAGCTAGAGGCAAATATCAGAGGAGTGCCGTATTCGTTGACAGCGTTGATGTCGGCCCCTTTTGAGATAAGGTCTAATGCAATTTCAGAGTTAAAACCGCGCGTTGCTTGTATTAAGGGGGTGTTACTATCTTCGTCTACTGTATTAATATGAGCACCGTTGGCAAGTAGAGCTTTGGCTATTTCATAATTTGACTCTTTAATAGCCTTTATAAGGGGCGTTGTGCCGTATTTGTTTGCAGTATTGATGTTGGCTCCTTTTGAGATAAGGTACTGAACTTTTTTCAGGGCTTCTTCTTTTTCATTTCCGCTATGAAATTTAGAGGCTATTGAGAATAATTCTTTGTTTAGCGCTTCAATATTCTGCTTTTCAACAGGAGTGGCAGTAGCGGGGGATCCCGATGCAAAGAGCGGCACAACGTTGGCTGTGGCCGGAGTAATGGTGGCTGTCAGTCCCAGAAGGATAGCAGCGTTAAAAATAATGTTTAGCTTTTTCATGGTAGCTCCTAAATACAGCTTAAAATTCGCAAAATATAATTTTCATATAGGGAGCTTTGTAAGCCAGTTATTACAAGAAGTCAATTTTTATGAATAATTGTGAGAAGGGGTGTTTTTTCAGGTAAGTAAGCGGTTCACCGCATGTTTCCAGCCGTCATACAATTCTTTGCGACTGTCTGGAGCCATTTGCGGGGTATAACGTTGTGCGCATTGCCAACTTTGGGTGATTTCGTCCAGCTCGTTATAAACACCAGTTTGAAGCCCGGCGAGATAAGCGGCACCAAGCGCTGTTGTTTCAGTGATTTTGGGAATCTCAACGGGCTTATCGAGCATATCGGCGATGAACTGGCAGACAAATCTATTCGCCGTTAGTCCTCCATCGGCGCGGATAATATCCGGGTCATGGTTTGTGTCGGCTTTCATCGCTTCCATGAGATCCAGCGTTTGGTAGGCTTGCGCTTCGAGCGCGGCGCGCGTGATATGGGCGGCGTTGCTTTCACGCGTTAGCCCGGTAATGCTAGCGCGGGCATGCGGGTTCCAGTAGGGCGCGCCGAGGCCGGTAAAGGCCGGAACAAAATACACGCCGTTATTATCGTGAACAGCGGTGGCGATGCCTTCGCTCTCGGCGGCGTCTTTGAATAGTCCTAGCCCGTCACGCAGCCATTGCACGGCGGCACCCGCAACAAAAATAGAGCCTTCAATGGCGTAATTCATTTCGCCGTTAAGACAATAAGCAGGCGTTGTCAGCAGGCGGTTTTTGGATTCGCGGAATGTTGTGCCGATATTCATCAGCGCAAAACAGCCCGTGCCGTAGGTTGATTTCACCATGTTTTCTTCAAAGCAGGCTTGCCCGATCAACGCGGCTTGCTGGTCTCCGGCCATGCCGCCAATCTGGATTTCATGATCAAATAAACCAGACGCCGTTTTATCAAAGTCAGCCACATTGTCTTTGACATCGGGAAGCAGGGAGCGAGGAATATTAAAAAGTTTCAGAAGCTCATCGTCCCATTCCTGCGTGCGAATATTATAGAGCATGGTGCGCCCGGCATTGGTCGCATCTGTGGCATGGATTTTGCCGCCGGTCAGGTTCCATAGTAGCCATGTATCAACCGTACCAAAAGCCAGATCACCGGCTTCAGCTTTGGCGCGCGCGCCTTCAACGTTGGACAGGATCCAGTCTATTTTGCTGGCCGAGAAGTATGGATCAAGCAACAGCCCGGTGCGCTCTCTGATCATTGCTTCGTGATCGCCTTCTTTTAAGGTTGCGCAGAAATCTGCCGTGCGACGGTCTTGCCATACAATGGCATTGTAAACAGGCTGTCCGGTTTTTCGATCCCACAGAATGGTTGTTTCGCGCTGGTTGGTGATGCCGATAGCAGCGACATTTTGCGCGTCTTTTAAAACAGCTTGGCAGGCCCATAACGTATCGTTCCAAATATCATTCGGGTCTTGTTCGACCCAGCCTTTATGAGGGTAATGGAGCGTGAGTTCTTTTTGCCGTAAGGCGACAATGTCTCCGTCCTTTGAAAAAAGAATGGCGCGGGAGCTTGTGGTGCCCTGGTCGATGGCGAGTAAAGTTGGTGTTGTCATGATTTTAAATATTCTTCCAGATTTTGGATTGTTTCAGGTGTGACATGCAAACCTAGTTTTGAGCGCCGCCATAATATGTCTTCAGAACTTTGTGCCCACTCATGGTCTATGAGATAACGAATTTCTGCTTCGAAAATATCGTCGCCAAAATTTTCTCCCATGTCTTTTTTTATAAATTTATCCATGCGCGTGCCATAGGCGCGGGCGTAACGCTGGATAAGACTTTCTGGTAAATGACTATACTGTTTTGTTTTGTCTTCAATAAAGTCTTCGAAGTTTTTTATATTACCGCCGGGCAGGGGTGCGCGCTCTGTCCATTTTTTCTTATCAGTAAGCTGATCAACAGCTTCTTCTGCTAAATGCCGGTAGGTCGTGATCTTGCCACCGAAAACAGAGAGCAAAGGCGGGCCATGACTTTTATCAAGAATTAATTTGTAATCCCGCGTGACAGAGGAAGCACTTTCATCTCCATCGTCAAGAAGTGGCCGTACGCCGCTATAGCTCCAGACTACATCGTTTGGTTTTATTTTGTGTTTGAAGCTACGGTTAATGGCGGCACAAAGATAATTAGTTTCCTGCTGCTCTATTTCCGGATGAGAAGGATCATCTGTATATTCGATATCCGTTGTACCGATTAGGGTAAAATCTTGTTCGTAAGGAATGGCAAAAATAATTCGTTTGTCCGGTTGTTGCAGGATATAGGCTTCTTCGCCCTCCAGAAAGCGCGGCACTATAATATGACTGCCTTTGACAAGGCGAATGCCTGGTGTGTCTTCGCCTATATCTGAATTGTTCAGGACAGTTTTTACCCATGGTCCGGCGGCGTTGACGATCATTCGGGCTGTTCTTGGCTGCTCGTTTTTCAGATGAATAGTCCAACCTTTTTCGTCCGGTGATATTTTTGTGCACTCTGTTTGTGTCAGGATTGTCGCGCCTTTTTCTGCTGCGTCTATGGCATTCAGAATAACAAGGCGGGAATCGTCAACTTGGCAATCGGCGTAAGAAAAGCCTTTGGTGTATTTTTCGTTTAGCGCGCTGTTTTTTAAATTAACGCCCTTTGAGCCGGGGAGTTTTTTGCGCCCTCCGAGGTGATCGTAGAGAAAAAGCCCCAATCTTATCAACCACGCCGGACGTAAGTGCGGCTCATGCGGCAGAATAAACTCCATAGGGTGGATGATATGCGGAGCAATATTCAGGAGAACTTCGCGTTCTTTTAACGAGTCTCTGACAAGGCCAAATTCAAAATGCTCTAAATAACGCAGTCCTCCATGGATGAGTTTGGTACTGGCCGATGATGTGGCTCCGGCGAGATCTCCTTTTTCCACCAACAGGACAGATAGCCCGCGCCCGGCAGCATCACGGGCGATTCCCGCACCGTTAATACCGCCGCCAATAATGCAAAGATCATAATCCGGTGTTGTCATGAATTAGCTCGCTAGCCTTATGTGAGTTTTGTGGAGAACGCATATAAGGGTAAAGAGTTTGCGCGCTGTCTCAAAGTCCATATCAATTTTGTCTTTCAGACGGGCAAGTAGTAAATCCGCGCCTTCATTGTGAATGCCGCGCCGTCCCATATCAATGGCCTCCAGCTTTTCGCGGGTGGCGTGTTGCCGTGCTTTTTCGTAGCTATTCAGCACCAGGAAGTAATCCTGTATCAGGCGCTTGTAAGGTTTTAACGATAGAACCAGCATGTTTAAATCCTGTGCCGTCGCATTTTTTATGCGCATCACAAGCCGGTTTTCTTCAATGGAAAGCTTTATTGTGTAAGGCCCCTGATTGTCATTTAAAGGCTGGAAGCGGTTTTCAGTCAGAAAATTTTGAAGCGCTTGTTTCTGCTCCTTCTGTATATACTCAGGCAGCGCAAAATCTTGGCTGCTGATAAGCTCTATATTGATGACATATGTGTTTTTCTTTTCGGTCATTTCTCTTTAAGCTATAATGTGTTAGACGTCGATGCCAGAAAATTATTCGGGATTTATAAAAATGAAAATATTGCTCGTGGATGATGATGAGTTTGTCAGAACTTTGCTGGAGGAGCATCTTCACTCTGAAGGCTTTGATGTGACATCCAAAAACAATGTCGATGATGCCATGGTATCCCTTGATGGAGGTGATTTTGACTTGCTCATTAGTGATATTGTGATGCCGGGAAAAGACGGCGGGCAGTTAATGAAGCATGTCAAGGAAAGTGGTGTGAATTTACCGATTTTGGCGATTACCGGCGGTGTTGAGAATGCACAGGAAGATTACGCGCATTATGCTGACTTTTTTGCCGATGAAACGCTGGTTAAACCGATAAAAAAAGAAGAGCTGATTCAAGTGGTGAGGCGCCTGGCCGGTGGCAAAGGCTAGGATTCTGGCGGCACTCTTTTTATGTCTGCGCCACAATTGTTTAATTTCTCCACTATATTTTCATAGCCGCGATCAAGGTGATATATCCGGTTGATCGTCGTTTCCCCCTCCGCGACGAGGGCGGCGAGGACAAGCGCAACAGAAGCGCGCAAATCCGTGGCCATGACTTCGGCGCCTTTTAGTCCTGTGACACCGCGAATAATTGCTGAATTACCCTGTGTTTTGATATTTGCCCCCATGCGGCATAGCTCCGGTACATGCATGAAGCGGTTCTCAAAAATTGTTTCTGTAACCATACCCGCGCCTTCGCAGAGCGTTAGCATTGTCATAAATTGCGCCTGCAAGTCTGTGGGAAAACCGGGATAGGGCTCTGTCGTTATATCTATGCCTGTTAATGGTTGCCCGTTGCGGCTGACAATAATATCGCGCTCACTCTGTTCTATGTTTAGCCCGGCTTCTTGCAGGGGAGCAACAAGAGCGGTTAAGTGGTCCAGCTGCGCGTTTTTAAGGCGTAATGTACCGCCGGTCAGACAGGCGGCAATCATCCATGTTCCGGTTTCGATCCGGTCGGGAATAACGTCATGGGCCGCGCCGTGTAGTTCTTTGACGCCTTTGATTGTGATCTCAGGTGTGCCCAGTCCCTTAATCTTCGCGCCCATGGCGATAAGGCATTCGCCCAGATTAATGATTTCCGGTTCACGTGCGGCATTATTTAAAATAGTTGTACCGTCAGCCAGTGTGGCAGCCATCATTAAGTTTTCAGTCGCACCGACAGAGACTTTAGGGAAATTGATGGTGGTACCTTTCAAGCCCTCTGGTGCGCTGGCGTAAATATAGCCCTGTTCAATTTTAATTTGAGCACCCATGGCTTCCAGCCCTTTAAGGTGCAGGTCAATCGGGCGTGATCCAATAGCGCAGCCACCGGGCAGGGAGACCTTAACCTCTCCAAAGCGGGCGAGCAGGGGGCCCAGCACTAATATACCAGTCCGCATTTTCCGCACTAGATCATAAGGCGCTTCCGGTTTGGTAATCCTTCCGGCGTTAATGGCCATGAGGTCGCGTTCACGCGCAATGACGCAGCCCATATGTTCCATAAGCTCGGTTTGTGATTGAATGTCGCGCAGGCCATTGGGCATGTTTTCCAGATGTAACGATTTATCGGTTAATAATGCCGCGCACATCAATTTCAGCGCCGCATTCTTTGCGCCGCTTATCGGTATTATGCCTTCCAGACGTTTGCCGCCCACAATCCGGATTTTATCGAGACCGGATTTTTGGGGCTTTATTTCAGAGCTTGGGGAGGGTGACGCCTTTTTGGCCCATATATTTTCCGCCTCTTGAGGCATAGCTGGTTTCACAGGGGCTACTTCCTTTAAAAAATAAAAACTGCGCTATACCTTCATTGGCATAGACTTTGGCAGGTAGGGGGGTCGTATTCGAAATCTCAAGGGTCACATGCCCTTCCCAGCCCGGTTCAAGCGGCGTGACATTAACGATTAATCCGCACCGCGCATAGGTGCTTTTGCCAAGGCAAATCACCAGCGTATCGTCCGGTATTTTGAAATGCTCAACAGTGCGGGTCAGGACAAAACTGTTCGGTGGGATAACGCAAACATCCGTTTTACGCTCGACAAAGCTTTGATGTGAAAAGTCCTTTGGGTCGACTATCGCATTGTCAATATTGGTAAAAATCATAAATTCATCAGAGCAGCGTGCATCATAACCATAGGACGACAACCCATATGAAATCGCTCCGTCTCGTTTCTGTTTATCCGAGAACGGGTTGATCATATCGTGATTGACTGCCTGATGCCTGATCCAGTGATCCGGCATAATGCCCGGAACGGCATTGAGCACATCTATGTCTTGTTCAATTTGTTCTTTTGTCTTTTGCGCCGTCATGGCTGCTTCTCTCCTTTTGCTGCGTTTTGCGGCGTTTCAAATTATCGCGTAACGCTGCCGCACGCTTTTCTGCCCGCTTTTGTTGCGGTGTTTGCTTATTTTCATTCGCCATTGTGCCCAAACTGTGGCTTAAGTTGGAAGATATAAAGGAATATATAGTAAAAAGCAGCGTGACATGCCAGTAAAATTATTGTAGTTTCCCCATCATCCGGAAGGATAAGGAGGCTGCTGTGGCTCAGTGGTAGAGCGCACCCTTGGTAAGGGTGAGGTCGAAAGTTCGATTCTTTCCGGCGGCACCA
>JAJFGW010000004.1 GCA_021775915.1 Alphaproteobacteria bacterium | reverse complement strand
AGCCTTTGTCCGCAACGCGCCAATATCAGTCCCGGCTTGCGGCTCGGTGAGTTGCATGGAGCCCGTCCACTCACCTGAAATCATCTTCGCCAGATAAGTGTCTTTTTGCTCGTCCGTACCATATTCCTGCAATGCCTCAATCCCCGCCTGATTAAGAAGCGGACATAATCCAAAAGCCATATTGGCCCCTTGCCACATTTCCTGAACGGCAAAAGTTAAAACCCACGGCAAGCCTTGCCCCTCATAATCCGGATCGAAGGGTATACTATTCCAGCCGTTATCACGGAACTGAGTGTACGCATCCTTAAAGCCTTTTGGTGTCGTTACGTTCCCGTCACTAAAGGCACAGCCTTGCTGATCGCCAGAATGATTCAATGGCGCCAGAACATCCCTTGCCAGCTTGCCAGCTTCTCCCAGCACAGCCTCCACCATCTCCATATCGAGCTCGCCTTGTTGCATTTGCGGCAATTTATCCATGCCTACAACATGGTTAAGGACAAACAACATGTCTTTCACAGGGGGGGTATAGGTACTCATTTCACGGCTCTCCCGAATAATTTATCTATCCAGCATAACTATATAGAAAAAATGAAGATCAAAATACCATGAATGAAAATGAATAAAGGCCGCCTCTAAAAGCCCAAAATCATAGAAATAAACTTGACGGTGTATGAATATTTTCCTATAATAAGGTCGTACACTACCCCTTCTCTATCATTTCGAACACCTTGAAAAGACCGAAAAATATTATGCCGCAAACGAACTGATGGAAAGTACAATTAAAACAAGCAAACGAACTGTTGGCACACCATTTGCGATGTTCTTATCAGAAGAATAAACCGAAATATCGGTGGGGATAAGGATAATGAACGAAAACACATTAAATAACAATGCGTTAGCATCAATGGCACAGCGCGCCGCACCGCAGGTACTGCACGCCATCAAAAACGCCAGTGCCAAAACAGGGGTTAATTTTGCCTATCTGATGGAGCAAGCTGCCGCCGAGAGCAGCTTTAACGAAAAATCGGAATCAACAACCAGCAGCGCTACCGGGCTTTACCAGTTTATCGAAAGTACATGGATGAATATGGTGAAGAAACACGGTGAAAAATACGGTCTGGGTGATTTTTCCAGTCAAATCAACGACAAAGGTAAGGTTGACGATCCAGAAATCCGGCAGGAAATTCTCGATTTGCGCAAAAACCCGGAAAAGGCCGCGCTGCTGGCCGCCGAATTTGCCTCTGACAATAAAAACTATCTGACACAACATGTAGGCGGCGAAATCGGCTCAACCGAGCTTTATTTTGCCCATTTCATGGGGGCAAGCGGAGCAACAGGTTTCTTAAATGCGATGAAAGAAAACCCTCTGAGTACAGCCGCCGACCTGTTCCCCAAAGCCGCGCGCGCCAACCGCAATGTCTTCTATGGCCAGAAAACAGGAAAAGCCCGGACTTTGGCCGGTGTCTATGATTTCTTTGACAAAAAATTCGGCGCTGGCAAAACTGATACACCTGAAGCGCCTAAAAATATAGCTTACAAATCAAAGAGTTACAATTACGCAGCCCATATGTCAGCGATGAAAAACCCCATGACAACGGAAAATGCAATCAGTCAATTCATGAGCCATCCGTTCTTACAACAACCCCATCAGGAGAACTCTTACGCATGGCGGGCCATGCCTCTTTCACCGCTTTTAAGCCCGGTAGAACTGATGATGATGGCGCAACTGGAGAGTCCGGCCAGAGCAGAAAACCGCTAAAGATATATATGTTTATATATAAAACTTGACATTTTATATGTTTGCATATACCATAAGGTCAATAAGTTATCTCTTTTCTTATACCAACCCATAAGCAAGGAGATATATAAATGAAGAAACAAACCGAAAAGACATCAATAGAAAAGGCAAAAAGCGGTCAATTGCTTGTCAATACAAGCGATATTGACAATATGCTGAGCCGCAACGTGAATTTTATGCCCACGGCCCCTATGGCGGCCAAAGATTGTGACGGTGCTGAAGCCTTTACGCAGAGCTTTTTTAAAGCATCGACACGCGTATCATCTAATAAAAAGAATTGTTCCCATGATGATGCTTTCACGTTCATGGCCTTTGCCATGATGATGAATAATACACTACGCTCTTTGACACCCGTATATACATCTGCGCCGGAATACAACCACAGTTAACCGCGCCCTTCCGCGGCGCGGGAAAGCCGGTCATTAATCGCAATGCCCAACCCCTGGTCCGGAATATTCATCACAGCAATCGCTTTATGCTCGGGCCGGTCAAGATCATGCAACATACGAAACAGATTAGCGGCAGCCTCTACCAAATCGCCGCTCGTGCTTAAGTTACGGCGCGCTATTTCCGGTAAATCCTTTGCCGCGCCGCCGCCCTTAATGCCCATGAATTTATCGGAGCCAAAAGCCAGTAAAGCCTCGCCGGGCTCCAGATCAATGGCATTAAGCCGCACAGGGATAGCGGGTGCGTAATGCCGCAAAAGCTGTCCCGGCGATTTAGGGGAGTCTGTAACTTCCATTTCGCAAATAACAGGCCGCCCCAGAACAGCGGCGATCTCTTCCGCACCCACTGCGCCCGGCCTTAGGATAGCGGGGGTTTCAGTGCTAAGATCAAGCACGGTCGATTCAAGCCCCACGGTACACGGCCCCGCCGCCAGCACCATATCCACGGCATCACCAAGACTGTCCGCCACATGGGCGGGTGTTGTTGGGCTTAAGTTCCCGGAACGATTGGCGCTGGGCGCAGCGAGCGCTAATCCGCTTTCCTGCAAAAGTTGCTGCGCCACTTTATGAGCAGGAACCCGCACCGCCAGCGTCTTTAATCCCGCGCTGCAAAGCGCAGAAACCGGGCAATCCTCCCGGCGCGGCAAGATCATTGTTAATGGCCCCGGCCAGAACTGCGCTGCCACGGCTCTAGCAGCCTCATTCATCTCAACCAGCGCAGCGGCAGCAGTGCTATCGGCCACATGAACGATCAGCGGATTAAACTGGGGCCGCCCTTTGGCCTCGAATATCCGCGCCACGGCCTGCCCATCCAGCGCATTTGCCCCAAGGCCATAAACGGTTTCTGTCGGAAAAGCCACCAGCCCGCCTTGCTGTAAAAGGCTCGCGGCACGCGCAATACTATCCTGATTAGCTACCGCTATATTCATGAAAGACCCCTCCCGTCACGGGCTGCTTAACACCTGTCGTAGACGGCAAGCTAAGCGGAAGTTCAAGCAAGCTGCGCACGGCGAGATAGGCAAAGCCTTCGGCTTCCAGCGCATCACCGTCCCAACCGAGATCATCAACAGAAGAAACCGGAACTTGCAGAGCTTCCTGCAACCCCTCCATCAGAACCGGATTATGCCGCCCGCCGCCTGTGACATACCAGTGTTTCGGCGCTTCCGGCAAGTGCGCCCGCGCTTTGGCCACAGCATGAACCGTAAAAGCAGCCAAAGTGGCCGCGCCGTCTGCCGCGCTCAAACTCTGATACAGGCTGGCATTCCAGTCATCCCGGTCCAGCGATTTCGGAGGCAGTGCCTTAAAGTAAGGGTGATCCAGACATTGCTTTAGTACACCATCATTAACGCTGCCCTGCCGCGCCAGCATACCGTTTTCATCATAGTCGCGCCCCAGATGCTGTTTTATCCAGTCATCGAGCAAGGCATTGCCCGGCCCGGTATCAAAAGCCGTTATTTCACCCTCCGGCCCCAGATAAGTAACATTGGAAACCCCGCCAATATTCAAAATAGCAACCGGCCTTTCCAGCTCCTCTGCCAGAGCCTGATGATAAAGCGGCAAAAACGGTGCGCCCTGCCCGCCCGCAGCCACATCAGCCGAACGAAAATCATTAACGACATCAATACCGGAAAGCCGCGCCAGCATCGCCCCGTTACCGATTTGCCACGTAAACTGCGCCGCCGGATCGTGAAAAAGAGTCTGGCCGTGAAAGCCGATAATATCTATATCCTGCGGATGAAAGCCTGTTTTGCCCAGCAGCCAATCCACAGCCCCCGCATGAGCGCGGGTCATTTCAATCTCGGTGCGGGTAATGCGCCCATCAAGGTCTTCCTGCGCCCCCAGACAATGAAACAGCTTTTCGCGCAGCTCGTCATCATAGGGAATAGAGACAGAGCCAATGGATTCAGCGCAAGTTTTTCCATCAGTTTTAATCAGCGCCGCATCGATCCCGTCCAGCGATGTGCCGGACATCAGGCCGATGGCTGCATAAGTCTTTGAATTTTCTTTCGTCATCTACTAATATGTCATCCTGAGTGAAGGGTGAATAAAAATGAAATCAGATTTCCTGAACATAATGCAAGAACGCGGCTTCGTCCACCAATGCTCTGATTTAGAGGCACTGGACGCTAAATTATGCGAGGGCCCGCAAAGCGCCTATATCGGCTTTGATGCTACCGCCAAGTCCCTACATATCGGCAATTTAACCGGCATTATGATGCTGTACTGGTTCCAGCAATGCGGTCATAAGCCGATTACATTGATGGGCGGCGGCACCAGCAAGATCGGCGACCCTTCTTTTAAAGACGAGCAGCGTAAATTGCTGGACGACGACGCTATCGAAGAAAATATCAAGCATATTGAAAAAACATGCTTTGCCCAATTTCTGACATATGGCGATGACAAAACAGGCGCCCTGATGGTCAATAATAATGACTGGCTGGACGGGCTGCCATATCTGGATTTTCTGCGTGATTACGGACGGTTTTTCTCGGTAAACCGTATGCTCTCTTTTGACTCCGTTAAAACGCGGCTGGAACGGGAAAGTCCTTTGTCCCTGCTGGAATTTAATTACATGGTAATGCAGGGTTATGACTTTCTGGAGTTACACCGCCGTCACGGGACAGTGCTGCAAATGGGCGGCTCTGATCAGTGGGGCAATATTATCAACGGTGTTGATCTCGGCCATAAATCAGACCGGGTGCAACTTTACGCCCTGACCGCGCCGCTACTGACGACACCGGACGGCAGAAAAATGGGTAAAACCGAAAACGGCGCTGTCTGGTTAAATGCTGATATGCTCAAACCTTATGATTACTGGCAGTACTGGCGCAATGTCGATGACGCTATGGTTGGCACATTATTGCGGCGCTTTACCATTTTACCCATGGATGAAATTGCGCGCCTTGAAGCCTTACAAGGGCAGGAGGTCAACGAAGCCAAAAAGATATTAGCCTTCGAAGCGACAAAACTCTGCCATGGCGAAGAGGAAGCGCGAAAAGCACAGGAGACAGCAGAGAAAACCTTTGAGCAGGGTACAGTTGCTGATGATTTGCCTTCGATAGAAATCTCTCAAGATGAAGCTAAAACAGTTCTACTAGTCGATCTTTTTATAAAAACCGGACTGTGTGAAAGTAAGGGAGCATTTCGAAGGCTGGTAAAACAAAATGGGGCAAAAATTAACGATAAACCTGTCAATGACCCTGACTTTGTCCTAGGCATGCCACATGAAGACACGCATAAACTCTCCGCCGGGAAAAAACGCCATGCGCTGGTACGGGTAAAATAGAGTTACTCAAACAATATCGTACGCAATATCCCCGGCGCTAAGGCCGACAAAGGATTAACGCTGACCTCCGGTTTTTTGATCGGGCCTTCCACTTCATAGGTTGCGGCAATGATACCACCACCGCCGCCGGTTAGAATATCGCCAATGAGAGGAATGGCGCTGACAATCTCGTTTACAAACGAGACAGGAACGATCGTGCCATTCATTTCGATGCGGTCAATGGCTTTATCAATATTTCCCTCAAAAGTAAGACCAAGAGACGAGCCGGACGTGCGTCCTTCTTCAATAATATATTGATCGCCCTCACGGCGCATATGCCATTCAAAATCAGATTCAAGCCGCGAAAAATAAAGCCCTTCGCCGCCGAGCAATTGCTGAATACCGAGCAAACTAATCGCGCTCAAAAGCTGCGCCAGAGCCGGTGCCTTAACAACATTAAAATCCGTCATTTCTGCGCTGCCGTAAAGAATTTTACGCTCGGTTTTGTTCGCCGCCTCGCCATGTAAAACAAGCTTACCACCCTCGACATTTTCGTACATATCAAACGCTTTCAGCGTTGCCCCGGCATCATCGGCTTCAAGTCGCAGCGCCATAATCCCTTTTTCATTGGGCTTTAAACGCAAGTAAACATCGCCCTTACCGGCGACGGCATCCATCTCGAACTGGTCAACATCGCCCTTTTTATTCATATCCAAATAGAGCTTAACCTTGTCCACCATTCGCGCCGGATGGGTACGCATACGATCAACATCGAGCGAAGCTGTAATAGCCGGGCCATCATACTTTTCTTTTTTCTTTTTATCGTTCAGGAAAGGCCGCGCATCAAAAAAAGCGCCGGTAACGGACATTTTAAGTTCGTTGTTGCGACTAAACTCCATATCAATATCCAATGAGTTTTCATCAAGAAAAAATTCAGGGAGCTTGCCTTTACGCAGAGCGGCTTCACCTTTCACAATATCAAAGACAAAACGCGCATCATTAATACGAAGCTGTGATGTTTCAACATCCAGATTTTTTACTTCCCTTACAAATCCATTCCGCAGCGCAATTGCAAAAGAAGCGCTGCCTTTTGCGCCTGTATTTTTTGTATAATCCATAGGAGTAATCATTAAGGTGCCGGGAGCCAAATCAACCTTCACATCAGCCCCTGCGCGATCATCATCATATTCGGTATAGCTCACATCAACCGGGAAGCTTCCTGAAATCCAGCCTTCAAGCCCTATTCCAAGTTCATCACGCAGTCCTTTGTCAGCAACAAGTTTAGCCTTAACCTGACTAGTAAACTCCTTTCCTTCCGGGTTCACGTATTCTTTCCACGCAAACTCAATGTCCCTGCCATCCAGCAACCCTTTGCCGCTTATCTGCGCCGCACCATCATCTATCTTGAGCATCAAAGGCCCGCCGGAGAGGTCGAGACTTTTAACAACGTTTGGCAGCAAGACATCACTTAACGTGCCTTCAGCTTTAACAATCACCTGCTCAGCCAGCAAATCCCTAATCGTCGGGAACGAGACATTAATGTCCAAATGGGCTTGCCCTTTTACATCATCCACATGAAGGCCCAGCTTTTCTTCATTCATGCCAATAGGCTCAGGCTCAATAAAATGCAGAACACTTTGCAGCGGGCCGCTTAAATCAATATTGATTTTGGCCTCACCGCCACCTTCCATAATTTTATCAAGCGTCACCGTGCCCTTATTGATGGTGAGGTCATCGCGCAGACTGCCTTCTTTAAGGCCTATAACAAGAATATCACCCTCAAAATGACCGCTACCGCTAGCTTTTGTCACAGGGTCCAGCGGCGCCCGGTAATCAATATCCATATTTTCAATAGTAAAATCTGCCACTATATTTTTAACATCAACCGCCCATAAATCTTCTTTTTGATCGATTTGCACATCAAATTTTGCCACTGAATCATGGATACGCCCCTTTGACAGTTTTTGCGTAAGCCAGATTTCAGCGCCATCACCGCGCAAAACATCAGGCCATAACGACGCAATATGGTCCTGCGGTAAATTTGGTATTTTAATTGTAACGGGCGCAGAAAAACTTCCCTCTCCGATTTTGACCGGGCTTGAAACGGAAACCGAAACGCCTTTGGTCTTAATTGAAAAATCTTTCAGGTCGGCCAGCCCTTGCTCTTCATCATAAACTGCTTCCAGAAACATTTCCTCAAATGGCAACAGATCATCATAAACACCGTCCAGAAGAATGGCTCCATTCATAGATGAAAGGGATATGGCGGCTTTATGAACATGAAAATCAGTATCAAACCCCAGTTCAACATTACCGTTCAAGATAGCATAATGATCATTAAGCCAGTCCAGCTCTTCTATTTTACGAGACAGAATATGCGGATCAAAATCTTGTATGTGAATGTTGGCAATAAAATTTTTCTGCTCCCGTAAATAAACGAGGTCCGTCTGAATACGCGCCGCCCTGTTGCGTCCACCGGGAAGCTCCGCACTCGCCGTTATCATCAGGCCCCTCTCATCACGGGCAAAGCTTAGATCAAGCGGAGATAAGAACCAGGTAATGCCCAGCAAATAATCAGCCATCACCATTTTTGTCCCGGTAATTTCAATGCTTTGCAAACGCCCCAATGGTGCGTCTCTATCAACTTCGTCCTGAGGCTGAGAAAGTATATTAATGACCCTCATCAAAGGATTTTCTTCGTCCTTAATTTCCTCCGGAGCTGGAGCGTTACCATCATCAAGAGCAAATTTAATTTCGTTTTTGTCTGTCCTGATTAAATGCAATACCGGCTGCGCCAAAACGATACTGACCGGCTTAATGTCACCAATAAAAAGATACCTGGTCGCAAGGCCAAGGGAGACATTTTCAACTACCAAAACGCTCATACCATCTTTAACAAGCTCAACACCGCCAACATCGAGAACAATGGGCCCATGCAAATCCGGCCAGCCCACAACAACGCTGTCCAAAACAACGCTATAGCCGCTGACAGGGTTATAAAGTGCCTGTTCTATATAACCCTTGGCAAAACCGACATCCACCGGCCCGGACATCAAGCGCCAGACAAGAACACCTGCAACGAGGAAAAACAGGCCAACCAGCACCGCCAGCGCCTCCATACACACAAGCGCCGTCTTCGAACATATATGACCAATTTTTTTCTTCATATCAGCTTCATTTTTAACTCATTACCTCGCCAGTTGTAAGAGATACATAGCGGTTATTACATTACAAAATATTTCTATTGACAGAATACTGCCTTTTCCTTATTTTTCATATTGAAATTAATTTAAAGGGTAATCCTATGACTCAAGAACAAAAACAACCTGAAAAAATAAAATCCTTTTCCGCCCTTATCATCACAACCTTGCTCGCCTTCAGCGGCTGGAGCTTTCACGCTGCGTACAATAAATACGAAAACATACAAGCCTTAAAACCCGGATCCGAGCATCATACTACGGTAAGAGAACTATTCGCTAAAAATTGCCAATTTCTAGAATCTTCAAAAAACTGCATTGATAATAGCATTGCCGCAAAAGCGCGGATGGAAAAAAATCTTTTGCCGCTATTTTTTGTATTAGGCTCTCTAGGATTATTAAGAGCTGGCGAAGAAATCAAAAAGTTAAAATCACAGAACAACCCATCCTCCACCCCTATTTTAAAACTGTAAATTTATAGCGCCGCTAGTATGCTACAGTTCATTATAAAATAAAAAGGAACTCCCAAAATGACGGCATTAGGCGCAGGCGACAAATTAAAAGAAGGTGACAAGGCCCCAAATTTTACGCTTCCTACTGACAATAATAAGGAAATAAGTCTTTCCGGGCTTAAAGGCAAAAAAGTCATTGTTTATTTCTACCCCAAAGATTCCACACCCGGCTGCACGAAAGAAGCCTGTGAATTCCGGGACAATTTAAATTCTTTCCAAAAATTGGGCACTGAGATTATTGGCCTTTCAAAAGACAGCGTCAAAAAACATGATAATTTTAAAGAGAAAAACGATTTGAATTTCCCCCTCGCCTCTGATGAAGCCGGTGCAATATGTGAAAAGTATGGTGTCTGGGTCGAAAAGAATATGTATGGTCGTAAATATATGGGAATTGAACGGGCTACATTTCTAATCGGGGAAAATGGCAAGATTCTAAAGATATGGCGTAAAGTCAAAGTCGCAGGACATGTAGAAGATATACTGAGCACTATCGAAGATATTGAACAAGCAGCAGCTTGATAGATTTTTAGGCCGCCTCAGTAGCACCCAGCTCCAAAGAAACATGCGGCGTAAAAGAGAAAACGGTCTGAAAACGAGTCAGACGATCATACCAACGTCCCAGTGCCGTTTCATTGCCCTGCAAAAAATGACTGGGACTTCCAAAAACAAAATCCAAATCACCCGCTTTAATACGGATAACCTTGCCATTTTCAATAAAGACACTTAAGCCGCATAAAGAAGCTAACCTGACCTCATCTTCATATGATAAAAAATCATGGTGCCCTTGTTGCTGCACAATTTCAGCAACAGCTTGCGCCACGTCACAGACGTTCGTCGAATCTCCCATTTTTGCCTCCCTGAAGGAACTTTTTTATTTTTTAGTCGGCGTTTAGTGTACCTGAATAATCAGGCTGCGGCAATCAAACCTGCAGGAATCTCACGACCCCCTCCAGCCTTATTCATGTGGTCATGAACATGAGAACGCAATCCATCAATATCGTCTTTAAAGAAATGGTTGGCATTGTCCATAACCCGATAATCAATCGCAATACCCTTTTGAGCCCTTAATTTCTGCACCAGCTTTTCGACATAAGGCTCCGGCACAATATCATCGCGCGAGCCCTGCAGAATTAATCCCGATGTAGGACATGGGGCAAGAAAACTAAAATCATAAACATTGGCTGGCGGTGCAACGGAGATAAACCCCTTGATTTCCGGACGGCGCATCAGAAGCTGCATCCCGATCCAGGCCCCGAAAGAAAACCCGCCAACCCAGCTATAAGGTGCGTTAGGGTTAAGGTCCTGCATCCAGTCAAGCGCAGAAGCGGCATCACTTAGCTCACCCTCTCCCTTATCAAAAATACCCTGAGAACGTCCCACACCACGAAAATTAAACCGCAATGTTGAAAAACCGCGCTGAACGAATGTCTGAAAAAGATGGTAAGTAATCTTGTTATTCATCGTCCCGCCATGCTCCGAATTAGGATGCAAAACGATAGCAAGCGGCGCGTTTGGTATCTTAGAATGTGTATAGCGACCTTCCAGGCGACCGGATGGCCCGTTAAAAATTATTTCTGGCATCTGTTTCCCACTTCACTTTTGTTTAAGTCAGCGCACGCTGTTGAGCTTATCATCGCGGAACCTATCGTTCCCGCATCACCGTGCAACATTTACCCCTAAATCTGACTTTCCTGTACTGTATAGCAAATACCAGACGTAAAATTCAAGAATTTATCATAACGTCTTGATGTTATTGTGGATAATTAACTAGCTTCCGCTATGGCACCAGTTTCCCGAAGAAGAAAGTGCTTAAAAATGTGGGCAAATCATTTGTTTTCATAAAAGTTATCTTGCGCATGAGATAAATCTGATATACAACACCCTCCCAATTAAAAAAAATAATAACAATAATAAGGTGTGTAAAATAATGAGCGGTCATAAAAAACTAAAACTAACGACGCGTGGTCGTTACGCCGTAATGGCAATGGTAGAGCTGGCACAAAAAGAAGGGGGAACCCCCGTGCCTTTGGTAGAAATCGCCGAATCCGGCCAGATTTCATTATCTTATCTAGAACAACTTTTTGCAGGTCTGCGTCGCAATGGCCTTGTAAAGAGTTACCGTGGGCCGGGCGGTGGTTATATTCTGGCCAAGCCTGCCTCTACTATAAAAATTGCAGATATACTTGATTCTGCTGAAGATTGCGTCCCGGCAAAGCGCAACACAAAGGCTAAAAACAGCAATCATACCGGCAACAAACAAACTCATGCTTTGTGGGGCAGCATCGGCGAAATACTTTATATCAGCATGAAACAGATCTCTCTGGACGATGTAAACAATGATCGTTTAGACAACCACCCGATGGTCAATAAACTATTTGAAACATTTGGCTGAGTTCCTTTATACTCGGTCGCTATGAAAAACACCGTTTATCTTGATTATAACGCGACGACGCCTATCAAGCCTGCTGTTGTAGAACTGGCATGCGAGATTATGAGTGCTGTCGGTAACGCTTCATCCGTACACAGCCACGGTCGCCATGCGCGTAAACATGTTGAAGGTGCCCGCCAGCAGGTCGCAAATCTTGCCGGAGTCACGCCGGGGCAGGTGATTTTTACCGGCGGCGCAACCGAATCCAACAATGCCGTTCTCAAACATTTTACAGGAAAGCGGATACTGGTCTCGGCCATCGAGCATCCTTCCATCCGTAATGCGCTGCCGGACGTAGAATTTATTCCTGTTACGCCAGACGGCCTCCTTGATATGGATGCTTTTGAAAAGATGCTGGATGAGGGCACACCGCCTGCCCTTATTTCCGTCATGATGGTCAATAATGAGACCGGCGTGATCCAGCCCGTGGCCGAAATTACCCGCATGGCCAAAGCAAAACACAAAGATATTTTTGTGCACACCGATGCTGTACAAGCCGCCGGGCGCATCAAAATAGATTTCCCGGCTCTGAATGTTGATTATATGAGCCTGTCCGCGCATAAAATGGGCGGGCCGCAAGGTGTTGGTGCCCTTATAGCCGCCCCCGGCGCGCCGGTGACTAAATTCATCCATGGCGGCGGGCAGGAAAAACGCCAGCGCGCAGGCACTGAAAATGTGGCCGGGATTGCAGGCTTCGGTCTAGCGGCAGAACTGGCTGTATCCGACATGGAAAACTATCAAAGGCTCTTGCCCTGGCGTGAAAAACTGGAAGCGGAGATCAAACGCATCGCACCGGAAATGAAAGTTTTCAGCCAAAATGCCCCGCGCGTTGCCAGCACAACGGCGCTGTGCCTTGCCGGTTTGCCCGCGCAAACCCAGCTTATGAGCCTTGATCTGGAAAACATTGCCGTGTCCAGCGGTAGCGCCTGTTCCAGCGGCACATTTAAGCCAAGCCCGATTTTACTGGCGATGGGAGCGGGTGACGAAGACGCGACCTCGACACTACGAATTTCCATGGGCTGGGCAACGGAAGAGACCGACATAGACCGCTTTATTGAAGTCTGGACTAAAATTTACGAGCGGGCCTGCGAAAAAACCAAACAATCTGCTTAAATTTACTGGAGTAACTAAAAATGCCGACAATCACTTTTATATTCCCCGATGGTACACGCCGCGCAGTCGATGCGCCGGTCGGCCTGTCACTGATGGAAATTGCCCAAAAGAACGACATAGAAGAAATCGAAGGCGCTTGCGGCGGCTGTATGGCCTGCGCCACCTGCCATATGTATGTGCACCCGGACTGGCAAGAAAAATGCCTGCCGGACGGCGAGCGTTCTGACGATGAAGAAGATATGCTCGACTTGGCTTTTGATGTCCGCGAGAATTCACGACTCGGTTGTCAGATTGCAATGACCGAAGAACTTGACGGGCTTGTCGTTGCCCTACCGGGCACGGACGTCAAGGAATTGGAAAAAGCGGCCTAACCTTATGTCAAGCTTGCTTTAAAGCCCGAAAAACCCTATATTGCCGCCCATGGATAAAAACAGCATGGGCTTTGCCAAAGCCCCGAAAGATACGCGCGTTGTCGTGGCCATGTCCGGCGGTGTTGACTCATCAGTCACCGCCGCGCTTTTACATGAGCAAGGCTATGATGTTATCGGCGTAACGCTGCAGCTTTATGATTACGGCGATGCCATTGCCAAAAAAGGTGCGTGCTGCGCCGGGCAAGATATTTATGATGCGCGGCGCGTGGCTGAGGAGCGCGACTTCCCGCATTATGTGCTCGATTATGAAAGTAATTTTCGTGAAGCGGTCATTGATGATTTTGCTGAATCATACTTAAAAGGGCAAACGCCGATCCCCTGCGTGCGCTGTAACCAGACGGTTAAATTCCGCGACCTTCTAGACGTCGCGCATGATCTCGAGGCTGACTGCATGGCCACAGGTCACTATGTACAGCGCCTTATCAATGAAGAGGGGCAAGTTTCATTATGCCGGGCTGTTGATGACACCAAAGACCAGAGTTACTTCCTGTTCGCCACTACGCAGGAGCAGCTTGAGTTTTTGCGCTTCCCCTTGGGCGGCTGGGACAAGGACATAACGCGGCAACATGCACAGCGCCTCGGTCTTATGAATGCGGACAAACCGGACTCACAGGACATATGCTTTGTGCCGGGCGGCGATTACGCCAAAGTCGTTAAAAAGCTGCGCCCGGAGGCCGAAAGACCCGGCGACATCGTCCATATGGATGGCCGCATTCTGGGGCAGCATAAAGGCATTATTCATTACACAATCGGCCAGCGCCGGGGTCTGGGCATTGGCGGCGGGCATGACGAGAATAACGACCCTTTCTATGTTGTTACTTTAGAGCCGGACACAAACCGCGTTATTGTCGGGCCGAAGGAAGCACTCGCACGCGATGTTATTTATATGAAAGATTGTAACTGGCTGACCAGAGGCTGCACTGATATATCAGTCAAATTGCGCTCTGTTTCAAAACCGGAAAAAGCTACGCTCTACCAGAAAGAAGACGGCAGCGCCGAAATTCATCTACACGAACCGCAATACGGCATCGCACCAGGGCAAGCCGCCGTGTGTTATGAAGGTACCTGCGTTATCGGCGGCGGCTGGATCACTGAAACAAAAAACAAGCACTATGCACAAGCCGCATAGTTCAAAAGACCATACACTTTTTAGTAAGGAGCCACGCACAAGCATGTCTCAAGCTTTTGAGCTTGTCACAAAGCACCTTCATCCAGAGGCAAAATCGCCTTCCACCATATTGACGGGCATGCCATGACATGGATTACCTTATCTTCTGAAGAAAAGCCTTTGCTGATTTACACTCATTACCCGGAATTTTCTTCTATACGCATTAATAATATTCAGGCAGGGCCGGAAAAGAGAAAAGGCATAGGGTCGGCCCTTCTCTCTTCGCAACTTGATTTTTGGAAAGCCCTAAACGTCATTGATATTGCGGTCTCCACCCACAGTTTTGCACGCGGATTTTATAAAAGAATAGGGTTTGTGGAAGTATCGCACTCTCCGGAGCATTCGGAAGAGGCTCATAAACATACGATTTTGATGAGAACAACACTTGACAAAACCAGTCTAAAAAAGCGATAAAACGTCTTCGTATTTTCCTAACACGTGGCGGGGTAGCTCAGCTGGTTAGAGCATCGGAATCATAATCCGGGTGTCGGGAGTTCAAGTCTCTCCCCCGCTACCAAATAATTCACTGATATGACAAAAAAAGACCGTGAAAATTCACATTATTAGTGAAATCACACGGTCTTTAAAAAAATTTATTTATAGATGGTAAACATCAGAAGGTTTTAAGAATTTTCACGCCTTCAGGAAGACTTGCCGCATCAGCTTCAGAGACGACACCAAACGCACCTTCCTTACGACCAATCTGGCGCAGGAGAATACTCTTTGAGCCAACTTCCCGCGGTCCGGTAGCACCTGTTTTTGATTTTTCCGAAGCCCAGTGACCATCAAGGTCACCCTGACTCATCTCAAGAATACCCGCAAGAAATGCCTCATGTTCCGGACTATCAGCTTCCCTTGCCAACGGCACAGCATCAATGCCATTTGACCAGGCTGTCTGCTTTTTCAAATAGAGGTTTCTTATCTCACTATTTACATCTTCTGCAGATGTGGAATTTGCTGTATTCACAACAATAGCAAAACCACCGGCAAAAGCGGGAGCAACGAAAGCAAATGTTGCGCAAACTAGAAGTGTCAGGGCCAGTATATTTCTAAAATTTATCATGATCATATCTATCCTTTGTCCTTAACTACTAGCTTAGAAACTATATGTTGTCGAAAATTGAAATATATTAGCCTCTGCATCGCCAATAACACCCGTAGAATCATATTCCCTTCGCGTTCCCGTTAAGCGCATACGCACGCTAGGAATAGGCAGATAATTAAGACCAATCATATGCTCCGTAACATTGCCGGCATTATCTGGAATGGCAGTAACAGCGTTAGCACCATCATCCAGAAAGTCATAGCGATAAAACCCGACCCACTTATCATTGAAGCGCCAAGCGGGCTGCGTATAAAACCCGAGACGTCCCGCTGCATTTTCTTCATCAGTAGCAAAGACCTCTGATTTCCAAAGAATGTGACCTTTATCAATAAGAAGATCCGCACCAACGAGATCGTAATCACCATCGGCACCTTCTGTGCGCGACCCCGTTGCCGCGTTAATACCAACCGTTGCGCCTAGATCACCAAACTCATAAGCCAGACGTCCACCGTAAATCTCTTCCTCAATGGCGCCCTGCGAAGAAGCTATATAAGTATTATAGCTCAGCGTGTTGTCACCAAAGAAGAACCGGCCATGCGCCTGCCCACCTGTTGTAAAGTTAGGGAACATGGTCTGTCCGCTGAATGGCCTCAGGAATAAAGGCTGCTCCTGATCAAGCAATGTTGCAGGAAAATGCTCTATATTAATAATACCGTGCGGCGTGATCATACGGCCAAGCTTCAGGTTAAAAGCATCATCATGTTTATAATTGACCCAGGCAATAATTTGCGGATTGCCTGTTCCGCCAGGCACGCCAGCATTAATAGAAAATTCAGGTTCGCGGCGCTCGCCCACCTCATTAAGAGTAGCATCTCCATCATCATTAAAAGATACATTGCCTTCTCTTAAGAAGCCGCCAGCAAAAAACGCTGACCATTGCTCATTCAAATCAGCACGGATCAAAAGCTCAAAGTTTTGCCTGTTCCAGCCATGCGCGCTTCCGCTCTCCCCATCAACATAAGTATATGCGGTATTGAAAAAACCTCCGATATCAAGGTTAGATGCATCAAAGGCATTCGCAATTGTTTCACTGCCGACCTTATCATCAAGGTCAAAAACCATTTCCTCAACATCAGCAACACGCTCTTCAAGCTCCGCATTTGATGCCGGTCCGGCAGAAGGACGTATTCTGGCAGCTTTAACCGCAGCAATATCAAGCTGCAGAGCGCTAACATTATCCTCCTCAACAGATTTTATCGCCTTAATTTCTTCTTGCATGAAACTGACCTGCTCTGACTGAGCCTCTATCAACTTCATGGCTTTTTGCAACTGTGCCTCAAGCTGTTTAATTCTGGCCGTGTCATCTGCAAAAGCTTGTCCGCTAAACAAAGAACTGACCAAAGCCGTTGTTAAAAGAAATCTTATTACTTTTTTCATCACATTCCCCAGGCTAAAATAAACACGTATTGTATTTTTACACGAAACAAATCAGACAACATGATCATGGAAAAATTAATTTCGTGCAACCCCCTAAAAAATTATTTTAAAAAAAGCATCGTTATCAAGTTTTAACTTTTCTGATACTATAATGGCCAGAGTGGAAAAAAATGTATTTAAAGATAAGGTATCTTGACCGCAACCAGGAGTAAGAAATGCCAGAAAAACTCAAGCGTTTTGACGATCTTTCTCTAAAGCTGAAGTTCACTATTTTTATGGTTTTCATCATAGTGCAAGCAGCCGGGACAGTGCTCTATTTGCGCTACCAGCTTAACTCCAACTACAATGCGATTGTATATCAAGAGACACAATTTAAAGCTTTAAATAATATCAGCGATGTAAATAGAAACTTTGAACGTATGATCTACTGGCTTACAGAAATGACCGTTTCTTTAGCTGATACATCCGAGGCAAAAGCCACAGAACACAAAAATAAAATCGCCGAACATCTGGTCGATACGAAAAAATTTAACCCCGTTCTGGTTGAGCAAATAGAAGTGATACTCCCTCAGGTTGAGGAGGAATATTGGGATGCGCTAGATGCCTATTTTGACGAAGACAGAGAGAGCGGTGCGCACCTTATGTCTACAGCCAGAAAAAAATCAGATGAAATTTCAGACACCCTCTCATTGGCTATGGAAAAAGCACAAAAAAGCGCCCTCGACGCGGGCGAAAGTGTGAAACTAAAATCAGCAAACGCCATTATAGTCGCTACAGTTTTATTACTCATCCTTTTGGCCTTTGCGACAGGCATAACCATCCTCTTAATTAAAATCATTGTCGGGCCGGTGAAGATGGTGACAGGTGTAATGGAACGTCTGGCTGATGAGGATTTTGATGTAGAAATTGACAGCGGCGGACGTCAGGATGAAATTGGCCAAATGCTAAAGGCTGTCGAAGTTTTTAAAATTAATGGCATAATGGCCAAAGAACTTGAGACACAAAAAGAAAAAGAAAACGAAGAAAAGCAAAAACGGGCAAAATATATTGAAACGCTAACCGCAAGCTTTGATACCGAGGTAAAGGAAATCACCGAAGCACTAACAGACCAGGCCACACAAGTTAAAGCGACGGTTAGCTCTATGGTTGAGCTGGCACAAATAACAAACACACAATTTACAAGCGCCAATGAATCAAGCAAACAAGCCAACGGCAACGTTCAACAGGTCGCCAGTACAATTGAAGAATTTACGGATTCAATAAAAGAGATTTCGCAACAAATACAGCAATCCAACGCCGTCACACTAGAAGCCGTCGACCGCACAGAGGTCGCAAACACCAATGTTGAGAAACTGAAAGGTGATGCCGAAAAAATTGGTAATGTGATTGGATTAATTAATGACATTGCCGAAAAAACCAATTTACTTGCCCTCAATGCAACGATTGAAGCCGCCCGGGCGGGAGATGCTGGAAAAGGTTTTGCCGTCGTAGCCAATGAGGTTAAGGACCTCGCCAGTCAAACAGCGCACGCCACGGAAGAAATTTCCGGTCTAATTGAAGCCATTCAGGGCAATACAGGCGAAACGGCAAACGCCATGCAGAATGTTACAGAAAAAATTGAGCAAATCAACGAGGCCGCCGCCGTTATCGCCGCTGCCGTTGAAGAGCAAAATGTGACCGTCCAGGGTGTTTCTCAAAGTGCGCAACAAACAGCCGAGCTTAACCTAAAAGTCATTAGCGGTCTGGATAGCGTCTCTGAAAGCTCCGAGCAAACAGAAGGTGCCTCTCAAAGCGTTCTGAAAGCCATTACAATGATCACAGAAAAGCAGTCCGAGCTTAGTATGCTTATCTACGGATTTTTGACTGACGTTAAATCAACATAAAAGCTATGACGTACAGACGTATTGTCACAAAACGACTTTGTTTTGCCGCATCCCACGCAATGTAATACCCTCTTATAAAGAGGAGAAATACGATGAAAACCTGCCTTATTATTGACGATGTAAAAGTCTCGCGCTTTACAAGCAAACTGCATCTGGAAGAGCTGGGACTGCAAACATGCGAAGCGCCTAATGAAACTGCTGCCATGGACATACTCAACAAAGGAAACGTAGACTTTATATTCCTGGATTGGCATCTGGAACAAACAAGCGGCATTGATTTTCTCAAGCAGTTACGTGAATCGGAAAAATTTAAGGGCCTACCCGTTGTCATGTTCAGCGGCGTTGAAGGCGAAGAAAGTTCACAGAAGGCCATTCAAGCTGGCGCGAACGCCTTTCTTGCCAAGCCGACAACGAAAGAAAAAATTGAGCAACAACTTAAAAAAATTGGCGCTCTGTAATTTCTTTCGATTTATCTTATTTTTTGTTCCACGATTTCTTTGACAAGAAAAAATTCGGACTGAAGCGCAGCAAATATATTTTTTGCATTTTCAAGCACGCCGCTCTTTCCTACAACCTCCAGTTCTCTGGCAAAGCAAGAAAGCTTCAGGGCACCAATCTGTTTGGTTATAGATTTTAACGAGTGTGCCTTCACAGCAATTATATCGGCCTGGTTACTTTCCAGTCCTTCCTCTATATTTTCAACAAACACAGAGGCCTCCTCAAGCGTTAGCTCAATAACCGTTCGGGCCTGACCACCGAAAGATTCGTATAGCCCGGAAAAAACATCTTCATCCAGCGAGACATCAGCCATGGTTTCTTGCAGCTCACTATACTCCCGGCCTCCCCCATCAAAATCCTCCCCGCACAAACGAGCATTCCATTTCTTCAAAACATGGAACAAATCCTCTTTCCTGAGCGGCTTGGTAATAAAGTCATTCATGCCACAGGAAAAACACTGATCACGATCTTCCTTTAGGACATTAGCGGTCAATGCAATAATAGGTATACTCTTATCAAACGCCCTAATAGAGACTGTCGCCTCATAGCCATCCATAACCGGCATATGACAATCCATAAAAATAAAATCATAACTATTCTGTTTTACCAGCTCTACTACCTGCTCACCATTTACAGCCAGATCCGCATGACAGCCAAGTTCTTTTAACATACTCATGATAACAAACTGGTTGGCTTTAACATCTTCCGCCACCAGCACCTTGTTACCAAATTTAACATCAGGATCGATCTCAACCGCTTCCTGAATCTTCTTAACTTCTACAGCGGATGGTAAGGGCAGGGAAACGTCAAAGCTGAATGTCGAACCCTGCCCCTCTGTGCTCTCTAATTTTATACAGCCCCCCATCATTTCTACAAAAGACTGACAAAGCGATAACCCCAAACCTGTCCCCCCCACCTTACGCACAGAAGAACTATCAAGCTGTGTAAAGGCAGAAAAAATATCATCCTGCTTGTCTTCAGGAACTCCAGGGCCGGTGTCTATTACTGAAAATATAAGATCAACAGATTGCGCCGAGATGTTTTCAACAGTCACTAAAATATTTACGTTGCCGCAATCTGTAAATTTTACAGCGTTACTAATAAGGTTAGACAAAGTTTGTGTAATACGCCCCTCATCTCCTGTTACAAATTGCGGAAGTTCAGGGGCTTGTACCATTTTAAAGCCCAGCCCTTTTTCAAAAGCCAGAGGCGCAAACAAAGCCCCTAAATTTTCAAGACAAGCATGTAAACCAAAAGGCTCAATGAACAGACTAAGTTTTCCGGTTTCAATTTTTGAAAAATCAAGAATTTCATTAACAATATGAAGTAAGGTCTCCCCTGACTGAACAATTGTTTTTGTATATTCTTTTTGTGTTTCATTCAGATCAGTACCGCGCAAAAGACTCGCTGTTCCGATAATCCCGTTCATCGGCGTACGGATTTCGTGACTCATATTTGCTAAAAATCGGCTCTTGGCCTCAGTGGCAGCTTCCGCCGCATCTTTCGCCTGAGTAAGTTCGGTTATATCGGTCGCATAAATATTAACGACCCGGTCATCCGGCACAGGAAAAAAGCTGAGCGTATACACAAATTGCTCTACTGAAATTTCTCTGGTTTCAGGCTGTCCGGAAGCAATAACCTTATCCATTGTTTTCTGAAAAACTTCAGAAATTCCGCTCTTCCATAACGCAAAAAGGTCTTGCGAAGCAATGTTCCCAAACAAGAATTCATGCTCATAAGAAATTCTAAGGACAGGATGCGGCGCTTGCTCCAGGCACTTTATAATTTCGTCTATATCATAACTTTTAGGTTGCAAAGCAAACTTCCTTATAAGCAAAAAAGAAGACTTACAATATTACTTACCAACCAAAAATTAGCCTCTAGCCCTCTAAAAAGACAGGGGCATAAAGCTTTTGACTACAGTCGTACTGATTTTAAAACAAAATTATGCCGCCCGGCGCTTCTTGTTCTTGCCGCGGTTACCATTACCGTTACCGCTGTTACCATTACCGCCAAAACGACGCTTGCTATTATTATTGCGGGGCTTTTTTCTGTTACGGACATAGCTCTTGCTTTCGTCCTTCTTACCCGGGTTCATCAACAAATCGATAGCGTGCCATTTTCGGCCGTCCTGCGGTGTGATAAGACACAGGGCAGAGCCTGCCGCGCCGGCGCGGGCTGTTCTGCCTATACGGTGAATATAATCTTCCGGCACCTGCGGCAAATCATAATTGATCACGTGCTCAATATGCGGAATATCAAGGCCACGCGCGGCAACATCTGTGGCAACGAGTATCCTGAACTTTTTATTACGAAACTCTCTTATAACGCGATCACGACGGCTTTGTTTTAAATCGCCATGAATACAATCAGTTTTAAAATCTTCGTTTCGTAATTTTTTGGCCATTTTTTCCGTGCCATATTTTGTCTTCACAAAGACAATAACAGAGCCTCCACGATCATAAAGCTGACGTACAAGCTCATCGTATTTATCCGCATCATTAACGCGAATAATTTCCTGTTTGATATTTTCAGCAGGATTAATAGTTGAGCCCACGGCAATGCGTTCCGGGTTACTCAAATACTTAGAAGAGAGCTTCATAATATTTTGCGGCAAAGTTGCGGAAAACATAAGCGTCTGACGCTCTTTGGGTAGGTATTTAAAAATCCGGTCAAGCTGGATACTAAAGCCCATATCAAGCATCCGGTCCGTTTCATCCAAGACCAGAAAGCCAGTATCATTTAGCTTTAGACTCTTACGCTCCAAATGATCGTTAATCCGGCCCGGCGTGCCTACAATAAGGCGCGGGCGCTGTTTCAGTTGTGCGTTTTGCTTACCCATCGATTCACCGCCGATTAGAAAGGCTGTCTTGATGTTGGTTCTAAAACCAAGCAATTGCTCCATAATTTCCATGATCTGTTTGGCAAGCTCCCGCGTGGGCGTTAAGACAAGCGCCGATCCTTCAGGGTGACGCAAAAGCGCCTCAACCAGAGGAATGGCAAAGGCCGCCGTCTTGCCGGTGCCGGTTTGGGCCGTACCCATAATGTCCCGCCCATCAAGAGCGAGCGGAATGGCTTGTGCCTGAATAGGTGTTGGTTTTGTATATTTCATACGCTCTAATGAGTGCATAAGAACGGGGCTGAGCTCCCAATTTTTAAAGGAGCTTTCAAGTTTTTTCATTTTTATCCCTTTCGGATAAGTACAGTTTACGCGGAGCGCCGCCGCACTATGCTGGCCACGCCCTTATAGTTCGATAGATTACTATTTTTAAAAAACTGAACTTTTCAGAAAGGTGAATTTTAAGGCTCACGTATCTATTAAAAGATACTTATTAAAAGCTCTGTTTGTAAGAACACCATCTCAAACCAGGCGGGACAATGACACTCTTTTTCATAAATGTCAAGAAATTATGCTCTAATTAAGGTAAATGGCGCGCCCGGCAGGACTCGAACCCCGGCATCACTTCGTGATGCATACTTCTTTAAAAATTTGTCGCAGGTTCTATCTGGCTTGGAAGTATTCGTAAAGAATTCACAGAAAAGTGATATTCGAAAGAATGGCGCGCCCGGCAGGACTCGAACCTGCGACCCTTGGTTTCGGAAACCAATACTCTATCCAGCTGAGCTACGGGCGCGTTAGAACACAGTATAAATCACTGAATAGCCTTTATTGTCAACTAGGATCCATCCCCCTGCTTTCATTGCGTAACCTTTTGTGCTAAGAATCGTCTCTATAAAAGGCGCGTTTATAAGCGCCTTAATAATAAAAGAATTGAACAGGGACGATGAGAAACGCCTTCATCCTGCAAAACAGGACAAAGAAGTTCCGCGCAGAATCCATTCTTGCGGAGGAATTAACACGTCTGCGCATGGCACTGGCAGAAAAAGCCGCCACCCCCGAAGAAACCTTCAGCGCAGACGAGTTCGATACCTTTATTGAAAACCTACGTAAAACCCTCCCCGATGACAGCTTTTTTATGCAGGAGCTGGAAAATGTCAAAGTGGCCATAGAAGAAAGAGAATCTCCAGAGACACCAAACCTTTCCACCCCCGAGACCCAGCTTTTATGGGCAGCGGCCATGCTATATGCCCACACCACGACAAAAAAAATTCAATCCTATATGTACGGCATGCCGAGCTACCAACAGACAAAAAATATCGCCAATACCGTTCTGTGGGAGCAAATCGTAGAATCGCCCTATGTCACACGGACAATGCATCAACACGCCACTTATATTAACGAAGAGCTGCGACGCAATGATACGCGCTTTGCCTGGGGGGCGCCATATA
>JAJFGW010000030.1 GCA_021775915.1 Alphaproteobacteria bacterium | reverse complement strand
TTACAGGTGCCCTGTCTCCTGATACCAAAATACACTACAGCATAATAAAAGCTGCAATATGTATCCATTCTAAAAAGAGATACAAAGCAGTTATGAACAGGGAGCGCAACACAACATGGGTGAAAATCACCTTGCCATAGTAAATGGGGACACACTCTCCGACGAATATCCTGATGATATAAACTGGAATGTCGATATTCCTGAAACTGACCTCGTCAGCCAATTCGAATCATCTCTTGTAAAATACGCTGATAAGCCCTGCATAAATTTTATGGGCAAAAAATACAGCTACAAGGAAGTTGGAAAGCTAATTGACTGCGCCGCAAAGGGCTTTCAAGACATGGGTGCCGGAAAAGACACAAAAATCGGACTTTTTATGCCCAACTCGCCTTATCACTTCATTATGTTTTTAGGCGCGCTTAAGGCCGGCGCGACTGTTGTTAACTTTGACTCAAGTTATGAAACAGAGAGCCTGAAAAACCAGATCGAGGACAGCGGCACGGAAATCATGGTGACTATGTCTCTGGACACCGGGGAATCCGCCTTTTATCCGAAAGTAGAAAAATTACTCCGCGATGGTGATGTGCCTGAAAACCTCAAAGTCGTTCTCTGTCCGATGAAAGAAATGCTGCCCTTTCCAAAATCCACACTCTATTCCTGGTTCAAAAGAAAGCAAATCACGCCCGTCAGCAAAGACCCGGCGATTAAAGAGCGCGTTATTTCCTATAGTGACTTTATCAACAATAACGGAAAACACACAAAAGTAGAGCACGACGCCGAAGACCTCGCCGTGCTGCAATACACCGGCGGCACAACGGGCATACCAAAAGCCGTGATGCTCTCTCATTTTAATATTGTTGCCAATGTCGCGCAGACCAAAGAATTCATGATGAGCACCAATGATAACGGTTACGAAGAAGGTGAAGAACGCCTTTTATATGGCGAGGAACGTATTCTGGCCGCCCTGCCCTACTTCCATGTCTATGGCATGAATATTTCAATGCTGTTTGCCATGCAGATCGGCGCGGAAATTCACATCCATCCCAACCCAAGAGACACAAAAGCGGTTTTGGATACGATTGAAGATAATAACCTGACCATTGTTCCTCTCGTCCCACGACATTTTCGCGCTATCCTCGATTACACCGAGAAAAAAGGCATTAAACTTGACTGGGCCGAACGCTGGATTCAGGTCTTGTCCGGCGGTGCGGCGCTTGCCCCTGCCCTTAAAGAAGAATTTGAAAAAGCGACAGGCTGCCAAATTTTGCAAGGCTACGGCCTTTCTGAAACAAGCCCTGTGGCCTTTAGTCATTCTACGCTAAGAAACAGTAACCCGGCTTCAGTTGGTTTTGCCTACCCGCAAACCAGCGCCAAGATTATCGAACCAACAGACCCCGAAGACAACGCGGACTGGGACCCTCTACCAGCGGGAGAAACGGGCGAGATCTGCCTGAAAGGGCCGCAAGTCATGAAAGGCTACTGGAACAGGCCGGAAGAAACGGCGCTCGTCCTGAAAGATGAATGGCTCCGCACCGGCGATATTGGTTACCTCGATGAAAGCGGCTGTTTGCACATTGTCGACCGCGCAAAAGACATGGGCATTATTAACGGCGAAAATGTTTACGCCATCGCAATTGAAAGGCTGATATTGCTCCACCCTTCTGTTAAGGAATGCGGCACGGTTTTCGTATCAGATGATCGTTCCGGGCAAGCCGCAGTCTCCTTTATCCGCTTTGCACCCGGCACAACACCGGAGGACGAAACAAGTATCAGACAATTTTTTGAAGACACAGACATGGGCAAGCTTTTAAGACCCAAACATATTGTCTTCTGGCCGGAAGATGAAGACCTTCCTCAGACTGCTGTCGGAAAAGCCGACAAAAAACCACTTAAAAAAATGGCGCAAGAAAAATTTGAAAAACTAGAGACGCCACCGACACAACCCAAACCGAACATGGAGTAATATCATGACAAACAGAGCCGTAATTGTTGACTATGTACGCACAGCTTTCACCAAGGCCTCTACGCCAAAAGCGGAAGGCAAGCTGGCCAATGTCTATCCCAATGATATGGAAGCAGCGTTAACAAGCGCCCTGATTGAACGAACAATGATTGATCCAAAAGCCATCGAAGAAGTGATAACCGGAACCGCCTTCCCCGAAGGCGCGCAAGGTCTAAACGATGGCCGCAATGTCGTCCTGCACCCAAAATCGCGCCTTCCCAATAGCGTAGCAGGTTCTACAGTAAACCGTTTCTGCGGTTCCTCGATGGAAGCCATTCACATCGCTGCCGGAAAGATTGCCATGGGCTCCGGTGACGCGTTCCTCGTTACCGGTATCGAAGTCATGAGCCACAACCCGAAAATGGTCGGCGTCAAACCTATGGTCAACCCCTTAATATCCGGCGGGAACGTAGAAGGTTTCATGAATATGGGTCGCACGGCTGAAAATCTGGCGCGTAATTATAAAATCAACCGCAAAGACCAGGAGGCATTTGCCATACGTTCCCACCAAAAAGCTGCGGCGGCGCAAAAAGAGGGGAAATTTATTGATGAGATCATCCCCATTGAAACGCCTAATGGTGTGGTCGCCGCAGACGATCTGATCCGGGGGGATATAACACCGGAGGCCCTCGCCAAATTAAAACCTGTTTTTGAAAAAACAGGTTCTGTTACAGCCGCGACAGCCTCTCCGTTCACAGATGGAGCCTCTGCTGTTCTTGTAACCTCAGAAGCTTTTGCGGAAGAGAACAACCTGCCCGTTCTAGCCACCATCATTGCCACCGCCACGAGCGGCTGCGACCCTGAAATCATGGGCATCGGCCCGGTAGATGCGATAGACAAAGCGCTAAAACGCGCCGGTCTGACTCTGGATCAGATTGATATTATTGAGCTGAACGAAGCATTTTCTCCTCAATCCATGTCAGTCATAGAAGAAGCCGGACTCGATGAAAGCAAAGTCAATATTGACGGCGGCGCTTTAGCCATTGGCCACGCTCTCGGTGCATCGGGAGCCAGAATTACGGGTAAGGCCGCCAAACTTCTTGAGAGAGAAGACAAGCGCTACGCCATGTCCGTCATGTGTATCGGCGGCGGCATGGGAATTTGTACCATAATGGAACGAAAAATGGGTTGATGAGTACGACCAATCAATAAATAGACAAAGGAATTAAAGTCATGGCGACTGCAATTGATTTTCTGAGCAACCTGTTCAACAACTTAAACATATCCGAGTTCCTGACAGGACAAAAACCGGCGCAAGAAAAAAAGCGCGCGCCGATGAAAATGTCAAAACCGCCAATCAGAAAAGCCGCCGTCATCGGTGCTGGCGTTATGGGAGCAGGCATCGCCGCGCAACTGGCCAATGCCGGGATTGAGGTCGTGCTGCTAGATAAATTTGAAGGGACGGGCGAAAAATCAATCGCGCGAATGCTAAAGGCCACGCCGCAAACCGACCCTATGAACGCAGGGTTTATGGCACCGGAAAATTCCAAGCTAATCACCACAGGCACAACCGATAACGACATGGACAAGATCGCAGATGCTGACTGGATTATTGAAGTCGTCATAGAAAACATAGATGTTAAACAAAGTCTGTTTACCGAGATTGAAAAACACCGCAAGCCCGGCTCGATTGTATCGTCAAATACATCCACGATTCCTCTTTCAACATTGACGGAAAAACTTTCCGATAAAGCACGCGAAGATTACATGATTACGCACTTCTTTAACCCTGTGCGTTTTATGCCTCTGGTTGAACTCGTCGTCAGTGATCAAACACGGGCGAACGCAAAAACAATGATCGCAGAAACATGCGATAAATTTCTCGGAAAAAACATTATAAACTGCAATGACACGCCCGGATTTATTGGCAACAGGGTCGGCGCTTACATGCTCAAAAGAGCGTTAAACGAAGCCATTGACCGCGACATGAACATAGAAGATGTCGATGCGGTTATGGGACCTCCTATGGGATTTCCAAAGATGGGTATCTTCGCCCTGATGGATACTGTTGGCCTTGATATTGGCAGACACGTCACGGAAAGTCAGCGCGATGCGCTCCCCAAAGAAGATGCCTTTCAAAAGATTGCCTACGATCTACCCCTTTTAGCGAACTTGATTGACAATGGCCGCACCGGCAAAAAAAGCGCGGCCAAAGAAGGCTTTTACCGCCGCACCAAAGAAGGCAAAGAATCCATTGATTTAAAAACAGGTGAATACCGCGCCTTTGAAAAATCCACCCTTAAAAGCCCCAAAGCCGGACGCAAAGGTCTGCGCGCCGTATTTGAAACAGACGATGCGGGCGGTGCGCTGGCATGGGAAGTCATGCGTGATACGCTGGTTTACACCGCGTCCCTGCTGCCTGAAATTTCAGACAATATCATGGCCGTGGATGAAGCGATGCGCTACGGCTACAACTGGAAACGCGGCCCGTTTGAAATGATTGACGCTATGGGTAACGACAATGAAACGGGTGTTGACTGGTTCATTGGTAAGCTCGAAGAAGAGAATATTGAAGTGCCTGACATTCTGCGTATGGCGGCAGGACGTTCGTTCTATGCTGAGAATGGAGCGAAGAAACAATATTTGTCTCTCAATTTTGATGAAAAAGTCGCCACCTATCAGAATATGCCGCAAAGCGAAGGTGTTCTGGATCTGGCCGATGTTAAACGCGCGTCCAAACCGCTGCTGCAAAATAGCGATGTCAGTCTCTGGGATCTTGGCGACGGGGTTGTTTGTGCCGAACTACATGGCATGAAACAGACGCTCGGCCCTGATACGGTGTCGATGCTCAATGACAGCATGGATCTTATCGCCGGAAGCAAAGGGAAATATAATTCTCTCGTTATTTATAGCGACAAAGCACAATTTGCCGTTGGTGCCAATCTCGGCCTTGCTGCCATGGTCATGAACATGGCTAACTACGATAAGCTCGATGATATTGTTTATGATGGGCAAAAAACATTAGAGCGCCTTAAATACGCGCCCTTCCCCGTTGTCAGCGCCGTAGGCGGTATGGCCTTGGGCGGTGGCTGCGAAATCCTCCTCCATAGCGACGCGATACAAGCGCACGCAGAAGCCTATATCGGACTGGTCGAAACAGGCGTTGGGCTTCTCCCGGCATGGGGCGGTTGCAAGGAATTTCTTGGTAGGTGCTTTGATAATTTTGAAAAAAATAACGGCAACTTATCTCCGGAACTGCGCGCTTTTGAAACACTTTCTTCGGCAACAGTCAGTTCCTCCGGTCAGGACGCAAAAAATAAATTATTCATGCGAAAAAGTGACGGTGTGACGATGAACCGTTCACGGCTTTTGGCTGATGCAAAAGAAAAGGCGCAGCATTTAACGCATGGTTACAAACCGCCTACGCCTTATAAATTTAAACTCTCCGGCCCCGGCGGCAAGGCCATAATGGACATGGGTGTTGATGACATGCGCGCCTTAGGCATTGCAACATGGCACGATGCCCGCGTTGCTAGCGTGCTCGCAACAGCACTGACCGGCAACGATACAAATCCTGGCCGGGAACTGAGCGAGGAAGATATACTAACGCTCGAACGTAAAGGCTTTTTAAGACTAGCCAGCACAGCGCAAACACGCAAAAGGATTCAAACGACAGTTAACACCAGCAGGCCTCTACGTGAGAAGCCTCTGGAAGTGCCGCAAAGCGGCGCAGAATTACGCGACTCTGTTCCGGATGTGGCTATAAAAGAACGTGCGAGCGCAACGCCGTGGTCTAAAGAAACGCCTTCTGCGGCACCGGCACCCTCCGACGGCATGCCCGACACCAGCAAAATGAAGCCCATGGATGCCATCATTGCCGTTATCAAGCATGATGCAGGTATTACGGATATGAGACTACCAGAGGATGGCGATGCAGATGCACTTGGCCCTATCTTCAATGAAGCGGCAGCGCAGACACAAGAGCGTACGCTAGACGGCCTGAACAAAAGCAAAGGCATGGCAAGTCTCCTCCCCGGAAAAGCTCTCAAAAAACGTGTCATGGGAGACTTTGAAAAGCGCATTGAAAAAGGTGAGATGCGCCTGACCGATACCACAGACCCGGAAGCCGCTACAAAGCTCATGGCGACCATAGAAACAATGAAACATTACAAAAATCTGATCCAGAATTTGGACATGTAAGGGAGCGAGATAAATGACAAACTACACAGTACCGCTGGACAACATATATTTTGTTTTAAACGATGTTTTAAATGTCGATAATATTTCCGGAATTATTTCCGAACGCAATGAAAAGCCGAACGAAAACAACACACCCAATTACCTGAAAGTGGCCTTTATTGAAGCAAGCAATATACTGAGGTTTATAGTAGCAATAGATTACGATCTGCTGCACGGCGGCGCAAAAAGGCTGAGCTTTGCTGAACGCGCATACCAAGAGACCCATGCTGCGGCAGATAAAAGTATAAGCGCACAGAAAAAATTGCTGGATATGAAGACAAACATAGAAGGCTCCCGCGCCCTTCTTCTTGATGCCGCCGTGGCTCTGGATCTGTTAGAAAAACACCCGGAGCCTGTGGTGCGTGAAAATGCTGCTGAATATGCTGCGCTGATTTTGCCGGTCATGAACAACGATGCGATGGATTTTCTTCTCAAGAAAGTTCTGGATATGAAAGACCTTGGTAACAGGCTGGGGCTTTTTATGAACCCGCTCTATCAGGAAATAAAAGCGACGAAAGCAAACCCTAAACTATCCGCGCATGCAGAAACGCTGGAAGGCACAATGAAAATATTCCAGCAAACCATGATGGGACTTGTTCAGGCCGGGATGTCCGGCAAAACGGACGAAATCATCGTTCATGCCGACGATTTTATGACGATGTTTGAAAAAATGGCGCTGGGTCGTATGTGGCTAAAAATGATGAGCGCCGCACAAAACAAACTGGATCAAGGCGCATCAGGTGCAATAGCGGGCTTTTACGAAGACAAACTAACCCTTGGTGACTATTATCTAAATAATGTTATGACCCCGATAGTCAAAAAGCTGGAAATGCGTATTGAAGCGGGAGCACCAAACTCTTCCACATCGTCACTCTCACCTGACAGCGCCACTGGCGTAGCCAGAAGCCCGGACAAGAAAAACCGCGACAACGGTTTTACATTTAATTTTTAGGTTGGTTCAGGGGGCTTAGACGGAGGATTATTATCGTTATCCGCCTCTTCCATCGCCTGCTTCACGCGAAACCCATAGATATTCATAGGAAAGGCCCATGAATAATCGCTGTGCTTAAACTTTTCCGGGTTTTCCGCATCAGCCGCAAGCCGATCTGCGATAACAACAAAAACCTGTAGATTAGCGGCCATACCTGTGTGACTACTCAAAGCGCCAATTTCAACATTACGGTGTTTATCGGTTTCTTCCGGGATTTTTGCAATGTCAGGACTAACAATGCCATCACCTTTCGAATAAACAATAGTAACCGGAATATCTTTCAGTCTGTCCATCAGTTTTTGAATAGGAACTGTTTCTTTTTTCAGCTCCGCCAGATGCTCATCTTCCTCAGTCATAAACTCAAAAACAGCCCTGCAAGATTCGGCGATGCCTTCCGGAAACTCGGCCCCTTCGATAGGGCTGCCCAATGTTGTAACACTCCGTACATATTGAGGGTTTTTTGCGGCGGCGATCAGTGAAAACATACCACCCAGACTTTGACCAACGAGGGATACTTTCTCGCCCGTCTCTTCATAAAGATCTTTAATCTTTTTTTCAAAAGCATCAAACATCTCTTTTGTAACATGAATATTCTGTCCCTGCCCCCAGCCAACAGCATTATAGCCCTGACCATTAAGAAAGCTACGCATAAGGCCCGTTGTATTGTCATCTGCCATAAAACCCGGTGTTACTATGACAGGATGCCCATCACCTTCAGGAACCCTCTTCCTGACATAAGGAATACTTAAGGCGGCCATACAAAATTCCGCGACGATGCGAGGTATCTCTGTTCTAGTGGCTATAGCGCGGGGAGGATTAACCGTTCTCTTATTCTTATTATCTTCCGGTTCTTCTGAATTTTCCTCGTTATTACACGAGTCTTCTTTACCATTTTCTGGCTTATAATTCATTAGTACGATCCCTGTTTACTTTTTTTCTTATATTACTTTTTAATAAAAAAAGTAGCACTCGGTAGGGGGCATTACAAGCACAAACCTGCCTCATTATTATGGCCAATTATAACGTCAATAATCAGCATTTATATCATTGACAAATCGTTTCCATCTCATACATTAAAGACCATATTAAAAATAAAAAAATACTTAGAACAGTGAGGTAAGAAATGTCGCAACAAGATTCCCTGGTCCATAGTTTTTATAAAGTTGCTGTTTATACGGCTCTCAGGCCACTGAGAAATCTCATCTATAAACAGGTCAGCAAAACCAAAATCTCCCAGACAGAAAAAGATGCTCTGGAAGCTGGCGACTCGGGATTCGAAGCGGACATACTAAACGGAAAACCGGACTGGGAAAATAATCTTTTGAATCTCAAAATGCCCGGCTTAACAAAAGAAGAGCAAGACTTTTTGGACGGCCCGGTCGAAGAACTTTGTTATAAGCTTGATGACTGGGCGATAAGAAATAGCGCAACTGCCGACCTGCCGGAAGACGTATGGCAATACATCAAAGATAACAAATTCCTTGGCATGGTTATTCCCAAAAAATATGGAGGTCTGGAATTTTCAGCACTAGCTCATTCCGAAGTACTTATGAAACTATCAAGCCGTAACACCGGCGCTACTGTTACGGTCATGGTTCCAAACTCCCTCGGCTCTGCCGAGCTTATAGCGCATGACGGCACAGAAGAACAAAAAGATTACTTTTTGAACCGCCTTGCAAACGGCGTAGAAATATCGTGCTTCGCTCTAACAGAGGTCAACGCAGGCTCTGATGCCGGCAGCATGCAATCAACCGGTATCGTTTGCAAGAATGAAAAAGGCGAGATTGGTATTCGCCTTAATATTAACGACAAACGCTATGCAACGCTGGCACCCATTGCAACACTTATCGGTGCTACCTTTAAGCTTAAAGACCCTGACGGAATACTGACTGATAAAAATGACCCTACATATAAAGAAGATGTTGGTATTACAATAGCCCTAGTTCCTAGGGATACTAAAGGACTTGAAATAGGCCGTCGTCATATTCCGCTGGATATGGCATTTCATAATGGAACGGTTAGCAGTAAAGATTCTTTTATTCCAATAGATAACATCATTGGCGGCAGAAAATTTGCCGGCAAAGGCTGGGGCGCCATGATTATGAAGTCCCTGGCGGTCGGACGCTCTATATCCCTTCCGGGAAGCTCTACCGGCGTTGCCAAATTCGCCACCCTGATGTCCGCCACCTACGCCCGCGTTAGAAAACAGTTCGGTATGCCTATTAGTGACTTCGAAGCTATCAATAGCGAAGTTGGCGGCATGGCCGGGTTAACCTACAGGATGAATGCGGCGCGCGTCACAACAGCGCAAATGGTTGATAACGGTCTGAAACCAAGTGTTCTGGGTGCTGTTCTAAAATACCATTTGACAGAAGACATGCGTAAAACAATCAATAATGCGATGGATATTCATGGCGGCAAAGGCATAAGTCTGGGGCCGAGAAACTATCTCGCCTCCATGTATCAGGCCGCTCCTATTCCTATCACAGTAGAGGGTGCTAATAAGCTTACACGAGGCATGATTATCTTTAATCAAGCCTCTATGCGCTCTCACAACTTCCTGCGCGATGAAACTGAAGCAGCCATTGGCAAGGATATGGAAGAATTCAGTGACCTCATGGCAAAACATGTAAGGCAAGGAACCAATAACGGTGTCCGTACCGCATGGCTTGGCATTACCAATGCCTTCTTCGACAAAGCCCCGGTCAAAGGAGCGGGAGAAGAATATTACAGACACATCAACAGACTTAGCTCTGCTTTAGCCACCATGGCCGACATAACATATCTCGTTGTTGGCGGTGCGATGAAAAGTAAACAAAAAATCACGGAAAGACTCGGTGATGCTTTGAGCAACCTCTATTTGGCCTCCGCTACGCTGCGCTATTTTGAAAGCAATGGCGCCAAAAAAGAAGAAGAGCCTATGATGCGCTGGGCCTGTGAACATAGCCTTGCAGAAACGGAAAAAGCGCTCGATGAGTTAATCGATAACTATCCGTTTGCAGACCTAACAATAAAAACCAAAAACATAAAAATACCATTCACAAATATAAGAATACTACCGGAAACTATAAAAATACCGTTCACAGATAGAGAAATATCACTAGAAACTATAAAAATACCGTTTTTGAGAGTACCGTTGACGGCGCTTATCTTCCCGCTTTCTGCAATTCCATTTGTATCTAAAAGAAGATTTAACGGGCCGAGCGACAGCCTAACGCACAAAGTCGCCGGTTCTATTTTAAAACCCGGCCCGGCGCGCGATGAAATCGCGAAAGGTATCTTTATCCCCGAAGGAGAAAAAGAACATGTTGCCGAGGTAATGCAAGCCTTTGATGACGCTATAAAAGCCGCGCCTATAGAAGAAAAAATAGTGGCCGCTATCAAGAACAAATACAAAAAAGATGTCTCTATTTTGAAAAAGATATTTGCAACCAACGCCGATGACAGACTTGAAGAAGCCGTAGAGAAAGGCATTATCCAAAGATATGACATAGAAACCATCAAAAAGGCAGAAGCCAGCAGGGATATAGCCGTCAGAGTCGATGATTTTTCCAATGACCTCAGAGAATTAAGGCCACAGTAACGCAGAGGTTCCGAATTAGCTTAGGTTAAATGGTGCTGCTGGAGAGAATTGAACTCTCGACCTCACCCTTACCAAAACCTAATATAAAGACATAGCGGTTATTGTTTACCACCTGTGTTCCGCAGTGGATAATACTTACACAAAACTAACCGTTATTTTGGTTCATCCCGTTCACACCCTTTTTAATACGTTCAAAGTGGGGTCTGAGTGGGGTGAAGAGCAGACAACTTTCTGCCTTTATGTTAGTATGCGTTACTGGACAGCCAAAGAGCTTTTGGAGGTGCTAAGCGCGGCACAAGAGATCAATCCCGAGTTCAGAGACTTTATCCTATGGGCTTCCCTATCAGCAATGAGACGTGGCGAAATCGTCAACATGAAGTGGAAGGATATTGTGACCTTAGATAATGGAAAAACCAAAGTCCACATCCCTATTAGCAAGAGCGACAAACCCCGCCACATACCCTGTAACAAGCAAATGCTGGATATTCTTGTGCGTCAAAGAACGCGCACAATTCAAAGCGATGATGAAAAAGTCTTTGGTATATATTACAGGACTGTTGGTAGGCACATGCAAGCCATACAGCTAAAACTCAAGGAAGAGGGAATAACCGATATTAGATTCCATGACCTAAGAACATTCAATATCAGTACGGCACTCTTAGCTGGCGTTTATCCAAACACGCTAACAGGTATAACAGGCCACTCAGACCTACAGATGATCAATATTTTCCACATATTAACCATTATAAAACAGAAGAAAATTCCTACGCTTTGTGATTTTGGTCACGCTGAGGATAGGAAGTTTGTGTTTTGATAGCTGTTAGAAATGGGTCGAGAGCGTCTTTTGCGGAGGTCGATAATGAAATATAAGGCCGTGATGTTATCTGCATGTCTTTTCATCGCGACAATTCGGTACACAGCAAAATTAATATGAAGAAAGCTCTCGATAACCTTGCAGTAATCACAGGTATTATTTTGGGTAATCAGTATTAATGACCTATAACCACAAAAAAACATCCCTTCCTGTTCCCACTATTTTGGATAAGTATATAGTGCCCATACTTATTACCTGCTCTATTGCGGGTGCTTTGGCAGTGTCTATCCATATCATTCAATTTGAGAAAAAACTGGTTAAAACAATGGCGCTGGAGAGCGTAGAGACACTTTCAAAAACACTAATGGAGTTTCGTACCTTATACACCTCGGAGGTGGTTAATTCTGCAGAAAAAGCAGGGGTAGAGATCACTCACGATTATGCTGATAAAGAACATGCCATTCCTTTGCCTGCTACGTTTAGCATGTTACTTGGAAACGAAGTATCAAAACATCTAGATGGTGGAAAAACACGACTTTACAGCCCATACCCATTTCCATGGCGAAAAGATGAAGGAGGCATTAAAGACAAATTTGGAAAAGATGCTTGGAAGGCTCTTACGCAAGACCCTAGCACCCCCTATTACCGTATAGAAAAAAATAATGGCAAGCAATTTATCCGCTATGCCACAGCAGATGTGATGCGTCATCAATGTATAAATTGCCATAATACGCATCCGAATACACCCAAGAATGACTGGAAAGTGGGGGATGTGCCCGGCATTCTAGAAATCACCAAACCGCTGGATAAGGCCATTGCCCTTACTAAGGCCAGCATGGAAAAAACCCTCTTTCTTTTATTTATCTTCAGTGTTTCTGGCATAGTGTTGTTTTCTTTTGTCATGAAATCCTTACAGGCACGGGCAAAAAAAGCATTGAGTGCCGAAATTGAAGTAACAGCTAAAATAAAGGAGACTCAGCGCCTTAATAAACAAATGAAGAAATATACCGACAAGCTCGAAGAAGCGCGGCTAGAGCAAAAAACAAAAGAGCTGGCATTACGGCACGCGAAGGAAGAAGCTGACCAGGCCAATGTGGCCAAGAGTGAATTTCTGGCCAACATGAGTCATGAATTACGTACACCATTGAGCAGTATTATTGGTATGGCAGAAATGATTCTAAATTCTGACCTTGATGCAGACCAACGCGAAAATACAGAAATCATTCAGAGCTCAGGGGAAAGTTTATTAAGTACACTTAACGATGTTCTCGACATTTCAAAGATTGAGGCTGGAGAACTTAAAATTGAGCATATTCCCTTTGATGTAGACCTGTGTATTCAGCAGGCTGTTCAAATTCTTCATCCTCTAGCCATCGAAAAAGGGCTTAAACTCCGTATAAAGAACGTGGGTACTCCCCCTCTCATTATGGTGGGTGATTTAAATAAAGTTCAGCAAATTCTTCGCAATCTTATGGGTAACGCGCTTAAATTTACGGAAAAAGGAAGCGTAACTGTTATCAGAGAGGTTGTGACGAGTGGTAATACAGCTTGCCTTTATCTAGCAATTGAGGATACGGGTATTGGCATTGCCCCAAACAAACTTAATACTATTTTTGAAAAATTTACACAGGCAGACGCTTCTGTAACACGTAAATTTGGTGGCACAGGCTTGGGATTAGCCATTACCCAGAAACTTTGCAATATAATGGGAGGAAAAGTAGGAGTAGAGAGTGTTAAGGGATGGGGCTCTACGTTTTGGTGTAATATTCCCTTGGTTGTTGCCTCTGAGAGTGTGAAGCCTGTTAATATCTGTGAAGAAAAGCATAGCTTTCCAGATATAGATGTCCCGAAAAATATCAAAATTCTTTCCGTTGAAGATTATCCTACAAACCAGATGTTTATTAAAAAACTTTTGGCACGACTAGGTTTCTCTAATCTTGACCTGGCAGATAATGGAAAAGACGCTCTATCCATGATTAAAAAGAAGCAATATGACATTATCCTCATGGACTGTCAGATGCCAGAACTCGATGGATATCAAACGGCCAAGATAATACGCAAAATGGAAAAGGGAAATAAAAAACATCTGACAATCATCGCAATAACTGCCCACGCTATGACTGGTGATAGGGAAAAATGTCTACAGGCAGGAATGGACGATTATTTAAGTAAGCCAATTAGGAGTGAAAAACTTATTACGCTCATTAAAAAGCATGTAGCTCAAAGCGATCAAGATCTATCAAGTGAGAAGGTTCTTGCCGAAGTGCCTAAAGAAAACAAAGAACCTCCTGTGGACATCAAACATCTTGAAATTTTTACCGGTGGCGACCCTAAAGAGGAAAAAGAGTTGTTTGACTTATTCATTGAACAAGCCACCTTTAGTCTAAAAGAAATGGAGAAAACCTGCGCTAAAGAAAAGAACGAGGCATGGAGGAGTCAGGCTCATAAAATTAAAGGGGCCTCAACTAGTCTGGGCGCAAATAACCTTACCGCTCTCTGTTCGGAAGCTGAAGAAGGCTATGAGATGGAAGAAGACGAAAAGAAAGCGCTTCTTGCAGGTATTTACGATGAATTTCTAAACGTAAAATCCTTTTTAGAAAAAACTCAGCACCATTAAAATAAACATAAGGGGGTATTCATTATGATTTTGAAAGAAGACACAAATAGAAAACAAACACAGGATACAAAGAACAAACACCTTGGCATATTGTTCATTGAAGATAGCCAGATTGATGCCCATCTGGTCAGGAAGGTCTTGAATAAATATATGTCGTACCCCTGCAGTGTCCGCCACGTTGAGGACATGGCGGCTGCTGAAGATGTTTTAAAAGAAGACAAGGGTATCGACCTTATTCTACTGGATCTCGGGCTTCCCGATACTGCTGGCGGTATAGACACATTTCAGAGGATAGAAGATATCAAAGAGGACATCCCGGTTGTTATCCTAACTTGTGAACATGATCATGAACTAGCCATTAACATTGTCGGTAGCGGTGCAGAAGATTTTATAAGAAAATCTTCTGTAAGCAATGACCCCGAACTACTTTGCGATGCTATTGATTTTGCTATATGTCGGCACAAGCACCTGGCTGATCTCAAAAAACAAAAAATCAGCGAGCTGGAAGAAAAAGACAGGGTTATCCAGTGGATTACAGGAAGCTATTCGGTAACACAGTGATCCGTTTCCCGGATAAAACTTCATTTGTTTGACAAACATCACATCTATTTTCTTACCTCTGTGTTTTTCTTTAATTGTCTAAACCTTGACAAATAAAACACCCATCTTCCAGTGCTTATAGCATTGGAAGAAAAAACCGATAACTATACAAGGGAGAAAAACAATGAAAAAAGCAAGACCTTTAATTACCATGCGAGACTTCGATTTTGCCAGACTTATGAATGCAACAAATAGCGAAGACATTACCGAATGGTTTTCGGATAATGACATTTACCTATCCGACATAGTACAAGAACGTAATACCATTATGTCGCCGTCCCGTAACCGTATAGATCGCTATTAACAGCTCTCCACACCGGAAGTTATAGCGCTTCATTGTGGCTTACCGATCGTAAAAATAGAAAATGTTGGATAGATTAAGAAAAGACTTTGTAGTGAACACTTACCCAATTTCAGAATACACTTAATAGATTACGGGGTGGTTTCCTGCCATTTACGGCCTGATTTACTCCCCTTTGAAAGAGCCAGACCCCCTGTTGGTTTGTTCCCACAGGGGGTCTGCTTTCGAATTTAGCAACAGCCTCCGTCCCGTTCACCTTGACGACACGGATTAGGGTTGTTTTTTTCAGACTCTTTCCAGTTCTTCCTCTTTTTTTTCTTCTCAGGCTGCTCTTTATGAGAAGCTGTTTTTTGTGGATTTTGTTCTTTCTGTTGCATGATCGTTCTCCTTTTATTTATATGGCCTTGAATGACCTTAAATTATGATCCAATGATCTGGATCATAAAAAAATTGTAACCGATCTGGTGAAGTGTGCTGTGATTTTCATCATAACATCAAAACTTTCTACCAACAGGTAATCTAAAATTCACCTGCAAACTGGTATTTCATGAACATGTATATCGTATGCGGAATGTTCCCCTAGAATTTTTGCTGCTTTATTCTCCTCTTCAGGCGAATGTACGCTAACCCATAGTAACAGGCCTCCGCGATCAAGCTGTTTTTGAATATAATCAGCATGCCGTTTGGCAATAAAGCGCGCCAATATAGTGCCAATGCCAGCCCCGGCAGCGGCAGCAAAAGTGGCCGCCGTTATAGTTGAAAGCAGTGTTCCGCCAGATGCCACAACGATTCCTGTAGCCGTAACGCCAGCCACATAAAGAGGAACCCCTATAGCAGCGCCTTCAATCTGGCCTATTACTTCCTTTGGCACAAAAGCCGTATATGGCGCCGCCGGATCATCCTCGGCTTCCTCCACGCGGTTGTATATATGACCAAGCTCTCTTTCTATTGTTTTGTCATCAGCCAAAACGCTCATATTACGCCATATGAAGCCGCTCTCCTGTAAATCATCCAGAGCACCCTGAAGACTGTCAGCATCTGGAAATACGCCTACTGTTTCACGACTGGTTTCAATAGTTTCCTGAGGTTGGGTCATGGCTCTCTCTTTTTTGAAAAGATATAATGATTAAATCACAGAGGGGAAAAGAGCGATTGATTTTGGTCACAAAAATAGAACTTCGTGGATTTTGACGGATATCACATATTTCGAACCGAATTTATCTTACTGTTTCACTGTAACCCCAAGTAACTAACAGGAGGATATAATGAGATACGCCGTAACCATGGCTTTTTTAGCTATTATTTTGGGACCCATATCTCCGGCTACCGCACAGAACAAAGCTAGAATGGCTCTAACTCCGAACAAGCCTGCGCAGCTTTCTTCACTGGATCAACGATACATGGAATGTATGGATGGCACAGAATGTCACACACGGGATCGTTTGCAAATCATGCAGGACATGAACAATGAAATACGTAAGACGATGAATCAAATGAGCCAAGCCTGCATGAATATGAATTACATAGATTGCATGGAACCACAACGCAGCGAAAGACAGCAGTGGCATAAAATGCACAGCCATATGCATGACATGATGAAGACAATGGAGACAAAAGACTCCATAACTATGATAAAAAAACAAGAACCTGCAGAGCAATCAGATGCAGAAGAAATGAGCCAGACTGAGCCGTCTGCCGGCAATCAGAAAGAAGAGAAGAAAACATGGTGGCGCAATATTTTTGATGAAGCCGAAGAACCATATCCCAAAAATGACTAAAGAAATTGATTTTCCTCCAGCACCACCTCCATCCGGATTTTATTACTCCGGGTGGAGGATGGAGGCAAAAAAATAGGGGGTTAACAGTAAAGAAAATTAAGGATGGAGCTATGAAATTAGAAAGCGCAGGTTTTAAAACGGGGGACAAGATTCCTAAAAAATACACCTACACAGGACAAAATATTTCTCCGCAGATTAGCTGGGATGATGCTCCCGAAGGTACAAAGAGTTTTGTTCTTATTGCTGACGACCCTGATGCACCGCCTGGAAATTGGGTGCACTGGCTTGTTTATAATGTACCAGTCGAGGCTCATAGCCTAAGCGAAGATATTGATGGTATTTCGCATCTAAAGGATGGCACGTTACAGGGACAAAATGATTTTAGACAAATAGGTTATGATGGACCAATTCCACCGGAAGGACACGGGTCTCACCGTTATTTTTTCAGACTGTATGCTTTAGACATCAAACTGACTCTTAGGCCGGGAGCCAACCGAACCGAACTTGAGCGTGCCATGAAAGGCCATATTTTAGAACAAACTGAACTAATGGGTACGTACGAGAGATGATAGTTTCGCACGATTTAGTCCACTCTATAGAATTTCAAATGAGCTTGCTGCTATTTATGGCTTTGAGTGGATATCTATTGGCAAACATTATCAGACAACCTGCCGTTATAGGTGTTATTTTTGTTGGTATTTTGATAGGGCCAAGTGGATTTAATATCATTAATTTTTCAGAGTTTGTTGCTAGTGCTGGTAATATTGGCGCTATTATTTTGCTGTTTGCTATAGGATTGGAATCTCGTATCCGAACTGCGGCAAAACCCTCCTGCTCTATGATTGCCCTAGGAGGGATTATATTGCCATGGGCCGGAGGATACCTTGTTGCTATTCTTTTTGGTTTTGAATTCACCAAAGCTATTATTATCGGCGTAGCCCTGACAGCGACAAGCCTTGCTATTACGGCAGACACATTACGAGAGCTGGGAAAGCTACAATCGGGCCCCGCGCAAGCGATTATTGGCGCCGCCATTATTGATGATATTCTTGCTCTTCTGGCCTTAACAATATCACAACAGCTTTCTAGCGGGTCTGTAGATACGGTTTTAATTCTTGTCTATACAGTAAAGGCTGCTGTCTTTGTACTGGCAGGGGTCTGGTTTGGTAGAAAAGTTTTAGCACCCCTAATGAGGCATATTGATAGATCACCTTTAGCAGATAAATATCCTGATTTTGTTTTTATTCTGTCCATTGTTCTGGCTTTCTTCTATGCCATGATTGCAGCATTGATTGGATTATCAGCGATTATTGGCGCTTTTTTAGCAGGTATGTCCCTGGCAAGAGTTACAACAAAACACTGTAAAGACTTTCGAGAAGGCACAGAGTTTCTACGTATTATTTTTGGCGCTATTTTCTTTATTTCATTAGGTATTCTTATCGACCTCAGGGATTTTACGTGGGACATGGCCGGTTTTGTTTTAACCCTTACTATTGTTGCCATTTTAAGCAAAGTTATTGGTTGTGGTGTAATGGCCAAATTATGCGGCATGGGCAAGCACGATGCCCTAATTATTGGCGTTGGCATGTCACCGCGCGGGGAAACTGCTATGGCTATTTCCTTGCTAGCATTTACAAACGGGTTGATTGACCAATCAACTTTTGTTGCACTTGTTCTAACCAGTCTTTTAACAACAGTTATTGCGCCGATATTGTTGCGGAACTGGCTTTATAAAGGTGATACAATAGACGACAAAGCTTCAATTCAGGATAAACGCCCAAGAGCACATTGAATATCTTCCAACAAATCTCCGGAAGAGTCATTGCCACCTACCATGTTCTCATCTTCTGCTACCAAGAGTTCCTGTATATCCCACGCCCAGCTTTTAAGCAGCCTGATTTTTTGATTTTGGGAAAAGCGCGGATCATTTACAAGGTCATAGGGCGAAGAGAACAAAGCTGCTGGATCGTACGCTGCTTGCTTAAAAAGTTGTTTTTCAACATTTTTGGTCATTGTTTTTTTCCTGATGATATACTTGGTACAGGCCACTATGTCTAAGAAATAAAGTTTCCTGTTTGACGGTTATCATATTTTAAAAATTATATTTCTGATTAGAACCATAGAATATTTTTTCTGTGACTTTAATCACTTCCTTCTTATCGTCCTTATGATCAAATGAACTAGACAATCAAAAAACAAAAATTGATGAAAATATCCGTTAAGCAGAGCTATCGGAAATCAATATTTCTTAATGTTGAATAGGAGGGAATACATGCATTCAAAAAAAACTGAGGGAAATAGTAACACTTCATATTCACTATCAGTCAGAGAGTTCATAGAAAATAAGCCCTGTCTCTGTTTTTTTCCAAGAGACACGCTCTATGAGGCCACATGTAAAATGAGAGAAAATCACAGCTCTGCCGCTATCGTGACAGAAAAACAAAAGTTAGTCGGACTTTTAACAGAGCATGGTATATTGACCTATCTTCTTTCATGCCTACCCAAGTCAGCACATAGTATAGAGCGAGTTTCTAACGCTTTTAATACATTAACAGCGGGAGAGGCTATGATTAAAAACCCAATGACCGTTGAGGCAGAAACAGATATTCATGATATCTTTCATGTTCTAACAGAGAATGGCCTTCATTATATTCCTGTTATATGCAACAAGCTCCCTGTTGGAATTTTAAGCCGTGATGAAATCATCCAATTTATGGAAGAAGAAAAAGGCCACGAGCTTGAAAGTAAAGACATGATGCTTTCCTATCTTATGCACCATGAGAACTATGGCTGCGTATAGCAGAAGTTTTTTTCCACCCTTCATGCAATCCGCATATTGAATATCGCGCTCCTGCACATTGCCCTGCACTTAGTGCGCAATGTTTGCAGCTATATTCTGTCAGGCGCTTAAAACTTTCAACCTTGACTTCAGGGCCACTGACTGTAACTCCCAAAGGTCTCAAATGTGTCAAAGCTCTTGAAAATGTTTCCCGTTTCATCCCCAGTTGTGCGGCAGCAAGGGATTTATCGTAAGGAAAAGTAAAAGTGCCGCCACTGCCAATCATATGTGATGAAAGCCGTAATAAAAGACATGCCACACGCTGAGATGCCTTCATATTGGCGAGGTGTTCATTTTCTGTCTGCAAACGGATCATTTTTTGGCACACCGATGCCATGATGCGCCTCATAATATCAGGATTAGCTTCTGCACTACGCCTCATCATTGTTTGTGAAATTTCAAGCAGGCGTGTTTTTTCAATCGCTTGTGCAGAAAAAATATAGTGATTGCTTTGATAGTATATAGCCCCCTCCCCAAATATTTCTTCTGTGGTTAATAAAGCAGGAACAGATTCATCTCCATCTATTGTTTCACGGTAGACTCTGACCCAGCCATTTATAACGATAAAAACCCGATCCGCTTCATCACCTTGATGGTAAATATACTCATTCTTTTCGTAATCTCGAGTATAAATATATTTTGAAAAACTATTTATATCGCTTTCTGGTAAACCTGAAAAAAATGGAGTATTGCGTAAAAACTTGTTTTCCAAGCTCTTGACTACCATCGTGACTCTCCCTTTTTATAAAAATATTTTTTATCCAAAAATAATGGACGCTATAGACTGTGTATAAGATACGATTTTAGAAACTTTGTATTTGATTTTTGTCAAAATTTTTGAATTCGATATTTTGTGATAAAAGTCACAGAAAAAAAATTCGCTCCATGCTTCCTTTTCCGAGAAAAATCCTATCAAAGGGAAAAATAATGATCGTGGAGGCTTTGTTATGAATCTTTTAAAAACTTCTCCCGTAAATAACTTTCGCTCCGCTTCTTACGAAGTTCCTTTGCGAACATGGGTTGTAGTCGTTGATATAAATAACGCCTATATTTTTGAAGAAAGAAACAAAGAGCAATATCTAATAAAAAAAATTTCATCACCTAAATCAAATAACAAGCTAGTGCAATGCACAATAAAATATGGGAGGGAAACTTTGCTGCAATGCGGCCCTAATCTTTATACGCAAGAAAGTGACTATGAACCCCTAAGTTTTGCACATAAGATCTCTGCCTGGTTCGATGAGGCTGTATGGAATGATCGTTTTGACTGCCTGGTACTGGTGTCTGCCCCTCACCTTTTAAAAGACTTACACAGAGCTCTTAGTGTCCCTGTGAAAGGTCGTATTATTGCCTCTATCAATGCGTAAAGAGTTACCTATAAATCACGCGATAAGAAAGGCTACTTAAAATTAGCCTTATTTAGCTCGCAAAATCTCGACTATAATCAAGGATATCATAAACATGCCGAACGCGGTCAGTCATGTGTTTTATAAAAACAGGCTTGGTATAGTAATTTTCTTCTAAATACTGGTAGGCTTGTAAAACTTCATCAAAAGTAGCACCTGTATGCAGAATAGCTGCAATCATTTTATGGTCCATCTGCCCTGTAATATCGTAAATTTCTTGTCCCGTAGCCGGTTTTTTAACTATTTTTATTTTGGTTAACCCTGGCACAGTTATTATTCCTTCTTTCTTAAGGCGTTGCTTGATAGGATTTTATCCATACTTTGAAAGTGGCTTTCCTCATTTTCTTTTGGGCCAAATAGCGTCAATGTCTTTCTGGGATGTTTATTTATATCCATCTTAATAAGAAATTCATTTTTTTTTGCTGCGCACATAGCTCTTTCCTTTTTTGTCGGGATTGTTGAAAATCAGTAAACACATCAAATCATAATCTTATTAAAAACTCTGTGATTTCTGTCAAAATAAAGAATGTTTTATTCTGTTTACAATGGTATGTCAGGCAGCCTTTGATTCTGGCTTAAAAACATTACCCTCTCTTTTTATAGAGAGATTAGAACTCTCACGAAGTACCGTATAAATATCTTTAAGATGCGGGTCAGGAAAAATATAATTTTCTTCCGTCTCAATTGCCCGTATAGTTTCCTGCGCAACATGGTGCGGTGAAACCTTCGGCACATCAAAAGACCGAGCCATATCTGTATCAACCGGACCGGGATATATACCCATCACACGCGTACCATGAGCTTTTAGTTCCATTCGGGCCTCAAGTGTCAGGAAATGAACGGCCGCTTTTGAAGTGCTATAGGTTGGAGATCCTGGCATAGCTACCAACCCGGCGATGGAAGAAACATTGATTATAATTCCGCCGCCATTAGCCTTTAATAGGGGTGAAAAGGCATGAATCATTGACAGAGGACCAAAATAATTAACTTCCATTTCATGTCGGGCATCTTCTAGGCGCTTTTCATCAGCAAGACTACCACCAAACAATACGCCGGCATTATTGATAAGGATTGTAATATCACCAGCCTTTTGTACTGCCGCATGTATATGGTCCAGATCAGTAACATCCAGATACAATGGCACCAGCTTTACCGGATCACGGGCTATAAAGTTGGTGATTTTTTCAGGTCTGCGCACACCAAGATAAATTTTCTTTGCACCCGCTTTTAGAAACTCTTCTGCAAAACCTTTACCTATCCCACGGTTTGCACCAGTAATTAGCACAACTGAATCTTTAACTTTCATAGCATGGTCCTTTCCTTAAATAGGATTAAAACTGCTTGTTCTCTAGCACGACCCTGCTTTCTATAACGTGATTTTTATCAATGAATTTAGTTTTTAAGATTTTTGATTTTGATCACGACCCGAAAAACACTTCTATGCTCTGATGGTATCCATAGGAAAATATTTTTTATTAAGGAGAAAAATCATGACTATGCGTGAACTCGTCCATTTAGATAGACCTTTTAACATTCCTGTTTTGCGCCGCAGCAATTTTGGCCGGTCACTGTCTCCCCTACAAAATGAAATGAACCGGTTATTCGATAATTTTTTTGGCGAAACAAATACACCGTCATGGACAGCGGAAGGGAACTTTCCAG
>JAJFGW010000029.1 GCA_021775915.1 Alphaproteobacteria bacterium | reverse complement strand
TTTAATGATGCGCTGGCTGGAAAAATCAAGCTTTACCGTTTTTGCTGTTTACCGGGTTATTTTGGGGCTTGTTCTTCTCGGCTTGCTTTATGGCGGTGTGCTTGTACCGTAGCGGCAAAAGACAATCTGCGTATTGCCGTAATTTTTTTTCTTTAACAACGAGAAAACGTCCGGCACAAAAATGTCGGTTTGTTTTTCGGCCTCAATAACACAGATGGCATTCACGGCGAGCCAGCCTTGTTTAACCATGGTCTCGAGCGTGGGCAATATAAGGTTCTGCCGGTAGGGAGGATCAATAAAAGCAAGGGTAGCTGGAATCATATCAAGGGCTTTGCCGCTGGGCTTACTCGCATCTTTATTTATGGTTTTACATTGCGCTTCTATCCCAAGCGCTTTGATGTTTTGCTGGCAACATTGCAGCGAATCGCGGCTTTTATCAATGAAGGTACAAAACTCTGCGCCGCGCGATAACGCCTCAAGACCAAGCGCGCCGGTGCCGCAAAACGCATCCAGCACTTGCGCGCCGCGCGGTAAATCATATTGCAGAAGGCTGTTGAAAATGGCCTGACGAATTTTATCGGCGGTCGGGCGGATGTCTTTCCCTTTGGGCACAATAAGTTTCCGCCCGCGATAGTGTCCGCCGTTAATTCTCATTTAAAAAATCCGGCGATTTGTTCTTTCATGATTTTCTCTGGCACTTCTTTAGCATCGCCTTTGCCGAGTTGCCCCAGTTGAAAAGGGCCGTAGGAAACACGGATCAGGCGATTTACCCTTAAACCAAGCGCTTCCATGACTTTTCTGATCTCACGGTTTTTGCCTTCGGTCAGTGTTATGCTCAGCCAGCAATTTTTACCTTCGTTTTTATCCAGCGTCGCTTCCATGGATTTGTATTTGATGCCCTCAATGGTGATGCCTTTTTGTAGGCTATCAAGGCGCTGCTGCGTTACCTCGCCATGTACCCGCACGCGGTAACGGCGTTTCCAGCCGGTTGCCGGTAATTCCAGATAGCGCGATAGCCCTCCGTCATTGGTCAGCAGCAAAAGCCCTTCGGTATTTAAATCAAGCCGCCCGACGCTGACAACGCGGGGCAATCTTTTGGACAGGCTGTCAAAAACGGTGGCGCGGCCTTTTTCGTCTCTGGCGGTTGTGACAAGACCCACCGGTTTATGGTAGAGAAACAGCCGCGTTTTCTCTGCGCCGGGCAAAGCTTTGCCGTCAACGACGATCTTGTCATCCTTGCCAACGGTAAAGGCCGGACTTTCAAGCAATGTCCCGTTTACCTTAACGCGGCCATCATTAATCCAGCGCTCGGCATCGCGCCGGGAACAAAGCCCCGCCCGTGCCATTACTTTTGCAATTCGTTCTTTGCCTTCTTCTGCCATTTCGATTACATACTACCTCATGAATGCAGAAGACTATATGAATATTGCGCTGGAAGAAGCAAGAAAAGCGCAAGAGCGCGATGAAGTGCCGATTGGCGCTGTGCTTGTTGATAGCAAGAGTGGCGTTATCATAGCGCAAAATGGTAATCGTACACGGGAACTTGCCGATCCGACCGCCCATGCCGAAGTTCTTGTGATCCGTGAGGGATGCGAAAAAGCAGGAACGCAGCGCATTCCTGATTGCGATCTGTACGTTACTCTCGAGCCTTGCGTCATGTGCGCTGGAGCCATTTCTTTTGCCCGTATCCGTACGCTTTATTTCGGCGCGCAGGACCCTAAAGGTGGTGCTGTTATACATGGGCCTGAGTTTTTTAATCAAAAAACCTGTCATCATAAGCTGGAAATTCATAGCGGCATTTTCGAAGAGGACTGCGGACAAATTTTAAAAGATTTCTTTGCCGGGAAAAGAAATAAGGCTTAAGAATTTTCAGACAGGTTCTTCTTAATATATTCGTAGGCCTCTTCAACCGGAATCGGTTTGCTGAACAAATAGCCTTGTCCCATATCGCAATCAAGACTGGTGAGGGCGACAATGTCTTCTTCGCGCTCGATGCCTTCGGCAATAATGTTGAGCTTAAAGCTTTTAGCCAGAGCAACGATGGCACGAACAATATCAAGGCTTTTACGACCATCGTGAAGCTGCATCACAAAGGATCGATCAATTTTTAAATCATCAATCGTAAATTTATGTAGATAGCTAAGTGATGAATAGCCGGTACCAAAATCGTCAAGTGAAATGATAAGTCCTAGTGCTTTTAGACCACGCAGAACTTTCTCCGCCTGATCTGGATCGTCGATCAGGGCGCTTTCTGTTATTTCCAGTTTGATATGGCCGGGGTCAACGCCGCTATCCATGATCGTGCGCCTGACACTGTTTACAATATCAATCGTTTCAAAGTTGATGCCGGATAAATTGACACTGATAAAAAGCTCTTCCCCATCTGCCTTTTCCTGCAATGAGGGCAAAAGGGCGCAGGCTTTTTCTAACATCATTTGGTCAAGATGTTGCACCACGTTTGTTCGTTCTGCCACGGGGATAAACTCATCGGGAAATACAAGTCCGCGCTCGGGATGCTGCCAGCGGATAAGGGCCTCGAACCCTTTGATGCGTCCTGATGATAAATCCAGAATAGGCTGGAGGTACGGAATGAACTGCTTTTTCTCAAGACCGGCCCGTAATTCCTGTTCTAGTTTCATTTCCTTGAGCGCTGTTTCTCGCTGTTTTTCTGTATTGCGCAGTCGCAGGACTTCTTCCGGTAATTGTTCAAATTTACTTATTTTCTTGATGAAATCACCGACATTGTCCTGCTTAACGGATTCTGGCAAGTGAATGCGGGTGATGCGGTAACGCTCAATCAGGAGGCTAATCAGCAGCGAAACAATGGGGTCAAGACCTTTGATACGTTCATGCAGCGCATCGCGCGGAATAATAAAAATTTCGCATTCAGTGTTGGTGACGGCGGTGGCCGTGCGCGGCGTGTTATCAATCAGAGCCATTTCACCGAAAATTTCGCCCTCGCCAATGACGCAAAGCTGTTTGTCTTCGCCGCCTTCATCATTACCGATAATATGAACTTCGCCCCGGTCGATCAGATAAGCGCATTGCCGCGTTTCGCCTTTATTGAAAAGGACAGTGTTTTTAGGAAAAACATAGCGTTTAATCGCTCCGGCGCTATGGCGCGCCAGAAGCGCATCCTGTGCCTCGTCTTTATTTTTTGGCTTTTTAGTCTCAGTTGCCTGCTTTTTACTCATAAAACCTCAATAAATCAGTGGGTTAATAACTTGTGTTACCATCATGGACTGAAATGGTTAACAAGGTATGGATTTTTTTTCATTTTCTTTTTCGGCTTCCAGGGCCCGCCAGCCAATGTCACGGCGGTAGAACCCGTCCGGCCAGGTGATTTGACCGGTGGCGCGGTAGGCATTCTGGTTTGCTTGCTCAATCGTAGTGCCTAGCGCGGTTACACCCAGAACGCGGCCGCCAGTGCTGAGGAGCTTTCCAGATGGATCATATTTAGTGCCCGCATGAAAGACTTTCGTTCCTGGCTCTAGATCAGATTTTCCAAGATCAATCACGGTGTCTTTAACGTAGCTTCCCGGATAGCCCTTTGCGGCCATGACAACACAAAGCGCGGTTTCATCGCGCCAGTGAATTTGGTCTTGTACCTCATCAAGTCGTCCTTCGGCGCAGGCATCAAGAATTTCCAGCAGGTCGCAATCAAGCCGCATCATCAGTGGCTGGCACTCCGGGTCGCCAAAACGGATATTATATTCAATCAGGATCGGCTCGCCCTTCACCACCATAATCCCGGCAAACAGCACGCCGGTAAAGGGGCAGCCTTCTGCCGCCATGGCTTTGATTGTAGGCTGGATAAGGTTGTCATTGATTTTACGGCCAAGCTCCTCATTCATCATATGCGCGGGAGAGTACGCGCCCATGCCGCCGGTATTGGGGCCGGTATCACCTTCGCCAACCTGCTTGTGATCTTGCGCCGAGGTTAGGGGGAGAACGGTCTTGCCGTCAGCGAGTGCAAAAAAGCTTAGTTCTTCGCCATCGAGAAATTGCTCTATAATGATTTCGCGCCCGGCATCGCCGAACGAGACGCCGGACAGCATGTCTTCAACAGTTTTTTCGGCCTCTTCAATGCTTTGGGCGATAATCACGCCCTTACCTGCCGCCAGCCCGTCGGTTTTGATGACGATCGGCGCGTCCTGCTGCGTGATAAATTTTTTCGCGCTTTCAATATCTGTGAACCGCCCGTACGCCGCCGTGGGAATATCATATTTGGCGCACAAATCTTTCATGAACCCTTTTGATCCTTCGAGCTGCGCTGCCGCTTTAGAACAGCCAAAAACCTTGATGTTTGCTTCAAGCAGGCGATCGGCCAGCCCGGTGACTAGTGCCCCTTCCGGCCCGACAACAACAAGGTCAATCGCCTTGTCCTTGGCAAAGGCAACCAGCGTATTCACATCTTCGGCACCAATATCAACACATTCGGCGCATTCGGCAATCCCGGCATTACCGGGGGCGCAGTAAAGCGCTTCGCATCTATCAGATTGCGCGAGCTGCCACGCCAAAGCATGTTCGCGTCCACCGCCACCGACCAGTAGAATTTTCATGGAATACTCCTCTTTCTTTTGACCACAGAGTACACAGAGAAAGAACAAAGATCACAGGTTATTTTTATTGACATATTGCTTGAGTAAGCCTATATTACGACAAATTTAAATTATGGACGGCGGAAACGTTGAAAAAGGAACATGGCTATGAGCGACAATGACATGAGTATGAAAGAGTATTTTGGGAATAAGAGCAAGAAGGTGTCACTAGGCGTAGGCGGTATATTTGGTGGTTTTATAGGTACGGTGATGGCACTCCCCATGGGGAGCGCTCTTGCTTGTTATGCGGGTGTAGGTGTTTTCCTTTCTGGCGTGGTCGTAGCAGCCGTTAATACACATCATCCTCATACAACGTTCAAATGGCCTCTTATTCTAACCTCAACAATGACATCTTTGGCGCTTGTTTTTGGTGTTGCCGCTATCGATCTGGATAATAGAGTAGAGCAGCATCAGAAGACAATTTCTACAATGACCGAAAATAATATCCTTGTTTCGGTTGAAGGTCCTGTTAAACGGGCTGCCGAGATCGTCGGACGGCAAAACTTTGCTCAAGACACGGAAATTAATGCTCATGAAGCTGCTAAGAAGATATTGACGCAATTTAATGCAGAACAAAGCAAGCTTTATGATTCGTGTATGGATTCGAATAAAATTCTTCAGGAAAGCGTAAGCGCTCATATAGATTGTGAGCAGTTCAAACCTGTTGAGATTGAGAAAACTCTGGTACCTCAATAAGCTGGATGGTTAAAACCGAATAAGAAAGGCCAAAGAAAATGGAAAATGAAAAACCAGTATCAGGTGAATTTAACGGGGAATATCCCGATTTTTTTGAGACCCATGTATATGGTTCGAGTCATCTTAAATTAACGGCGAACAAGATTGCAGATGATTGCTATCAGTTGGTAAGGGTGTTTTTGGAAGATAAGGTTGCCGGGACAGAAAATAAAAATATCGTGCCGATCCATGTAACTTATCAAGAGGCTGTCCTGAATTTATTGAATTGGGAGGAAGACTTCGCGAAGGTATGGTTTTCGGTCAAAGAAAAAAGTACGAACCATGTTACAAAATATGCCTCGGCAGAAAGCGTGTTTCGAACGGATGCCATCCAACCTCCTGGTAAAGATAAGCTTGAGCCCTCGTAATTAGTTTATTAGGTTTCTTTTATTCCTCCAGCGTCACAAGACTGGCATTACCGCCCTGCCGCGTCGTATCAATTGAGACAACTTTCTCCGTAGCGAAGCGGTGCAAATAATGCGGGCCGCCTGCTTTGGGGCCGGTGCCGGATAATCCCATACCGCCGAAAGGCTGCACCCCGACAACGGCGCCGGTCATGGCGCGGTTAACATAGGCGTTGCCGACATTTACGTTTTGGGTAATTTTATCCATATGGTGGCTGATGCGGCTGTGGACTCCTAATGTCAGGCCGTATCCGGTGTCGTTAATGTCATCAATAACTTGTTCCAGATTTTCTCCCTTGTAACGAATGACATGGAGCACGGGGCCAAAAATTTCTTGTTCCAGTTCACTGATATGGTTTAGCTCATAAGCAATCGGCGCGAAGAAAGAGCCTTGCTCTTTGAGCTCTTCGGCAACAGGCACGGCGGCAATAAATTTAGCGTTCTTTTCTAGCCATTTTTGGTGATCTTTTAGTTCTTGCCGCGAATTATCATCAATCGCCGGGCCGATGTCATGGGCAAGTTCAATAGGATCGCCGACACGGCGCTCATTCATCGCGCCTTTGAGCATCGTAATTACTTTATCGGCGATGTCATCCTGCACGAATAAAACGCGTAAGGCACTACAGCGCTGCCCTGCCGAGCCAAAAGCGCTCAGCAGCACATCGTCAATGATTTGTTCAGGCAGGGCAGACGAATCAACGATCATCGCATTTTGTCCGCCGGTTTCGGCAATGAGCGGCACAATCGCTGAATCTTTGGCTGCCAAGGCGCGGTTTATGCCCCATGCCACGCCGGTTGATCCGGTAAAGCAAACGCCTGCAACATCCGCGTGTTCCACCATCTTTCCACCCATCCGGCCAGAGCCGGGCAGGAAGTTAATCGCGTCTGATGGAATGCCGGCCTTAATCATAAGCTGGACAACGCGCATGGCGATGAGCGGTGTCGGTGAAGCGGGTTTGGCTATGACCGCATTTCCGGCCATGAGCGCTGCCGTGATTTGTCCGGTGAAAATTGCCAGCGGAAAATTCCACGGGCTGATACAGACAAAAACACCGCGTCCGTGCATGGTCAGGATATTTTGTTCTCCTGTTGGGCCGGGCATTTCCTGTCCTGCCTCATCAAAATCAACGCGGCCGCGCTGGGCATAGTAACGGCAAAAATCAACGGCCTCGCGTATTTCTGCCAGAGCATCAGGAAGTGTTTTTCCGGCTTCGCGGACACAAAGCCCCATAAGCTCGCTTCGATGCTCTTCCATCAAAGCGCCGAGCCGTTCCAGTGCAGTAGCGCGCTCCTCTGCGGGCGTAGTGCTCCAGGCTTTATGGCCACGTTTTGCTGTTTCGAACGCTTTGTTTATAAGAGCCTCATCAACTTGCCAGGCGTGACCTATAATTTCATTTTTGTTGGTGGGGTTCGTAATGTCCCGCTTTTCTCCGACCTTATGAGCCTTGCCGCTAATTAAGGGGACAGCTTCCCATTTTTTACCGTCAACGGCTTTTTTAATATCTTCAATCAGTGGCAGGACAATATCTTCTTCGTTTAAATCAAGACCTTTGGAGTTCAGGCGTTCTTGTCCGTAAATATCTTTGGGTAGCGGAATCTTGGCATGACGTTTTGTCTCGTGCTCCCGCGCATCAACAACCGGGTCGGCGATTATTTTTTCTACCGGGACGCGGCTATCTAAAATCTGGTGCACAAAAGATGTGCTTGCGCCATTTTCCAGCAAGCGCCGCACCAGATAAGGAAGCAAATCTTCATGGGAACCGCAGGGCGCATAGACGCTAATTTCGGCGAGGTTGTCGTCTAAAATCTGGTCGTGCAGCGTTTCGCCCATGCCATGCAGGCGCTGGAATTCAAATCCGGCGCGGTCATTCCCGGCCAGCTCCATAATGCTCGCCACCGTATGTGCATTATGGGTGGCAAACATCGGGTAAAATACATCGCGCCGTGCCAGCAATTTGCGCGCACATTCCAGATAACAAAGGTCGGTATTGGCCTTGCGGGTAAAGACCGCATATTCAGGCAGACCCTCTATTTGCGCGTGTTTCACTTCGGTGTCCCAGTACGCGCCTTTGACCAGCCGTACTTGAAATTTACGCCCGGTGTTTTCTGCGATCTCTGTGAGAGCATCAACGATTGCTGGAGCACGTTTTTGGTAGGATTGCACCGCGAGGCCAAACCCGTCCCAGTCTTTTTTCAGAGACTCGTCCTTGGCCACGGCGCTTATTATCTCCAGTGATAACTCCAGCCGGTCGACTTCCTCGGCATCGATGGTGAGGTAAACATTTTTCTCCGCTGCTAGTTTTGCCAGTTTCAAAAGCGTTTCTTTTAGGGCCGGAACGCAAATCTCATTCTGGCTATATTCATAGCGCGGATGCAGCGCCGAAAGCTTGACCGACATGCCCGGACGCGCGCCGCCATTGGCTTTGGCGGCGATATGCTCGATTGAATCGTGATAAACCTGATAATACCGCGCAGCATCTTCGGTAGTACGTGCCCCTTCGCCGAGCATATCGTAAGACAGGCGGTAGCCCTTTTTCTGATAGGCCTTTGCGTTTTTAACGCCTTCATCAATAGAACGTCCCAGCACGAACTGTTTGCCCAAAATGCGCATCGCCTCAACCATGGCTTTGCGAATAACCGGCTCGCCCAGTTTTGATACCGCGCTATCCAGTGTTTTATGAGTGAGCGCTAGTCCAAACCCTGCGGCCTTGACCATCAAATCTTTGGTGTTGCCCTGTTTACCGAGCCAGTCGGCGGCGGCCATTTTATCGCGAATCAGCGCATTGGCTGTATGTGCATCGGGAATACGCAGCAGAGCTTCTGCCAGCGTCATCAGCGCGAGGCCCTCTTCGGTATTGAGGCCATATTCCTGCAGGAAGGTTTCAAGTTCGCCGAGTTTGCGTTTAGAGGCCCGGACTTTCTCAACCAGCTCCTGCGCTTGTCCTTGTACGCGCTCACTGCGCTGCTCGTCCCAGTTTAGCGCTTCAAGAAGCTCTTCGACGCACTGCGCCTCATCTTTGTAAAGATATGATGATAAATTCTGTGTCATCTCTCTCATCTCCCCTGATATAAAATTGCTTGGTGTTTTTATAGCATCATAAGAACCCTTTAAGCCAGATAGAGGTGGAATTATCTGGAAAAATAATTTATTGACATATTGCATATGCGGGTGATATATTCCCTCATGAAATTTACTATATAATATAAAAAGGAGCATGCTTATGTTCGCCGAGAAAAAAGATCAGGAAATACAGAGTGATGAAGCGCTCTCTCGCAAACTATTTAATCACTTCTTTCTTGCTGTTGGCTGTGTTGCCGGTTTTGGTACTACACTTGGCGTGGCGTCGCTAGCGTTCAACGGTGATATAGGGGCTGGGGCTAGTCTCATTCTTACAACGGTGACCCTAGCTGTAGCTGGTGCCATTTTAGCAACGAAATGCAATGACAAAGATTATCCGGGGACAGTTCCTTCTATGGGAGGCTTATCACGATATTTTTTGGGCGCGGCTGCGGGTGTTTTGGCGGGTATTTTGGCATTCCCCGGTGATTTGTCGCCAAGGACAGCTGAGAGTCCTGTTCAACTAAAACAATCTGTTGCTGCTATTGATCTCCCGGTAAGTAGTGAGGGCACACGGCTCGCAATAGTTAAACCTGTATAAAATTCCATAGTTGTTCTCTAAATCGTTCGGATTATTTTCGAAATGATTATATATTGAGGCCATGGTAAACGAAAAGATTTCACAAGAAACACCGCGCTCAAACGTCCCTGAAATGAGTGTTTCCGAGCTGGCGTTTTCATTGAAGAAAACGCTGGAGGAAACTTATGGCCGCGTGCGGGTGCGCGGCGAACTTTCGCGCGTCACGATTCCCGGTTCCGGTCATATGTATGCCGACATCAAAGATGAAAGCGCGGTCATCAATGGGATTTGCTGGAAGGGTGTATTATCAAAGCTCTCTATAAAGCCGGAAGAGGGGCTGGAAGTTATTTGTACAGGCCGTATTTCAACATACCCGGCAAGATCAAACTACCAGCTTATTATTGATAGCATGGAACTTGCCGGTGAAGGTGCGCTGCTCAAAATGCTTGAGGAGCGCAAGAAGAAACTCACCGTTGAAGGATTGTTCGCGCCGGAGCGTAAAAAACCTCTCCCCTTTATTCCGCAAAGAATTGGCGTTGTTACCTCTCCGACTGGCGCGGTGATCCGTGATATTCTCCACCGCCTGAATGACCGCTTTCCGCGTCCGGTTATGGTTTGGCCGGTGCTGGTGCAGGGTGAGGGTGCTGCCGATCAGATTACAGCGGCGATTAATGGCTTTAACGCGATGAAAGAGCGGCGACCCGATTTGCTCATTGTCGCGCGCGGTGGCGGTAGCCTCGAAGATTTAATGCCCTTTAACGAAGAAAGTGTCGTGCGCGCGGCGGCGGAATGTACTATCCCGCTTATTTCTGCCGTTGGTCATGAAACTGATACGACATTAATTGATTATGCTGCTGATGTGCGCGCGCCGACTCCGACTGGGGCAGCCGAAATGGCAGTGCCGGTACGGCTTAACCTTATGGCGCAAATTGCGGAAGATGAGCAGCGCCTGATGAGTTCAATCAGCCGGATGCTTTCTCACAAGGGCGACCGTTTGCAGGGAGTGGCGGCGCGGCTCGGCGATCCCAAACGGCTTTTGGAAATTAAAACGCAGGGCCTTGATCATTTGTCCCATAAAATGACCAGCAGCTTTGAACGCGGCGTGGCCCTAAAGCGCGAACGCACGGTTAAGCTGGGGGCGCTATTACGCCACCCCAAAGCCCTGATTGATGAAAAGCGTACGGCGCTCGGTTATCGCAGTGAAAGGTTGCTCGCGCTGAAAGACACTCTTTTCAAAGACCGTTCTAATACGCTGGAGAGTCATAGCCGTATGCTGGAAAGCCTGTCTTTTAAAAGTGTGCTCGGGCGCGGCTATGTTGTCGTTCTCGATGCGGAAGGCGCGCCGGTGACAAGCGCTAATCAAACACATACAGGTCAGGACGTACAGCTTCAGTTCAAGGACGAAAAATGCGTGGATGCTGTCATTGGAAAAAGCGGCAAGTCAAAGAAAACTGCAAAAACAGATACGCAGGGACAGCTTTTTTAACCTTACATTTTTAGCTTCCCATGGGGGCTATAACCGGAGTATAACTTATTTCAATAATTTTTTAAGGTTTTTACGGATGCGCGTTAGTAAGAAAGATTTGATGGACAGACTGGCGGTCGGTTATGAGCTCGGCTCTTACGAGACATGCCCGTGGTCGTGCTATGACGGCGAGAGCGGCCGGACATGCAGCGCCGAGGTGCGCATGGATCCGGAAGGTATGGAGCTTGAGGCCGAGATTCAGTTGATGCACGATACGCCGCCGGAAGGCAAGCCGCCGATGGAGCAGATTTTCTGGATTAAATCAAAGCCGCTGCAATCAAGTGGCGAATGGGAGATTGCAGATTTCAAATTGCGCGGTGCGGCACCGGAAGAGGAAATTTATAACTGGCAGGAAAAATCTTGTAATTTTTTCAGCGCCTTTGTCCAAGAGCTGCAAACCGATGTTATCCCTGATATTGATGAGCTAATTGATCGCGAGTTTCATAGCCGCGAACGCGCGGGTGATCAGAGCGAGGGCGGCGGTGGAAAATCTCCGGTGATTAAGGCCAATCAGCTTCTTGATATGAAGAAAGGCGGCGGTTTTTAATCTTCGCCAGATGCTTCTTGAGCAGTTTCTTCACCAAGCGTTTCTTCACCGGTTGTTTGCAGTTCTTTGATAATAATCCCGTAATCAGTGGCGACTTTTGCTAGCCCGGCATTGGAAACATCTGCAGATGCTTCCAAGATCCATTTCGGTCCTTCGCGAATGAGGGTCGTGACAATCATGGCGTTTCCCCCTTTTTGATCATCCGGGTCAATCCGGTAACGGGCAATTTCCTGGCCGTCATCTTTGTTTGTGATGCTAAAGAACATATTTTTTACCATACCAAAATGATGGCCTTTTATTTCCGGATCATAGATGGAAAAAACAAAAATAATTTTTACGATATCAAAAGGAACACCGTTCAGGTCGATAAAGACATTTTCATCATCGCCTTCGCCTGCTCCTGTCCGGTTGTCCATTAAATGCTGGATAGCGCCTTCACAGGCCCGGTCATTATTGTAAAAGATGAAATCTTCATCAATGCGGGTCATTTCTGTTTTATCGAGTAAAAACAGGCTGAGATCGACATCGACAGGCTCTTCTTCAAAAGCTTTCTGGTCCCATCCGGCGCCGATCGTAATATTCTTCATGGTAGGGTCTTTTTCCAGCAGGTCAATATACTCGCCTTTGCTGATATAGTTGGCGCTATCGTGGGGAGTGTCTCCTCCTTTTTCTTCAGGAGGAGGGACGGCTTCTTTTTTATCTTCTTCTGGTGGCCAGTCATCGTCTTTTAAAAAGGGCTCTGCTTCTGTGGGAGCGTCGGTGGTAGGTTGCTCTGCTTCCAGTTTGGCTTCAGGAGGAAGGTCGGAATCAGGAAAGGGAGGTACCGCGCCGGCCTCTGGGATCTCTGGGGCGGCGGGCGTGTCACTTTTTTGCTCATGGCCTGTATCAATAGGTTTGATAAGGTCATTGTCGTCTTCAGTGAATTTGTTTAATTTATTTTCGTCATCCATATCATTCATATCGTTATGCCCCACCATTTACCAAAACGCTCTGATATTGAAACACAATATATGCGATATAGAAAAGAACAAAAACGATGCCGACTTTCCATCCCATTTTCTTAAACGATAGAATAAGGAATGAGAAAAGCACCGTTACAGCTACCGTAACCCAAATATCAAGGCTAGTCGCTCTTGCTGCTATATCGCCCATGATAAAAGGCTTGGTGAAAGCGCATAAGCCTATAATCATCAGAATGTTGAAAATATTAGAGCCGATAATATTGCCGATAATAACGTCTGTTTGCTTTTTCTTTGCCGCGGCAACACAAGCCGCCAGCTCAGGCAGTGAGGTGCCCAAAGCGACAACACTCAGGCCGATAATTAATTCCGGTACGCCGAGGAGTCGTGCTGTTAATGTACTGCCCCTTATCAGGAAGTCTGCGCCGCCGCTAATGGCAATCAGTCCCAGAAAAAGATAGAACAAGGCATAGCGCATATTTTTTATTTCCGGTGCCTGAACTTCCTCAACAATAGTCTTACCTTTTTTGCTTTCTTTGTATTTCCAGTAAGCATAAACCAGCAGAGTGATGAATAGCCCCAGACCTTCCCAGCGTTCAATGGCTTCTCCCAGCATTAATCCGGCCAGAACAGCGGTGCAGGCCAGCATGAATACGGTGTCTTTTATTAGAAGGTGACGGTGGATGACCAAGGGGATAATTAGCGCCGAAGATCCGGCAACCAGCAATATGTTGGCAACGTTGGAGCCGAGTACATTACCAATGGCAATACCGGGCGATCCTTTCATGATGGCCGTCATTGATGCCAGTAATTCAGGCAGTGAGGTGCCGAAAGCAATAATGGTAAAGCCAACAACAAGAGGTGATACGCCTTTGTGAAAGGCAATATAAACGGCACTATCAACAAGCCAGTCGCCGCCTTTCACAAGGAAAAACATGCCTGTTGCAATGGCACACATTCCTAAAATAAGTAAATCCAGTGTTGCTAGTTCGGGTGTCATTATATCCATTTACCTTTTTTGGCCATCTTCCCATTCAAGACCAAAGCCGTAAGCGCGATCCATTTCAGCGTGGCCGGGATAATATTCGGTGTAGTTTATCATTTTGATGCCGTTGCGCACATTTTCGAGCCCGACCACGGAACAAAGACCCATTTCCGATTTAAGGGTGTGCAGCGTGACAATCATTGGTTTTTCATTAGGAACCCGCACTTGAATTTGGGGCTGGACCTGTGCCCAGTTATGGGCGCCATCATAAATATAAAGATAAATCAGGATTCTTTTTATTTCCGGCCACTTTTGTCCGTTGATAAAAATAATTTCATCCTCGCCGTCATCATCGTCGTCGTCGTCGCCGGTGCGGTCATCGTCGGATAATGAAATATAAGGTTCCTGATTGAAAGAGCCGTGCATCTCTCCAAAAGCTTGAATCGCGCCGCGTTTGCCATTCTGTAGTTCGTACAAGCAGCCAAGGTCCAGATCAACGCCTTGTTTGCGCGCTTTTTTGAGCAGTTTGCCGAAAAATCCGGCGTCTTTAACCTGTTCGTTCTGCCAGGCAGCGCCGATGCGAATTTTATCGTAACCGCCTTTTTGCGGGTTAAAAATTTCATGCTGGCCGGTTGTTCCCAGGAAATTATATGAATTATCATCAGTATCGGAAATATAACCGGCGGCCCCTTTGGCTTTGCCATGGCCTGAAAAACTAGCACGACTGCGTGAGGCCTCCATTAAGGAGTTAGTTGATATATTATCGCGGCTCATGGTCTTTCCTCCTTAACTTGCTAGCGGTAAGGATAACATTACATGAGGGGTGCGAAAAACCTAAATTGAAAAATATTGCCCCTTTATACGGGGTTTTGCTATAAAGACGCCTGAAAGATCTAAAAACAGAAGAGAAAAATAATGGCATCGTACGAATATGTTTATGTGATGAACGGTCTGAACAAGACCTATACCGGTGGTAAAAAGGTATTGGAAAATATAACGCTGAGCTTTTTGCCTGGTGCAAAGATCGGTGTGCTCGGCCCGAATGGGGCCGGTAAATCAACCCTGATGCGAATTATGGCGGGGCAGGATAATGATTATACCGGTGAGGCATGGAGCGCGGATGGCGCGCGTGTTGGCTATTTGCCGCAGGAGCCGCAGCTTGATGAGAGCAAGACCGTTCATGAAAATATTCTCGAGGGGCTTGGTGATATTAAGGCCAAGCTTGACCGTTATAATGAAGTGGCGGCGGCTATGGCTGACCCTGAAGCAGATTTTGATGCGCTGACCGAGGAAATGGGGACGTTGCAGGAAGAAATCGATGCGGCCGATGGCTGGGAGCTTGATCGTACTATTGCCATGGCCAAGGAGGCTTTGCGTTGTCCGCCCGGCGATTCTGCTGTTGGTAACCTTTCCGGCGGAGAAAGACGTCGTGTGGCGCTGGCAAAATTGCTGCTGGAAAAGCCGGATTTGTTGCTGCTCGATGAACCGACCAATCACCTGGATGCTGAAAGCATCGCATGGCTACAGCGCTATTTATCGGAATATACCGGGACTGTTGTTATGGTCACGCATGATCGTTATTTTCTTGATAATGTCACAGGCTGGATTTTAGAGGTCGATCGGGGTAGCGGTATTCCTTACGAAGGGAATTATTCGGCTTATCTGAATGCGAAGAGAAAGAGACTGGAGCAGGAGGCGCGCGAAGACAAGTCCCGCCAGAAAACGATCGAGCGTGAGCAGGCATGGATGGGCCAGTCACCGCAGGCCCGCCGGACAAAATCACAAGCCCGGATTAATTCCTATGAAGAATTGCTCGCCGCTTCGCAAAAACAGGATGTTCGTAATGCGCAGATTATTATTCCGCCCCCGCCGCGTCTTGGTGATCTTGTGATTGAGGCGGAGCATATCAGTAAGGGTTATGATGACCGGCTGTTGATTGAGGATTTGTCATTTAAGTTACCGCCCGGCGGTATTGTCGGTGTCATTGGCGCTAACGGTGCGGGTAAGACGACGTTGTTCCGTATGATAACGGGGCAGGAGGGGCCGAATTCGGGGAGCTTTAAAGTCGGCGATACGGTCAAGCTCGGCTATGTCGACCAAAGCCGGGATTCTCTGGATGGTAATAAAACCGTGTGGGAGGAAATCTCGGACGGTAATGATGTTCTTAAATTGGGCAAGATTGAGATGCAGTCCCGCGCTTATGTTGCGGCCTTTAATTTCAAAAGCACAGACCAGCAAAAGAAGGTTGGCACGCTCTCGGGCGGGGAACGTAACCGTGTTCACCTGGCCAAGATGCTGAAAAATGAGTCAAACGTGCTGCTGCTCGATGAACCGACCAATGATCTGGATACCGAGACTTTGTCGGCGCTGGAAGAGGCTTTGGAAATGTATGCGGGCTGCGCGGTGGTAATTACCCATGACCGGGCGTTTTTGGACCGGATTGCCACACATATTCTGGCTTTTGAAGGCAATTCGCAGGTTGTCTGGTTTGAGGGCAATTACGAGGATTATGAGGCGGATTACAAGCGCCGCATTGGTGCTGACGCCGATACCCCGCACCGAATTAAGTATAAGCCGCTACGCAAGGCTGGGTAACATATTGTTTTAAAATGATTTATATTCTATTCGTGTCGTGATATTCTTCAGGACACGGATGGCGCCTGCATGGGCGCTATATACGGCCATCAAAACTAGTATTTCACATAATATACATGGTAAAATATTTAAATAGAGGGAAATTTAATAAAATTTTATCTATCTGGCGGTAAACTATAATTGGCGGTAAACTATATGCAGCAGGTGTGGATGTAAAAAGTGCAAGAAATTCAAGGCATTAAAGCCAAAGACATTGCGAAATACGCGTTATTGCCGGGTATTATCCCGCGCATAAACGCTTTTATTGAATCTGGCTTCGGCTGGCTCGCTTTTATGATGGCTGTTATTTATAACGGTGTCAGGCTGCTTCCTAATGATCATGCTTACCTAAATCCACGAAATATGGGCAAATATGGTATTCGCCATGTGATTGCCGAGGCGGCCAATAACCTTGTCATTAAGAAAGAAAATATAGATCAGGTTATTATTTTCTTCGCGCTGCTTATTGGTTTTGTTCTTCTTATTTTGCAATGCGCCGGACTGGCTCTTGGGATTCTTGTAAAGCCTGCCGCGGCCGGAGGGCTTGCCGCTTTTGCAGGTTTGTTTACGACACCTGAATGCGTTAACCCCGGCGCCCAGTGTCTGGATATTGCTCACATGTTGCTGGATAAAGTCTTTGGCGTTCCTGAGATATTTAATTCCAAGTTCGCCCCTGCCGGTACTGGATTTGGAGCTATTCCAGTTTTTAATCGCGCCTTGCAGGAGCTGTTTCAATATTATAGCTACGCCATTCTGATCGTCGGTATTGTCATTTTTCTATACTACATCCTTCTTGTTGTTGGTGAGACGGCCAATACCGGAACGCCGTTTGGTCGTCGTTTTAATCATATTTATGCGCCTCTGAGACTTGTCGCGGCCATTGGCCTTCTTGTGCCGTTAAATTATGGTTTGAATTCTGCCCAATATATTACTTTGCTTGCCGCTAAATTTGGTTCCGGTTTTGCCACCAATAGCTGGATTATATTTAATAATGAATTGGCCGCCGCCGATACGCCCGTTGGTACGCATAATGAAACCTTGATCGCCCGCCCCAAGCCAGCGGATATTACACATATCGTCGCTTATATGTCCGTTGTTCAAACCTGTAAGGAGGCTTACAGGGTAAGTTACCCCACGCCTCCTAACGTAAGAGATGTTAGAGGCTGGCTGGTTAAAAATGAGAATGGTAACACTTTTGCAGAAGAGATGGATGACGCTTACGATTATGCGGATGCTCTGGCATTTTATAATAGCAGGGACATCACTATTGTGTTTGGCCATAGATTCCCTGATGCAACGGACAAAAACTATACGGGTGATGTTGAGCCTACATGCGGTGAAATAACCATTCACACTAATGTTGCCGGAAATGCAGACGGTTCTGAACCCGGAGATCAGAGAGTAGGCCCTTATCTTCTTCAGCGCGCTTTTTTTGAGATGGTCAGAGATCTTTTGTTTGACGATGATCTGTTGGAGTTCTCAGAGAGGGCGGTGTCAATTTATGAAGGTTTTCCGGAGGACCCTTGTGCTGTTGGTGCCGGTTTGCCGGGAGAGTGTATCCAGCTTCCTGATTCTGAATTTAAGAAAACAGTCGTTGCCGGGGTTGCGGGAACTTATCTTGGGGAGATGGAGACGGCGTACAACACGATGATTGGTATTGGCGCTACTTTTTATGATATTCCCGATGAATTGCTGGCGCGTGGCTGGGGTGGGGCGGCCATATGGTACAACCGTATTGCCGAATGGAATGGTGGATTATTTACTGCCGCCATTAATACGCCCACGCCCGGAAAAGTTCCGATGATCATGGAAAATATTCAGGAAGAGCGGCGCTCTCATGATGAGGCCGTTGATACCGAAAATCGTTATTGTCCTTCTGTGCAGGGTTTCCGTGCTGTGTCTCTGGTTCAGGGCAGGGACCTTCCCATTGGTAAAACGCTTTGTGAGGCCTACAAATACTGGTTTACCGATGGCAAGGGGCTGGCCAGTGATTTACAAACCAGCGGTAATGTTTTCTTTGATTTGCTTAATTCCGTATTTGGTATTGGCGGTTTGTTCACGATGCGTGAAAATGACGATGTTCATCCTTTGGCGCAGCTCTCCGCATTAGGCAAAAGCATTATTGAGGCGTCTATCCGTAATCTTTTGTCGGCCCTTGTCTTTTCGGCCGGAGGTGGCATGGGTGAAATTATCGGTACGCATCTGGGGGCGGCGGCGAGCGCGATTAGCGGCATGTTTGTTGCCTTTACAACGGTCGGGCTGACTATAGGGTTTATGCTTTACTACATTTTGCCCTTTATGCCTTTTATGTATTTTTTCTTCGCTGTTGGCGGCTGGGTTAAAACAATTTTTGAAGCCATGGTCGGCGTGCCGCTATGGGCGCTTGCGCATTTGCGTGTGGATGGTAATGGTTTTTCCGGTGATGCCGCTTCAAACGGTTATTTTCTGATCTTTGAAATCTTTATAAGGCCAGTTCTTACTGTCTTTGGCCTTATTGCTGCGATGGCTATTTTTTCGGCGATGGCGCGTACCTTAAACGGTGTTTTTGATCTGGTTGTTGAAAACCTGACGGGTTTTGATTGTACTGACTGTAATACGGTAGGGGCTGCCGGGATTGAGTTTAAGCGTAATCCGATTGATGAATTTTTCTTTACGATTATTTATACCATTCTGGTTTATATGCTCGCGACATCATCTTTTAAAATGATCGACCAGATTCCAAATAGTATTTTGCGTTGGATGGGCGCCGGCGTGCAGTCCTTTGGTGACCAGCGCGATGACCCGGCGCAAGGTATGGTGCAATATGCGGCCTTTGGCGGTAATCAGATAGCGGGTCAGGTGACGGGCGCGTTAAATCAAGGCGCGAAGGCAGCAGGCCAGGGCGTTGGTTTGCCGTTCGGTATGTTGGCAAACAGAAATGCTGGTAATGTTTCGGTAGTTCCCGGCGGTGCTGGTAATATAGGAAAAGGCGGTGGAGGCGGTTTGTCAGGGATGGGTAATTTGCCCCCTAAGAAATAGATGATAACTGACCAGTTAACTGGTGAAAGATAACATGGAGAATGAGACTGCTAAAAAAATTCTACGTTATACTTTAACTCCGCAGCTTATGCCGCGGATACAGGAACTCTTTTTCTCCGGCTTTTCCTACGTTGCTTTTTTTATGGCGCAGACTTATCGCGCCGCGCGTCTCCTTCCCGCTGGTCACCCTTACTTAAGCGCAGCAAATATGGGCCGCTACGGTGTGCGCCATGTCATTGTTGAGGCGGGCCATAACCTTGTCTTTAAGCGGGAAAATATAGATCAGATTCTTATCTATATTATGATGCTGGCCGGGATGGCTCTTTTGGTGGCGCAGATGCTTATGCTGGGTATGGGTATGTTTGTGCAAACGGCCCATGCTTCCGGAATTGCTATGCCCACGACCTTTTTAGGCTTTTTTCTAACGCCCGATGCCACCCACGATGTTGCCCTTGTCTTGCTTGACCGGGTTTTTGGCCTCCCCGATTTTTTTACTGGCGTAAGTGGTGATCCCACCTGTGTGGTGCAGGGTGTGCAGTGTTTTAATTTGAACCAGTCCACGCGTGAATTTACACCAGACAGTGTTATCTATACTGACTATTTTCGCACGGCTCCGATCGCCCTTAATTTCCCATGGCCGTTTCATCTTGCCCTGCATAAAATTTTTGAGGCCTATAGCATCGGCATATTACTAATTGCCGTTTTTATAGTTATTTATTTTGTGATCGCTGTCGCTGCTGAAACGGCGCAAAGCGGTACGCCGTTCGGCCAGCGCTTTAATCATGTCTGGGCGCCGCTTCGTATTGTTGCCGCGATTGGTCTTCTTGTGCCTCTGGCGAGTGGTCTGAATTCCGGACAATATATTCTCATGTTTGCCGCAAAATGGGGTTCCGGTTTTGCTACCAATGGCTGGATATTGTTTCATGATGCGGCTTTAGCCGGAGCAGTTGCGGATGGCGCCCCTACACTTTTGGGGGGCACCAGTACGCTTGTTGCTCACCCTAATTACCCGCCGGTCAATACATTGGTGGAGTTCGGTACAATACTGGCAACTTGTGTGCAGGCTTACGAACGAATGTATCATGAGCGGGACGACCGTGACCCGGTTGATATTGATGCCTGGCTTGTGAATACGGATGAGGTTGGTATGGCTCCCGTTAGACTTGAGGACACAACATTTGAAGATGCTGTTCTTTATTTTAATCAGGGTGATATTATTATCCGTTTTGGAGAACTTAGGGATGAAGAGCATCAGACCCGTGATGGTGCTGTTGTTCCTTTTTGCGGTGAAATTGTAATACAGGCGACAAGGCCGTATGACGATAGTGAAAGTATTTCCCCCGGCGCGGATTTTATGCTCGAAACATATTGGAATTTGATGAAGGATTTTATTTGGTTTGACGCTTCTCAGACTTTTGCGGCCTCTGGTTGTGACGCGGCTACTTTTGAAGCTGCTCAGCCTAATACGCCAGCCGATGGTCTTCTTAAAATGGGATGTATAGGCTTTAATGCGGCCAATCGTTACTTGCCTATTGATAACGATCCGAACGCACCCTTGCCAAATGCCACTCTTTTAGACGATATGAGGTTGTGGTATCAAGACTATATAAATGGTTTTATAGATACGGCCGTTGAGCTTCAGCAAGATTCTACCGAATGGACGGAACAATTAAGGGCGCTTGGCTGGGGCGGGGCCGCGGTCTGGTACAATAAGGTAGCCCAGCTTAATGGCTCGCTCATTGGTTCCGTTTATGCTCTGCCTGCGATCAAAAGATATCCGTTAATCATGGAAAAAGTGCGCCGGAAAAAAGCGGCGTCGGACACTGATGCACCTGGCTCAACGCGTCACCAGCTTTATAGAGGCCCTGATGCGCCGATTGTTCTCGCTGACGAAGAAGAAACCCAGATTGGTAAAGCGTTATTTTTAACGCAAACTATATGGGGCGATCATTATGCAGAACAGAAACAGGGCGGTAATATGTATATTGATATTATTAACACTATATTCGGTACCGCCGGGTTGTTTAATATTCATGACAATGCTGATGCCGGAGTTCATCCGCTGGCGCAGCTTGCTTCTATTGGCCGCACTATCATCGATACCGCGGTAAGAAATTTGGGTTATTCTGCGGCGGCCGGTCTGGGCGGCGGTATTATTAATCTTTTTGGCGACCATATGGTGGGGCGGGTTGCGATGACAGCCAGTAGCTTTCTGACACAGGCCGCCATGATTGGTTTAACGCTCGGTTTTGTTTTATTTTATATTATTCCTCTTTTGCCATTTATTTACTTCTTCTTTGCTGTTGGCGGCTGGATCAAAGGAATCTTTGAGGCCATGGTCGGTGTGCCGTTATGGGCGCTCGCGCATATTCGTATTGATGGTAATGGCTTGCCCGGCGATGCGGCCATGGGGGGATATTATCTAATCCTGGAAATTTTCTTAAGGCCGATCCTTGTTGTCTTTGGTTTTATTGCCAGCATTACAATTTTTGCAGCGCAGGTGCAGGTACTCCATGAAATCTGGCCGTTGATTGTTTCCAATGTCACGGGATTTGATGTTGAATCTGCCAAGGCACTTAAGGACCAAAACCAGACAGGCGGCGGGCGTTTCTTGCGTGGCGCTATTGATAAACTCTTCTTTACCGTCATTTACGCGATCGTTGTTTATATGCTTGCCATGTCGTCATTCAAGATGATTGACCTGATACCGAACCATGTATTGCGTTGGATGGGCGCGAGTGTTTCGACCTTTGGTGATCAAAGTGGCGACCCGGCAGAGAATTTGGTTCGTAATAGTTTTATGGGTTCGAACATGGTTTCAAATCCGCTTAAGGGCGCTATGGGTAGTGCCCGTGGTGCTGCAAAGGAGGGCGGCGCGGCTATGGGTGAACTTTTTGGGCGCTCAAGTTAGAATAATAAGAAAGTTGCAAATAAAAGATAAAATATGAAAGCAGAAACAAAAAAAGTTTTAAAATATACCCTGACTCCGCAGCTCATGCCGCGGATACAGGATTTGTTTTATTCTGGTTTTTCCTATGTCGCTTTTTTTATGGCGCAGACTTATCGTGCTGTGCGGTTGTTGCCTGATGGCCACCCTTATTTAAGCCCTGCCAATATGGGGCGTTTTGGTATTCGTCATGTTGTTGCTGAAGCCGGTAATCATCTTGAAATTAAAAAGGAGAATATCGACCAGATTGCGATTTATGTCCTGATGATTTTGGGTATAATTCTTATGGCGGCGCAGCTTTTTATACTTTTTGTCTCCGGTTTTGTGGAGGTGGCTCATGCTGCGGGTGTTTACCCTAGTAGCAGCCCACTTAATTTCTTCGCTTATTTTAAAATTGGGCATGCGAATGGCCCTGATCCGGGAGCAACTGTTACGCATGATCTCGCTTTTGTTTTACTGGATCGCGTGTTTGGAATTCCTGGTGTTGGCGGGGCTATTAATACGAGCTTTTTTACTGATTCCGCCGGTGGCTACACATGTGTTGTTCAGGGTATAGAATGTTTTGATCTGGCGCAGTCTAGTCGTGATATAACACCGGACAGGACGTATTATGTTGATTATGCTCGTACAGCAACCCAGAACCTGAATTTTCCATGGCCCTATCACGAAGCTTTGCGCGGGATGCTTCAGGTTTATAGTGTCGGCTTGTTGGTGATCGGTGTTTTCATCTTTTTATATTTTATCTTTGCCGTCGCTGCGGAGACAGCACAAACAGGCACTGCTTTTGGTCGCCGCTTCAACCATCTCTGGGTGCCGGTACGACTTGTTGTCGCTATGGGGTTATTGGTGCCTATTACCTATGGCTTAAACTCTGCTCAGTGGGTTTTAATGTATGCGGCGAAATGGGGGTCTGCCTTTGCTACCAATGGCTGGGTTATTTATAACAATGCCTTAACTGGTGAAGAGACGTTGCTGGGTGCTGCAGACACGCTTGTCGCCAGACCTGATACGCCCCCTGTTAATACTTTGATGGCATTCGGTTCAATTCTGGCAACGTGCAAAATTTCTTATGAGCGTATGTATCACGAGAGGATTGGCCGCGCACCGGTTGAGATTGATGCCTGGCTGGTGAATCCAGAAAATATAACCTTGGCTCCCGTGCGACTTTTAGATACTTCGTATGCTGATGCCGTAGAGTATTTTAACGGCGGCACTGTTAATGTTCGTTTTGGCGCATTTGCGGATAATCTGGGTGAAGGTGATCGATACCAGACATGGGACGGGAGTGTGGCGCCTTTATGCGGTGAAATATCACTGGATCAAACCTATACTAATGTAGGAGGGGGCGTTGTTACTGAGCCGGGATCTCTGTCTATGTTATTGCAATATTATTTGCTTGTATTTGTAATGTGGGATGACATTACCTCAGGGTCTTCTGCGCTGGGCGCTGCTATAAATTTCAATGAAATCGGTGAAAAGATGGCCAGCCGTCATATTTCATATTTTAATGACAAGGACGAGCTTTTGCCGACACCGGCAGAATTGACGTCCCTGCGTGAAGCCTACGAAGAATATATCAATTTTCAAGTAGACCTGGCTGTTGTTAATCAACAAGGCTCCCCTGAATGGGCAGAGTCACTAACAGAACTTGGCTGGGGCGGTGCGGCGGTTTGGTATAACAAGATTGCCCAGCTTAATGGTGGTCTGGTTAGCGCTGTTTTTGCCATGCCGACAGTCAAAAAATATCCTTTTATCATGGAAGAGACCCGTAAAAAACGAGCCGGTAGTGATGGTGCTGTTTCGGGAGAAAATACTCACCGCCTTTACAGGGGAACGGACGGGCAGACTCAATTAGAAGATGATGCAGAAAAGCAAATTGCCGATGCTATGTACCATGCTGAAACCATATGGCGCGACCATTACGCCGATAGGGGCAAAAGCAGTAGCGTGTATATTGATGCTATCAATACTATATTCGGTACGGGAGGGTTATTTTCGATTACCAGACCGGAAAATCAAAATATTCATCCGCTTGCCCAACTTTCTGCGATTGGTAGAGCGCTTGTTGATTCGGCAATCCGTAATTTGGGTTATTCGGTTGCTGCTGGTTTGGGCGGTGGTCTTGCAAATTTATTCCAGCAATACCAAATTGGTAGTTTTTCAGGCGCAGCCAGTAGCTTCTTTTTTCAGGTGGCGATGATAGGGCTGGCGATTGGTTTTGTCTTATTTTATGTTATTCCATTCCTGCCGTTTATTTATTTCTTTTTTGCTGTTGGCGGCTGGATCAAGGCTGTTTTTGAGGCCATGGTCGGTGTGCCGTTATGGGCGCTCGCACATATTCGTATTGATGGTGAGGGGTTGCCCGGTGATGCGGCTATGGGGGGGTATTACCTGATCCTGGAAATTTTCTTAAGGCCGCTCCTTATTGTCTTTGGTTTTATTGCCGGCCTTACTATTTTTACCGCTCAGGTCCAGATTTTGAATGAGATATGGTCTTTTGTTGTTTCTAATGTGGCCGGTTTTTCTGTTGATGTATCAGGAGGAATCGCAGCGGCAAAAGGAGGCGTTGCAGAAACAGGAAGTATAGAATATTTACGGGGGGCCGTAGATGAGTTTTTCTTCACAATCATGTATGCCATTCTTTGTTATATGATGGCTATGTCTTCATTTAAGTTGATTGATTTGGTGCCAAATCATGTTTTGCGCTGGATGGGTGCCAGTGTTTCGAGCTTTGGTGATCAAAGTGGTGATACGGCGCAGAATTTGGTCCGTAATAGCTTTATCGGTGCCAATATGGTTTCAGGGCCGATGAAGCAGGCAGCTGGCGGGCTTTCTGCAGCAGGAAAATCCGGTGGGCAGGCGCTGGGCGAACTGACTGGTCGGTCGAACTAATTGGCCATGATGCGAAAGGTTAAAAGAGAATGAGCAATGTGACAACAGGACAAATTTTACGCTATACCCTGCTTCCGGGTATTTTGCCGCGTATCATTGCGTTCTTTGCGTCCGGGTTTTCTTATATCGCCTTTTATATGGCCTATGTTTATAAAAATGTGCGCTTGCTTCCTGGTGATCACCCTTACCTTAATCCGGCAAATGCTGGAAAGTACGGGATACGCCATGTTGTTTTTGAAGCGCGGCGCAATTTGGAATTTAAGAAGGAAAATATTGATCAGATTATTATATTTTTTACGTTGCTGATTGGTATCGCTATTTTATTTTTGCAGTTTGCTCTTCTTTTGGGGGGGCTCCTCATCCCTTCTGCCAGTGCCGGTGCGGCAGCATATTATGCATCTTTCTTTGTCACTCAAGACCCGACATATGATTTGGCTTTTCGTATGCTTGACCTGACTTTTGGTTTTGGCCCTCCCCGTCCTATCTTTAATTCATGCGCTATTAATGCCGGCGTGCAATGCCAATTGGCTTTTGTGCCGGGTGTTGCGGCTGGCGTTCCTGTTGGGCCGGCCTCTATCGGGCCTACCCAGTTTCATACGGCGCTTCATGCCTTGTTTGAGTTTTACAATATCGGTATTCTTGTCATCGGTTTTATGATTTTCATGTATATGATTGTCACAATTGTTGGTGAAACAGCGCAAAGCGGGACGCCTTTCGGCAAGCGTTTTAACGGGATGTGGGCACCGACCAGACTTGTAATTGCCATTGCTCTTCTAACGCCGCTATCTTATGGATTGAACGGCGCTCAGCTTTTAACGCTGACGGTTGCCAAGTGGGGATCGAGCCTTGCGACGAACGGCTGGCAGAGCTTTATGACAGACCTTGACTATCTTCCCATGCCCGTTACTCGTGTTGGGGAGTTGGTTGCCGGACCGGAAGAGCTTGTTGCCCGGCCAGATGCACCGCTTGTTACTACCCTGATTGAATTTACCTTTGTTGCCCAGACATGCAAACATTCGGAAAGACTTCTTAACCGGAGAGGTATTGGAGGAGGGCCACCGATCGAGGCCTTCCAGGTTTTTGGTGAGCAGAGCGCACCTTTTGTCGCAGGAGGTTTTAATGCCGCACTGGCTAACGCGAATAACGGTGATATCGTTGTACGTTTTGGTATTGTCGATGACATTAACTTCAAACGCTTTACGGGCCATGTGAAGCCAATTTGCGGTGAAATTATCTTCCATACCAAGGATATTGATCAGCCGGGTGCCCTGCGTATGCAGGAGGGGTATTATGATATTGTTTTTGATATGTGGACAGACCCTTCAAATGACTTTTACGCCGAAAATATTGCTTTGCGCTATATGCCTGTGGCTGAAAGAGAGCCCGATGCAGTCATGCCTAATAGTAATTATATTGCTGCCGAACTGGACTGGTTTAATCAGGATATTCCTGATTTAATCGAAGAAGCCAGAGATGCGCAGGTTGCTGCAGAGTGGCGTGATAATTATACACAGCTGGGGTGGGCCGGCGCGGCGATGTGGTATCAGAAAGTAGCGGAATATACGGGCGGGCTTTTTTCTTCTGTTTATGGCATACCAACACCGCACCTTTATCCCGAAGTCATGGAACATGTTAAGAGTCAGAGACGTATACAAAATGATTTTGTTGAAGGGCAGGGTCGGTTTAATCCGTCTTTGTCCAATGGCAATATGATTGAGTTTGAAAATGAAAGGGATAAACATCCTGCGCTGGCCTATTATTATGCCCAGCAATTCTGGTGGGGGTCTCTTGTCCAGCCTTCCGGTAATACTTTTATAGATTCTATTATATCAATTTTTGGTTTGACCGGTTTGTTTGAGATGCAGAGCAATCTGGATATTCATCCTTTGGCACAGCTTATTGGTATTGGACGCAGCCTTATTGAAAGTTCGGTAACAAATCTTGGCTTTTCATTTGGCTCCGGTGTTGTTGGTGGTATTGCTAATATTCTTGGTCGCGATCTGGTTGGTAGTGTTGCTATGGCGGCTTCCAGTTTTGCCGGGCAGGTGGCGTTAATTGGTTTGTCGATTGGTTTTATACTGTTTTACATTCTGCCGTTTTTGCCCTTCATCTATTTTTTCTTTGCGGTCGGTGGCTGGATCAAAGGCATATTTGAAGCCATGGTGGGATTGCCTTTGTGGGCGCTGGCTCATATTCGGATTGATGGTGAAGGCTTGCCCGGGCCCGCGGCTATGAATGGTTATTTTCTTATTCTTGAAATTCTTCTCAGGCCGATTTTGATTGTTTTTGGTATGCTTGCCGGGATTGTAATTTTTGCCGCGCAAGTTCAAATTTTGAACGAAGTCTGGCAGCTGGTTGTTTCAAATGTTATGGGTTTTGATGGCAGTAAAGAGGGCTTGCAGGCAGCAGCAGACGTAACAAACACGGGTCTTGGCGTTGGTGTTGGCGCGGAGGTTGGTAGTATTGATTATTTAAGAAATTCTGCAGACAGACTCTTTCATACAATTATGTATGCCATTATCGTTTATATGCTTGCCATGTCGTCTTTTAAATTAGTGGACCTTATTCCGAATAATGTTTTGCGTTGGGTAGGGGCCAGTGTCTCCACCTTTGGCGAGCAGTCTGGCGATCCGGCGGCAAACCTTGTTCGGTACACCTTCATGGGATCACAAATGGCTCTCGGTTCTGTTAATTCAGGTCTGCAGGGGCTTACCATGCGCTCTTCGTAGTGTGGTGAGGTAATGAAAAACTACTCTATTGTGAACTTAAATGAGTAAGGAGAACCTGAATATCCCCGCCGCCGCGCTGGATGACTGATGAGAAATCAGAGCGCTGGGTCACAGACATGCTAACGCCTTCGACGATGACATCAATGACTTTATAGCGGCCTCTTTTGTATCTGATACGCCATTCGACTTGTATTTCAGGGCCTTCTTTAGGGACAAGAAAAGAGACCACAATTGTATCTTTTGGTCCGTCGCTGCGAAAGCTGCGTGTTTCAAATTTTTGTCCCTCATATCCTGAAAATCTTTGCGTATAAACATCAAGAATCATTATTTCAAAAAGATTTTGGTATTCCCTGCGCTGTTCGGGCGTTGATACGCGCCAGTAACGACCCAGTGAAAACCGGCTAATTGTTTTCATGTCAAAGCTGTCTTGAAGTAATTTGCGGAAAGCTTCTTTCTTTTTCTCTGCCTTCATTTCTTCGTTACTCAGAATATCAATGCCTCGGTTAGCCAGACTCTCGATAAAGTTCTGTGCTCCGGTGCCGGTTTCTTTATCTCCGGTATCGTTAATCTGAATTATTTCGCTGCGACAGGAGGGGGTAGCCAGACAAGATTTTTGTTCAAATTTTTGAGAGGCGCTTATCTGGAAACCGCGCTGCATACTATAAGCAGGGTAGGCAGAAAAGTTTCCTGCAATATACGTTACTAATGCAAGGAAAAGGCTGTTTTTAAATAATTGCCGCTTACTCATTATTGTTTCCAGTTTTTACCAAAATATCGATATGCCCTATTTTCAATTAATTCGGGAAGACCGGGCATAAAGATACAAAAAGTAAACTCTTTAACTGTTATTCTTCGTCATCGTAATCAGGGATGCTTGGCGCTGTTGTTTTGTCAGGGTCGTCGTCATTGACCATAGCCTCGCGCTTTTGCATATAGGCACTACGTACGGCAGCGTAATAGTCAAAGGAGTTTTCCCTTAGGTCATCAAGTGCGACAAGTAGCGCTTCCCTTTTGTCGATACCTGTCATGGCTACGCGCGCATAATACCATTCTTCCTGGTCTGTGTTGTGCAGGTACAGACGAACGGGGTCAGCAAATGTGTCAACCAGAAGTCCGGTGGCATCACGAACGGAGGAGGGGCCGAAAAACGGCAACATTAAATAAGGGCCGTGATCAACACCCCATACGGCCAAAGTCTGGCCAAAATCTTCATATTCATATTCAAGGCCGGTATCAGCAGCAATATCGAAAAGGCCACCAATTCCTATCGACGTATTCATGGCAAAACGGGAAAGATCGCCTGCTGCGCCTTCAATATCGCCTTGCAGGATTTGATTTGCCAGATTGATAGGTGTTCTTAAGTTACGTAAAAAATTACGCACGCTGTTACGTACCAGTTTTGGAAAGACAGCTTTGTAACCCTTTGCCACAGGCTTTGCCAGAGCTTGATCTAGTGCATCATTTACACTGAAGGCGGCCCGGTTCATATTCTCAAACGGGTCGTATATTTCTCCGGCTGTTTGCGTATGGCTGGCGCAGCTTGTCATAGACAGGCATAAAAATGCCGTAAGACAAATTGTTAAAAACCTTTGTTTTCTTTCGTACTTTATCATGGTTTTCGGCCTTTCTGCGCCTTTTTCAGAGACTACCCTTGTTAGAGTAAAACATCTGGACATTACTACTTGGTTAATTTTTTTATTTAAAAAAAACGCTTCCAACATTCTGAAAAATAGAAACAATTCATGTTTCCACGAACTACACACTCTATTGAGTTATTGATTTTGGTCAATCAGGAATCTGTATAAATTCATGCTTTTTAACCGTCTTCTAGATTTAACATGACGGCGATGCCCAGCAGGAATGTAATCAGAGCCGGTGACCAGGCCGCTAAAAACACAGGTATCTGGTGTGAAGCGCCGAGGGCTTGGAGAAAACTAGACATAAAAAATACAATAAAGCCAATCATAACACCTATGGAAATGAGGCCCATGGTGCCGCTTAAACGAGGCGGTCTTAAGGAAACGGCAGCGGCGAGTAAAACCATGGCGGCAAATAAAAGGGGCTGGGCCAAAAGCGCCTGAAAATGGATTTTCATTGATGTGGCGTCAAAGCCTGTCGTTTCCATGGTTTTGATAAAACCCGGCAGCTTCCAAAAAGATAAGGTTTCCGGCGAGGCGAAGCTCTCTTCCAGCTTTTCCATTGTTAACTCTGTTGGAAGAGCGACGAGCGGCAGCGTTTCGGCTTGCCGCTGCCCGGCATAATTGCTTGTGGCTTCTTCAAAAAGCCACATGCCGTCTTCAAGCTTTGCTTTTTTTGCATCAATCCGGCGTACAAAGAGGTCTTCTTCTTCAAAAAACAGAACCATGACATCATAAAATTCCCATGCTTCCAGATTGATATGTGCAGCATGTAAAATAACCTGTGCGTCGCTTTCTTCCTGAATTTGGCGCAGCCATAACCCTTCTTTGAGCAGGGTTACATAATTTTTCTTATTTGAAAGATATTTATTTTCCAGCGTTTCAAACTTGGCTAAAAACATAGCGCCAACAGGGTTTATGACGGTGACATTGAGGACGCCAATCATTAATGCCACGCCTACAATCGGCGCTAGAAACTGCCAGACTGAAAATCCGGCGGAGCGCACGACAACCAGTTCGTGCCGTTTTGTTAGTTGCCAGAAGGTAAACATAGCGCTGAATAAAATGGCAAAGGGAAACAGCATTTGCCCGACTTCGGGTAGTTTCAGCAGTCCCATTTTAAGCACGAGTGACAAGGGGACATCGCTTTTTTTACCGGCGCGGCGCAAGAGTTCGACCGTGTCGAAAAGATAGATAATGCCAAACAGGACAAACAGCATAAACAGCATGTTGAAAATATAATTGCGGGCAAGATAGCGATTAAGGGTCAGGGAAAGCTTCATGTTGGGAGGCGCTCCTTGAACAAGAGTTTCCGTCTGAAATTTTCCCCAGCTCTGCTGAGTAAGAACAGTCCTGAAGCCAGAGGTAGAATTGTCAGGACATACATAAATAAGAGCCCCCAGCCTGTGTGCCGCGATAAATTAAAGGCGGCGAGATAGAGACCCTGAATAATAATTGTTGCGACGACCGCCATGGTAATACGCCAACCCTGCCCGCGCCTGTCCACCGGGCCCAGAAGCAGAAAACTCAAAGCAATGACAACAAAGCCCGGCGCAAGCAGAGGGCTGACTATGCGGCGGTGTGCCTCTACCGTAAACTCCCATTTATTTTCGGCATCGCGTGCATTTTCAGGGTCAGGATTTAAAAGTTCCAAAAATGTTCGCTCGTCCGGTTCACGCCAGCGTTGCCTGACCGTGCCGCTTTCCTCCGGCAGGTCAATCGAGTAACGGTCGAAATCAAGCTTGTCCAGCGCGCCGGTATCTACGTTCATGCTCTGCCGCGATCCGTCATAAACCAAAACCTGTTGTCCTTCGTCAGTGGCGACAATGACGCCGCGTTTGGCCAAAACTGTTACAGGTGGCGCTTTTTTTACGCGGTTATCGTGAATCATAATGCCGTGCAGTTCGCCATTGCTGCTTTTGTCACGGATAAAAACAGTCAGGCCGGGGGACACGGAATTAAAGACACCTTCGCGGAAAAGTAATGTCGAGTACTGCGCTTTAATGACCTGCCGCATTTGCTGCATATTTGAAAGTGATGTCGGCCCCAGCCACATTGTCATCATCCATAATATAACGGTTGTGATGATTGCCATCATCAATGCCGGTCTTGCCAGCGCCATGGGTGATGCGCCGGTAGAGCGCATAACAATCAACTCGCTATCCATTGTCAGCTTGTTGTAAATGAAAACCGTTGCTGCCATCAGGGCTATGGGGAGGATAATTTCAAAAAAGCGCGGCAGGGCCAGAACTGTTAAAATCCAGAAAGCGCTGCTGGAGGCTCCGGAATTGATAACCAGCTCCAGAAAGCGTAGTGATTGCGTTAGAAAAATGACAGACGCCAGAGTAACGGCAATGAAAATTGTCGCGGTCAGCAGGTCTTTAAATAAATAACGGTCGAAAATCACTATGTCGTCATTTCTATTTGGGGTGGCCAGTTGCAAAACAAAGCATATATTGTTACTTCAATAAAGAAAAACAAACATAAGGTCACCTTTTATGAGCATCGCTACAACTTTTCAAAAGAAACCCGAAACCAGAGCCGACACAGCTATTGTTTGTATATATAAGGACAATCGTTTGTCTTCTCCTGCTGAAAAGCTTGATGGGAATAATGATGGCTTTATCCAGCATTATTTAAAAAAGCAGAAAAAATTCACAGGCAAAAAAGGGCAAATTTTGACTGTTTCCGCCCCTAAGGGCAGTGATTATACCCGGTTTATTCTTATTGGCTGCGGCGATGCGGCAAAGCTGAACAAAGAAGATTGCGAAACAAGCGGGGGTAAGCTTTACCTTGTTTTATCCGCTGCCGGTGCCCTGCGGGCGCATTTTTTCATTCAGGACGATCAGGCGCGTGAAAATATAACAACAGAGGCGATGGCGGCTCATATCGCTATGGGCGTTAAGTTACGTTCCTATAAGTTTGATAAATATAAGGGTAATACAGAAGAAGAAAAAGAGACGCTTGAATTGGAAGAATTTGAGGTTATCAGTGACGCTGCAACTGATGCAGAGCGCCTTTATGGTGATTTGGATTGTGCCTCCGAAGGCATGTTTTTCGCGCGTGACCTGGTTAATGAGCCGCCCAATGAGTTGTACCCGGAAAGCTTTGCTAAAATTATTAAGGCCGAGTTGGCGCCGCTGGGTGTTGAGATCGAGATGTTTGATGAAAAGAAAATGCACAAGCTTGGCTTTCACGCCCATCTGGCGGTGGGGATGGGTTCGGCGCGCGGCCCTCATGTCGTTATCATGCGCTGGAATGGTAGCGGTAAAAAGAGCAAGGAAGGCCCGCTGGCCTTTGTTGGCAAGGGTGTGACCTTTGATACCGGCGGGGTTAATTTAAAACCGAGCGGCGGTATGGAGGATATGAAGCTTGATATGGGTGGCGCGGCTGCCGTGGTGGGGTTGATGAAAACAATCGCTCTGCGCAAATCAAAAGCGGATGTTATTGGTATTGTCGGGCTGGCGGAAAATATGCCTTCGCATATGGCCTACCGTCCGAGTGATGTTATTGATTCTCTGTCTGGCAAGACGATTGAAATCATGAATACGGATGCTGAAGGGCGACTGGTCCTTGCTGATTGTATGACATACGTACAGCGTACGTACAAACCGCGTTTTGTAATTGACCTCGCGACCTTGACCGGGGCGATGATGGTGGCGCTGGGCTATGATTATTGCGGTACGTTCGTTAATGATAATAATCTTTGGTCTCAATTGGAGGACGCTAGTAAAGATAGCGGTGAAAAACTGTGGCGGATGCCGCTGGATAAGGCTTTCAAGAAAGACATGGAAAGTAAAATTGGCGACCTTAAAACCCTCGGCGGTATGGGGCGTTTTGGTGGCGCCTGCACGGCGGCCGGTTTTTTAGAGCATTTTGTCGAGAATGATATTCCCTGGGCGCATATGGATATTGCCGGTACGGCCTGGATTAAGGCCGATACACCCACTTGCCCAAAGCCGGGTACGGGGTTTGGCGTACGTGTCCTTGATCGCCTTATAGCTAATCACTATGAATAGAAATCGCCTTGCCGTTCCGTTTAAGCAGGATGATAATGCGCTGGATGAAGTCGCGCGCCGCTTTGACGTACGGATCACGCCCGCTGTTTTAGAGACCATTCAAAGTCCTGCTGATCCTGTTGCGCTTCAATATCTGCCTGATATACGGGAGCTTGATATTAGCCCGGAGGAACGTGATGATCCGATTGGCGATCACGTCCATTCCCCCGTTAAAGGTATTGTCCACCGTCATCGGGGGCGCGTGCTCCTTAAGGCATCTTCTGTTTGTGCTGTGAATTGCCGGTTTTGTTTTCGTAAGAATATGTTGGGAGCGCCTGCGGCAACGCTGAACTGGAAAGAAATGGATGCTGCCCTTTCCTATATCGCGCAGCATCCGGAAATCAGCGAAGTTATTTTGACTGGCGGTGATCCGTTGGTTCTATCGTCAAAACGTCTTGATTATTTGCTCGGCAGGCTGGAGCAAATGGACCATGTGAAAATAATGAGGATTCATAGCCGCGTCCCTGTTGCTGCGCCTGAACGCCTTAATACAACTTTTCTGGAATTATTGAATCGAAAGAAACCGCTTTATATGGTGCTTCACGTTAATCATGTTCAGGAAATAACGCCTGAAGTTGAAAAAGCACTCTTCGCGCTCCATAAAAGCGGTGTTGTTTTACTTTCGCAATCTGTGCTGCTGAAGGGCGTTAATAATAATACTATGGCGCTGGAAAACCTGTTTAGCAGGCTTCTTGAACTGCGGGTAAAGCCTTACTACCTCCATCACCCTGATTTAGTGCCCGGTACCGGGCATTTTCGCCTTGCTATAGAAGAAGGCCAAAAACTCATGCGGGCATTGCGCTCCCGCGTTTCCGGGCTGGCCCTGCCGAACTATGTTCTCGATATTCCTGGCGGATACGGCAAAATTCCGCTGGAAAATGCTTATATAGAAAAGAGCGAGAATGGCTTTGTTTTGACCGATCATGAAGGTGTAAGCCACGACTATCCTTGCGTTTAGCCCTTATCCCCTATCTTTCTTGACAGTATAAAATTTTGTGTGCTACATCTTGGGTGGTTCACAGATTTTAAAGTTAGGGATGGGGCATCAGTTCACTGATTTCTCCGTCGACCAAGTAGGCTTTATCGCCTGCGTTACGGTTACTCCTTGCAGAGTAGAAAGCGGCGACGGAGGAACTCTTCGCCGCTTTTTCTGTGCCTTTTTTCTTCTCTTGCCTTGTAATTAGAAGCCGTATCATCAAAATAGAAGCCATGACTGAAATTCGTTTTTATCATCTGCAAACGCAAGACACCGCACAGGCTTTGCCGCTTATCCTGACCAAAGCTTTGGCCGGTGATCACCGTATTGTCGTGCGGGCGGCCAATGATAAAGACGTTGAAAAATTAAACGAACAATTATGGGTTTTTCGGTCTGAGAGCTTTTTGCCCCATGGCAGTAAAAAGGACGGTCATAGCGAAGATCAGCCGATTTGGCTCACGGATATTGATGAAAATCCGAACAAGGCGGATGTGCTTATTTTGACCGGTGGTACGTCTTCCGAGCAGGTTTCGGATTATAATCTATGCTGTGAAATGTTTGATGGCCGCAATGAAGACGCTGTCATCGCCACCCGTAAAAAATGGAAAACTTACAAAGAATCCGGTTTTGAAGCCACTTACTGGCAACAAAATGAAAAGGGTGGCTGGGACAAGAAGTGATTAGTTTTTAGTGATCAGTAGCAAGTTCGGCGGCTTCCGCTGCTATATCAGCCTTAGACGGCAGGGACGGTTTGCTATCTGCTAATGTCCGCAGCCATGCGATAAGAGCGGCGCGATCTTCCGGCTTTTTCAGACCAATATAATTCATTTTCGTGCCGGGCATGTAGGCTTTGGGTTTCCACAGGAACTTGTTAAGCGCGGCGTAGTCCCATTGCCCGCCTTGCTCTTTCATGGCGCCGGAATAGCTGTAGCCGCTTTCACTGGCTTTGCTGCGGCTCATTACATTCCAGAGATTGGGGCCGGTGCTGTTCGCGCCGCCTTTGTTAAAGGAATGGCAAGCGGCACAGGCGCGTGAAATCTTCTGGCCTCTGGCAATGTCGGCTCCGGCAATTAGGGCCAGAACAGGGTCGGGCATCTTTGGCTTTTGGACGCCGCCGTGGCCAGCATTGCTGACACCCTCAATTTTTACAGCATTTTCATGAAGTTCGTGCGGGTGTATAAATTCTTTTGCAATAAAACCGGAAAAACTTGCAACAATCCCCGCCACGAGAACTGCTGCCATTAATTTATTTAATTCCATGCCACTCATAAAATACTTCCGGGTTTCGAGGTTATCTGGTAAATTTTCTTACCCTAATATACCTAACTTTTTCATCTTGTCGACAGAGTTTAGGGTCTGAGCCCTGTTTTTTTTAAAGTGCGGAAATTATGAGCAATACAAAGAGTAAAATCGCTTTTCAGGGCCACGAAGGCGCCTATTCTGACCTTGCCTGCCGTGCTGCCTGCCCGGATATGCAAACACTGCCCTGCGCCTCCTTTGAGGATGCTTTCAAGGCCGTGCGGAATGGTGATGCGCATCTTGCCATGATCCCCGTCGATAATACGCTGGCAGGCCGGGTTGCTGATGTCCATCACCTGCTGCCGGCAGGGGGGCTTTATATTATAGCGGAGCATTTTCAGGCTATCCGCCATGCCTTGCTTGGCGTTAAAGGCGCAAAACCGGAAGATTTAAAACATGCGCATAGTCACGTCCACGCTATTCCGCAGTGCCGAAAAATAATTAAAAAATTGGGGTTACAGCCGCATGTCCGCGCGGATACGGCCGCTGCCGCTGCCAGAGTGGCCGAGCAAGGAGACAAGTCCCATGCCGCCATTGCCTCAAGTCTGGCCGCTGAAATTTATGGTCTGGATGTTATAATTGATGATGTTCAGGATGAGGATCATAACACGACGCGGTTTCTTATTTTGTCCGGTGACCCTCAGGTCCCGGCTTATAATGAAAATGAAAAATTTCTGACAAGTCTTGTCTACGGCGTGCGTAATATTCCGGCGGCGCTGTATAAGTCTCTTGGCGGCTTTGCTACCAATGGCCTTTCTTTGGCCAAGCTGGAAAGCTATGTTGGCGAAGGCTTTAATGTGGCGCAATTTTATGCAGAGGTTGAAGGACACCCGGATAGTCGTGCTTTTCAATTAGCGCGAGAAGAACTTGATTTTTACGCCAGCGAAGTTAAAATTCTCGGTACATATTCGGCCCATTCATTTCGTGAGAGTGCAGTATAACTCACTAATGTAACGGGTCTATTAACGGTTTAATATTTTGGGAGTCTTTTTATGCCTACACACGCAGAACTTGCCGGGCGTCTTTTGCGCGATGCCGCTAAATTTTTTAGAACGGTTGGCGAGCAAAATAATACGTTGCAGCCTCAGATGGAAGAAAATGCCAATGTGTTCGACCAGGTCGCTACATTGGTAGAACAAGATCCAAATGGAAGTATTGAAGACGAAGAAGGCGGCGACGATTCGTCGTTGGCGTGATATTTACTGGCTTAAAAAGTAAGTCACGGCAAAAGCCAGCCCGCCGCAAACTATGGCAAAAACAAGGATCATAAAAGCATTGATCTCCATTTTTGGCTTTGCCTCATAAGTTTTTAGCGTCATATCAATGTTGCGGTTCTTCTTTTTGTCGAAGTATTTTTGTTTTATTTCGACTTTGCTGTATTTACCGGATGACAGCAGCTTTTCGGCGGTGCTAATGGCATCGGATCGTTCAGTTTTTGTATCTTGTTTTTCCCACTCATTGGCATTTTTCTGGCCTGAAACGGGCATATTAAAGGTATAAATCGAATATTCGATTCCCTGCTCTTTACCGGCCGATTGTGCGACTGCGCTCATAAATAACTCCTTATTTCTACCAACAGCATACAAAACAGTAGAAAATCTAACAAATAATTAATAAATAGTCTTCATTGTTTTGTAGCTTTTCTTGTCTTTATGATTATAGAAAGGTACACTTACTCCGTGGGTCCTCCACATTTTTCCACCTATTTTTTACGGCATACCATGGGACGTTATTCAAAAATTGTAAAAAAGAAAAAGAAGAAGTCTTCTTCAATTCTTCCTGACTTGGTTCAGGTTTTTGTTGCCAGGCGCCTGATTGATAGTATGGCGCTGATTTTATTTCTGGGTGGACTGGCACTGCTGGCGGCCATTGCCTCTTACAGTCATACCGACCCTTCATGGAATACGGCGAGTGCGGCCCGTGCCGAACAAATTCAAAACTGGCTTAGTATTCCCGGCGCTTATGCCTCTGATTTTTTTCTGCAAACAATTGGCCTTGGCGGCGTTATTGCGGGGGTTATTTTAGCCTTGTGGGGCGCGCGCATAGGGGCGCGGCATAGCCTGTTTCCGTTGTGGAAACGTTTTGCTGCGGGAATTGTTGCTATTTTGCTGGCCTCTATCGCTTTTGCGCGGTTGTCTGCGGGAAGCTGGCTTTTACACCCTTATCTGGGCGGTAGCGGCGGTGCTTTGATGCTTGATAGTGTTGCCGGACTTATCAATCCTTATATTTCTGAAGGTGAACATACTATCGTGGCGGTCGTATCCGGTCTATTGGCTGTTGCCTCTCTTGCTTATACGGTGGCCCTTTCCAGAGTAGAAGGCGCTTTCTTTTTTAAAACCGTCTGGGGCGTCGTAACAGATGCGGTTTATTTCACTGTTCATGTGCTGAATTCTTTTTATGACTGGGTCAGACATTATGGTGACCCTTCTTATGAAACACCTGTACGCCGGAAGCGCGAACCTAAAATTTCCACGAACTTAAAAATAAAAGCAAAGAAATTACCGCCTTTAACGGCCAAAGAAGATATTCCGGCGCAAAAGTCAGCACCTGTCCGGTCAGAGGTTCAGCCGAAAATTCAGGTTATAAGTCCGCAGAAAGCAAAACAGGCTGGCGGGAAAAGCAGCTTTGCGCTGGAAGATGGCGCGGAATGGGAGTTGCCGTCTGTAACTTTATTGCAGGATGTTCCGGCAGAGGATGCCTGTGAGCAGTTAGATGAAGCGGGCTTGCGCCAAAATGCCGAGCTGTTAAAAAATGTTCTGGCCGATTTTAATGTGAGCGGCGAGATTGTTAGCATTCATCCTGGCCCTGTGGTGACGCTTTATGAGTTGGAGCCATCGCCGGGGATAAAAACATCGCGTGTGATTGGTCTTGCCGATGATATTGCCCGTTCTATGTCTGCCGTTTCGGTGCGCTGTGCCGTTATTCCGGGCCGTAATGTAATTGGGATTGAGCTGCCAAACAGTCATCGCCAGACCGTTTATTTGCGGGAGTTGCTGGAAACAAGCGAAGTACAGAAAACAAAAGCGCATTTGCCGCTTGTTCTTGGTAAGGACATTGGCGGCCAGCCTATTATTGCTGACCTCGCTAAAATGCCGCATTTGCTGGTTGCCGGTACGACGGGATCGGGAAAATCCGTAGCCATTAATACGATGATCCTGTCGCTGGTTTATAGCCTGCCGCCGGAAAAATGCCGCTTGATTATGATTGATCCGAAAATGTTGGAACTGTCGGTTTATGATGATATTCCGCATCTTTTGTCGCCGGTGGTGACAGAGCCTGGTCAGGCCGTTGTGGCGCTGAAATGGACAGTGCAGGAAATGGAAAACCGTTATCGCTCTATGTCTCGGCTGGGTGTTCGTAATATAGAAGGCTATAACGAGCGCTTGCGGCAGGCCCAAAAGAAGGGCGAGACCATGATGCGTAAGGTCCAGACCGGTTTTGATTCTGAGTCCGGCAAACCTGTTTTTGAAGACCAGCAAATGGATATGACGGAGCTTCCTTATATTGTCGTCATCGTTGATGAGTTTGCTGACTTGATGTTGGTGGCAGGCAAGGATGTGGAAAGTGCTATTCAGCGTTTGGCGCAAATGGCCAGAGCTGCCGGTATTCATCTCATTATGGCGACGCAAAGACCATCAGTTGATGTTATTACCGGAGTTATTAAGGCGAACTTCCCAACCCGGATTTCATTTCAGGTCACGTCCAAGGTCGATTCTCGTACCATTTTGGGCGAGGGCGGTGCTGAACAATTGCTCGGCATGGGGGACATGCTTCATATGGCTTCCGGCGGGCGGATTGAACGTGTTCATGGCCCGTTTGTGTCCGATGAAGATGTTGAAAATGTCGTTAGCTTTTTGAAAGATCAGGGCACACCGCAATATATTGAGGACGTGACTGAAGGTGGTGATTTTGGTGACAGTGATATTATGGCGGCGATGTTTGGTGAAGGGGAAAAAAGTGGTGGTAGTTCTGTAGATGAACTCTACGACCAAGCCGTTGCCCTTGTCGCCCGTGAGCGTAAAGCATCGACCAGTTTCATTCAGCGCTATTTACAAATTGGTTATAACCGCGCTGCTCGTATTATCGAGGAAATGGAAAGGCAGGGCGTTGTCTCCAAGGCAACGGCAACCGGCAAACGCGAAGTGCTGGTCAGTGATTTTAGTGATGCCTGATACTCGGAATTATTAAGACGTAGCTATAAATGCCTCATGACCTTTCCTGTGAAAACCGGGATTATCGAGCTTGCCCTCTCATTTTTATTTGCCTTCTTCCCCGTTTCTGTTCATTATTAGTACAGGCCTGTTCATGAGAACAGGCTCGGGGCGTAGTAACCCTTTTATACAAGCGGTTGGCATCAACCGTTATTGATGCGTTTTCGTTATTTTAGTAAAGCGCATCAAGGATGCTGTCACTCGGTCTTTGGCCGGGAGGTGGCAGCGCATGTCCAGGCGTCAGCTAAAGGCTGTCACGCCGTTTCTTGTATAGCGGTTACTAACTCCCGGCTGCCAAGAGTTTTTCTCTTTGGCGGCCTTTTCTTTGTGAAAGAAAAAGAAGGGGTTTTAAGACATGCATATTGTAATAAATTTTATTTTTCTTCTCTTGCTGGTTTTTTCTGTTGAGCTTCACGCGCAGGAAACATCAGGAGGTTTTCCGGGAGGCTCTGTCCTGATTGGCTATGATAACCGCGCCTGCATAGCGAGCCTTGCGGGGTCAATCCGCTATAACAGTAGCGGCGCGGCACCCACAAACGGCTATTTTGTTATAACCAATGCCACATATACCGGTAATCTGGGCGGGCTTTCCGGTGCGGACGCCAAGTGCCTAACCGATTTAAACGCAAATGATTGGAAAGGAAAGAGCACGGCTTCGGTTGACGCCGCCCATGTCAAAGCTTTCCTATGTGATGGTACGACCTGTAATAATCTGGATGCCAGTACGTCGTATGCCTTTGCTCATGCGAGTGTCACCGGTGATGGGGGAGGCTCTTTCATAACGGATGGCAGCAGCATAGGCCCTGCCAATACAGACGATTGGAGTCTTACGGCACAATTTGGTGTTGTTTCTGATATCTGGTCCAACAGGGCTACCACAGATACAACGCATTGGAATAATGCCGCACAAGGCACAAATCATTGTACAAACTGGTCAACGGCTTCGGCCGGTGTTAATGGTCGTCTGGGGCATACGCAGTGGTCAAATGGTAACAGGTGGAATGAAGTGAATGACGGCTGTGACAATACCAAGCGTCTCGTCTGTATGGTTAATCCTGGCACTGGCGGCCCTGCTCTGGAGTTTTGCGATGGTGTAAGCTGGGGCGTGATATCCCCCTGATGAACCGCGCCATAGAGTGAATACTGGCTCAGGGCATGATTTTTTTTGCCGCCACATTTTTATTGGCTGGTTCTTTTTGCGGTTTGTCTTCGTAAACATAAAGCGGTTTGGCATTGCCAGCTACAACCTCAGCATTAATGACAACTTCTTTAAGATTGTTATTTACTTTTTTGATGCCGGGTAGCTTAAACATTGTATCAAGTAATATATTTTCCAGGATAGATCTTAAACCTCGCGCTCCTGTTTCACGAGCCATGGCTTTTTTCGCAATTGCCTCCAGCGCATCATCGGTAAAGGATAGTTTTGTGTTCTCCAGACTGAAACGTTTCTGGTATTGTTTAATCAGTGCATTTTTAGGCTCGGTCAAAATTTTGGTTAAAGCGGTCACATCCAGATCCCGCAAGGTCGTAATAACCTGTACCCGGCCAACAAACTCAGGAATTAATCCGTATTCTAGCAAATCCTGAGGTTCTATATTCGCCAGGATTTCACCTGTATTACGTTTGTCTTTTTCCTTGATTTCAGCACCAAAACCAAGAGATTTATCGTTACCACGACGGGCTATAATCTTGTCTAGTCCGGCAAAAGCGCCGCCGCAAATGAACAGGATATTCGACGTATTAATTTTTTTAGTCTCTTCTGTTCCTGGACGTTTGTTTCCTCCTTGCGGTGACACAGAAACGTCGCGGCCTTCAATTATTTTTAGCAAAGATTGCTGTACACCTTCGCCGGATACATCACGGGAGAGGGTCGAGCTACTGGATTTACGGGTAATTTTATCTATTTCATCAATGTAAACGATACCGCGCTGCGCTCGTTCAACATCGCCTTCTGCGGCTTCCAGAAGGTTACCAATGATATTTTCAACATCTTCGCCGACATAACCGGCTTGGGTCAGGGTCGTCGCATCAGCGATGGTAAAGGGTACATCAAGAATGCCTGCCAGTGTTTCCGCAACGAGTGTTTTTCCAGAGCCTGTTGGCCCGACCATTAAGATATTTGATTTGGACAATTCAATATCGCTGTTGGTTTCATTGTGAGCCAGAAGTTGGTAATGATTGTAAACAGCAACGGCGAGTACTTTTTTTGCTTCGTCCTGGCCAATCACGTAATCGCTGAGAAATTTTTCAATGTCTTCGGGGATGGGGGCTTTATTTGTATTGTCGTTGCGTGATATTTCTGCTTGCTGCCTGAAAATGGCTGAGGCGTCTTCATTGCACTCATTACATATCGTTACATTCGAGCCATCTGGAAGAGTTGTCTCTGCTGCGACCAGTCTATCTACTTGAAGCTCACTTGCGTGACAAAAGGAACAGGAAAGCATGCCTCTTTCGTTGTTGTTATTATTGCCGTCATCATTATTACTCATTGGTCCCAATCTCCTGCGTTTAGAGCGCTATTATCTTTATGAAGTTCGTACTATGACAAAGTAATCGGACATATTGCAAGTTAAAAACAATGTTTTTTCGGAACGTTCGGCTTTTCTTTAATAAATTTGTTCTATATCAATACAGATATGAGATGGTTTCTTTCTTCGATAGTCCTGATGATGCTTTGTGTCCCTGCCTTTGCAGAAGGGCCGCAGCGCTCGTCTGTGGTTGTTGAGGCGGAGCGCTATTTGAATAGTTTAAATACGGCGCAGGCGCGTTTCCTGCAAACCGCGCAGAACGGGGCACAATTAATTGGTACGTTTTACCTGAATCGCCCCGGGAGGCTGCGGTTTGAGTATGATGATCCGATTGAGGATTTTGTCGTTGCCGACGGTTTTCTGATTTATTTTTATGATGCAGAGCTTGGTGAGCAGACCAATGCTCTCATTGGCATGACACTGGCTGATTTTCTGTTGCGCCCTGATTTGCGCTTGGAGGGCGAAGTTAGTGTGGTGGAGGTTAAAAATAAGGGCGAGCTTTTACAAATTACGCTGGCACAATCAGATGATCCGGATGCCGGTTCCTTGACGCTGGGCTTTACTGAAAACCCTATGGCCCTTAAAAAGTGGCGGATCACGGATTCTATGGGGGCGGTCACGGAAATTGAGCTTTTTCAGCTTAAAACTAATATTGAGCTGGCCGATAATCTTTTTATATATAGCAATCCGAAACGGTTTGAAGAACATTACAATGATTAGCATTAGCAGAAAATGAGAGAAGGGCCGCTTGATAGCTTGATTAAAGCGCTTGCCGGTTTACCTGGGCTGGGGCCGCGTTCGGCGCGGCGGATTGCGCTGCACCTTCTGACCAATAAGGCCAAAGCGATGAATCCGCTTATTAATGCGCTGGAGCAAACGGCTGAAAATATCAAAATTTGTGATTTGTGCGGTAATCTGGACTTGGTTGTCCCTTGTCATATTTGCCGAGACCCCAAGCGGGCTAAGTCCACTTTGTGTGTGGTCGCCGGTGTTGCCGATCTCTGGGCGGTTGAACGTACAGGCGCGTACAGAGACCAGTACCATATTCTTGGCGGCGTTTTATCGGCCTTGGATGGTATTGGGCCGGATGATCTGAGTATTACGGCGCTAACCCGGCGCGTACAGCAGAGCCCGCCGCAGGAAATTATTCTGGCGCTGAGTGCCACAGTCGATGGGCAAGCGACAGCGCATTATTTAATGGATAAGCTGGAAAGTGTAACTGAGGCTAAAATAACACGCCTGGCCCATGGTGTCCCGGTTGGCGGTGAGCTGGATTACCTTGATGATGGCACCATCACCACCGCCTTAAAGTCCCGGGCCGCCCTCTAACTATTATTCTTTTTCGGAGATGTAAACTACTCCGGCAGCGCTAACTTGCAGGGCCGCTATATGAGTGAATTGCGATGTATTGCCACCACCGATGGAAAAATCGTAATAAATGCCTTTCGGGAAGAAATGATCTGATGTTGTGGCGGTTACGCTTGAAGTGCCAAATTTTACATAGATATCTTCTGTAGCGTACAGGCTGACGATACGGGTTTCACTGTCAAAAGCGGTCGTGTTTTTTGCTGATGTTGCCGAAGTTGTGATGCTGTGGGCATTGCCGCCTTTTAGGCGTATCGCTGGAATTGGGTTATCATCAGCATCTGTAGGTAATAATGTGGTCATGATTAATTTCCTTTATTTTAACAAAAAAAAGCCCACTAAATAGCGGGCTTTGGATACATTTCGTCTCTTTGTTTCTCTATAATGTTCTACAAATGTTCTTTTGTCAAATCTTTTTTAAAGCCGGCCTCTGGCCCGTAATAAAAAGATGCTGCGGTCAAAATCAAGGCCGTTCAGTTCGCTGTCTCTTATTGTGTAGACGTATTCGCCGCCAAAAGCCCAGATATTGCTCATGAAATAATCGGCAACCACCCGGAATTTCCATGTTTCATCATCACGGCCAGAGTTGTTGAATTCCAGAAAATCATAATCAGCACCGACAGCAACCAGAATTTCTTCCCATGGTCGGTGGTCAAAATAAAGCCCTACCCGGGAATGAATGATCGGATCAATAACTTCTTCGTCTTCGTCGATGGTACGCGCCAGCTGGAAATTTAGGGATGTCAGATCGCTGAGTTTATGCTCTATCTCTATGTCGCCGACAAATTCTTTTACGTCCTGTATTGCCGGGCTTTCATAGTTGTAATCGTGCACTCCAAAGCTCATATGGCCCGCCAGGCCTTCATAATTAAATAGCCAGCTCATCATGCCGGAAAAGGTCTTGCTGTCTCGCCGCGGGCCGGTAAAGCCGCCACCTTGAAAGTTTTGTCGCTCATAATCTCTTTGCCCTGTCCCGCCCCATAACATCAGGGTGTTTTCAGTGTCGAGGTCGAATGAGGTGTTAAATTCAAACCCTGTTATGTCGCGGTCAGCATCGCGCCTGATAACTTGGGCGGCGTTGATTGTTGAAGTGTCATCCTCGTAGCGTTGTTTATGGTAGCGGCCTATTAGGGCAAGACCAAAGCTTCCCGGTTTAAATTGAATTCCCCCCTCTGCTTTGAAATCGTCACTTTTAAGCGGATTATCGGATCTTTGCTGGGTTAAATCATCTTCGCGCTCTTCGTTTGTGCTCTCCCAGGCGAAACCAAAGGGCACAGTAAATCCGCGTTCGGCCTCCAGGTGGCCCCCGAATTTTGTTTTTGTGTTGTGCTGGTCTTCATCGCTGTTATCCAGGTGTTTTCTAAGCTCATAAGAGCCTTCAAAGGAAATTTCATGCCGTATATCCGGTATTTCGATCCGTAGGCTCGGTGTTAAATAGGTTACTAAATCCGATTTCCCGCTACCATCCGTTGCAAAAACATTGTCATTCCAGCCTTCTTTGGCGATGAAGGAGGGCAAAAACAGCATGCCGTTATATTTCGAGCCGATTGATCTCGGCCCTTTTGGTTTTTGGGGTTCTTCTTTGATTGTAATTTCTTCAATAACAGGAAGCGGCTCCGCTTTCGGTTCTTTCCAAATAAGTTCTTCTTCGAAAACAGGTTTTTTTGCGGATAGCTCTTCTACTTCTTTTACCTCTTCTATTTCCGGCTGCGCTGTTTTGCGTATAGCCTGCTCCAGCAACGGGTCAATTTTAAGACCCTTGCTCGGTCCGGCAGCAATGACAGTGCCGGAGGTAAAAAACAAAAATATGCCCGCACCTAGTAGTGCGGCGAGGAAAGAACGGAGCATGAAGACCCTCTGAAAAGAGAGGAAAGAAAAGAGCGTAACGTTACAGGATCATTATATAAGAGCTTTTGCGGGCTGGCCATAGCTAAAAAGCTCTTACCCTGAGGCTTACCTCTAATTTCCGGCTTTTTTTACGCCTTGCTTGTCGTAACGAATAATATGTTCGATATGTTTTGTACCGACAGGAACGTCAAGCAATGTCACATGGACATCGACTGTCGCATTATCGCTGGAGGCAATATCATCAAGCTGGCCCAGAGCATCGGCAAAACGGTTGGCGGCTTCCATAGGCTCTGTTTCATATTGTGGTCTTTGCAGCATGAGGCAATATTCGCTTTGCCCGGTCTGGGCGATAATGTCACTCTGGCGGCGCAAGCGCACCAAATATTGTGATAATTTAGCTGTGGAATAGGCAGCGGCGTGCGGCCCGTCCATACTGAGTAATTCCTGGTAATTTTTAATACCGATAAAAACAAGGAAAGATTGTTCGCCGTAGCGGTCAGCTCGGTCAATAGCCGATAGAAATAGCTGGTTGAAGGCTGATTTTGCAATAACACCACCGGCGCTGGGGAAATCCTCTTTTTCATCACCCATTCGGGTGATTAAACTTGTTATACGCTGGGCGTTCCCTACCATATCTTCAAGTTTGCTGGCATCAAGCGGCTTGGCTAAAAGGTCATTTGCGCCGGAGCGGATAGCCTCTTCTTGATTCATATCCTGGGACATTAAGACAATATAAGGGTAGTTTTTAACTGACCGCCGAATTCCGAGAACGATAGGCCGCGCGTTATTTAGCGGTGCCGGGTCGAAAAAGATCGTATCGAATTCTTCTTTTTCCAGCAGTTCAAGGGCATTATTTTTGACGGGTTCTTCTGTGATGATATGTCCCATCACCTCCAGCTTTGATTTAATCAGCTGGGTTGAAAGAGTATCGCGGTCAACTACTAAAATTTTCATAAGTATCTTTCGGTCAAAGAAGCTTCAGAATCTTATTCTATCCTATAAAACCAGTGTGCCAAGAGACAGGTAAAAAAAACCCTAAAAAATTGCATTTTTTTCAATAAAATCATATTTGTGCCAGTGTAATCCTGTTTGATCTTTTTGCAATGGTGAGTTAGGCGCGCTAGCTTCAGGTCCCATTCAAAAATACGTAAAAACAAACCTTGTAATATGAAAATAAGTTTAGTAGACTGCTTTTAGATAAAAAGTTGAAAGGACAATAGTTATGACTGCTGAACCTACACGGGATTTTAGAGCAGAAAACAGCTCACTTGAAGAAGGTGTACGCTCATTGGAAACAGCTACTCTGCTTCAATATGTTGGGTTTCTGTGCAAGCATCTCGAAAAGGGTGGAAAAATTAGTCATACTTACGATTACCCCTTCGGAAGATCATACATTAAAATGGCAACGCAATCCGCATCTATTCCTAAAGGATGCGGTGCAAATGCTATAAACGTTATTGTTCCCGATGGAATGGAAATACAACGTGTAGGTGATTGTGACCATGGTAATAGTTACAACATGGCAGAGGGCTCTGTTTCTGGCGCTTGGACACCAATTTATCCGGATATTGCTGAAACCATGATCAATATGGGGTGGCATTTTAAAAAATCTGAATTTGGACCCAATGCGGATGAGAAGGCCGTTAATGACTTAACAAACGGTCATGCAAATTTTAAATGTATGTCTATGGAGGAGGTTCGCAGAAAATTCGAACGTCATTAGTTTTTCAATAAAACCATATTTTGTGCCAGTGTAATCCTGTTTGACATTTTTGCAATGGTAAGTTAGATACGGGTGCTTGTTTAATTGCTGTGCCCAGATGGCGGAATTGGTAGACGCGCTAGCTTCAGGTGCTAGTTCTCTTTATGGGAGTGGAGGTTCGAGTCCTCTTCTGGGCACCAACAAATTACCATAGAGTCAGGTTGAAAATATTCATGAGCATTACACTACATCAGGGTGATTTACCTAAAGACATTGAGTTCGGCGATTCAGTTGCCGTAGACACTGAAGCTATGGGGCTTAATAATCACCGTGACCGTTTGTGTCTGGTACAGCTTTCAAGTGGTGACGGAACGGCGCATCTGGTGCAGCTTGAAAAAGGTCAATATGATGCGCCAAATCTTAAGGCGCTTTTGGGTGACACCAAGATTACCAAGCTTTTTCACTATGCTCGCTTTGATGTCGCGATTATTAAAAAATATCTAGGCGTTGAATGCTGCCCGCTTTATTGCACGAAAATAGCGTCCTCATTGGCGCGTACCTATACGGACAGGCACGGTCTTAAAGATCTGTGTAAGGAAATTCTTGGTGTTGATCTTAATAAACAGCAACAATCTTCCGATTGGGGCAATAGTGAGCTTACGTCCGAACAGCAAAGTTATGCTGCTAGTGATGTGCTCTACCTTCATGCTCTGCGCGCGCGGCTTGATGGGATGTTGGAGCGTGAGGGGCGAAAGGCTCTGGCGCAAAGCTGTTTTGATTTTATTTCGGCGCGCGCTGAACTGGATCTGTCCGGCTGGCTGGAAACTGATATTTTTGCCCATAAATAATTTCCAACTTTTCTCGCTTTTTTTGCCGTTTTGTGCCATAAAGCCCCCATAAATTTAGAGACTTTATGGATGAGAAAGCGTTGAAAACTATGACAGTACAAAAGATTTCAGACTCTGAAATGGCAAATGATTCCGGTAAAGACGTTGCGATTGGCCGCAATGTGCTTGAAACGGAGATTGAAGGGTTGCGGGCGCTTGCCAAGTCTTTGGATGGCGGCTTTTCCCAAGCCGTTGAAGTCATTGATAAAATGAAGAATTCCGGGCGCAGTGGCCGCCTGATTATTGCCGGGATTGGTAAAAGCGGCCATGTTTGCCGTAAATTGGCGGCGACCTTCGCTTCGACGGGCACTCCGGCTTATTTTGTTCATCCGGGCGAGGCCAGCCATGGTGATCTGGGCATGGTCACGGAAAATGATGTTGTGCTGATGCTGTCTAATTCCGGAGAAAATGCGGAATTATCTGATTTGATCCATTATACGCGCCGCTTTGCGATTAAATTGATTGCCATGACCAGTAACCCGGAAAGCACGCTGGCAAAACATGCTGACATTGTGCTGTTATTGCCTAAAGTGCCGGAAGCGTGCCCGAATGGTATGGCACCGACGACATCGACAACCATGATGATGGCTCTGGGTGATGCTTTGGCGGTGTCTCTTTTAGAGCGTATGGGTTTAACGGCAGATGATTTCAAGGTCTTTCATCCTGGCGGTAAGCTCGGCAAGAAATTGCAAAAGGTCTCTGATATTATGCATGGGGTTTCTGATCTGCCGCTGGTTTTGGAGAGCTCCAAAATGGACGAAGCGATCATTATGCTGAGTGAAAAGAACCTCGGTGTTGTCCTCGTTGTTGACGGGCAGAATGAGTTAAAAGGTATTATTACTGACGGTGATTTGAAGCGCCATATGAGCGCTGATCTGATGCAAAAATCCGTTACAGATATTATGAGCACAGGGCCGCAGAGTATTGAACAGGACGCCTTGGCGGTTGAGGCGATGAACATCATGACAAACACGCCGGGCCGGTATATTACCAGCCTGATTGTCACGGAAAATAAGGACGGTAAACTGGCTGGCATGATCCGGTTACAGGATTGTCTTCAGGCCGGTATTGCCTAATTAATAAATTATGGATGATAGACCTGAAAAGAGATTTTCCCAATTAGGGCAAACCGGACAGAAAAAAAGCTCGTCCGGCAAAGGCTATAGCTATTTTGTGCGTGTTATGCGTTTGGCTCTGCCTCTTGTTGCCATTGGTATTATCGGACTTTTGTTATCATGGCCTCGCGTTGAAAAGGCTCTGGCGCCGATACCTGTCGCGGCCGTTGTTCCAAAGACCGTGGGCAAGAACGAGCTTGTGAATCCGCGTTTTGAAAGCACGGATGAGAAAAACCAGCCTTTTACAATTACCGCAAAACGCGCCATTCAAAGTGCTCGTGATCCTTCGGTTGTCCTGCTGGAAAACCCGGTGGCTGATATTACTATGAATAGTGGCGCATGGATGGCAGCAGAGGCCGAGCGTGGCGCGTACAGGCAAAATGCTGACAGATTGCTTTTGCAGGGAAAGGTCAAGCTGTTCCATGACAAGGGTTATGAACTCAAAACTGAAAAATTACTGCTCAACCTCAAAAGCCGAGATGCCTGGTCTGATGAGCCTGTCAGCGGACAGGGCCCGGCAGGCACATTGGAGGCTACGGGTATGCAGGCTGACGCTGTAACCGACCGGCTTATTTTTACAGGCCCGGTGAAGCTGGTTTTAAATCGCGCGATTGAGGGGCTGGAATGAAGTTAGTTATTAGTGGTCAGTTGTTAGTGATTAGTTTGGTCAGAGTTTTTTGTTTCTGCTTACTATTCACTATTCACTATTCACTAAACACTTCAGCCTTCGCGCAGCAAGGGATGAATCCTGACCGTGATCAGCCGCTGGAAATTACGGCGGAGCAAACTCTGGAGTGGCACCGTGACAACCAGCAATATATTGCGCGCGGTAGCGTCATTGCAAAACAGGGTGATGTCACAATTATAGCTGATATTTTAACGGCTGATTACCGCGAAACCAGTGCGTCAGCTTTTGAAATTTATCGTTTAAGCGCTGACGGTAATGTAAAAATTAGCTCAAAGGGTAATGTCGCTTACGGTCAGAAAGCTGTTTACGACGTTGATCGCGGCGTTGCCGTTATGACCGGTGATAATTTACGCCTCGCCGCGCCGGATCAATCTGTAACGGCCCGTGATAGTTTTGAATATTGGGTGACAGAAGGGCGTTTGACGGCGCGGGGTGGTGCTCATGTGACCCGTATGGGCGGGGACACGCTGGATGCCGATATTGTGGCCGCTATTTTTACCGAAGATGCGACGGGGACGCGGCAGTTAAAAAATCTGACGGCTGATGGTCACGTCCGTATTACGACCCCGAACGAAATTGTCACAGGTAAAAAGGGCCGGTATGAAGCCGTGACCAATATTGCTGTGTTAAGCGGTGATGTGAAAATTACCCGTGGCCCTAATGTTTTGGAAGGTGAGCGCGCCGAGGTTAATCTCACGACTAATGTCAGTAAAATGCTGGGTGGTCCTGTGCAAGGTACTAACGGGACAGGGCGGGTTCGTGGTGTTTTCTATCCGGGCAGTGACAAAAAGCCTGTTATTGAGAAAGTGCCTGCGCCGTCTCAATCTCAAAAAAAGTTCCAAAACAGACCAATGTTGCTGGGACAGTAGAAAAAAGCTATATGAAGCGTTTCCCGCTGAAAAATCTTCCTCATTGTAGGATTTGTAAGGTTTAGGTATTATGAAGGTGATGAAACATCCACGTTTAAAGTCAGTCTCCAAGGGGCTGAAAGTCGAGCATCTCTCAAAGAGTTATAAAAAGCGCCCCGTGTTGCGGGACGTGTCTGTGGCTATTCAGCGCGGCGAAGCCGTGGCCTTGCTGGGGCCGAACGGGGCGGGAAAAACGACATGTTTTTATATCATGACCGGGCTGATTGCTGCGGATTCCGGCTATGTCATGCTGGATGGCCAGGATATTACGGCCTTGCCGATGTATCGCCGTGCCCGCCTTGGCGTCGGGTATTTGCCGCAGGAGGCATCTATTTTTCGTGGCCTGTCCGTTGAGGACAATGTTCGTGCCGTTTTGCAAGCACAAGATTTAAGCCGTGAAGATCAGGACTTGTTTTTGGAAGAGTTGATGAGCGAATTTGCCATTGGGCATTTGCGCCGTACGCCTGCGGTTTCCCTGTCGGGCGGGGAGCGCCGCCGCGTTGAGATAGCCCGCGCCCTTGCCAGCCGTCCGCAATTTATCCTTTTGGATGAGCCTTTGGCGGGAATTGACCCAATCGCCGTTGGCGAAATTCGCGAGCTGATCGGCTATTTAAAAACTAAAAATATCGGCGTTTTGATTACCGACCATAATGTGCGCGATACGCTCGATATTGTTGATCGCGCCTATATTCTCCATGATGGCCATGTCCTGCATGAAGGCACGCCGGATGAGATTGTTGCCCACGAAGACGTACGGCGGGTTTATCTCGGCGAAGGTTTCTCGCTTTAAGCAAAAATTAAAGAAATAAGCTTAATGTTAGCTTACGTAAAACATTTACAGGGGGCACGTTTGTCTAAAGCCAAGAAAATAGAATTCCCAACGGATGAGTATGACCGTATTGACGCTTTTCTTGAGAACAAGCTCCGCGTTAAGGGTGAAGCGGCGCGGCAGGACTTTATCAATGAAATAGAAACTACCGGCGCGGCGCGGGTTTTTGCTGGCGCCTCTTTGTTGCATAATCCTCTTGAGGGAGTGGATGTAACGTATGATGCCAGTCTTAAAGGCTGGAAAACCAGTTTTTGCGTCAAGGATGTATTTTTACGCGGAACAGCAGAAAAGCCGAGCTTAACCATTGGTCTTGATGATTCTGATCCGGAGTCTGAAATAGTCGGCGGTATTCTTGAGGTTAATCTTAAGACAAGTCTCTCTAAGGGTCTTAACTTTGCCGACCGTGTTATTAGTTTTCTTGAAGAATTTGTCGAGCGGGAAAGCCCGCCCAATATGCCGATTTATGCTTTTCAGTTGCTGGAGGCCGAAGCGGAGGACAGGCAGATAGTTAGAGGCGTGGCCTGCGTTGCTGACAAGAAAGGGCCGCTTTATGTTGGTGATAAGGACCTTACCCTGGAAGAACAAGCTGTTATCATTGCGACTTCGATTAATGAAGAGCGCACCGAAGGTCCTTATATGAACGTCCATACAATAAAGCCCGGTTTTCGGACAGGCCTTGATTATTTGCGGCGCAAAACCAGTAGATCGCTAAAAGAAGGCAAGCCTCTTAGTGAAGAAGAAAAAATATTGCTGGAAAAGGCCTCCGAGCATCGTCAGAGAATGCACCCCTTGGAAAGGGAAAGACTGGAAGCTGTGGAACAAAAAGATTTGCATGAAGATGTTTATTATCAGGTTCCTATTGTAGAGCCGGACGCTGAGACGGTTGCCAATGCGCAGGACAGGCAGGATAATATTCGCGCTAAAATGGGGGATGGACAGATATGATCGGACTTGTTGTAAGTGGCTACGATAAAATGCCGGAAGCGCTGCTGGTTTCGCTGCAGCTTGCGACCGTGCCGCAGGATAATATTTGCGCCGTGCCTTTAAAGCCCTCAAATGATGAGAATGAAATTGAAGCGCAGCGGCAGGCTTTGCTAAAGGCCGTGTTGCAGGTTGATTCCGGTGAAGGGGTGTTGTTGCTGGTCGATAGTTTTGAGGAGTCCGCTGGACAAATCGCAAAGTCTCTCATGCAAAAGGCAATCATAGAGATCGTGGCGGGCGTTAATTTGCCGATGCTTTGCGAAGTTTCTTATAGACGGGATGCGTTATCGCTTCGGGAATTAGCCGAAATTGCTCGCGATGCCGGTCGTTCTGGTATTATGCATCACTCAACAGGGCCAGAATCAGACTAGAGGCCTTACCCCCTTATCTCCAATTTTTACTATTGGCATTTTCTTGCCAATATGTTCCCCTATAGAGATAAAAAACTAAAAATAAAAAACGTTTTGAACAGGGAACTAAAATTATGGCCTCCAGGGACAAGGACCCCTTTGCGTTACGCAAAGCGTGGGATGATTTTCTTATAAAACCATTAGGTACGGCGCTTCTTATCGGGATAGGAGGGGCAACGGCTTTTGCAACAGGAGGCTCTGCGCTGTTATTCATAGCGGGTGGTTTGGCAACATTGAATGCCTGGACGAGTCAAAAAGTTGATGTTCCGGCGATGATGGCGGAAAAAAACAAAAAGAGGCATTTGCCGGGAAAACACCCAGTTTCGCAAATGATAAAAAAGCTGTCTAAACAGGCCGGGCTTGAGAACGAGCCACGCTGTATCATGGTTCCGGGAAGAGCTTACGGTGTTGGAAAGGTTCCTTTTGCGGGGACGATAGGCACGCCGTCATCAAGCGTCATTTTGATTTCCCGTGGTATAGAAAAAAGCATGACTCCGGCTGAGCTTAATGCCGTACTGGCGCATGAGATCATCCATATTAAAAATTCAGATACGGAACTAGGGGTGCTTCAGGGAAGTTTTGCACAAATGGCAATGATTTCTGTTTTCTATACAAGCGCTGCCGCTGTGCTTGCCCTTCTCGGTTTTGCTTCTCTTCCTGCTTTGGCTACCACAACGGCATTGACCGCTTTTGGTGGCGTTGCCGCTACTTTTGTTACGCAGGCGGCCATATCGCGGGCAAGGGAACGTAGAGCAGACAGAGGCTCTGCCGCCCTGACCAAAAACCCATGGGCTCTTGCCTCGGCATTAGGGCGTATCGTTGAGTTACAGCTAGATACGCTGAAAATGAAAAACAGGCAAAGACCGGGGGCTTTTGGACGCTTTATGATCCGGGTTTTCAGGTCTCACCCGAAAACAAAGCATCGGCGCAATACATTGGCGAGTATAGGCGAAGAGCTTATTAAACAAGATCCAGACCTTGCCAAGGTTAAAAACCGTGCGATTGCAGAGGTTAAAATTTTTGAGGAAATGAATAAAATTCAGAGGCATCATAAAGGGCATAACGAAGCGCCGCCAAATGATTTTGATGACTCTGATAATCTCCATAAAATTTGTGAGTCTCCGCCTGCCTACCTGCCCTTTAATGAGGCGGCAAGGGAGCAGGACAATAGCCCTACCTCGGAAGAGCCCGATTCGCAATTTAAACCGCCGCGCTTTAATCACTCATAGGCAGGGCAAAATACCAGACGGATGTATTGAGGGGGAAGGATTCTCTCTGCGAAAGCCGTGTACTCGTGGTATAATAATTGCATGAGCGGTATTTCACAAAAACTCAATATGGGACAGTCACAGAACCTTGTGATGACGCCGCAATTGCAGCAGGCAATTAAGCTGCTGCAATTCAGTAATATGGAACTGTCCGAGTTTGTTGAAGAAGAGCTGGCGCAAAACCCTCTGCTGGAAAAAGACGAGTCCGAGCAGCCGGAAAATGAAGAGCAAGCTAAAAAAGAAGAAACGGATTCTCTCGAAGGGAATTTCGATGATGTTTGGACGGGTAATGAATCCGCCAATAATACGGCCTCTGATTTTGATCCTGGCTCTAATATGGCCAATGTCGGCGCGGGTGGTAATACGAATTTTGACAGTGCGGAGCAGAGCTTTGAAAATCGTATGAGTCGAGAGGTGACATTGCGCGAACATTTAGGAGAGCAGCTCCATGTCAGTTTTTCCGATCCACGCGACCGTATGATCGGGGCGATGTTGATTGATCGTCTGGATGAGAGCGGTTATTTGCGTGAAGGACAAGAAGAGTTGACCGAGCTGCTGGCCTGTAAGCCTGCGCGTATTGAAAAGTTATTACGCACTATGAAAGGCTTTGATCCGACCGGGATATTTGCAAAAGATCTGAACGAATGTCTGGCGCTGCAACTGGAAGAGCAGGGGCGGCTCGATGCGCCGATGCAAAAGTTTATGGAGCACCTTGATCTTCTGGCGGCGCATGACCATGAAAAATTGGCGTCACTGTGCGGTGTTAATGAAACTTATTTGCAGGACATGGTTGCTGAAATCCGTGAGCTTAATCCCAAGCCCGCCGGTGAGTTTGATCATCTGGTTGTGCAGACGGCTATCCCCGATGTGCTGATGAAGCGCCTGCCGAAAAATATGGGCGGCGGCTGGCGGGTTGAACTTAATAGCGAGACTTTGCCGAAAGTGCTGGTGAATAATACTTATTATACGGAGGTCGCGCAAGCTGCCAAAGACAAGAAAGACAAAAGCTATCTTAATGAGCAGTTACAAAATGCTAACTGGCTGGTTAAGGCTATGGATCAGCGCGCTAAAACCATTCTCAAAGTTGCCGGGGAAATTATTGAGGAGCAGGAACCGTTCTTTCTTTACGGTATCGAATTTTTAAGGCCGCTGACTTTAAAGGATATAGCCGTGCGCATTGATATGCATGAGAGCACGGTATCGCGCGTGACCAATAATAAATATATTGGTACGCCTCGCGGTATTTTTGAGCTGAAATATTTCTTTTCAACGGCGTTGGGAACGGGCGAAGATGCGCATTCTGCCGAAGCGGTGAAGGCAAAGATCAAAAACCTGATTGATGCTGAAGACCCGGCCAAAGTCCTGTCCGATGATAAAATCGTCGAATTCCTGCAAAAAGAAGAGATTGATATTGCGCGCCGTACTGTCGCCAAATACCGCGAAGCGATGCGTATTCCCTCTTCGGTGCAAAGACGGAAAGAGAAGAAAAACAAATAAAATACGGAAAATACGGCCCCGGTAGTAGGTTTTATAATAAAAAGCGTGCATAGCGGCGTTAAATTTTGTATGTGGTTACTCATGCGATTTTTTATATGGTCTTTGATTTTATCTATGGTTTTTGTGCTGACTGTGCAGCCGGTGGCGGCGCAGTCATCGCGTACGGAAACTATTGCTGCTGTTGTGAATGAGGAGGCCGTGTCTAACTCCGATGTGGCCGCGCGCCTTAAATTGGTGGCTGTGTCCTCAGGGTTGCCGAATAACAAAGAAATTCGTGAACGCTTGGTGCCGCAAATTATAGGCGTGCTCATTGATGAAAAGCTTAAAATTCAGGAAGCAAATCGTCTTGAAATAGAAATTCCGCAGGCAGAAATTATTAAAGGGTTCGGGGCTATTGCCGGGCAAAATAATTTTTCAGCAGAGCAATTCCGGTCAGTTTTAAGAAAAGAGGGTATTCCGGTGAAAACACTGGAGGATCAGATTCGCTCGCAAATTGCCTGGTCCCGTGTTGTTCAGAAAAAACTGCGCTCGCAGGTGTCTATTGCTGATAATGAAGTTGATTCTGTTATTGAGCGACTTGAAGAAAACAAAGGTAAAAGTGAGTACAGGGTTTCAGAGATATTCCTGCCGGTTGAAAAGCCATCGGAAGAAGGCGATATAAAAAGACTTTCTGATAGGCTTGTTAAGCAGCTTGTTGAAGGGAAAGTGCCTTTTCCGCGCCTTGCCGGACAGTTTTCGCAAGCTGCCGGGGCTTCCAAAGGTGGTGATTTGGGCTGGGTACAAGAAGGGCAGCTGGCTGAAGCTTTGGATGAGATGCTGGCAAAGATGAATGAAGGTGAATTGAGTAAGCCTGTGCGCTCTTTGGCTGGATTCCATATTTTACATTTGAGTGGCAAAAGGATCATTACCGAAGAAACGATCCCTTCGCGAGACGAGATTATGCACCGTTTGGGCATGGAGCGTCTGGACCGCCTGCAACGCCGCTATTTGCTCAATCTTAAAACCGAGGCGTTTATTGAGCACCGTGTCTGATCTGCCTGCAGACTGGAATTCACTTCCCCCTCTTCGTGAGGTTATCTCCCGTTATGAGTTGCGCGCCGAAAAGAAGCTGGGACAAAACTTTCTCCTTGATCTGAATATTACCGATAAAATTGCCCGTGCGGCCGGTGACCTTACCGGCGTGACTGTTTTTGAAATTGGCCCCGGCCCCGGCGGTTTAACGCGCAGTTTGTTAAAAGCAGGCGCGAAAAAAGTAATTGCCATTGAATTTGACCCCAGAGCAGTAAACGCATTGCAGGAGCTGGAAGAGTTTGCGGCCGGACGGTTGCAAATCGTTCAGGGTGATGCGCTGGACGCTGATCTTCTTACTTTAGCGCCGACAGGAGAGCGGGTCATCGTTGCTAATTTGCCTTATAATATCGCGACGCCTCTTCTTATAGGCTGGCTGCGGCAAATCAGGGACAATGAGAGCGCTTTTAAAACTATGATCCTGATGTTCCAGCGTGAGGTCGCCGACCGGATCGTGGGTAGGCCTGATGCAAAAACCTATGGACGGCTTTCTGTATTGGCGCAGTGGCTTTGCGATGTTGAGAGTTTGTTCTCTCTGCCGCCGCAGGCCTTTACCCCGCCGCCGAAAGTTAAGTCCAGTATTGTGCGGTTTAGTCCGAAAACTTTGCTACCGGACGCCCCGGAGTTTTCTGCCATCGAAGCCGTAACAGCGGCCGCTTTTGGGCAGCGGCGGAAAATGTTGCGCTCCAGCCTGAAAGGCTACGCGGCATTTTTTGAAGGGTGTGGTATTGACTCACATTTACGCGCTGAAAATCTCCCGGTTGGGAAGTTTGTAGACCTTGCCAAGCAGAGTGCTTGACCCGTTAAAAACCGCCCCTTATAACAAAGCATGACTGAAACAACGTATCATCGTATTACGATTACCGGCGATCCGGGCAGCGGCAAGACTTCTTTTGCCCGTAATGTTTCTGCGCGCATTGGGTATGAGCTTATTACGACCGGGAATATGTTCCGGGAACTGGCGCGTCAAAAGGGTATTTCGGTGACTGCGCTTAACGAGCTTGCCGAAACGCAAGAAGAGCTTGATCGTGAAGTTGATGACTACATTAAGTCTCTGAACAAAAAGAAAGAGCATCTGGTGCTTGATTCGCGGATGGCGTGGCATTTTTTGGCAAATGCCTTGAAAATTCGTTTGGCTGTTGACCCTGATGTTGCTGCCGAGCGTATTTTTAGAGATACCGAGCGCGGTGTTGAAGAAAAAATGGGGCAGCAGGACGCCATTAAGGAGGTGGAGCGCCGTAAAAAGAGCGAAATTCATCGTTATCAGGCGCTTTATCATGTCGATATTAGCGATGATTCTAATTTTGATCTGGTTATTAATACATCCCACAAAACGCAGGAAGACGTACTCTCTGCATTTGATGCGGCTTTTGCGCTTTATAAAGAGCGCCTTACTCAGGCGGCATGATTACCTCCCCTAAAAACATACTCATTACTGGCGCTTCAAGCGGTATTGGTGCTGCCTTAGCGGAGTATTACGCCGGGAAGGGTGTCTTTTTGGCGCTTGCCGGGCGTAATGAAGTGCGGCTTGGTGATGTTGCGCGAGCCTGCCGGGAAACAGGCGCAGACATCGAGGAAAAAATCATTGATGTAACAGATCAGGCCGCCATGCAAAGCTGGATTGAGGACCTTGATCAGCGCCAGCCGCTTGACCTTGTCATTGCCAATGCCGGTATTTCCGGCGGTACGGGTGGCAGTGATGAGAGGGGGAATGATGAGGGCGAAACCGTTGCGCAGGCACGGAAGATATTTGACATTAACCTGATCGGTGTTTTGAACACAATCGAGCCGGTGTTGCCGTGCATGGTTCTCCGTAAGAGGGGGCAGGTGGCGTTGGTGAGCTCGTTGGCCTCTTTTAGCGGCTGGCCCGGTGCTCCGGCTTATAGCGCTTCTAAAGGTGCTCTTCGGCTTTATGGCGAAGCTTTGAGGGGCAGTATGGTTGTTAAGGGTGTTAAGATAAATGTAGTTTGTCCCGGCTTTATTAAAACGCCAATGACAGACGTGAATGATTATAAAATGCCCTTTTTGATGGGGGTTGATAAAGCGGCCTCTATTATCGCAAGTGGCCTTGAAAAAAATGCAGGCCGGATTGCTTTTCCATGGCAAACGTATCTTTTGGCAGGATTTTTTGGCATGTTGCCGCATGTCTTGTCTTTAGGAATATTTTCAAAATTGCCGGAAAAATCGTAGACATGTAATATATACACACAAGAGTATATGAAAACCGTTCTCATTTTCGCTTGACAAAAGCCCTGATCAGATTAGGGTTCTGAACTAAAGTATATAAAGAATTATTAATTTACAGACTGCTTAATTTAAGAGTATCTCCCCAATGTATAAGGGGAAAAAATATAGTTAAACGTTAATTTGCAGTATTTATAATATGGACGTTAATAAGGTTGAACAAAATATAGGGATGGCGACCAGGCTTTTAAAAGCCCTGTCAAATGAGCGCCGCCTGATGATCATGTGTACGCTCTATAAAGGTGAGAAAAGCGTTGGCGAATTAGAGCACATTATAGGTCTCAGCCAATCTGCCTTATCACAGCACCTTGCCCGTTTGCGGCGCGATGGGCTGGTCGGTACACGCCGTGATGCCCAGACAATATATTATTCAATGAATGACAAATCTACCGAGGCCATTTTATGTACGCTTTATGATATTTGTTGCCCGGAAAATTCTTAAGCCGCTCTAAAGTCGTGTACGCTGAGAGTGCTTATAACCTTATCCAGGCTTATATCGTTTATTTCATCCATTCTGATTGTAAGAACGCTCTCTCCTTTGGGGGCGTGTTTAACCGGATCGCTATGGCGCGAAAATAGTACATAGCTCGGGCAGCTTGTTTGCGCAATTAAATGCATGGGGCCGGTGTCATTGCCAATGGCGGTGGCAGCGTGCCTTGCCAGTAGTATAATATCGGATAAAGCCGTTTTTCCGGTTAAATTAATGCTTTCGGGAAATATTTTACAGATTGTTTCGGCAATGTCTTCTTCGCTTTTTGTGCCGAGAATGACCGGAGTATAACCCCAGCCATGAAGCGTACGGGCCAGAGCGCCAAAGTTTTTTGCGGCCCATCGTTTTTCCGGTCTTTCCGGAGCGCAGCCAGGAACCAGTAAGATATATGGTTTCTGTATATCGAAATGATTTATATCGCCTTTGACCCAGTCCATTTTATCAATGGTTACATCGTTAATATCGGCCAGCTTTAAGGTTTGTATATGGCCATCAAAAGAGTGCCCTGCCGTTCGCTGCGGAGAATCGTTTCTGTGCGAAGCGCCTTTAGCCGCGCCAACCCATTCAGGTTTCTTTTTAAAAAGACGGAAATATAAAGCTGTGCGTTTATTATTTTGCAAATCATAAACACGATCAAACTTTCCCTGGTTTAGCCTTTTTCTTAAGGAAGCCCAGCCTTTTAGATTTAACCGTTTCGGTTTTTCATCATTCCATACGTGATCGAAATAACCGCAAGATATGCCGAGGCTAACAAAATTCTCCGTGGTTAAAAGTGTAATATCAGCGTCCGGATGATGGCGAGCAATGGCTGCCATGGGGCCAAGGGCTTGTACAAAATCACCCAGGGCGCCGAGCTTAATCACTAAAATCTTTTGCGAAGAGTTCATTCAGCCGCTGTTTTCAGGTTTAGGGCGTTGCGCTGTTTTTTTCTGTGCAGCTTCCCGGTCCCCGTGAGCTTTTCTTCCAGTAATTCGGCATAGACATTCAAGGTTTCATCGCCCATTTTTTCTTTGGTGAAGTTATTGGCGATGTGGGCCATGGCTCTTGTTGCCAGAATGGCGCGCTGGGTCGGGTCGAGCGAAAGGGCTTCTGTGATGGCGCGGCTTAAAGCTTGCGCATCGCTGGGCGGAATCAGCCAGCCGGTTTCCCCGCGGATAATGGTTTCGCGCGCGCCGCCGTGGTCGGTGGCTATAATGGGCCGTCCCATGGCTTGCGCTTCAATCGGAACACGGCCAAAGCCTTCGGGGTCCGTAGAGGCCGAGATAACCACAGTTGCCAGCATGTAGGCAGCAGGCATATCATCACAACGGTCGGTAATGCGGACATGTCCTTCCAGTCCGTTATCGCGGATGGCTTCTTCCAGTTCCAGCCTATAGCCGGTGTTCCCCTGATCGGCGCCAATAAGAACACAGAAAATATCTTTGCGCCCCAGCTTTGCAATCGCATCAATCAGAACATGGTAGCCTTTCCAGCGCGTTAAGCGCCCGGGTAGCATGATGATGCTGGCGCCATCAGGCACACGCCATTCTTTTGTCAGCCGGATTAACCGTTCCGGTGTTACGGCTGTGGGATGAAATTTTTCCAGAGCAAGGCCGCGGTGAATAACCCTGACACGTTTGTGATTTAGTCTGTAATTTTCCTGTAAATAATCAGCAAGATAACGGGAAACAGCAATCACTCGTTCCCCGCGCGCAATAGAGGAATTGTAGAGTTTTTTGGCACCGTTATCAAAATTATAGGGCGCATGGCACGTGGTCATGAATTTGGCGGCGGTGCCTCTGCAGGCGCGGAAGCAACTCCAGGCTGGGGCGCGGCTACGCGCATGGACTATATCCACGTTATATTGCTGGATTAGTTTTTTTAATTTGCCAACATTTTGCATCATGACCAGCGGATTCTTGCTATGAACCGGCATTTGGATATGGGTGCCGCCAGCGCGGGCAATATCATGAATACGCGGGCCGCCATTGGACACGACCAGCGCCGTGGCGCCTGCTTGCGTTAGCTCGGCCGTAATATCAACGCAGCCTTGTTCGGCTCCGCCCGTGCCAAGATTTGGTAAAACCTGCATAATAACAGGCGTCTTTCCTGTTGTGACCTGATTGCTCATTCTTTAAAAACTTCTTTCTTGTGTTCCTGCAATAGATTTACCACACTATATGCGGTTCTGACTATGAAATACAGCGTGTTTGATTCATGTCTATAAAATATATTGAGCGCAACGATAAGCCTCGTCTGGCATATAGGAAACTTGAAGCAGGAAAAGAAGGCGCAGCGCGGCCTACACTCCTTTTTTGTGGGGGTTTTCGATCCGATATGGAAGGTACAAAAGCGCAATTTTTGGAAAATGAGTGCAAGGCCCGCGGGCAGGCCTATATCCGGTTTGATTATAGCGGTCACGGCGCTTCGGACGGTTTGTTTAATGAGGGCACAATCGGAGACTGGAAAGACGATACGCTAGCGATCATAGATCAGGTAATAGCAGAGCCTGTTATTATCGCGGGCTCATCAATGGGCGGCTGGATAGGGCTTCTTGCGGCGCTTGAGAGGCCGGATCTTGTTAAGGGGCTCGTAGGGATTGCGGCTGCGCCTGATTTTACCAGAGAAATTTATGAAGAACATTTTGATGATGGGCACCGCGCCTTGCTGGAAAAGCAGGGCTACGTTGATATTCCGAGTGATTACAGCGATGAGCCTTACCGTATTACAAAAGCTCTGATTGATGATGGGGCGCGGCATTGCTTGCTGGATAATGAGATTGCTTTAACGATTCCCGTTCGTCTGGTACAGGGGATGCAGGACACAGATGTCCCTTGGCAAAAAGCGTACCGTATTAAAAATGCAATACCTGATGCGAGTCTTGGGGAGGTGCTCTTGGTTGAAAGCGGGGATCATAGATTATCGCGGCCTGAGGATTTGGAGTTATTGGACCAACAAATTCAGGATTTATCGTCCTGAGCGTCGCAAAAAATCTTTTAGCTATAACAGCAAGATCCTTCACTAACGCTCAGTATGACGATTTTTAGGGCCATTTCCCACCAGTCTATATCTTAATATTAATATAAGAATGTGGCAAATTTATGAGAAATATCAGTGGGTTATTATAAATAACTATCAAATTTTATAAAAATTAATAAGTCCTGACCTTAGCTCGTTTTTGCAGCCTTCTTTTTCTTGAGCGGCTGTTTTATATCAGGAAGTTTTACCAATGGTTTCGCGGCTTTTTTTTCGGGGGTTACGGGTTTGAAAGCTAAACTCATGGCGCCGCCTCCGGCTGTTGATGCGTACATAACGTGATCTCCTGTTCAAAGTCGTTTTTTGTTTTTTTTAATAGCCCTAATATTTAGATGGAAAAGGTTAACAAGGTGTTACTATAAAATAAATAATGTGAGTTGTCCTTGATTTCTATCATGTTTCATTTATCGTAGAAACATGGATATTGAAGAGGTTACAAAGGCATTCGGGGCACTGTCTCAGGATACACGATTAAAAGTTCTGAGCTTGCTTGTTGAGACGGGTACGGGCGGCTTGCCAGCGGGTGATATTAGCCTTGCTTTGGGCGTGCCGCAAAATACCTTGTCTTTCCATCTCAGTCATCTGGAACATTCCGGTTTGATAAACCGCCGCCGCGCGGGGCGGTTTATCATCTACAGCGCTAATAACGAAGGCATGAAAAATCTGCTGCGTTATATGGTGGAAAATTGCTGCGATAAGGCGGCTTAAACCTAGATTGAAGGCTTTTTCCGCTGATCATCAATCAAGATCGGTTTCATGATACCTTCTGCTGGATTGAATCTGGTAATACCGAAGTCGGTGATTTTGGCATCGGGAATAACGCATAGCGGTAAAAACCCAAGCAACATAAGCGGATCTTCCCAGTCAGAGCCCAGTTGCGCGACGGCATCTAAAAGCGCCATCTGGTCTTTGGCTGTCTCGGCAAGGTCCGTTTTATCAGACATTAGCCCGGCGACAGGTAAGGAGATCTCCCCTAAAATTTCGCCATTTTTAACGACCACTTTGCCGCCGTCATTATCAATGACGCGGTTGACCGCGATGACCATGTCTTCGTGCGTTGCGCCGACGACGGCAATATTATGCGAATCATGGCCAACAGAAACGGCCATCGCGCCTTCTGTAATGTTAAAGCCCCTGACAAAGCCGCGCGCGATATTGCCATTATGGCCGTGGCGCTCTATGACGGCGATATGGAGGATATCATTTTCCGGGTCGGCGAGCAGAGTGCCATCTGTCGCGGTCGGCACTGTCGCTTCTTCGTAGGTTGTCACAATCTGGTCTTTAATCAGGCCGATGACAGGAACACCAACATTGCTGCCCTGTCTTTTCAGGTCATCAGTCTGAATATGGTCGATTTTCATGGAGTTTTGTCCGACAGGCTTTACTTTTGGCCGTGAAGCAAAAGTTTCCGGTGTGACAAGGGCGCCGTTTTTATAGACCGAATGAATGTCGCAGGTCTCAAGGTCGTTCAGAAGGACAATATCAGCCAGATTATCGGCGGCAATCATGCCGCGCGGTTTCCAGCCCTTTGGGTTGCGCCCGGCCATGCCGAAATGATTGGCTGCTGACCAGGTGGCAATCCGGTACACGCTCGCCACGTCCGCGCCTTCGGCGATCAGCATGCGGATAATGTGGTCGATATGGCCTTCGGCGGCAATATCAACCGGGTTACGGTCGTCGGTGCAAAAGCCGAGGAAGGGCGATTGAAATTCGTTAATCAGCGGTGCCAGCGTTTTTACGTCCTTACATACCGTGCCTTCACGGATAAAAACCTGAATGCCGCGTTTTAACTTTTCGGCCGCATGGTCAAGATCTGTATTTTCGTGGCAGTTGCGAATGCCGCATGATTTCATGGCATTCATCATGCCGGTCGTGACACCGAAAGGCATATGACCGTCAATATGGTTGTTTTTAAAAGTCTCCAGCTTGTCCAAAGCGCCTTGATCATGATCCAGCACATCGCTGATGCTCATAAATTCGGCAACGCCATAGACATTGGGGTGGTTGATAAACTGCGCCAAAGCCTTGGCGTCCAGTGTGGCTCCTGAAGTCTCCAGTCCGGTGGCGGGAACGCAGGAAGACAGTCCGATCATCAAATCCATGATGGTGTTTTCCGAGGACTCGATGAAATAGCGCAGCGCCTTTTCGCCGAGTACGTTGCTTATTTCATGCGGGTCGCAAAAGGCCGTGGTCGTGCCGTGGGCGAGAACTGCTTCATCAAAAACCTGCGGCGTGACCATCGAGCTTTCAACATGGACGTGGCAATCAATAAAGCCGGGAACGGCAAAAAGCTTGCTTTCGACATCCAGTTCCTCGATCCCCTCGCGTCCTTCATCATAGGTCGCGACAATCATGCCGGTTTTGCGGTTAATGGCGATGTCGGAGAGCTCTATGGCGCCCGTGACCACATTAAGAACTTTTGCATTTTTAATCAGAAAATCTGCCGGAGCGAAGCCTGCCGCTTGATTAATTGTGTTTTTCAGGTCTGAATTTGCCATCATTTTGCCTTGTAACCTCTGTTTTTAAAGAGCCGCGACTATATCACACATGATTTACATATACAAACAGCGTCATTTTCAAAAAAGTTTCTTATTTATTAGGACTTTATCTCTTATAATGACGGATAAGTTTCCTTTTTGGTGCGGGAATTAAAAAAGGGTTTTAAGTATATGGCAGGCGCAGACGTTTTAGAACGAAAGGTTATTCACGCCGGTAAGGTTTTTATTAAAGCCGGTGAGGAAAATAACCGTGCCTATGTGATTCAGCAGGGCAAGGTCAGTGCTTTTATTGTTAAAGAGGGCGAAAAAATTGAAGTGGCTGAGTACGGCCCGGGTACGATTATCGGAGAGGTTTGTCTGGTTCTGGATGACCCTATAAAAATGAGCTTTGAAGCCATAGTGAGTACCACCGTAGTCACAATAACGCGGCAGGATTTTGAGAAAAAGATGAATCGCGTCGATAAAACGGTCAAAACGATATTTAACCAGGTCATTAGCAAGTTATTCGAAAGAGATTCTGTGTTGATTGGTCAGGCTGGTGAAGACGCGAAAATTGATGATGATGCGGTACAGCTTGTGCAGGCGCTTATTTCTAATTTACCGCCGGACAAAAAATTCCAGTATGAAAAAGCAATTTTGCCGCATTTAAATGGTCTGATAAAAGAAATAAAGGGCCTCAAAAAGACAAAAAGACATCAGGATCAGGGCAATGCTGTTGAAGAAAAAGTGGCCGAAGTTAAAGGCAAATAACAGCCATTCCTAAGACAGAATTTTTTCCATCAGCACTTTTCCTAAATCAACGCCGCAAGGCTCTGACAATGTTCGCAGGCTACCCGGGCTTGTGATATTGACCTCAATCAGATAGTCACCAATAATATCAATGCCGGCAAAAATAATACCTTCTTTGATCAGACGCTTGCCAACAGTCGTCGCTATTTCAAGCTCACGATCATTGAGAGGACGGAAATCAGAATTGCCCCCGGACGCTATATTGGCCCTTATGCTGCCCACTTTCGGCAGACGTATCTGGGCGTGCGTAAAAGGCTCCCCGTTTAAAATAACAATGCGTTTATCGCCTTCTGTGATTTCGGGAATAAAGGCCTGCGCCTGTACGGGGTAGGTTCCTTTTTGCGTTTCCAGTTCCCAGATAACATCGAAATTGACACTGTTTTTATCGACCAAAAAAATGCCTTCTCCGCCCATAGAGTCCAGCGGCTTGATAATAATATTTTCGTGCTGCTTCCAAAAATCTCTTAAAACTTCGAGATCGGAACTCACAACATAAGGTGGACAAAATTCAGGAAAATGTGTGGCTAAAAGCTTGTCATTATAGAGGATCAGGCTCGTTGGATCGTTAACCACCCGCGCGCCGTCTCGGGCTGCTTGTTCCAGCATATGGCAGGCATGAATAAAGCGCTTGTTCATTGGCGGATCTTTGCGCATCAGGATAACGTCCAGATCGCCTAAGGCCATGCGTTTTGGCGCGCTATGTTCAAACCATTTTTCTGAATTATAAAAAACCTTCATTTCGCGTATCGTTGCAAAAGCAGCGCCGTCTTGCAGGTAAAGGTCGTCCTGCTCCATATAAAACAGGGTAGCCCCCATTTCCTGCGCCGCTAACATTATGGCTAGCGTTGTGTCTTTCTCTGGACTAATATGCCCGATTGGGTCCATAACGACCCCGATTTTAATTTTAGAATGGTTCATATCTGCTGTTCCATAAAGAGTTAGAGGCGCGTAAAGAATGCTGACATATGATGATCTTGTCAATGATATGGTGTCCCGATGCAAGCCTAAAAGCGCGTGGCGTATTGGGCTGGAGCTCGAACAATTTGCTTTTAACCGGGAAACGGGCGGGGCGCTTTCTTATGATGGCTCTCCCGGCATAAGGGAATTGCTTGAGACTTTTGCGGCTGCTGATGGCTGGACTCCGGTTTTGGATAACGGAAATTTGATTGCCCTTCAAAAGGACGGCATGAATTTAACTCTGGAGCCGGGTGGGCAAGTTGAATATTCGGGCTCTCCGCTTCATACAATTCATGAAACCAAAGGTGAGATGGAGCGTTTTTATCGCGCTCTTAATCAAGTGGCTGAGTCCTTAAATATCGGTTTTCTAGCGCAGGGGCTTCACCCGCAATGGACGCGGGAAGAGATCGACTGGATGCCCAAGGCGCGTTACGACATTATGCACCCTTATATGGAGACAAAAGGCGATCACGGTGTTGATATGATGCTGCGGACTTGTGGTACGCAGATTAACATCGACTTTGATAGCGAAGCGGACATGGTAAAAAAATTCCGCGTTGCCATTGGCCTTCAACCTGTTGTGACGGCCATGATGGCCAACTCCTCGATTAAGGAGGGAAAAGATACGGACTATGTCAGTTACCGCTCTTTTATCTGGACGGATACAGACCCGGATCGTTGCGGTATTCTGCCTTTTGTTTTTAGCGAGGATATGAGTTTTGCCCGTTACGTTGATTATGTGCTGGATGTGCCGATGTATTTTATTCGCCGGGGCGGACAATATATTAATGTCGCCGGTAAATCATTCCGGGCTTTTATGGACGGCACAGCGCCCGAGTGTATAGGTGAGCGCCCCACCATAGAAGACTGGCACGATCATTTGAGCACGTTGTTCCCGGAAGTGCGCTTAAAGCATTATCTGGAATTGCGCGGTATGGACAGTAGTTCGCCGGAGATGGTCACTGCGATGACAGCTTTCTGGGTTGGGCTTTTATATAATGAAACGGCCCTAAATCAGGCGTGGGAGATTATCAAAGACTGGCCGGTGGAAGAGCATCAAAGGTTGCGCGATGCTGTGCCCCGCTATGGTCTGGAGGCCGCGTTAAACGATCCGGTACGGCCCGATTTGTGCGGTCTGGCTAAGGACATTTTGGCGATTGCAGAGCAAGGTCTTTCGCAGGAAGAAAAGATCCTTCTGTCTCCATTTCAGGATAGATTAGTCCATGATTTGTGTTCAGCAAAGACGGCGTAATATAACTTAGCCGCTTATTTTCTTCACCAACTTTTCGGCCTTGTCCCAGTCAACTTCGTCGGGTGCGTTGATGTTGGCGCAAAGATCATCAAGCATGGTTTCCTGAATCTCACTAAGACGCCGCGCTTCCGCAAACGGAATTTCCGGGTGGAACATAACCATGGAATAGCGCGGAATAAATTGCTCCGGGAAACGGTTTTCAAGCTCAAACCCAACCTGTTTTTTAAGCTGGAATTTCGGGTCGGCAGTGGTATCGCGCATCTCGGTGAAGTTTTCAATCGCCATATCGGCAATGGCGTCCGTGTTTGGTTTGCGTAAGGCCCCGAGTTTTGTGAAAATCACGTTCCAGTCTTTTTCTCCGGATTCGAGCAAGTCGCCTAGCGCGGTGCAATCCTCAAAGCCGCAATTCATACCCTGTCCGTAAAACGGCACGATCGCATGTGCCGCATCGCCCAGTACCATGGCTTGCCCGCCAATATTCCACGGGGAGCATTTAACCGTTGCGAGCGCGCCTGTCGGATTATCGAAGAAATCATTGGTTAATGTCGGCATGAGTGGCGTGGCGTCAGGGAAGGTTTCATTGAAGAAGTTATCAACATCATCTTTTGTTTTAAGCGTTTCAAAGCTTTTTTCGCCTGCGTAAGGTAAAAAGAGCGTGCAGGTAAAGCTGCCATCCAGATTAGGGATGCCGATAAGCATATAATTGCCACGTGGCCAGATATGAAAGACACCGTTCTTGATAAGATGACTACCATCTGCGGAAGCGGGAATGACAAGCTCCTTATAGCCGTGCTTTTGAAAGCTCTGCGCATAATCAAAATTCGTGACATTTTCCAGCATTGTTTTACGAATGGCGGAAAAAGCACCATCTGTACCAATGACAATCTCCGTTTCAACTTTTTCTTCTGTGTCTGTTTCTTCGTTTCTAAATGTTAAAGTGCGCGTATTGACATCATAGTCCGTGCAGTGCCGCTGAAAATGGATATTCAAATTTTCGTACTCGTCTGCGGCTTCCAGTAGTCTCTGGTTAAGCAGGCCGCGTGATACGGCATTGATAACTTCTCCTTCTTTGTGACCATAAGGGACATAAGTTTCTTCGCCTTTGACATCGTGCAGCATGCGCCCATCTAGCGGAATGGCAAGCTCCATGATTTTTTCCTGTAACCCGACTTTGTCCAGCGCGACAAGGCCGCGCGGGGTCACGACAAGATTGATGGATTTTCCTGCCGAAATATCGACCTTGCGCATATCGTGGCGGCGCTCGTAAAGTTCAACATCAAAGCCGTGACGGGCGAGGAAAATGGCGGTTAAAGGCCCAACAAGCCCGCCACCAACAACATGGATTGTCTGTTTGGTCATTTTATACGGCCTCCTTCATTTGATCTGATGCGCTTATTTGCGCGGCAAAAATTTGTACGAAGTTATAGATATCTGTAAAGCTGTTATAAAGTGGCACCGGGGCAACGCGAATGCAATCCGGTTCGCGCCAATCGCAAATAACGCCTTCTTTTTCCAGTGCTTCAAAAACCTGTTTTCCATCTTTGTGAACAACAATAGAAAGCTGGCAACCGCGCTCTTCGGGGTCACGCGGTGTCATAATTTTAAAAGCATCGTTGTTCAGGCTATCGAGTAAAAATTCAAAATAGGCTGTGAGTTTTACGCTTTTCTCACGTAAAGGATTTATGCTTACTTTGGCAAAAATATCCAGAGAAGCCTTGACTGCAGCCAATGATAAAATAGGGGGGTTGGACAGTTGCCAGCCTTCTGCACCGGGGATGGCTTTGAACTCCGGGCCCATTTTAAAGCGTGTTTCTTTGTCGTGCCCCCACCATCCGGCAAAGCGCGGCAGATCAAAATCATTGCCGTGGCGCTGATGAACAAAACAGCCCGCAACGCTTCCCGGCCCGGAATTTAGATATTTATAGGAGCACCAGCAGGCAAAATCGACATCCCAGTCATGTAAGGAAAGCGGAATATTTCCGGCGGCATGCGCGAGATCAAATCCGACTACGCAGCCTTTTTTGTGTCCGGCTTTCGTGATTTCTTCAAGATTGTAAAACTGGCCGGTATAATAATTCACGCCGCCAATCATGATCAGCGCAACGCTGTCACCTTCGTTTTCGATCTGCTGGACAATATCTTCAGTGCGCAGTATGTCCTCACCGTCGCGCGGGGCAAGCTCTATGAGCGCTGCATCTGGATCAAAGCCGTGATATTTGATTTGTGTTTTGACGGCATATTGGTCGGAAGGAAATGCGCCTTTTTCAATGATGATTTTAAAGCGCTCGTTCGTAGGCCGGTAAAACGACACCATCATTAAATGAACATTAACCGTCAGCGTATTCATCGCCACAACTTCGGACGGCTTTGCGCCGACAATTTCCGCATATTGCGCGGTTAGAAATTCATGGTAGGGGAGCCACGGGTTTTTGGCATTAAAGTGACCTTCTACACCGAGTTCACGCCAGTCTTTTAATTCCTGCAATACGGCTTCTTCTGTTGCCTTGGGCTGTAGCCCTAGAGAGTTGCCGCAGAAATAAATACAATCTTTGCCTTCGGTTGTTTTGGGAATGTAGAATTGATCGCGGTAACTTGCCAACGGATCGTCATTGTCCATAGTTTTCGCAAAAGAAGCGTTTGTTTCGAATTTTATCATAGCGGCTTCACCTCAAATAAAACGGGGCGGCTGGGCGCGGCATCGGCCTTAAACGCTGCGACCTGAAGATTGAGCAAATATGATGCGTCTTTAATCTCGTCCGGCACATAAATCAGCTCGGTAATCGTTTTTGGTGAGGGCTTAATATCCGTTTCACCCGGCTTAACATTCCAGAAAATACGGTGGTTGGCAAGGGCTCCGCCATCATCTAATTTATCGACAGACGGCATATCAACCAGCAAATGCTTCACGTGAAGCTCTGATATATACTCCATGGCCTTTTCCGAGAAGTAAGACGGCATGGATTCGCCGTAATTACGCGCTATTTTCCCGGCATCATTGGGCATTGTGCGGACAATAAGCGCCGCCATAAAATCAGAGTTATGCTGCGATAAAGCCTTGGCTAATAAAGAGCGTGTAATTAATCCCTCTTCCGGCGTAACTGTCACAAGCGTAGCGGGGATAAACGAGTCTTCAATAATATCGTGAATATTTATTTGATTGCCGGATATATGCCCCACGCATTCGGTGTGTGTGCCGTTGAGATGCGGGCTAAAACTATAAGTCTCGCAATTGCAGCTGCCGCCTTGTGCCACATTACCAACAAACTCTTCGGCCTTGTAGACTTCCTTTTTTGCGGGCGGCGCGCCAAAAGCCGAAAGTTGATCACCTTCAAATTGCACCGGAATGGAAATATCACGGGACGCGGTCAGGTCAACCGCATAATTTCCGTCATCAAATTCCAGTGTGATTTTCAAGGTGCCACTTTCTTCTGTATTGCCGTTTCCGTGTAACCGAGCCATTCCTTAGCCGTTTTGTGGAGCATATTGTCTTTTTGCTGCATTGTTAAAAGCGGCAAGTCGCGCGGCCCGTCGGCATTGTGCCGCGAGAGCCAGTTAAAATGCTCCCACGCTTTGCTCATCTCGTTTGCAGAGGACGGCAGATGCTCGATCATGTGGCCAGGATAAATGGCTTTGGCTTTATCGTAAGGCGCTTTATTGCCTTTGGGATCTTTAAGGCTTTGCACATCAAACGGCTCAACCTCTCCCAGCGGGTAAGGATAATCAGAGCCCATCGCCATGCGGCTGGAGCCGAGCACATCCATCACCATTTTGAGCATCCACGGATTGTGGGTCAGCGTGTCAGTGTAGACCCCGCAATTATTCAGCATATCGTAAGGCGTTTTATGCGCGGCCTTTTCAAAATATTCTTTGAATAAGTCCGGGCGGCAATAAGCGCCATGCTCCAGACGTCCGAGTAGCGCCGGAAATCCGCCGCCGCCATGGGCATAAAGAACGCGCAAATCAGGCAGGCGTTCATGGACCCGGCCCCGGAACATCGATTCAAAGGCCAGCGCCGTTTCCTGCGGCATACCGATCAGCCACGGGCGCCAGTTCAAATTCGCATTCATGCGGCTTTTTAGCGCCTCTTCTGTCGGGCTCATAAACCCGCCCCACGGATGAGCGAACACGCCCATACCCAGTGCGGCGGCAGCCTCAAAAATCGGGAAGAGTTTTGCATCATCCAGATCCATGCCGTTGACGTTTGAATTAACCTCAAAGCCGTTCATGCCCATGGCTTTGATCCGTTCCATTTCTTTTATGGCTTCGTCCACATGCAACATCGGCAACGCGCCGATCGCAAGAAAACGGTCAGGAAATTCATTCACAAGACGTGCATTATCATCATTAAGAATTTTACAAATTTCCCCGGCATCCTGCGCATTTTCAACATAGTCAGGGATCATCATCGGTGTCGGGGAAAGTACCTGCATGCTCACGCCGTCGTGGTCACAGGCCTTCAGGCGCGCTTTTGCGTCATAGGCGTCATCCTCAATTACGCGCTGCACTTCGCCTTTGCTGTTGACCATCTCGGCGCAGCAAGGCTTGGTTTTATGGGCGCGGATACGCACGAATTTCGCGTAAGATGTGAATTTTTCCAGATCCTCAAAAGTCTCCGGTGACAAAGTTGTGTGCGTATGCACGTCCCATTTTTCTTTGGCTTTAAATGGATAGGTCATGATTAGCTCGCTTTTTTAAGTTCTTCGCCTGGCTTTGGCATGATATGGCCGCACTCTTTACAGGTGCGATTTTCTACGTTGTCCCAAAAATGTCCGAACACGACCGGTAAATCTTCAACAATATTTTTCAGTGGTACATATTCTTCATAGAGCTTGTGGTTACACTCATCGCAATACCAGATAAAACCGTCTAGTTCCCCTTCGGCGCGCTTGCGTTCAACCACAAGCCCGACGGTATTCTCAAAACGCTGTGGTGAATGGTGAATATGGGACGGTAACAAAAAGACTTCGCCTTCTTTAATGGTGATGTCTTTAGGTTTGCCGTCTTCGCGGATGCGCAGCACCATGTCACCTTCGACCTGATAGAAAAACTCTTCGCCCGCATCATCGTGGTAATCCTTGCGGCCATTTGGCCCGCCGACAACCATCAGGATAAAATCACCCATCTCGTAAAGCTCCCGGTTACAAACAGGCGGCTTTAATTTTTCGCGGTTATTATCAATCCATTCTTTAAAATTAAACGGTGGCAGCATTTCGTTTCTCCTTTAAATCACAGCAATACATTTAAGTTCTACAAAAATTTCCTTAAGCGGCAAGGCAGGCACCTGAACTGTTGTCCGTGCCGGTTTCCAGCCGTCCTCAAACACCATGTTTTCTTTCCAGACTTTGTTGAAGTCCGCAAAATCGCGGTCAATATCAACCAGAAAAACCTGCACATCGACAACATCGCGCAGGCCGCGCCCGCCCGCATCTTTAATAACGGTACCAATATTTTGAAAAACATTTTGCGTCTGCGCTGTAATATCGTAATCATTCACATCACCCGCATCATCAAACGTAACGCCCGGCACTGTGTCGGTGGCCTTGTCGCGTGGTCCCATACCGCAGATATAAAGCATGCTTTTGCCATTTCCCATGGGGACTTCGACCGCATGGGAATAATCTGCCACCGGCATCGGCGCGTTTTCGGAGTTTTTCATCATCGGTTGTGTCATGATTTATAATCCTAGGTTTTTAGGGTTAAAAATAATCCGCATTTCTTCAATTTTGCCGCTCTCATCAAAAGAACAAACATCAACGCAATCGAATGTGACTGTGCCTTGGTCCATGGTCTTATGATAGTCAAAAAGCATACAGGCCGTGTTTTCGTTTTCACCGCCAAAAACGGCCTTCAACTCAAATTTGGTGTTGCCTTTGGAGCGTTCCAGCAGCGCCGGATAAAAATCACCGGGCGTTTTTGGTTCGGCTTGTGTTGGAGAATAAATGCGCGCTTGCTCACTGAACAGCGCTAAAACGCCATCAAGATTGCTTTCATTAAAAGCATTGATATAGCTTTCCATGGCTTGTTTATGCTGCGCAGAAATTGTCATTTAAAGCCCTCCCAGTTTTGGTGCGGTCACTGTTTTCTTCTCGGTAAAAAATTCCATTGCGTCCGGTACGCCTTCGCGGTGGCCATTGCCTGAATTTTTGAAACCGCCAAATGGCGTTTCCAGTACGCGTAAATTCCAGCAATTAATCCACGGCATGCCTGTTTCCAGATTGTCCGCCACACGGATGGCTTTTTCATGATCCTGTGTCCATATGGAGGCCGCCAGCCCGTAAGTCGAATCGTTTGCCAGGGCAATGGCTTCTTCTTCTGTGCTGAACGGAATTAACGTGGCAACGGGGCCAAAAATTTCTTCCTGATTGGTACGGCAGCTATTATCAAGTCCCTCGATCAGCGTGGGCTCAATAAAATAACCATCGGCACAGCGTCCTTCCATTTCATGACGCTTGCCGCCGCATAATATTGTTCCGCCTTCTTCAACGGCTAGTTCAATATGGCTGAGCACTTTGTTCATATGATCTTCGGATACCGTGGCGCCGTGCTGCGTGCCTTCTTCCGCAGGGTCGCCGATTTTAATGGCTTTGGCTTTTTCAACCAGCGCATCGCGGAATTTCTCATAGATCGTGTCTTGCACATAGACCCGCGAACCGCACAGGCAAATCTGCCCCTGATTGGCAAAAGCGGCTGTTTTAATGCCTTCCAACGCCGTATCAAAATCAGCATCGTCAAAAACAATGCTCGGATTCTTGCCGCCCATTTCTAGAGAAGGCGGTTTTTTAAATTGCTCAGCGCAAGCCATATTAATCGCTTTTCCTGTCGCCGTGCTGCCGGTAAAAGAGATGCGTAATATATCGGGATGGCTTGTAATCGCATTGCCGATTTTCGGCCCGGTGCCATGCACAATATTAAGCACACCGGGCGGGAACCCGGCATCATTGGCCAGCGTGGAAAGGATAGAGGCCGTCATCGGTGTAATTTCGCTTGGCTTGGCAATGACGCAGTTTCCTGATGCTAAGGCCGGGGCGATTTTCCAGGTAAAAAGAAGTAACGGTAAATTCCACGGTGAAATCGTTGCGACAACACCGACGGGCTGATGCGATACATAACCTTCGGCATTGTCCTGTTTAAAATGGCGCGGTTTGCAAAATTCAAGAGAAGCCTTGGCAAAGGCTCTTAAATTTGCTGCGCCGCGCTGCACTTCGACATTTGAGGCAAAACCGCGTGTCATGCCATTATCATTCACCTCGGCATCGACTAGTCTTTCAAAATTATCTTCAAGCAGATCGGCCATCTTGTTCATGATGACGGCGCGGTCTTCAGGAGACGTATCGCGCCAGCCGGGAAAGGCATTTTTTGCGGCATCAACAGCACGCTGTAAATCTTCTGTATCTGAATCGGGAACGAGGGCATAAGCCTTGCCTGTTGCCGGATTAACCGTTTCTATATAATCGCCGGATTCCGGCTCGCGCATGTCACCGCCGATATAATTCAGGATTTTTTCATTATGTAGTGTCATTGGTGATTTCCCCTGTTTTTATGCTGTGTTTTTATACAGCAGCCCGCGTGTTACGTCAAACTTCAAAGGCATCCTGTCCGGCCACCATCGACGGGAAGGTTAATGCCGTTAATATAGGAAGCTGCCGGGCTGGCGAGGAAGGCGATGGTCTGTGCCAGCTCCTCGGGTGTTCCAAATCGTCCGGCTGGAATATGCCCTTTTTCCATGGTGATAGTGTCTTCAATGGACATATCCAGTTTTTTGGCCTTGCCCGCGATAATTTCGCCAAGGCGGTCGGTGTCGGTTGCCCCCGGCAGCACGTTATTGACGGTAATGCCGTCCCCGGCGATTTCTCCGGCCAGCGTTTTGGCCCAATTTGCAACTGCGCCGCGAATGGTGTTGGAAACGCCCAGCCCTTTTAGAGGCAATTTCACCGAAGTAGAGATAATGTTAATGATCCGGCCATAGCCCGCTTCCTGCATACCGGGCAGCAGCGCTTGCATCATGATATGGTTACCGAGCAAATGCTGGGTAAAGGCGGCCAGAAACGCATCTTCCGTGGCGGTATGTACCGGCCCTGCGGGCGGTCCGCCGCTGTTGTTAACCAGAATATGAAAGGTGCCGCAGGCAAATAAATGACCGGACAGCACTTCTTTGAGCTGCGCCGGGTCAGAGAAATCGGCCATAAGGGCGTGGTGTTCCTGTTTTTCTGATGCATCCAGCGTGTTTTTCACAGCTTCCAGTGCTTCCATGTTCCGCGCTATCATAGTTACAGAAGCGCCCATCTTGGCCAGCTCAATCGCTGTGGCCCTACCAATGCCTTTAGAAGCACCGCATACAATTGCATTTTTACCGTTAAGCTTGATATTCATTATTTAGTCCCTATATCCTTGTGCAGGCATTTTTGTAGCATGTCGTCTGCGGGCGATCAAACCGAAAGCAAACCGAAGGAAAAAATCATGAAAATTCAGGATTCAATCATACTTGTTACCGGCGCAAATCGTGGCATTGGCAAAGCCTATGTCGAAGAGTTTTTAAAAGCAGGCGCTAAAAAGATTTATATGGGCGTTCGTAATCTGGGCAGTGTCGCCGATTTGATGGCAGAGCACCCGGGCAGGCTCGTTGCCCTGCCGCTTGATGTTACAAAGGCAGAGGACATCCGTAATGCAGCCGAAACGGCCAAAGATATTACAATTTTGGTTAATAATGCCGGCGCCTTGTCTGGCGGCGGATTGACCGGGGATCAGGACATGGAAAATGCGCGTCTTGAGATGGAAGTTAATTATTTCGGGCTGCTGTCTCTTATGCAGGTTTTCGCGCCTGTTTTGAAGGCCAATGGTGGCGGGCAGATTGTTAATCTTTCCTCTATTGCCGGGCTTGTTTCATTTCCAGGCTTGCCGACTTACTCTGCGTCCAAGGCCGCCGTGCATTTTATAACGCAATCGGCGCGTACTATTTTGGCGGCGCAAGGCACAAAGGTGCTGGGTGTTTATCCCGGTCCGATTGATACCGATATGGCAAAGGACATAGATCTGCCTAAAGATACGCCTCAGCATGTAGCAGAGCGTACAGTCAAAGCGATTGAAGAGGGCGCTGAAGACCTGCTGCCGGATTCTTTTGCCGAGGATATGTATGAGCAATATTTAACAGATCCGAAGGCAATGGAAGGCCAAATGCAAGTGATGTATGAAGATATGATGGCCGAGGCGGCCTAAAGCATATCTGTAAAATAACCATTTGACAGACTTTATATAATTATGGTTATCTCTGCTGTGTTTTACAGGTAGGGAAATCAAAACTATGGGTAAGCTGGCTTTGGGATTGATCGGCGCTTTTGCAATAGCAGCGAGCGTTAATTCTACGGCTTATGGTGAAGAAGAAAATAAAATCAAACCTCATGACAAACGAAGTGCGGTTTTGTGGATGACAACATCTGCCGAATATGATGCGTCAAGCATGCAGGCTTATAACGCAGCAGCGGCGCATTTGCAGCAGGCCATAAATAATCCGGCATGGACGGCCGCCACTGAACAGGAAGGCACGGATTTTTCCAATAAACCAAAAGCCATCATTGTTGATCTTGATGAATCTGTCTGGAGCAATGCGAATTTTCAAGCGCAAATGATTCAAGATAATGAAGACTTTAATCATGATAAATGGACGGCGTGGAACAAGCTTTCTGAGGCAACGCCGCTCGCCGGGGCCCGCGAATTTTTGCAAAAAGCGCATGATGCGGGCGTAGAAATTTTTTATGTTACTAACCGTTCTCATAAAGTAGAGGAAGCCACGTTCAAAAATTTAAAGGACCTTGGATTCCCCCTTACTGAAGGCGTTGACACCCTTCTGACAAAGAAAGAACGAAAAGAATGGGGCTCGGACAAAACATCGCGCCGCACCTTTGTTGCAGCATCGCATCGCATTCTTATGCTGGTTGGTGATGATTTTAACGACTTTATCTCCGGTGTCAGGAAAGCAGCGCCGGAAGTGCGCCGGGCTCTTGCCAAAGAGCATGCGGATAAGTGGGGAGCAAAGTGGTTTATGATTCCTAACCCGGCCTATGGCTCTTCACTAAGATTTTTGAAAGAGCCTAAAGACCAGTATTTAAAACCTTTTGAAGGGCCTAAGTGAGGATTTATCAATGACCTGTAAAAAACCATTAATACTTACTTTCTTAGTTTCCCTCTTCTTCACTGTTGTGGATGTTGGTTGCGCGAGAAGTGAAATCCTTATGGAGTCTTCCGGTCTGAATAGCCCTCTGGAGCGGGTGTCTTTTTCTTTAAGTGATGATGATATTGTCGCCTGGGAGGAAAGCGGCGAGGGTAAATATATTTATTTCACTTTAAGTGATGAAAAAAATGGAGAACTTGCTGACATTACGGCTAAATATTTGGGGCATCCCATGAGGCTGGTTTTGAAAGAGACCTTTATTCTCATTCCTGAAATTACCAATGTTCTGGAGCAGAACTTTGTCCTGCAAATAGGAGAGGGTAGAAGTATTGAGATGCTACGTCTTCTTGGTAGAGAAAAGAAAAAAGAGACAAAATCGGAAATATCAATAGGGGCAAAGCCGGAAAGTTTGAAAGAGTAAAACTTTTTATGATCCGCTGACGGCGTTTCTTAACGTGCTTTGCAGCCTGACCAGTGCTCCTAAAATAGGGTACTGGTTTTTTTCTACCATATTTTTGTCTATGTCTATCGCTGATGGAGCGAGACCGCCTTTTTCGAGAAGCTTTACATTCACACCGTAAGCAAACAGGGCGTCCGGGGACACTGTTGTCAGGCGTGGCGGCATATTAAGGTTACGGGCAGGGTCAGAGCGAATAACGTAACCGCCGGGTCTGACAAATTCAAATGTATAGAAGCCGTCAAAAGAGGTCAGCGTTTCTTTGACAATGTCGCCTTCTCCATTCACAAGCTGTAATCTCAGGCCGGGTACAGGGCGGCCATCATCAAAATAGGCGGTGCCGTCGATAACGCCGGTTTCAACGAGGGGGAAGTTAATGTCTTGCGTTACCCCAGGCCGGAGTAAAACATTAAAGCCCGGACGGGAAGACGCATGAAAAGGGTTGTTTACTGATTTATCATCCAGAGTTAGTGCCGCATAATCGCCGTTAATGCCTTGGATTTTTCTATAAAAGCCTGTCTCAGTGCTTGTTTTTTCAGCTTCACGTCCATTAAAGAGCAGCATGACATCTTCGAGCGGATCATCACCCGAATCATAAAGGTTGTTCAGGTTCCTGTCGAGATAGACGTGGCTGTTTAAGGCGTTCTGATTTTTTAGACTGCGGCTGCTCATGATATAAGAGCCATCTTCACCAAAGGGTGCCAATGATGTGGAGGCTCGCAAAAGAACGCTCACGCCGCCATTTTGACTCCAGTTTGAAGAAACAGACCCCAAAAATTTACCAAAATCATAGCTTATATTTGTATTAGCCGTGGTGTTGGAGGTTTGTAAAGTTTGTCCCAGTCCAACACTTCCTCGCAGCTTTTTAGAATGTTTATAATCAATATCCAGCGATCCAGAATTAAAATAAAAGCTCGGCCTGACTTTATAAGACAGTATCATACGGGAACGTAGTTTACGGGAAAGCCTGAATGAGGCATTTGCCTGCCCGTCAACTGCGGAGAGGGCGTGATCTGTGTAGTTGGCAGATAGGCTATTTCCGTACCTCTGTTTATTGATAGATAAGAACTTGCTTAGCCTTACGCGGCTTGTGCTTGTGCCCCCCTTTCTTTTTTTGTGACTTCCTGAAACAGTCAGTCCCATCGTCCCCAATTTTGTTGTAAAACGTTTTGAAAGGTTGGCGCTTGCATCAAAAGTCTTGGCCCTGTCGCCAAACCCGGCCCTGTCACTTTCAAAATCATTTAAAAACTGTGTTTTGAGATTAACACGCCATCCTTTCAACCTTGTTGCCACTCTTGTGTCAATCGCTTTTCCACCCCCTACCTCCCGGTAGGCCTCAACATTTGCACGTATCCGCCCCAGGGTGAGGTCGGCGCCAACGGTCGCGTATTTTTTCTCTCCTGTAAATATTCTGGATTGTGCTCCCGTAGCAAAAAGAGACATCCATCGATTAACTCCCAGCCTCATGGAACCACTATAGGCTAGGCCGCCTTCGTCTGTTCCCCTGCTTCTGTTGCCCACATCATCAAACTCAATAAAATTGTTCTTTGTATCAACAACAGTCGCTTCATATTCTATTTTCCATGAGGGCAGAGCACTACCTCCCACGCTATGTTTTTCAATGCGTTCTTCAATTTGTCCTTCCGGGCCATATAAAACAGTGCGGATGATATTTTCACCTGTAAGTAAGGTTACATCATCAAATTTGTATTGTCCGGCTTCGTTCACAAGGGTAAAATCAAGAAGTTCCCCGCCGCGATACAGCTCTACTTCCCAGCCAGGGGCAGAAACTCCTTCAACAGTGATTTCATCAAACGTTCCTTTTCTATGTAAGGGCCTGGATGAAATACTCACGCCGCGCCCTGCATTTGAGCCGTTTATTAAATCTGATGTTCTGGCACCAACATCGCCTATCCTCAGCTCCCTAACGCCTAGAGGCATCGTTTCTTCACCAAAGGCTCGCTTGGTCAGGCTCATCCGAAGCACATCGGGCCAGATAATATCACTGTTCTCGTAATCCAGGTTTAAGTTGTAATCTGCAGAGAAACCCAGTAAATCGTTTTTTCCGCTAAGGTTGTTATTTAGTGTGACCCTCTTCTCCGTATTGTCCCAGCCGGCTACGCTACGTATATCGACAACAGGCGGCGTATACATTTTGTAAGGGTTGTTAACAATATGAAAGCCGGTTGTATCGATGTTGTTATTATTGTCTCGGGAAAGGCGCTTGTTTCTCTTTTTTTCCCTGTCGCGCTTTAGTTCATAAGGCAGTTTACGAGGTGATAAAATCAAAAGCCTTAGTTTTGAAAAATCAATTTCCAGCTCCAGGGGCCATATTTTATTAAGCGTTTCGACGCTAATGTAAATGTCGCCGAAACCGGCTCCGTAATTCTTGACAATAAAATCTTGCGCAGGCAATTCAAAAACTTCACCCTTTAAGCTATAGGTTCCGCTCTTCGTGTCTATCGTGTAAGTGTTTCCTTCCTTTATATACCAGCCTTCCGCACGACCTGTTTCCAAATCAATATTAACTTTAATCCCGATAAGCGCGGCTAGTTCGCCAGCAGGAAGGTAATAGCCTGTAAACCCTTTCTGAAGGCCTAGTATGGAATTGGACAATGCCTCACCGTTTCGCCCTACTTGTAGAACGAGTTCGTAAACGTCAGTGGTCTTATTTTGATTTTGAGCAAATGCAGGTGAAGTGACGCAGGAAAGCAACAAAACCGCCGCAATGATAAAAATCATCGCGGCATATCTAGGTGCCAGAAAAGAGTAGTCAATATGAAAAAAGCCCATGAAACCGAGCAATAAGGTGATAACCAGAACGATCCTGTAGATGATACCACTAAATAAAGGTTCTCAGAGAAATAAATAGAGAAAAATCCTGCAAGTACCCACAGGTGCCCATGGCCTCAAAAGTCTTTAATTTACAGGGAGTTCCATCATTCTTACAGCATTTAATGCATAATCCGGATCAAGCTTATGGGGGGAATAATCAAAAGTAACACTGTGGCAGCCGCCCGGCGGCCATTCAAATGGAGTAAAATAGCTGCGCTCAGTGATCTCGGTAAAGATTTTTATTTTTACTTTGCTTAGCAATTTGCTGCCTTCCGTGCCTACACATGTAAGCATCAATTCGCCTATGGCAGAGCGGTTGCCTTCTCTTTTGAATGTAAAGTGGACGCCGTTTCTTCCTTGCTTGCCCTGGCCAAGGCTTGCTTGCGTGATTTCCGTCTTTAGCGTGGTTTCACCATGAAGAAAAAATACCGGAATATTGTACCCCGTTAAAAAATCAACCTGAGCCGTTGCTAAATTTCCGGTAGACCCTACTTCACCGCCCGTAGCATATTCCTGCGGAATTTTTTCTGGTTGCAGGGCAATATAAGACCTGTACTCTCCTGGCGCCAGATTTTCCATTCGGCGCACCATAAACCTTATATGTTGAAGTTGCCCTGACTGTAAAATCATGCGCCGCGGTGCCAAAAACATAAAGGGCTCTGCTGCGTTTACATTTTCAATGAGCTCGTCAGGCATAATTTTTTCTTTTTTCCCTCCAGGCGCCATGCGTTTTTGCGTCCATTCGATGCGGTAGGCCAGTGGTTTTTGCCCTGTGTTTTTTACTTTAAAAGTCGCTGATCCGCTCTTCTGTCCGACAAAAATCATATCATCGATAATAAGCAAGGCATGGGATGTCTTTGCGCCCCCCATAAGAGCTCCTAGAAAACAAAAAGTAAGCGCGAATGCCAAAAATTTCATACGGCGCCTGTCAATTTTTCTTCTTATTCTCATCATTTTTTTGTACCTGTTTTCGTTTTTTAGGGTGTAAAGATAACTGTCATTACTAGATTTCCACTATAAGCTCCATTGGTTTGTGCGGGGCCTACAAGGAGGTCTGCGCCTACACCGAAGAGAAGCGGATCAGCTGTCAGAGCGGCCGATGTATACACTTTTGTCGGGCCGCCGGCAGACGTGCCTATATTAAAGTTCTTCACTGACATGGTTCTGGTTCCGCCGCCCTTTATATCAAGCTGTTTAGCTGAGAGCTGGATTGAAATCGACCCCGTTGTTGCAAATGATTTGGCAGAGCACCGGGCTTCTTTGGGTGTTCCCAAAATAACAATGCAGCCATTTGTCGATATTTTACCCGTATTGGGCGTCACTGTAATTGTTCCACCGCCACCGCAGGGGGCAAAAGTGTCGTACAGAATAGGTCTGGAGCAGTTAACAGCAAATTGCGCCTGCGCCACCTCGGCTGTTGGCATAAGTAGTGCGACAGCAAGGCTAATCTGCACCATTTTTTCGCGCGCCTTAGTCTTTTTTCGAGGCTTTTTTCTTTCTACATGCGTGACCACAGAACACCTTTTCATGCCTGAATAACAATTAATTGGGGCTTTGCCTGAGCGAAGTTAATGTATAACATTATTTTTGAAACAAGAAACAGACAATATTATAAATTTTTATAAAAAAGGTGTCAGAAATGAAGATCGATAGCGACAATTCGGCCATTGAAAAAAACCTGCGGTTTCTCGAAAAAACAATTCTGGACCATGGCGGGCATCTGGACCCCGATCTTTTAATAAAATGCGAAGCAGGTAATTTGAGCGTTAGCAAGCAGGGTATGACAAATTCAAGAATCCCTCTTATTACCTTGCCGGGGGAGTTGCTGTTACCCACAGAAAGAATGGGCTTGTCTGTGAGCAATGATGAAATATCGATTACCCCTGACAAAGGGGCCTTAACTGATATACAGCACAGACTTTCTGATTCGATGGTAGAGCTTTATAATTTAACCGACAAAATTAAAAACCATAAAAAATCATGCTGCTGGTTTGCATTCCATAACGAATCCGTGTCGCTGGAAAAGTTATTGCAGGCGCGTACATTGAATAAGAATCAGGAGGGGTTTCTTGATTTTACGAAAGGAAAAAGCGGCGATTACGATGATTTATTGTGTAAAACTTATATACATACAAGAACTATAGGTCATAAGCAGGTAAGCGCGGAAGATGATGATATTGAATTAACAACGGACATCATGCCGATTGTTGATTTTATTAACCATCATCACGCTGGGGCTTATTTTAGCTTTAGCCAAAATGACGCTGACCAGGGGCGGGAATTTTTACGTCTAATGGATAGCCGTCCCTTACCGGATAGCAACGAATGCTTTGCCTATTATAATCAGATGGATGCGCTGGATAGTTTTCTTAGTTACGGATTCCCTGATGCTTATGCGTCTTATGTTCGTTCAGTGCCTTTGGAGTTTGATATTCCCAAAACAGGAAAAGTTATTGTTCATTCTATGGGAGCTGGAAAGCGTAAGGGAAAACTGCATAAGAGTATTTCGGGCTTGCGGCCTTATATCCCGACTACAGTGAAAGGCAAAGATAAGGACGTTCTTGAGCTGTCTCATATCCTCATCCCGGCAGATAAAGGGGCGCCTAATGCGCTGCGCCGTGTTTTGCGCCTTGTTATATCAAATAGAGTAGCTGCGACGCGTGCCCTTACACCGGACGAAGTTTGGCAATGTGTTTTGGTCGTTGAAGAAAAGATTATAAATAAAAATATTAGCTTCTATAAAAATCTGCTTGAGGAGCTAAAGGGTGATAAAAACAGTGAACAGACTGATATGCTGCGTATGGTCGCAGAACTCCAACTGACAAAGCTCTATAAATATAGCTTCGATGAAAGTCACTATGCTAATAAAGGCAAGCAGAGCTCTCCAAAAGAGGTCGCTGCTGCTGAATAGCTTTTGTGCGCCTTTTTATAGTCATTTACATTAAGAATAAGACATTATGTTGTCACTCCCGGCGGCTTGCCCGCGCTTCGGGCAATGCTGCTACGTACCCTATTTTTCCGGATGCCCGCATAAGGCGGGTATGACGATGTTTTATTTTTAATGTAAATGACTATGCATTACAGCCATTAAAAAAGCCTGCTTTGCAGCAGGCTTTTTCGAAATTTGTTTTAACTTTTAGTATCCTATGACTACAAGGTCATTGATATTGTAAACGTCGCTGTGTAAGGACCAACAACCTGGTTCGGTTTGAAGTTCAAAACACCACCAATCGTAGCTGTCGCTTTACCGCCAACGTCATTGATTTTGGCTGATTCGTTTGTTTTTAGCGTTTTAAACGTCTCAGTGTTGTCGGGAATACCAACGCCGCCGGGATCAAACGTCATCTTAGCTGTGGCATCCAATGTCAGCTTTGATATCTTCATTGTTTTGGATGTAGCACCACCAACAACAGTGGCCAGCGTGATCTCATTGGTACCAGCACCGGCAAATTCAGCAATGGTAACCGTAAAGGTAGCATTTTGCGGCGCGGTAAATCTTACTTTACCAAGAACGCCTGCCGTAATGATAAGACCGTTACTGATGCTTGCTGTCGTAGCGTTGAATTTATAGCTACCAGACGCTGCACTAACAGCAATACCGCCATAGTTCAGCGCGGCAACCTGCGTAAGAGACAGAGGATTGATAACACTGGCCGCAACACTTATAGGAGCCGATGCCGTTGCTTGCGCTAAAGCTTCGCCTATTACAAATGGATTTGGGACAAAAGCACTAAGCGCCACAACCGCGGCACCTGCACCCAAGATTTTCTTATTAGTATGACTCATTTTAACTACACTCCTTGCTTCATAAATTGAAATCGCTAGCTAACCAAAAAACTCCTGTTTTCATACGATTAACTAGGTCAAACACAAATGCAGTCTATCACACGATATGAACCTTGAAAAGGCAGCAAATTATTTTAACAAAACTTTTCGCACTGCATTAACTATGTTTGCATCTTAAATTGTAGCGGCAGGAGATAAAAATTTTATTAACAAGCACAGGGAGGCAGGCCATTATCTGGTCATTGCAATGAATAAAATACCAATGAAACTCTTGGCTTCAGAGATATTAGAGCCCTCGATAGTGCCAAAACCGTTGCATACTCTTGCACACACACAAAAGTCCTTATGGTGACAGAAGGCTGTGGCAGAAAGAGCACACTCTGCTTTTTATTTTACCCTTTTAAGCCATCAATTAAGGGCTGTAACTGTTTTTCATAGCGCTTCCAGGAATCAACAGAGCTTGTGTAGATCGGTGTTATAACCTGATCTCTACTAGCGGTTAGAACGGCACGCTTTTGTTTGTGAGGTTTAAGGCAGGCATCGTCCCATTCCAGACCGACATAATCAATAAGCTTGCGCGCCTGTTCTTCAAAATTCGTGACGGTTTCCTCGTAATCAATGTCCAGGAAAGTGCCTTCCGGCAAGGTTTTGCGCCAGTAATCCATCATGTCCGTATAAAGGCTATGTTGTTTTGCTAATGTCTCAAGATCGGATGTCCAGTAATGCCCCGCCGCAAAATTTTGTTTGTAGCAAGACAGGCAGTTATCTATGGCGTTGCGTCGGCAATGAATGATCTTGGCGTTCGGCAAAATACAATGGATAAGCCCTATTTGATTGTAATTACCGGGCATTTTATCGGTAATACGCACAGCGTTGCCGGTTGTGTCCCGCGCTTTGATTTTATCGATATAGGCCTGCCCCATGGCGTCTGCTCTTTCTACCCTTAAAGGCCCAAGCTCTCTTACGACTGACCCTAAATCATACAATTCGCCAGCGCCGTAAACTTCCGGATGGGATGAAATAATTTGTTCGGTAAGCGTGGTGCCTGATCGTGGCATGCCAAGAATAAAGACCGGCACATCAGATTTACAGCCAACATCTTCATATTTTTTAATGATTGCCGGCGCGAAGGCTTTCTTCCTTAGCTGGTAGCTGCGCCCCATATTCTCGATGTTTACAGAGTGTAATTCTTTATTGCTGTCATTTCCCTTTTTTAAGTGCTCAAAGGCTGTATCGTAATCCTTGATGTCTTCATAGGCTTTAAAAAGAGCGAAATGTAGATTAGCTTTTCCATCAGGACCATATTTATCGCTTTTTTCCAGCATTTCTTTTAATTTTTCAAAGTCGGGATCGTCTTTAGAAAATGTTTTGTATGAGGTCATGCTTATGAAGAAGTTAGGGAATCGTTCCAAATTTTCCCGTTCGCTCTCCATAATTTCCCTGGCTTCATCTTTTCTGTTTACTGTTAACAGAAGGTCGGCCTTGGTCAGTAAAACCCACGGGTTTTTAGGGGCCATTTTTAAGGCCTTATCAACAACAACAAGCCCTTCCTCTACTCTGTTCGCCCGTTCCAATATGCGGGCTTTTTGAAGCAGAAGCGGAGGGGTTTCTTCAAAGTTGGCGATGGCTTGATCAATAGCTTCGATCGCCTCATCCATCATATCAAGGTCACGGCGCACCTCTGCTAATTTCACTAGTGTCTTGGGCTCGCTCGGCCCCAGATCAAGCGCTTTTTGTAAAACGGCCTCTGCTTCATCGCTAGAATCAGTGGCAATCAGAATTTCAACAAGAGTTAGATAATAAAGCGGATTGTCCGGCTCTATATTAATAGCCTTGTTTGCCGAAACCCGCGCTTCGCTATGTAAGCCCATTTTATTTTGGGCAAAGCTTAAAGTGGCGTATGCTTCCGCATAGTCCTTTTTAAATGACACGGCATAACGTGCGGACACGATGGCCTCCGGATAGCGGTCGGCCTCCATCAGGGTCAATGCTGTGTTGCTGTGGGCTATATAGTAATCAGGCTTAACATCTGTTGCCCTCTTAAAAAGCACAAGCGCTTCATCCAGGTCGCCCAGTTCTTTGTAAACACAGGCAAGGTTGTTTAGGGTTTCATGTTCGTTTTCATTTAGCTCTAGAGCTTTCAAGCCTTTTTCTATGGCTTCCTCAAAACGCGCTTGGTGGCGTAAAGCATTGCACCAGTTTGAATAAGCTTTGACATTATTAGGATCCATCTTGGCAACCTGTTGCCATACCTCTTGTGCTTCGTCCAGTTTGTCCTGTGCGGCTAGCGCGACACCCAAATTAATATAAGCGTCGGTACTTTTTGGATTCAGAAGCGTTGCTTGCGCGGCCATTTCTTCAGCTTCTTCGAATCGCTCTAAAAGCCAGAGTGTGTGCGCTTTATTTGAATAGGCTTCAAAAAATTCCGGGTCTATACTGATCGCACGATCAAAAGCCTCTAGTGCTTCTTCGTTGCGGTCGCTACTGGACAAAGACACGGCATAGTTGGACCAGCAACTGACATCGTCAGGCTCGATCTCTGTTGCCTTTTTTCCAAACGCCAGAGATTCTTCAAAGTTACCGATTTGAAATAACAAGGCCGCGAGCAAATGGAGTGAGGGAAAATGATCCGGAAACGCTCTTAATATGTCTTTATATGTTCTTTCTGCGATGGTCAGGTTCCCGTTGCGGTGGTGGGCCTTTGCAAGCTTTAGGGCCTCATCCAGAGTTACCTCATATTTACTGCCTTCTCCGGGGAGCGAATCTTCTTTTTCAATTTCCACTTCGGTTTTTTTCTCACTTGCTACGGACACGGCACAATCTCCTTAAAAGATAACGATTCATATTAACACTAGTTAACAGCGTAAAATGTTCCGCAGGGTGAGTAAAGACTCTTGTGGGGAGAAAAATATATCCGTCCCCTCTTTTGATGAGGAGATAGCAAGAAAGGGCTCGTATTTTTTATCCATAAAATTTCTGTCCCATTTTATCCCCACTTTATCCCGTTCTTATACATCTTTGAATTGACGCTGTATTCGCAGCCACTTAACCTGTTAGTTGGGTGACTTGTCCATTCTTGGGCGCGTTTTATATCTAAATTAGGAATTCCACCATGCCATTCGGCACGCTGCGATCGTCAGATCGCATTCTGGAGTTTAAGAGCTTTATAGCTACAGCCTGCATGATTGTTATGATTCTTGCGTTGACGGGCTGTGGCTTTTTGCCGTTTGGAGATAAAGCCGTCACCTCTGCCCCCGCACCTACTGCTCAACTGCAGCCTGACAGCGAAGATGAGTCACCCGCTCAAGCTTTAGATGGCTACGAACAGGTCCCCGCTCCGGCACCTATTATGCTCACCCCGATGGATCCCGTCATCGCCGCGGGGCCGCTTCAGCTTGGATCCAAGGATTCTATGGGCTCTCTGGGGCTAAATCTGGAAGAGTATTTTGACAAAGACGCTGATGAGCCGACAAGAATCAGCCGGGTTGAGCGCGCTGTTACTGCCATCCAGAAAGACTTGCAAACTCTTGCTCCTCCTATTCAGCGTCTTATCACTGTAGAACGTGATATTCAGGAACTTGTTGCCCAACTTGCCCTGCTTGCCCAAAGCCCCTCTTCTCTCAAACCCGTTGCCGCAAAGGCGAAACCTGCGGCGGCCAGTCCCCAATCACTGTACCAGTCACCCGCTGGAACAAGACAAGCTCCCAAAACAGTGATGAGCACTCAGTCCTCACGGTCGTCAATGAATAGCTCTTCCGGCGGTTATCGGGACCCTGCGGCGAGAGGAGCAGAAACGGTGAGAAGTCTCCGAATTGGAGAGCACAAAACCAAAACAAGGATTGTTTTGGATGTTAGCGGCCCAGCGACATACCGCTATGACCTTGATAATGGAGAGATGCTCTTTGTTATTGATTTGCCAAACACAGGATGGTCTGGCAAGAAACAATGGAAATCCAGCAAGTCACCCCTACTGGCTTCCTATAATGTGTACCCGACAGATGGCGGCGGAAGCCGGGTTGTCTTGCAGTTGAAAAAAGGCACATCCGTAAGCTACGAAACGGTCCTTAAGGCCAATGGTAATAAGAATTACCGGATCGTGCTTGATTTGAAGAAATAATTTAAATGCTAATCGCGTCTTCAAGTTCCTGGCGCTTAGGATTGATGTATTCCTGCGTGCCTTCGCGGATAACATCATCGCCGGGGACAAGATCAAAAGGTAAATATTCTTCGGCCTTTTCTATGCCTTCAAGTCCTTTGAAGCTTTTATACATAGGCGAGAAGTTTGTGTTGACGGCTTGCTCGAATAGATCTTCAAAGCTATCAATCACAAAATATGTGGGCTGAAAGTCATTGATATAGACTTGCGTGCGCATGCAGCGTTCCAGATCAAATTTGATATGGTGCGCGGAAGGATCATCAACACAATATTGCGCCTCGCCAAAAGACGAACAAAGCCCGGCACCGTAAAGTTTCAGTCCGTCCTCTTTCTGAATCAGGCCAAATTCAATCGTCCACCAGTTTAGGCGCGCCAGATTTTTGGTTGTCTTGTATTTCAGCGCCCGCGCCCCGCCCACACCATACTCATGCATGTAGTTAGCGTAAGACGGGTTGGTCAGGAGCGGTATATGGCCGAACAGATCATGAAAAATGTCCGGTTCTTCCAGATAATCGAGTTGGTCTTTGTCACGGATAAAATAACCGGAGGGGAATTTACGGTCGGCCAGCATATCAAAAAACGGTTTCGATTTAACAAGCCCGTTTGTGGCGACAATTTCCCATCCCGTGGCGGTGCGTAATCTCTCATTCACTTCATCAAAATTCGGAATTTTATTGGCGGTAAAACCGAGCTCCTCGACGGCCTGAAGATATTCCGGACAAACGCGGGGGCGTAGCACTTCCATTTGGCGATCATAGAGTATTTGCCAGCTTTCATGGTTGTCCGGCGTGTAATCGCTCCAGCCCTGATCTATCACGAGGCTAGCGTAACTTATCTCCCTATCTGCAACCATGTCTTCCTCCATGTTTTTATTATATCATTTTTAAGCGGCATTTTTTAAAAAGGGTGCGTCGGGGCCGTGGATTGGCGCGAGATCTTCCGGCGCATCGGGCTGGCTTTCCGGCGCGGCGTTTTGGAAATCTGCCATTTTCATGCAATTCGTTTCTATGCGGCGGCATAAAGTGTAAGGCGCGAGATCAACGCCGATTTTCCGCGCGTTATAAAGCTGCGGGATCAGGCATAGATCAGCCATTGAAACCTGATTGCCAAAGCTGAATTCTCCCGACCATTCGGTTTGTTCCAGTAATGATTCATAGTCGCGCAAACCTTCTTCGACCCAATGGGTAGACCATGCGGCTTTTTGCTCATCACTGACTTTCAGTTCGTTTTGCAAATATTGCAGTACGCGTAAATTGGCCAAAGGATGAATGTCACAGGACATCACTTGCGACAGGCGGCGGATAAAAGCTTTCTGTGCGCCGTTGCCAAAAACAAGCGGCGGCTCAGGCTGCACGCCGTCAAGATATTCCATGATCGCCATGGATTGGCCAATAACCACATCATCATGCACCAATGTTGGCACCGAGCCTTGCGGATTGATTGCCTTGTATTCCGGCTTGTGGTGCTCGCCGCCGTCTTTGATGAGATGCACCGGCAGGCTTTCATAGTCGAGCTGCTTTAAATTCAGCGCGATCCGCACTCTGTACGATGTTGACGATCTAAAATATCCATAGAGTTTTATCATGTGTTGCTTCCGTGATGTAAACGGCGAAGCCGTAAAGAATATTCTAAACGCAAAGGACGCAAAGTCGCGCAAAGTAAATCGAGGTATTTACCAAAGCCTCTGCAAAACTTCGCGTCCTTTGCGTTAAAAAATTCTTTTTTAAGCATAGGCTTTATCTTTTGTTTTAGCATCGTACGCGTACGGCACAATTTTTTGTTCTATCGCACCGAAAATCGAAGCGCCCTGCGCATCGAGCATTTCAACGCGGATTTTATCGCCGTATTTCATGAACGGGGTTTTAAAATCGCCCTGTTCAATTTTTTCGATCATGCGGATTTCGGCAAAACAGCTTACGCCGGAGTCAGGCTCCCGGTTTGAAATTGTGCCGGAACCGAGAATAGTTCCTGCGCCAAGTGGTCTTGTCTTCGCGGCGTGGGCGATAAGCTGGCCAAAATCAAACTGCATATCTATGCCCGCATTGGGGTGTCCTAGCTCTGCGTCATTATATGTACTGAGTAGTGGCAGATGAAGTTTGCCGCCGTTCCATTTATCACCAAGTTCGTTTGGCGTTACCGCGACCGGTGAAAAAGCGCTGGCCGGTTTGGATTGCAGGAAACCAAAGCCCTTGCCGAGTTCCGCCGGAATAAGAGCGCGTAAAGACACGTCATTCATAATCATAATGAGTTTGATATGAGAAAGCGCATCCTCAGGCGTCACCCCCATCGGTACATCGTCGGTAATGATGGCGACCTCGGCTTCATAATCAATGCCGAATTTTTCGCTCGGCACCGGAATATCATCCAGCGGCGCCAGAATAATGTCGGACACGGCTTGGTACATCAGCGGGTCTTCGAGAAATTCCGGCGGCATTTCTGCGCCGCGCGCTTTGCGGACAAGCTCAACATGGTAAAGATAGGCGCTGCCATCGAGAACTTGATAGGCGCGGGGCAGGGGCGAAGCGCATTTTTTTGGGTCAAACGGTTTTTCGTTGGGCAGGTCGCCAGCCTCTAGTTTAGCGGACAAATCCTCAAGCTGCGGGCCTATGCGCGTCCAGTCATCCAGTGCGTTTTGCATGGTGGCCACGATATGGGTTACAGGGACATAAGCGCTTAAATCGCTTTTAACAATGACCAGTTGCCCGTCGCGGCCTTCTTTTAATGATGCCAGTTTCATTTGACTCTCCTTTTGCGAGGTAACTCTTTGTTATTACTGAAAAATACACGCCTATTCAGTTTGTTCGTCATTTTTTTATCTAAACCCTGTTTTTCTCTTTTGTTTCATAGGGTTACAATGGGATATTATTCCTAATTTGTCAAGTTTTGGTCTTTCCTCCAGATGATCTTAAAAACAAAACGATCATTCTTGCCTGTGATAATTAAATCATTTTCTTCAAAGCTGAAATGCCGCAGTAAATCTTTTCCTATTCTGTCAGGATCGGATGAATTGCTGACACTATGCACGACCGTATTGTCATTTTCAATATGGTATGAGCCTTCGTACCACATGTCATAGGGCTCACCGAAATTTTTGTCGGGGGATGTCAGTCTGATACGGGCGAAAACGCCGCCGTCTGTTTTATATTCAAGCGTTCCCTGTTTTTCGCTGTAATGCACCGTGACATCCTTGCCGGAATCGTAGGTACGAAAATCGACCATTTTCCAGCATCCGATTAAATTAGTCGCGGGTTTTTCTATAGCTCCAGTTTCTTCCATGAGATTTTTATCTTTGCGTCTTTATATTCAGCGCTCGGCCCGGTAATGGAAAGGCGGTTGCCTGCGCTATTCAAATCAAACTCCCGCTTCATTGCCATGCCGATCATCTTCGGATTTGTGGCCCATGCAATATTGTGGGTGATTTCATTATCATTGTCCGGTGATAAAGCGAATGTTCCGGCATATTCAAACCGCAATTCGCCTGTTGCGCTTTTATCGTCAGGGCGGACAATATGCGCAAAAACAGTTTTTAGTTTTTTATCATAGATAAGCTGGCCGCTGGCGCCTTCATGTTCCTCAGATTTTTGATCACCAAAGGCCGTAGACATGCCGTCCATAATCCAGACACCGTCTATGGCGTTTGGACGATGTTGATGATCTAATTTTTTGATCATGTCTTCCAGCCCTTTTGTGGCATCTTCAGCGGTTAATTTACGATCCATCAAAATCTCCCTCACGGTTATAAAACACGGAAGTTCTACCTATAAACACGCATTACGTCAAGTCTTAGGTGCCTACCGCTTCGCTATCTTCCAATACACCGCGCCGGATCTGGTCCAGCTCGATGGATTCGAACAAGGCCTGAAAATTACCTTCGCCGAAGCCTTCATTGCCTTTGCGCTGGATAATTTCGAAGAAAACCGGGCCGATTTCGTCCTGCGTGAAAATTTGTAACAGCAGCCCCTGTCCTTCGGTCGGCGCGCCGTCGATAAGGACATGCTTTTCTTTTAGCATTTCCAGATTCTCACCGTGATCTTTTACACGTTCATCCACGCCCTCGTAGTAGGTGTCTGCTGTATTCTGAAACACAACGCCCTTTGCTTCCATCATTTCCACGGTCTTGAAAATATCATCGGTGCCGAGCGCGATATGCTGGATGCCTTCGCCGTTAAAGCGTTCCAGAAACTCTGCAATTTGGGATTTGTCGTCCGAGGCCTCATTGAGAGGAATGCGGAGCTTGCCGCACGGCGATGTCATCGCCCGGCTTTTCAGGCCCGTTAGCTTGCCTTCAATGTCGAAATAACGGATTTCACGGAAATTGAAGATGTCTTCGTAGAATTTCGCCCATTTATCCATGTTACCGCGAATAACATTATGGGTGAGGTGGTCGATATAGGTTAGGCCGACGCCCTCTCCGGCGATCTCAATGCCTTCAAACTCCTCATCATATATTGTCTCGCTGTCGATCAGATAGATCAGCGTGCCGCCAATGCCTTTGATCGCCGGGATGTTCATTGATCCGCGATGCTCTTCTGATGAAACAACTTCCGCGCCGCGCTTTTTAGCCTCCTCATAAGCAAAGGCCGCGTCCTTGACCTTAAAGGCCATGCTATTTGCGCCGCCTTTATGCGTGGCGGTGAAGTCACCGGGCTGGCCGCTTGTTTCGCGGTTCAGCAGAAACTTTATATCGCGTTGCTGGTAAAGTGTAATATCGCGGGTTTTGTGTTTGGCAACTGCCGTGAAGCCAAATTGAGACATGAGAGTCTCTAAAAGCGGGATATCATTCCCTGTATATTCGACAAATTCAAAACCATCGGTTCCTAGTGGGTTTTCAAAAAGATCAGCCATAATTTCTCACTCCCTGTTAAGATGTGTTGAAACTTGTGGGCAGGTTAGGAAATAGCGCCCGGAATGTCAATGTTATGACTCAAGCCGTAAAATTTGAGAGTATCCGGCGAGATTACAAGAGTCTTGCGGAAAACTATGAGAAGCGCTGGGCGGGCTTTATTGAAGAGGCGCATGGCTGGGTTTTGGAGCATCTTAATGCGCCGCAGGGTGTTATTGATGTTGGGTGTGGTACGGGGCACTTATTAAGTCTCATTAATGAGCAGTATCCTGACGCCGGATTAACGGGCCTTGACGGCACGCCTGAAATGCTGGCGATTGCCGGGAATAATGTACCGCAAGCGATGTTTCGCGAAATCGATCTGGCGCGGATTGATATAAAGGGACAGTTTGATTCTGTCTTTTCGGTTAATGTTTTGCATCACCTTAATGACCCGGAGGCGCATATAGGTTTATTGCATTCTTTGTGTGCCGATAATGGCGCGGTCTTTTTGTGCGATTTTGCGATAGAAAGTCTGCCGCTTAAGCTTGCCGAGCAATATTGGCGCGCCTTTCATCCGGCGCATCATAAATCTTTTTCGAGAAAAGAATTACGAGGCATACTGTCCCCTTATTTTACGGTTGAAAAAGAGGAGACTCTAAAACCGGATAAGTTTTGGTGCTTACAGATTTATAAGCTTCGGAAAAGCTAATCGTCTTTCTTTTTGCAAAACTTGCTGCACGGGCAGCAAGCGGTGAATTTAGTGTCCATGTCCCGCATCAGATAAAGCGCAATGCATGCGCCGAGCATAGGCCACGCCGCCCAGAACAGCATATTGGGGGAGCCGAACGGATCCATATAGATTTTCCATGAAGACAGGGTCGAAATTGTATGAAAAATCAGAACCAAACCATAGGTGATGCGTTTTTTGAAACCGGCGAGAAACGCCAGAATAATAGCCATTTCGGTAATGGCAAACAGAAGCATCATTGATTGGGCGAAATCCTTTGGGACGAAATAGAAATGCGCATAAATTCCTGCGGCATGGCCGGGGTTGAGGATTTTATCTAGCGTCCAGACAAACATTACGATAAAAACCCCGAGACGCAGGGCAAAAAGTGAATAGCCAATACGGTCATTATCAGTCATTATGAAGTCTCCTGTGATTTAACGATTTATCAGTATACAGTCATGCATGATCCTGCAAAAGCCGAACTTAAAAAAGAAAAGAAAATAAACAAGCTTCTCAAGAAGAGCGCCTGGGCCATTGGCGCGGGCATTGGGATGGTGCTGCTTAAGTTTCTGGTCGCGCCGTTTCTCGGTGATAATGAAAATGCTGAAAAGGCTCTTGGTATTCTGGGCTGGTGTCTTGTGGCGTACGGAGCAACCATCGTTTTGAGCTTTGTGTTCTTAAGGAAGTTTCTGTTTAAGGTTAACCTTCTTTTGACGTGGGTTGTGATGCCCGTTATTTTCCTGAAGCTGTTTATGGATGCCTTCTGACTACATATGTTTTCGCCTTGCCGTTCCTCTTGTTTAGGCATATCTTTAAGTGCTGGTAAATCTTACCGGTAGCAAAAAAGAATCCCCGCGTAACAACAAACTCACTGGTTTCCTTCTCATGGCACATCACCTTATAAAACAAGCTCAAGATGACCTTCCCGCAAAAGCACCTAAAATCTTGAAGAAGTTCCTTAACGAATTTTCTAAAAATGTACCGGATGAAGATTTGGAGATGATGACTCCGGCTATTCTGGCGCAGACGGCACAGCATCATTTGAAATTCAGCAAACAGCGTAAGCCCAGAGAGGTAAATATCTCCATATACACGTCTGCTGCTGAAAATGAGGGGGGAGGCGGTGTTCGTACGATTATTGATATCGTTAGTGATGATATGACCTTTTTGGTCGACTCGGTGGCTGCTGAAATTACGCATAATTATAAGCTTATTCATTTGCTCATTCATCCTGTGATGTATATCGAGCGCGGTGAAAAAGGGAAGTTTGTGGGCGTTGAGGGAAAGCCAGGGAAAAAGACGGTTTCACAATCCCACATTCACATTGAGCTTCAGGGTTCTATTTCCGAGGATATTGCTCTTCAAATGGAAAAAGACCTGCGCCAGGTTGTTGACGATGTTTATTATGCGACGAAAGACTGGCAGGCCATGCGGCAAAAGCTGCGTCAATGTCAGAAGAGCCTTAATCTGGCGCCGTCTCAAAAATATAGTGATGATGAAATTAAGGAGTATCTTGATTTCCTTGAATATATGCATCAGGACAATTTTACGCTTCTTGGTTTTCGTGAATATAAGTTCGTAGAGAAAAACGGTAAGGTCGCGAGCCAGACAGTAAGGCGTTTTGGTCTTGGCTTGCTGAGTGATGATGTGAAGCCTGTTTATATCAGAGAAGGCAAAGACGGATTGCCGCAGGATTTACAAAGAATGCGGCGAAACATGCCACCTCTTACTGTTTCCAAAGTTAATAAGCGCTCAACTGTGCATCGTGCGGTGCCGCTTGATGCTGTGGCGGTGAAGCAGTTTGATCTGGACGGTAATGTTGTTGGTGAGTGTCTCTTTATCGGTCTTTTTACATCGGTTACTTATTCCCGCAGTATTCAGGATATTCCTTTTTTAAGCCGGAAGACGGAACGTGTTCTGCAGCTCTCCGGATTTAAATCCGGTAGTCATGATCATAAAGCCCTGCGCCATGTGCTAGAAAAATATCCGCGGGATGAGTTGTTGCAGATCGATGAAAAGAACCTTTTAAAAACCTGCATTAGTATATTGCGTTTGCAGGAGCGGCAGCGCATTGCCCTTTATACGCGTCCCGATCCGTTCGGCCGTTATGTATCTTGTCTTGTTTATGTGCCGCGCGATCGTTATGACACGAGGCTGCGCTTGGTGTTGCAGAAGATTTTGGAGGAGGAGTTTCACGGCTACACAGGTGATTTTTATACTAACCTTGATGACTCGCCGCTCGCACGGGTGATGTTTATTATTTATATCAGTCAAAAAGATCCGCCAAAATACAGCGTTAAAAAGATAGAAAAGAAACTGCAAAAAGCAGGACGGCTTTGGAGCGAAAAATTAAATGATGCCTTGCTTAAGGAGCTGGACGGTGAGGCCAGTGTCGGAGGGCTTGTTCAGAAATACGGAGACGCTTTTCCTGCCGGTTACCGCGAAAGTTATTTGCCTAAACAGGCGGTTTTTGACATCGAAAGCATTGAGGAAGTCCTGGAAGAAGATGTTCTGTCCCTGGATTTATATAAGTGTAAAAAATGTAATAATTCCGAAGTCAGACTTAAGATTTTTCATCCTGAGAGCCCCATGGCGCTTTCGGCAACGTTGCCTATTTTGGAGAATATGGGGCTTCGCGTTATTTCAGAAATGCCGTTTGATATTCGGCCTGAGAATGGTGGTAAGTCTGTTTGGATACAGGACTTTCTTCTTGCGCGTGGACAAGATGCTCCGGCGCTTAAAATGCAGAAGGTCAAGGAGAAGTTCGAAGAGGCTTTTAGCCAGATATGGTATGGCGAGGTTGAGGATGATGGCCTGAACCAGCTTGTTTTGGGCGCGCAAATGGGTTGGCGTGAGATTATAATCCTTCGCGCTTATGTGCGTTATATGCGGCAAATGGGGTATAGCTTTGGCACGCGTTATATAGAACAGGCCCTGACAAAAAATCCTAAAATAGCCAGATATATTACAGAGCTCTTCGTAACTCTGCATGATCCGGAAGGGCAGGCGCAGGCAGAAATTAGGGCGGCAGGCCATATGGTTGATATAGATCATGCGCTGGAAAAAGTGGTCTCTCTTGATGAAGACCGTATTTTGCGCAGTTTGATAAACCTTGTTGAGGCAACGCTGCGGACAAATTTCTTTCAGAAGGATGGAAATGGTGAAAGTAAATCCTATCTTTCGGTGAAACTCGACAGCTCAAAAATCAGCGGCTTGCCAAAGCCTGTGCCTTATCGGGAGATATTTGTTTATTCTCCGCGTGTTGAGGGTGTTCATTTGCGCGGCGATGTTATTGCGCGCGGCGGGATACGCTGGTCAGACAGGCATGAGGATTTCCGTACCGAAGTGCTGGGCTTGATGAAGGCGCAACAGGTTAAAAATTCGGTTATTGTACCGTTGGGGGCCAAGGGCGGTTTTGTTGTCAAAAAGCCTCCGGCAGACGGCGGGCGTGACGCCTTTTTTGCTGAAGGTGTTGAGTGCTATAAAGTTTTTATTAGCGGTCTTCTTGATATTACGGACAACCGTAAGGGCGCAAAAGTTATTAAGCCAGCAGATGTTGTTTGCCGCGATGGGGATGATCCTTATCTCGTTGTTGCTGCCGATAAAGGCACGGCTACTTTTTCTGATATTGCTAATGGTATATCACAGGAATACGGGCACTGGCTTGGTGATGCTTTTGCTTCGGGCGGGTCTGCCGGGTATGACCATAAAAAGATGGGCATTACGGCGCGCGGTGCGTGGGAATCGGTTAAGCGTCATTTCCGTGAGCTTAACCATGATACTCAAACACAAGATTTTGATGTTGTCGGTGTCGGCGATATGGGCGGCGATGTTTTTGGTAATGGCATGTTGCTATCCAAACATATCAAGCTCATTGGGGCTTTTAATCATATGCATATTTTTTGTGATCCCGATCCTGATCCGGCGCTTGGTTTTAAAGAACGTAAGCGACTTTTTAATAGTGTTAAGGGCTGGGGCGATTACGATAAAAAGAAACTTTCCAAAGGCGCACGCATTTATTCCCGCAGTGACAAGAGCCTTACCTTAACGCCGGAAATCCGGAAACGATTTGATTTAGGGGGCAATACCGTTACACCGGCAGAGCTTATTCAGGCGTTGTTAAAAGCGCGTACGGACTTGCTCTGGTTTGGTGGTATTGGCACCTATATTAAAGCCGGTCATGAAAGCAATGAAGATGTCGGAGATAAAGGCAGCGATTCCTTGCGCGTTGATGCCGGAAAAATCAGGGCGCGCATTATTGGAGAAGGGGCCAATCTGGCCATTACTCATCCGGGCCGTATTGAGTTCTCACAAAAGGGTGGCAAAGTTAATGCTGACTTTATTGATAATTCCGGCGGTGTTGATTCTTCGGATCATGAGGTCAATATCAAAATCATGACCACTGAGGTTATGGCCGGTAAAAATCCTAAAATGACTTTGTCCGGGCGAAATAAACTTCTGGAACAGATGACCGAAGAAATTGCGACTCTTGTTCTGCGTAATAATTACCAGCAGGCGCAGGCAATTAGTTTGATGGAGCTGCGTGCGGCTAAAAGTCTTCCGGTTCATGCCCAGTTTATCAATGACCTTGAACGTAAGCACGGTGTGGATCGTAAGATTGAAGGGCTGCCGGATGAAGAGGAAATAGAAAAACGATTGCATGCCGGCAGGGGGTTAACGCGCCCTGAGCTAAGTGTTCTTCAGGCGTATGCTAAAATATTTTTTGCCAAAGACTTGCTCGATTGTGACATTCCCGATTTGCCGGAAATGCAGGATTACTGGCTGGTTGATTATTTCCCGCAGCCCTTGCGTAAGAAATATCGCAAAGAAATTCTTAGTCACCGTTTGCATCGCGAGATTGTAACGACAACGATGTCTAGCAGTCTTGTAAATCGTATGGGACCGACTTTTGTTAAGGAGCTAATGGATAAAACGGGGGCGAGCTGCGCTGATGTTGCGCGCGCTTATCTTGTTGTTCGTGATGCCTTTGATATTAGAGCTTTCTGGGACAGGGTCGAATCTCTGGACAATAAAGTTCCCGCTCAGGTTCAGCTTGAAGCGATGCAACGTATGGCGACAATGATGGCGCGGGAGACGATATGGTTCCTGACACGGCTGGGACGGAAACCGGATCTCGAGAAAGACACGCGGGATTTTGGCGAAGGAATCGCCACTTTGCAAAAAAGCCTTGGTGCTATTGTGCCAAAAGACCGGGCGCTTTCTATTAAGCAGCATACAGAGTCTGGTGTTGCTGACGGCTTGCCAAGGGACCTGGCGAAGCAAATTGCGTTGATCTCAACGATGGGCGCGGCGTTCGATATTATTCGTATTAGTATGGACAGAAAAATTGACCTAGCCTTAACGGCGCGGGTTTATTTTGAGCTTGGCGAATATTTTCACATTGACTGGCTGCGCGAACAGGCCAAATACATGAATGCTGATGATCGCTGGTCGGCGGAAGCGCAGGATGGGTTGATTGAGGAGCTTCATTCCTGTCAGGCCGGTTTGACTAATCATGTTATCGGGCAGATGGGGCAAAAAATTAAAAACGGCAAGCTGGATAAAGCCAGTATTGTTGAGAGCTGGGTGCAGACTCATTGCCAGCAGGCGCAGCAGCTTGAGCCGCTATTTGTCGATATTCGTCATGCGGGCAATATTGATATTTCAATGTTGATTATTGCCGAGCAGCGGTTGCGTAGCCTGTATGGAGGGTAAGCTAAAAAGGCCGCTTTAATTCAGTTTCATGTTGTTGGCTGGAATAATGTTGTGGCCTTTTTCCTGTAAAATTTTCTCCGTGCGTTTACTGTCGGTTCTCATCCAGGTTTCATAAAGCCTTGAAAGGTCGTTATTTGCGTTAGGTTTTGATTTTTCGGCGACTTCCGAAAGAATATCGACGCAGCTGCTGAATTTATGGGTTAATTCATGGTAGAGGCCTTCTTCTTCAGGGCCGTCATAAACTTTACTTTCTTCTATTGTGTTGGAGATAGAGCTGTAGGCGGACTGGCCCATTTTGATGCAATAATCAATATCAACAGGCTTTCTTTTATAATAATCGGCCATAAAACCGGCGCGGTATAATGCAGAATCGCCCAGTTTTTTTAATATGGCGGTTTTTTCGTGGCCTTTCTTCCCGACAGTTTCCTTGAAAATCAGGGCCAAAGGCTGTAAATCCAGCCCTTCTTCTGTTGTTTGAAATAAATTCTCGGGATTCGTAAAATTAACCATCATTTTGGCGATGTATCTTAGCGCAAAATCCGAAACATCCGCTGATTGCGTGCGGTTTGCTTCTCTGAGAAGCTCAAAAAATACAGGCTCAAGGTCTTCCACGACTAAAATATCGCTCTGCTTATCTGGCATAAGTCATCTCCCTTATTTTTTTATTTTGCAGCCAAATAATGACATAATTCCGAAGCGCGTGTCCATAAAATTCTTACAGAATGGCGGCTAGTAGCACTAGCATGCCGAAATCGCGGTTGGATTTAAAGACGCGCAGGGCGCTTTCCGGGTCATCCATGTCCCAGGTTTTGATCTGCCATACCAGTTGCAGCCCTGCGGCGGCCAGCAATATAAGGGAAAATGTGCCGACTCCGGCGCTTATAAAGGCGCAAGAAAACAAGATCATCGTTACTACGTAAAAAATTGTGACATAGTTCCTGCTATTTTCGCCTAGCCTTAAGGCGGTGGATTTAATGCCGATTTTAAGGTCGTCTTCTTTGTCCTGATGCGCGTAGATCGTGTCGTAACCAAGTGTCCAGAAAATGCCGCCGCCATAAAGGAGCAGCGCTGCCGGTGATATAACGTCATTCACCGCCGTCCAGCCCATTAAGGTTCCAAAATTAAAGGTCAGCCCTAAAAATGCCTGCGGCCACCATGTCCAGCGTTTCATCAGCGGGTACAGAACGATAAGCGGTAGCACCATAAAGCCAAGCAATACGGTGACCAGAGACATTTGCCACAAAATTATGCAGCCCCCCGTTAGTAAAACGGCCAGAAATATAAGGGCCTGTTTGGGGGAGACCGTTCCGGCGGCCAGTGGCCTTGCGCTGGTACGCGCGACTTTTTGGTCGAGCTTACGGTCCCAGAGGTCGTTAATAATACAGCCCGCCCCGCGCATGACGATCGCGCCTATGGCAAACAGAATGAGCATGTAAAGGATAAATCCGTTAATACCGGGCCCGCCCCCGGCGGCCAGCATAATCGCCCACCAGCCGGGCAGAAGCAAAAGCCATATCCCAATCGGCCGATCCAGCCGCATTAGATAGGCAAAAGGGCGGGCCTCGGCGGATAAAAGCCGTCCGATCCAGCCATCGCTCTTGATGTCAGTATGCTTTATGGTGTTATCTTTATTCATGTCTAAAGAAGATTATATAAAGCTCCCGCGCCTGTATGTCGATCAGGAACTGAAAGAAAACACGATTGTGTCTTTTAATTCTGATCAGGCTCATTACTTAAAAAATGTGATGCGGCGTAAAAACGGCGACTGTTTACGTTTGTTTAACGGGCGTGACGGGGAGTGGGTGGTTCTTTTAACGACTCTTGAAAAGAAGAGAGCCGAGGGGGTGCCGGACAAACAGCTTTACGCACAGCCGGAAAAAACTAACGAAGTGCATTTGATTTTTACCCCGATCAAAAAAGCGCGCATGGATTTTCTGATTGAAAAGGCGGTGGAGCTTGGCGTGACGCATTTGCACCCGATTTTAACCCAAAACACGGAAACGCGAAAAATAAATACGAGCCGTGTCCGCCAGCAAATCATAGAAGCTGCCGAACAATGTGAAAGGCTTGCTATACCTGTCTTCTACGATCTTGAAAATCTGGAAAATACTTTAAACGCGCCGGACATAAAAACTCTCTATGCCTGTATTGAGCGTAGCAAAGCTCCCAAAATTTCTAAAGTCACTATAGAAAAAAACACGGCGGTTCTGATCGGGCCGGAGGGCGGCTTTACAAAAGAAGAAAAAGAAATGCTGGGCCGTCATAATAAGATTCTACCTGTTTCTTTAGGGGATTACATCTTAAGAAGTGAAACAGCGGCTCTTTATGCGCTTTCCGCCATAAAAATGTGCGGGAGCAAATAATGATCGATGTCATACAATCTTCTCTGTTTTATCAGCTTGCGGCCTTGTTGGTGCTGGCAGGAATCATGGGCTTTATTGCCCTGAAATTACGACAACCTTTGGTTGTCGCCTTTATTGCGCTGGGTCTGATTGCGGGGCCGGGCGGTCTCGGCCTTGTTAATGGCGGTGGCCATTTTATAGAAACACTGGCCGAACTTGGTATAACGCTGTTGCTTTTCATGGTGGGATTAAAGCTTGATGTCGGCCTCATCAAACGGCTGGGCCCAGCAGCCCTGACCACTGGTTTGATACAAGTTATATTAACGACCCTGCTCGGCGGCACTATGATCCTGTTGCTGGGCTATAGTTTTCAAGCCGCCTTTCTCGCCGGTATTGCTCTGTCCTTTTCCAGCACCATTATCGTCGTCAAGCTGCTCTCCGACAAACGGGCGATCGATTCCCTTTACGGTAAAATGGCGCTGGGAATCCTTATTGTTCAGGATATTGTCGTCATTCTGGCAATGGTTGCGATCACCGCGCTGGGTAGTCCGGAGGAAGGAGCCGGTATGGAAACTTACGGTCTGGTCGCCCTTAAGATTTTTGTGCTTATGGTTCTGACTGGCATGTTTATCCGTTTTATCGCGAATCCCTTAACCCGTAACCTTTCGCGTGCACCTGAGCTTATGATGATTTTTGCCATTGGACTGGCGGCGGTCATGGCCGCCATCTGCCATTATATGGAACTAAGCAAAGAGTTGGGAGGGCTTCTTGCAGGCGTGGCGCTGGCCTCTACGCCCTATCACAACGTTATCGCTGCGCGGCTATCGCCTTTGCGAGATTTTTTACTGCTGTTCTTTTTCATCGGGCTGGGCGCTCATATGGATACCGGCAATCTGGGCGCTCAAATTATCCCTGCCCTTGTTCTTTCTGCTTTTGTACTTCTTGTGAAACCGGCCATTATTATGACCGTTATGACTTGTTCAGGTTACCGTAAACGCACCGGATTTATGACGGGGGTCAGCCTGGCGCAGATCAGCGAGTTTTCCCTTATTTTCATCGCCATGGCTGCCGGTACCGGGCTTGTTCCCCCGGACATGCTTGGACTGCTTACATTGACCGGGCTTATAACAATTGCCTTGTCCTGTTATGCCATCATTTATAATACGACGCTCCATAATATACTGGAGCGTGCTTTGCCTTTTATGGAGCAAAAAAATGTTAAATATCCGGAAGAATCAGAAGACGCACCGCTTCAAAAGAAATATGACGTTATAATTTTTGGGTTAGGTCGCTATGGCAATGCTATGGCGCAGGAATTTCAAGAACGTGGCGCGAAAGTTCTGGGAATAGATTTTGACCCTGCGGCCATTAAAAATGCAGAAAAATCTGTTGTTTCAATCATATATGGCGATGCCTCCGACCCGGAATTTGCCGCCGGGCTGCCACTGGAAACAACGAAAATTATCGTTTTTGCCTTTCATCATTATTTTACAGGGCCGCTCATTACAGATTTGCGGCGAACATTGGCAAAGATTCTGCGGGAGCATGGCTATAAAGGACATATCGTTGTAACCTCCCATCATCCGGAACATGATCAGGATCTGGAAAAACACGGCATAGACATTGTCCTTTCCCCCTTTGAAGATGCGGCCCTGCATGGAGCAAGCCAGATCATGGATGTATTGAATAAAAAGTCTTCCCGGCATTAAAGCTCTAAAAAGCCCTCTTGCACAAATCGTATTTTTGGGTGTATCTAGAGATCGTGATAGTGCATATTAGTCTAAGCTTGTTCAATAAGTTCAAAATTATGGCGTATTAAAATCATGAAAAACAAATTCTTTTGGCTTTGCGCCGGATTCTTCATCTCTTTGTTTGTATTTGCAAATCCTTCTTTTGCCAGCGAGCCGTTGCCGTGGCAGACAGGGTTTCAGCCAGCAGCAACGCCGGTGATGGAGCAGATAAACGATTTCCACAATTTTCTGCTCTATATTATTACGGCAGTTTCGGTGTTTGTCTTTCTTCTGATGATTTTTATTATGGTGCGTTTTAATGCGCATGCTAATCCGGAGCCATCAAAGACAACACACCATACAATGCTCGAAGTTGTCTGGACGGTGATTCCCGTTGTTATTCTAATTATTATCGCCGTTCCTTCTTTTAAGCTCCTTTATTATATGGACCGGGTGGAAAATCCTGACATGACGATCAAGGTTACGGGCTATCAATGGTATTGGGGGTACGAATACCCCGACCATGATAATTTAAGCTTTGAGGCTTATATGATCCCGGATGAGGATATTGATAAAAGCAAAGGGCAGAAACGCCTCTTATCCACTGATAACCAGCTTGTTCTGCCGGTTGATACGAATATCCAGATTCTTGTTGCAGCAGCAGATGTTATACACGCGCTCGCTGTGCCTTCTTTTGGTATAAAGCTCGATGCCGTGCCGGGGCGTATTAATGAGACATGGGCGCGCATTGAAAAACCGGGCACTTATTACGGGCAATGCTCAGAGTTGTGTGGAAAGGATCATGCCTATATGCCCCTTGAAATCAGGGCTGTCTCCAAGGAAGAGTTTAAGGCCTGGGTAAAATTTGCCCAAAAAGAATATGCATCGTATGACATGTTTAAAGCCCAGCACATACAGTTGGCCAAAGCAGAGGAATTTTAAGTAATGAGTGACCATAAGCCTGGTTTTTTTACGCGCTGGTTTTGTTCTACCAATCATAAGGACATTGGTACGCTTTATCTGATTTTTGCCATTATTGCCGGTGTTGTAGGTGGCGGCGCGTCTATGTTGATGCGTGCGGAGCTTCAGGACCCTGGTATTCAGTTTATCATGGATGACGCCGGTAACCCGGACGGGCATTTCTGGAATGTTCTGATCACGGCGCATGGTTTGATTATGGTGTTCTTTGTTGTGATGCCTGCGCTTATTGGTGGATTCGGCAACTGGTTTGTGCCGATTATGATTGGCGCGCCGGATATGGCGTTTCCGCGCATGAATAACATTTCTTTCTGGCTGCTGGTTCCTTCGCTTTTGCTTCTTGTTGCTTCGGCGTTGGTTGGCGGGGCCGGGACAGGGTGGACGGTATATCCTCCACTTTCAGGTAAGCTGGGGCATCCCGATATGTCGGTGGATCTGGCTATATTTTCGCTCCATTTGGCAGGGGCGAGCTCTATTCTTGGCGCGGCGAATTTTATCACCACGATCTTTAATATGCGGGCGCCGGGTATGACGTTGCATAAAATGCCGCTCTATGTCTGGTCTATGCTGGTGACGGCCTTCTTGCTTGTTTTGTCTTTGCCGGTTCTTGGGGGCGCGATCACTATGTTGCTGACAGACCGGAATTTCGGTACTTCATTCTTTAGCCCTGAAGGGGGCGGTGACCCTATATTGTTCCAGCATTTGTTCTGGTTCTTTGGTCATCCGGAGGTTTATATCATTATTCTTCCTGCCTTTGGTATTATCAGTCAGGTCGTGCCGGCCTTCTCCAAGAAACCTATCTTCGGTTATCTCGGTATGGCCTATGCGATGATTTCTATCGGTGTTGTTGGTTTTATTGTTTGGGCGCACCATATGTACGCTGTCGGGCTTGATGTTGATACCCGCGCTTACTTTACGGCGGCGACCATGATTATTGCCGTACCGACGGGGATTAAGATATTTTCATGGCTGGCGACGATGTGGGGCGGTTCTATTGAGTTTAAAACCCCTATGCTGTTTGCTATCGGTTTTATCTTCCTGTTTACAGTTGGCGGCGTAACCGGTGTTGTCCTGTCAAATGCCGGTATGGACATTGCCATGCATGATACGTATTACGTTGTTGCCCATTTCCACTATACGCTTAGCATTGGCGCGATATTTGGTATTTTCTCCGGCTGGTATTATTGGCTCGGTAAAATGACCGGGCGTATGTATCCGGAATGGGCCGGGCAGCTCCATTTCTGGACGAGCTTTATCGGTATTAACCTGATTTTCTTCCCGCAGCACTTTCTGGGACTGGCCGGTATGCCGCGCCGTTACCCGGATTATCCGGATGCCTTTGCCGGCTGGAACGAAATTTCATCCTATGGCGCTTATCTGGCCGGGGCCGCGACAATCTGGTTCTTCCTGGTCATGATCTACACATTGTTCTTTGGCAAAAAGGCCGAGGGTAATTACTGGGACGTACAGCCACAGGTTATGACGCTGGAATGGACATTGCCTTCCCCGCCGCCTTTCCACCAGTTTGAAAAACAGCCAAAAGTGGAATAGGGCGCTTAAATTTTGTTTTAAAAGGCCGGGTGAATGCCCGGCTTTTTTGTACCACGGCGTTTTTTCTTGACATAAATTAAGCCGTATGGCCTACATTATAAAAAATTATTATGATTAACTTGAAAGAGAACGGGTACAGCATGAATAAGAAGGCATCAGATCTGGGGCAGTTTTTTGAAAATTCTGACCTAACCCCTGAAAAACTTGCAGATATTGTCACAGAGGGATTGGCGGACGCTGATTTCGGTGAATTTTATCAGGAAGTTGTTGAGCAGGAATCTTTGGTTAAAGATAAAGGCGTTTACACAAAGGTCTCTTCCGGTAATAGCACATCAGGTTTTGGTTTTCGCGTTGGGCAGGGTGAGCGTATTGGCTATGCCCATTCTGATGTTTTTAATGAGCAGTCTTTGCTTGATACGGTAAAGCAGGCAAGGCAGGTTCTGCAAACAAACCAGCTTTCAGCTCAGCCTTCTCCTTCCGGTAAAGTAGCAGATGAATTGTATTCTGCTGAAAACCCTATGAGTGAAATGGATCTGGTAGAGAAAATTGCCAAAATAGACGAAATTGAGGCTCATGTTAAAAATCTTGATTCGAACATAACTAATGTCACTTTAGGATACAGCTCCACGGCGACATCTGTGCATGTTATGACGGCTGACGGTGATAGCCTTGTAGACAGCCGCCCCATGACAACGTTAAGTATCAGCGTCATGGTGACAGACGAAGAGGGCAATAATAGTGAAATTGGCAAAGCTTTGGTTGGTGGGCGTATTGGTTGTGCCGATGTTTTTAACAAGGCCGCTTATGAAGAAGCTGCACAGAAAGCCTTGGAACAAGCCAAAACCCTTCTTATTGCAGAAGAGGCCCCCGCAGGTATCATGGATGTTGTTTTGTCCGGAGGCTGGCCTGCCGTTCTTTTGCATGAAGCTGTTGGGCATGGCCTGGAAGGCGACTTTAACCGTAAAGATATTTCGGTCTATAGCGGTAAAGTAGGGCAGCAGGTTGCCGCGCCTGAGGTTACTATTATCGAGCAGGGTGATTTGCCAGGTGAGCGCGGTAGTTTGCATTTTGATGATGAAGGCACACCGACACAGAAGAACGTTCTGGTTGAAAACGGTATCCTGAAAGGTTACATCCACGACCGTCAGAGCGCGCAGCTTACGCAATCGGGCGTGACTGGGAATGGTCGCCGTGAGGGGTATGAATATTTGCCGATGCCGCGTATGACCAATACTTATTTCGAGGCTGGTAACCACGACCCTGAAGATATTATTAAATCCGTTAAAGACGGGCTTTATATCTCTGATATGGGCGGTGGACAGGTCGATATTACCTCCGGAAAATTCAATATGGTCGCTACGCTGGCCTATCGTATCCGGGATGGCAAGATTTGCGAGCCTGTTAAAGGAGCAACATTAATCGGTGACGGTCTGAGTGTTATCAAGTCCATTACGATGGTCGGCAATGATCTGAAAATGGAAAGAAGCGCAGGCATGTGCGGAAAGAATGGGCAAAGCGTTCCTGTTGGCTGTGGTCAGCCAACCATCCGTGTATCAAATATGACCATTGGTGGAACGAAATAAAAGAACAACCGGAGTTTAAGACCATGACACAGACAAATAACGACTTTGAAAATAAGGCACGTCCGCTGGCAGAGAAGTTAATCGACTATGCCAAAACCAATGGCGAAGCTTATAATATTACGGATGTTCGTATTTCTATTTACAGTTCTGCAGAGCAGGAAAATAGCATTGAAAATGGCGAAGTTTCTGAGTCGGTATCTGGAACGAGTTGGAATGTAAGCGTCACTCTCTTTTCTGGAGGCCGCAGTCTGACTTTTCAGAAAAATACGCTGGATGAGGACATGCTTTGTAAGGCCATTGACCAAAATATGAAGATCATTCATATCGTTCCTGAGAATGATGACAAACGTCTTTTGGAAAGTGAGAAAGTTTACAAAGGCGCGACGGTTGACCTTGACCTCTATGATAATAATCCTCCTACGCAAGAAGAGCTGATTGACTATGCTAAAAAGATGGAGGCGGCGGCCTTTGCGGAGTCTGGTGTTAAAACGGCAAGAGAAAGCAGTATTTCTCAAACAAATAGCCATAACCTCATGATGTCCACAAACGGTCTTGATTATCAGGGCAGCAGAACGATGTATCAGGCCAGTATTTCAGCTATTGCTGAAGATGACGAAGGGATGCAGTCTGATTATGATTACAGCATTGCCAGACATTTTTCTGATATGGCTGCTCCTGAAGAGGTCGGCTGTAATGCCGGACAAAATGCGGTTGCCCAGCTGAATTCATCTTTACCAGAGAGTAAAGAAATTTCGATTATCCTGTCTCAGGAGGCGGCGCAGACTTTTTTCTCTTCCGTTTTTTCTGCTATCGACGGCACAGAGGTGCATAGAGAGGCTACTTTCCTGAAAGATAAAGTTGGCCAGCAGGTTATGAGCAAAGGTATTACGATCGAAGATGACCCGCGTATCGCTAAAGGAATATCCTCACAATATATTGATAGTTCAGGCATGGAATCTGAAAAAATCACTTTTATTAAAGATGGTGTTTTAGAGGGCTTTAATGTGGGCCTTACCGAGGCGCGTAAACTTGGTATTGAACCTATTGGCCGTAATGACGGCCTTACCAACAGCCGTGTTCTGCCTGGGCGGCAAAGCAAAGAAGATTTAATGAGTGATATAACCGATGGTATCTATATCAAAGGTTTTCAGGGTGGCTCTGCCGATGTTAACAGCGGTAGATTCTCGCGGCAGGCTTATGGCACTTTGATTAAGGACGGAAAAATCACAGATATAGCTCTCTCCGGTTTCGCCGTGGGTGGTAATATGAAAGATATGTTTATGAATGTATCTCTGGCCAATGATACCCCTGATTTGCCTCATTGTAGATATACAATGGCGGTGCCGACAATACGTATCGATGGTATGAAAATCGCCGGAAAATAAAATGGATGGTAACACTGTCTCATGAAAACCATACGGCCTGAATTTCATAAATGCTCTTTTCGGTCTATCCAGAACCATGGAAGTGCCAATGAGGAAGCTAGCGATAGCGATGCGGGCAGCAATACGGAAGTTGATACGGGGGCGGATGGCGGCGGCGCTTTGACGCTGGAAATGAAAGACAATTCCTTTCAACTTTTGATGAATCGTATTCGCTGGCTTCTGAAAAGCGGTTTGCAGGAAGATATTCAAGAAGCCTATGAAATGACGCGGCTGGCCCGGCAAAATACTGATTTTGGCGATGATATTGAGCTGGAATTGACTGAAAAGCTGGATGAAATTATTGGGCTTATTCATAAGGACCGCGTGCTCGGCAATGACTTCACAAAAAGCGTACATGACGTACGGCCTGAAAAACCCGTGGCGCTGGGAAAAAGACCTGCCCATACTCTTGCTTTCAAACTTGCAGCATAGAAAATGCCGTGGTAAACAGGCGGCATGAGCGAAACAGCCTCCGTACATACACAGGAGTCCAGCGTCAGGGATTTCTTTGAGCTTCTGAAACCAAGGGTTATGAGTCTTGTGGTGTTTAGCGGCTTTGCCGGAATGTGGGTCGCTCCCGGTTTTTCGAACATGCATCCGTTCCTTATTTGTGTGGCTGTTCTGGCGCTGGCCGTTGGCGCAGGCGCGTCAGGTGCCATTAATATGTGGTATGAACGTGATATTGATTCTGTGATGAAGCGCACGATGGACCGCCCTCTGCCGCGTGGACGCATTCACCCGGATGAAGCGCTGAGCTTTGCGGTTACGCTCTCTTTTCTTTCGGTTCTGACGATGGGACTGGCTCTGAACTGGCTGGCGGCGGGGCTCCTTGCCTTTGCTAATATCTTCTATGTGTTTGTTTATACTATCTGGCTTAAAAGGCGTACGCCTCAGAATATTGTCATTGGCGGCGCGGCGGGCGCTTTCCCGCCTATGATTGGCTGGGCGGCTATCGCAGGCGATATAATGATTCTGCCGGTTATTCTGTTCGCGATTATCTTTTTCTGGACGCCGCCGCATTTCTGGGCGTTATCGCTTTTTGCCAATGAAGATTACAAACGCGCCAAAATCCCCATGATGCCCGTTGCGGCCGGGGAAAAATCTACTAAAATCCAGATGCTGGCTTATAGCCTGCTTCTTTTGCCGCTTACACTCTCCCCTGTTTTTCTGGGCTATGCCGGCCTGGTCTATGGTGTAGCAGCACTGGCGCTGGGGTTGTTTTTTATCTATAGCGCGGTTCGTGTGTTGTTGGATAAAACGCATAAAAGCGCTAAACTGATGTTTGGCTATTCTATTTTTTATCTGTTTGCGCTCTTTCTGGCCCTGATGATTGATAAGGTATAATTGCGATGCCGCATGGTGAATTACACAAGAAAAAGAAGAAAAAGAACCTGATGATTTTCGGGCTTGTTCTGTTGTGGTGCGCTCTGATCTGGATGGTGACCATGATTAAAATGGCAAGTGCGGATGAGGGAAATTTTCATTATGCGGGCAGGAATTATTCCGGGATCGATATTGAAAGAAAACCTGTCGATATTAAGGCCCCTATGTATAACAGCCGTTTTAAGCATGAGGAAAAAAGCGCCGGTGTTCAGCAGCAATGGCTTGAAAATTTTCAAGATAGCGCCGATGAAAGACGGCAAATTTTTGACGCGCGCGAGCTTTCCCGGGTTATGCAGCAAGGCCATGTTGTCGGTACGCAAGATGAATGGCAGCAAAAATGGTATGACACCGAAGAAGAGCGCCTGAATCATGACTATGAGGAAGGTCAAAGGCGTGCTGCTCACTATGACGCAACCATAATCAGAAAGCATAATTGGTGGGATGACTGGACGCGGCGTCAGCAGGAAAAAAGTGAGTAACCTTCACAATAAAAACAGGATTGTTGGTTTAAGCGTTCTGGCGGCTGCCTTTTGTATGGTAGGCCTCGCTTTTGCTTCGGTGCCGCTTTATAAATTATTTTGCAGCGTTACGGGCTACGGTGGTACGACGCAGGTTTCTTCTGTATTGCCCGATAATATTATAGAGCGCGTGATTACCGTAAAGTTTAATGCCGATACGGCGCGTGATTTGCTTTGGGAATTTCAGCCCGAACAGCGGCAGGTCGCTGTTCATCCCGGACAAAAAGTTCTGGTTTCGTATAGGGCGAAAAGCACAGCCCAAAAGCCGGTCGCCGGGACGGCGCTGTATAATGTTAGTCCGCCGAAGGCCGGAAAGTATTTTCATAAAATAGAATGTTTTTGTTTTGGCGAACAAATCCTGCAGCCCGGAGAAGAGGTTTCCATGCCGGTGGTGTTCTTTATAGACCCGGAAATTGCTGAAGACAGAAGTATGAATGACGTGACAACGATTACACTTTCTTATAATTTTTTTAAAACTGAGTCACCAGAGCTTGATAAGGCGCTGGAAGACTTTTACAATGAACCGGTTGCGGTTCTGACGGAATAAAATGGAGTAAAAAATGGCGGGCGATATTAAATATTCAACGACTGGAAAACCCCACCCCTATCATATTGTTCGTCCCAGTATATGGCCTCTTCTGGGCGCTCTGGCGGCTGGTGTGCTGGCGGCAGGGGCTGTCATGTATATGCATGATGTGGAGTTCGGCGCTTTTAAAGTCGGCCTAAAAGGGGTGTTCCTTGGTTTTGTCGGCATTCTGGCCATTATGTTTGTCTGGTGGAAAGATGTTATTCACGAGGCCGTGGTTGAAAAAGCACATACGCCGATTGCGCAAATTGGCTTGCGTTACGGCATGGCGCTGTTTATTTGCTCTGAAGTTATGTTCTTCGTGGCCTTTTTCTGGGCGTTTTATGACGCCAGTATTTATGCCGCGGATGCCAAGCAATATCTGCGCACTGAATATACCGGCGGTATGTGGCCACCGCCGCAGATGGAGATCATTAAGCCCTTTGACCTTCCGCTTTTGATGACCTTGATTCTGTTGTTATCAGGCTGTACGGTGACATGGGCGCACCATTGTATTCTTGAGGGTAAACAAAAAGAATCGATAAAGGCTCTTGGCATTACAGTGTTGCTGGGCTTTATCTTCTTGTGTTTCCAGGTTTTTGAATATGCGCATGCGGCTTTTGGTTTTACAGAGGGTATTTATCCTTCAACCTTCTTCATGGCTACCGGCTTTCATGGCTTCCATGTGATGGTGGGAACGATCTTTCTGTTTGTTTGCTGGAAGCGGGCGCAAAAAGGACACTTTAAACCGGACAGTCATTTTGGCTTTGAAGCGGCTGCCTGGTACTGGCATTTTGTTGATGTCGTCTGGCTGTTCCTGTTTATCTCGATTTACTGGTGGGGCAATACGATCGGTATCGGCGGCTAAATGGTTTCGGCGCCAATTACTGATACAAATCTGATTCGGCGGGCGCTGGCCTGTAAATGCCCCAAATGTGGCACGGGTGACTTGTACGAGCCTGGTCTTTCTATGACGATCAGGGACGCGTGTGAGAAATGCGGTTTAAAACTGGCTGAAAATGACAGTGGCGATGGCCCGGCAGTGTTTCTTATTTTCTTTCTCGGTTCCTTGCTTGTGCCGCTGGCCTTGTTGTTTGAGCACCTTCTGGCTCCGCCCTTGTGGGTTCATGCTGTGGTCTGGACAATTGTTGCCTTGAGTATCACGCTGGGCGCGTTGCGGCCTCTAAAGTCCTACATCATTGCTCTGCAATTCAAGCACCGGCCCGGAGACTGGGGTGAGGGTTCGGAATGAAGTTTCCATTCTGGGCCACGACCCTGACCTTTTTTAGCGTGGTAATCCTTATAGGCCTTGGCTCATGGCAACTTTATCGCCTGGCCTGGAAAACGGAGTTACTGGCGCAGATTGAAGTTGAGCATAGTAAAAGCCCGATGGATTTTGAGCTGACGTACGAAAACCTATCATTTTTGAATAAAGACCAGCTTTTTGTCCGTGGTTTTGTCGAAGGCGTTTATCTTCATAAACATGAGCTTGCGCTTGGGCCGCGTACCTATAAAGGCGCGCCCGGTTATCATATCATCACACCTTTTGAAACGCTGGACAGCCATATTGTTCTGGTTAATCGCGGCTGGGTGCCTCTTGATATGACAGAGGCGGATTTTTTAAGGCCTGAAGAGCCGCTGATTATTACCGGCACGGCCCGCAAGCCGGAAAGGGCCAACTCGTTCGTACCAAAAAACAGTCCGGCGCAGGGTGCGTGGTATCGCCTTGATCCTGAAGAGATTGCACAAGCTAAAAGTTTGCAGGCTGTTTTGCCTTATGTTCTTTATGTTGATGGAGAGAGTAAGGGTGAATATCCGGTGGCCACAGCCACTAAATGGCAGCCTCATAACAAGCATCTCGGCTATGCCTTGTTCTGGTTTACTATGGCGGGGGTTTTATTGGTGATTTACTATTTTCGCTTTATCCGCAAAAAATCGTAAAATTGCCGTTCTTCTTTTAGCGCATTGTTGTTCTTTTTTTCTTCTGACTTGAGGCCAGCGTTGTGCCTTTGGTCAGGGAGGCATATTGCCGATCAAGCTTTTTAACATGCTTTTTGAATGCGGTAAGCTGGGTACTCTTTAATGTTTCGCCCTGTGGTAAGTTGATCTTTTTAGGGTTGGCCTGCCTGCCGTTCTGCAGGACTTCATAATGTAAGTGCGGGCCTGTGGAGCGCCCCGTGGTACCGACATAGCCGATAACTTGCCCTTGTTTTACCCGTGTTCCGTTACGGATGCCTTTGGCAAATTTTTTCATATGGGCATAGGCGGTTTTCAAGGTCGCATTGTGGCGGATACGGACGTAGTTACCGTAGCTCTTCCATGGCCCGGCTTTTTCAATTGTGCCGTCTCCTGCTGCGTAAATCGGCGTTCCGCGCGGTGCCGCGAAATCAACCCCTTTGTGCATTTTGTTATAGCCGAGCACGGGATGTTTGCGCATGCCAAAGCCGGATGATAGCCGCGCGCCGTCAATCGGGGTCTGCATTAATGCTTTGCGAAGACTAACGCCGTTTGCAGTGAAATAATCAATATCGCCATCATCCATTTTAAAACGATAAACCGGGATATCATGACCGTTTACATCAAGCCGGACATAGATAATATCCCCGTTTTTAACCTTTATACCTTCGGGGGTTTCAATCTGCTCATACATCACTTCCAGAACATCGCCTTTACGAATATCGCGCTGGAAATCAACATCCCACGAAAATATATGAATGGCTTGCGCTATGACCGGGGCGGGGATACCGGCCTTTTGCGCTGATCCGTAAAGGGAAACCTCAATATTTGCTTTGTTTGTGTAAAGGCGGCTGGTTACTTCTTTTTCCAAAATGCGCGATTCAAAGCCGTTATCTTCTGTGCGTTTAAGGCTTACTGATTTAATAGCATCAATATCTATCTTCATTTCAGAGAAGTGATATTGAGCGCTTTTATTAGTGTTCGGGTTATCTGTGGGGTCAAAACGTACCTGTATTTTCTGTCCCGGGCGTATTTTTCTCGGGTCGTAGTATTTTTCCATCGCCAGCACAGCTTTATAAGCTTCGCTAGCGCCGACACCGGCATTTTGCAAAACACCGGCCAGCGTGTCGCCTTTCCCAATCTTTAGCGTTTTTTCCTTAGGCTGGGGGACCGCTTTTGGCGTAAAGGCCACTATCGTTTTTTCCTGTGTATTGTAGCGCTGCAGCCGTTTTTGTGAGGAGGCCAGTTTCTCTTCAGCGCCGGAGACCTCATATGTAAGGGAAGATACAGCGCCCATATTCACGGCACCGGACTGCACGACAAATCCAGTGGTTATTGTTATCAGGCATATCAGGCAAACAACCACGGACGGCACTATATAGCGCAGTCGCAAGTGGTTTGCTCTCGTCAGGACGTAGCGGTGCTTAATGGGAAGGTAGCGCCCTAACCATCGCAGCCATACTTCCAGCTTCACGTTATTTTTGAATGAGTTATAAGATACCATGTTCTGGCGCTTTTTGGTTGCCTTCCTTATTATTTCAAATGCTTTTTGAGTTCTTTTTGATGTAGCATAAGGCAACAGGAAAGCCAACAATCTCCCTCTATTTACAGGAAGATTTTCTGGGGGCAAATCACCCAAACGTCGTATTAAGCGATTCAAGAGCGGTTTCAAGATGCTCCTTTGTTACTGATAATTTACTATTTACATCAAAAACGATAAATATGCCAAAAATAAGGAAGAACAAGGCGTCTATGGCGCCACTGTTCTCGGCGCTAGTTTCAATGAAGCCGGGCAATAGCCCCACCAGAAGAAGAACAAAAAAGGAAAAGGAATAGAAGATCACAAGAGATCTTGCCGCATGGGCATAGCCGGAAATAATAACCCGGGCTGTTTTTTCATCTTCTTCGCATTTTATACTGATATCCAGGTTAAGACGCGCATGTCTTGTGATGCCAGAGGGAGAGCCGGTTGTGCCCTTTACCTTAAACTGGGTATCTCCATCGGAAAGTGCCTCAATTTCGGTTGTTTTTTCAAGATATTCAACCAGTGTCTTTTTTAGTTCCGTCACCGGAACAGGCTTTTTGAGCTCTATTTTCTTTGAAACCTCAATATGTTTCATGCTTTCATGGCACCTTTATTTTGACGTACATTCCTTTGAAATGGCTTCGTGGGCGGCTGAGGAGCCTTTAAGGCCAAAGGTATCTGTTGTTAGTGTCCCGCGGACGGAAGTGCCTTTGATAACCATATTGCTACCACGTTTGATTGTTGCCGCAATCTTGTTGTCTGCTGTGGCATCTGCTGCCCAGGCTGTTTCATCCTGCGTGAACAGCGTGAAGTTGTTGCTACCGATCTTTACTGTGGCGTCGCTGCCGGGTTTGTAGGGATAGCCGGTGATGTAGCTAAAGACATTTTTTGTCCCTTCGGCGGGCCTGTGCGTTATCAGAGCAAAAACCTCGCCCCTGCGCGTATAATTACCCTCGGCCTTTGATGGCTGGCTGGCCATATAACAAACTTTATGATCGCCTTCCATAAAGACATAAGCAGACCAATCGCTGTATGTGCCAAGAAGTCGCGGCTCGGCGGCTATGGCCTGCTGTGTAAGTGCTGAAAAAACTATAATCGCCAAAGCGATAAAACCCGTCCGTCTCATCATGATGTTTATATCCTAGAAATTTAGTCAGATAACCCGTGAATACCTCAAACATTATATACCCTATCCGGCATTCATTTAAAGGCAAATTTTTATGATCTTCTTTGGTCTTGAGGCCGTATAAGGTCAAAAAACACATAAAAAGGGACAATATTGCCGGAATCAAGCCATGGATAACACTTTTATGCTTTACGGGACGGATCAAAATCAGCGATATTCCTTTATGGCTTTGGAGCAAAAGGAAATGGGGCAGGAGCTTGCCCCTGATAATGTTACTTTTGATGATCTGCTGGTTGCGATTGGAAAAACGCGTAACCGGGACGCTTTCATACGTGTTTTCGAATATTTTGCGCCGCGCATAAAATCCTTTTTGATGAAAGGCGGACTGACGCAGGAAATGGCCGATGAACTGGCGCAGGAGACTATGTTGGCTGTTTGGCAAAAAGCCGCAGGCTATAACCCGGAAAAAGCGGCGGCCAGTACCTGGATTTTTACCATAGCCAGAAACAAGCGTATTGATTTCTTCCGAAAGACAGGAAGGCCGGAGCCGGACGTTAATGACCCGATGATGATTTCTGAAACAACTTTGCCTGATGAGGAAATAGCCACCTCTGAGCAAAACGATCTTCTCGCGGCAGCCATTGACAATTTGCCTGAAGAACAGGCGAGGCTGATACGCAAATCTTTCTTTGAAGAGAAGACACATAGTGATATTGCCGCTGAAACGGGTATTCCACTGGGAACTGTTAAATCTCGTATTCGGCTGGCCTTAGAGCGTTTGCGGTATCGCCTGGGAGATAAAAAAGAATGAAGATCACAAGAGAAAAAGCGGAAATCCTTTTGATGGAATATGCTGCCGGAGCGCTGGATGAGGCTTGCTCTTTGCTTGTGGCGTCCTATGTCACGTTATGCCCGGAAGCGCGTCGTTACACGCGGCAATGCGAGGATTTTGGCGGCGCTTTGATGGCGCATGATTGTGATCCTGTCGCTATGCATGAAAGCAGTTTGCAGGATGTGCTGGGGCGGCTGGATCATGAGTGTGAAGAGCGGCGCCCTAACGAAAATTGCCGTTTTTGCGAGGAACAACCTCTGCCGCTGCCTATTGCTAATCATATCAATAGAGGAAGCAAAGGCGCTAAATGGCATAAAATTTCTCCCGGCATGCAATTTTACGCTCTGTCTATGGAAGAGGGCTGTTATACAACGAAATTGATAAGGATGCGCTCTGGCGCTAAAACGCCGCGGCACCAGCATCCGGGCCTTGAATTGACCCTCGTTTTAGAGGGGGGCTATAGCGATGAATTCGGCCATTACCGGGCCGGTGATCTTGTTATTATTGATGAAAATGTGACGCACGGGCCTGTCGCTAATGAAGAAGGCTGTGTCTATCTTGTTGTCACGGAAGCCCCGGTGCGTTTTACCGGCTCTTTTGGCACGCTGCTTAATATTTTTATGCGGTAATTTTTTAAATCACCTTTATTTCTTAGATTTAATAACGCGCCTTAAGCCTTGCACATGTTGCGGTGGCGGTTCGGTAGGACCGCCTGCTTTTGCGGGGCGGTCTGCAAATTTGCCGTCAGGGCCGCCCATTGAAATCATGCGGTCATACATGGTGAGTGCCCCGGCAACGCCGACATTGATACAGAATTTCATCGGGATTTTAACTGTGAAATCACAGCGCTCCAATAATTCGGGGGACAGGTTGCCCATTTCCGGCCCCATTACATAGGCCGCGCGCACCGGGTGGCGGAAGCTCGGCAGTTCAATGGAATCTTCTATAAACTCAATACCGACAAGCTGGCAGCCTTTGGGTAATTCCATTTCGGGGACAGTTTCGTATTGATAGTAGGGCATATGGTCAAACGCCCCAGAGGTGTCGGACGCGCGCATGGCCTTGATATTGACGTTGGGCGCAATCGCGAAAAAGAAACTCGCGTCGAAAGCATGGGCGGAACGGACAAGATTGCCGACATTGGCTTCCTTGCTAATACCCTCTACACCGATACCAAAATAACCACGCATACAGTCATTCCCATTTATTCTTGCTCATCGTTATTCGTTGCTCGCGTACGAAATTTGTACGCTTCGCTCCTCATGCCTTGTGCAAAAATAAAGCGAAATAACTGTATTTTACCACGCGCAGGCGGCGGCCAGCATGGTTGCACAAACGATACAAGCCATTAACAGGTTTGGTAGTTCAGTAAAGCTTTCTAATAACATGGCTGTAAAAAAGCATAAATGACTGTAAGAAAGCAAGGGAAATTAATTTTCTTGTAGTTCTTTCAAATCTTTATACAGTTCCAGCGCTTCCGGATTTGCCAGTGCCTCCTTGTTTTTAATCGGGCGGCCATGGATAATGTCACGGACGGCAATCTCGGTGATTTTATTTGATTTGGTGCGCGGGATATCTGTTACAGCGATAATTTTGGCCGGAACATGGCGCGGTGAAGCGCCGGAGCGAATCGATTTTTTGATATTGCTGTGCAATTCTTCGGTAAGTGTGACGCCATCTTTAAGCACCACGAATAAAACAACCCGTACATCATTGTCCCAATCTTGTCCGATGGCGATGCTTTCAACAATTTCGTCGAATTGTTCGACCTGGCGGTAAATTTCAGACGTCCCTATACGTACACCGCCGGGGTTGAGGGTGGCATCGGAACGGCCATGCACGATCAGGCCGTTATGAACGGTTTTTTCGGCCCAGTCACCATGACGCCAGACATTCGGATAAACATCAAAATAGGCGCTGTGATATTTTTTGCCATCAGGATCGTTCCAGAACCCGACAGGCATGGAAGGGATAGGTTTGGTCAGGACAAGCTCGCCGCAGCCACCGCCGGGCGGAATCGGTTTGCCGTTTTCATCAAATATATTAATTGCCGTTGATAAGGCCGCGCCCTGCATCTCGCCGCGCCAGACCGGGGATATGGGGTTGCCGATCCCAAAACTGGCGCAAATAATGTCTGTGCCGCCGTAAATCGGGGCCAAAAGGACATCTTGCTTGATCGCATCATAAACAAAATCAAAGCTTTCATGCACCAGCGGCGAGCCGGTCGATGTAATCATACGCAGTGTGCTTAAGTCATGAGTATCGCCGGGGCGGATATGATTTGTCTTTAGCGCGTCTATGTATTTGGCCGCTGTTCCGAAAAGCGTACAATCATGTTTGCTGGTGAAGTCCCATAACACGTTGCCGTCCGGGTAAAAGGGCGAGCCGTCATAAAGGAGCAGGGTCGCTTCGCAGGCCAGCCCGCTCACCAGCCAGTTCCACATCATCCAGCCGCAGGTGGTAAAATAAAACACCCGGTCGTCGCGCCGTACATCACAATGCAAACGGAACTCTTTTAGATGCTGAATGAGTGTACCGCCATGACCGTGGACAATACACTTTGGCGCGCCCGTCGTGCCGGAAGAGAACATGATAAAAAGCGGATGGTTGAAGGGCAGGCGGCTAAATTCAATATCCTGCGGTGCGTACGGTGCAAGGAAGTCGTCCGACATAACAGCTTTATCAATGGCAAAGTCCGGGGTTTCTTTTAGAAACGGCACAATGACGATTTTTTCAAGACTTGCTAATTGCGGCGCGACTTTTTTTATCTTCTCAAGGCAATCTATGGTCTTGCCGTTATAGTAATACCCATCCACACCGATTAGGACTTTTGGTTCTGTTTGTCCAAAACGGTCAAGAACGCCCTGCACGCCAAAATCCGGTGAGGCCGAAGACCAGATCGCACCGAGGGTGGCGGCGGCGAGCATGGCAATAATGGCTTCCGGCATATTGGGCATATAGCCAGCGACCCTGTCGCCTTCGCTTACGCCCATGTCTTTAAGCGCTTGCGCCCAGCGGCTTACAGAATCGTAAAGCTCGTTAAATGTCAGGGTGCGCTCATCACCTTGCTCGTTACGAAATATAATGGCCGGATGATCGTCGCGGCGGCGCAATAAATTCTCGGCAAAATTTACGCGGGCTTCGGGAAAAAATTCAGCGCCGGGCATTTTATCGCCATCTTTTAAAATGACATTGCCTTTGTCGCCAATGACACCACAAAAATCCCAGATTTCCGACCAGAATTCTTCAGGATGCTCGTTCGACCAGTGCCATAAATCATGATAGCACTCAAAGCTCTTGCCAAGGCCATCTACAAATTTTGTAAGGTCGGCGCTTTTTATTTGCTCGTTGTTCGGAGTCCAGAGCGGCGCCTCTGTTTGTATCGTTGTTTTTGCCTGTTCAGTCATTGTAGTTCCTCCCCTTCACCTGTAACATTCTCACCAGATACACCGAATTGTAACTTATAGCCTAAAATATAGACTGGATACAATAAATGCGTTTAAAGAAGTTTCTGTTTGTTTTTGTGGTGCTCGTCACATTGTTTGGTTCTCATATTGCTTTTGCGCAAGATGAAGCCACACAGAACCATGTTAAATTAAGCCTTGTTCCGGAATTTTCAATCATAACGCCCGGCATGCCTCTTGTGATTGCTATCAAGCAGGAGATTGAAGAAGGCTGGCATACTTATTGGCGCAACCCCGGCGATTCCGGGCAGGCACCGCGTATTGAATGGCATCTTCCAGATGGCTTTGACGTTGCGCAATTACATTGGCCTGTGCCGCACCGTATTTTTATGCCGCCTTTGACAAATTATGGCTATGAAGGCGAAGTGACCTTATTGCAGGAAATGTGGGCCTCGACTGATCTGCCTGAGGGGCAATTCGAGATTAGTGCCAATATCGATGTTCTTGTCTGTAAAGATATATGTATTCCCGAATATCATGAATTAACCCTGAGCTTAAATGACGGCAGCGATAGTGAAAATACAGAGCTCATTAATGCAGCTTTTAATGACATGCCTCTTGATGTGAATTGGGATGCTTTTTATAGCACGAATGAAAAAGGGCAGTTCGTTATTGATATGGCGTTTATTTTGCCATCTCTGGTCACGAATGGAAATGAAGATGTAACATTCAATCTCATTCCTTATGAGTGGGGCATTATAGTGAATTCAGTCAGCACATTATCTGAACTGCAGAAAAAAGGTATAGCGCATGTAATATTAAAAAAGAAACGCGGTGATCGTCCGCTTGAAAATCTCGATGAAATTATGGCGTTAGTAACCTATAAAACAGGGGGGGGGCGTTACGGCGCATTGGAAATAAAAGCTTATCCGGATCCGGTATGGCTGGCTGATATGAAGGCCGCAAAAAAAAAAGTAAAAAATAAAACTGAGGCGATAGAGGAGCAAAGTCCTCTTCCTTCAATGAACCGACCCAGAATAGATTTACCGCAAATTGGTTTCGCTCAGGCGCTTCTTTTTGCCTTGCTGGGCGGGATTGTCCTGAACTTGATGCCCTGTGTTTTCCCGGTGCTTTCGATGAAGGCACTGAGCCTCGTGCAAATGGCGGATAAATGCCACATCTCAGCAAGGGGGCATGGCCTGAGTTATACGGCTGGGGTTCTTATGAGCTTTGGTGTTATCGCCGGGCTGCTCATTACTCTACAAGCCGCAGGGGCGCAAATTGGCTGGGGCTTCCAGATGCAAAACCCGCTGGTTGTTTTGCTGCTGTCTTATTTACTCTTTATGGTTGGGCTTAATCTGTCCGGTTTTTATGAGATTAAAGGGAGCTTTACCAATGTTGGTGCCGGGCTAGGGAAAGAAGAAGGCGTTGGTGAATCATTTTTCACGGGCATTCTCTCTGCTCTTGTTGCCACGCCATGCACTGCGCCGTTCATGGGGGTTGCCATGGGCTATGCCTTGACCCAGCCTGCCATAATTTCGCTGAGTGTTTTTCTTGCGCTTGGTTTTGGTTTGGCGCTGCCTTATTTGCTTTTGTCATTTTTCCCGGCGCTGCGTGCTTTCCTGCCGAAGCCCGGTCACTGGATGGTGACTTTTCGTGAGTTTCTGGCCTTTCCCATGTATGCGTCTGTAGTTTGGCTCGTCTGGGTCTACAGTCAGCAGGCCGGGGATATAGGGTTGCTTTATGCCTTGTCCGGTTTTGTCGGGATTAGTTTTGCGGTCTGGATTTTCCGCCATACTTCATCTGCCGCCGGTACGGGGAAGCTGGTGATGCGGGGGCTGGCTGTTCTTGTCCTATTGACTGTCTTAAGTATTGCGATTGTGGAGAGCGTTCAAAGCCGGGCGCCCGGCGGGGATAAAGTAGTGAGTGCCAGCTCTTTCTGGCAACCTTATAGTGCCGAAATTCTTGCGACGCTGGAATCAGGTGACGATCCGATATTCATTAATATGACGGCCGCCTGGTGTCTTAGCTGTAAAGTTAATGAGCGGGTATCTTTGAATACAGAGGCAACGAAGAAGCTCTTTGCCGCGCATAAGGTGCAATATCTGAAAGGTGACTGGACAAATCAGAACCTTGAAATTACCGCTTTTTTAGAGAGTTACGGGCGTAATGGTGTGCCGCTTTATATTTTCTATGGTGCGCGTGATGAGACGACAGGAAAAAGGCCGGATCCTGTTATCTTGCCGCAGCTTTTAACGCCCGGCACTATCAAAGACATGGTCGAAAAATGAAGGAGAAAATGATGAAAAACTTATTGGTATTTTTTGCGCTTATGGTTATGGCGCTTCCTGGCTATGCAGCAGATAAGGCCGTGATTGGTGAGCTTGCTCCTGAATTTTCCTTGAGTGATACAAATGGGAAAAGCCATGCCCTAAGTGATTATCGCGGTAAAATAGTGGTGCTTGAGTGGACAAACCATGAGTGCCCCTACGTGAAGAAACATTACGGCACCGGCAACATGCAGACACTACAGGAACAGGCGACTGCGGATGAGAATGTCATCTGGCTTTCGATTGTATCTTCTGCGCCGGGGCGGCAGGGCTATACTACGGCCAGCGAAGCCAATGCCGTGATTGAAAAGGCTGGCGCGAAAGCAACGGCGCGCTTGCTTGACCCTACGGGTGAAACCGGCCAGCTTTACGGAGCGAAAACCACGCCTCATATGTATGTGATTAATGCGGAGGGCACGCTGGCTTACAAGGGTGCAATTGATGATAACCCCACCCCGCGCCCGGAGACGGTTAAGACAGCGAAGAACTTTATTGTACCTGCCTTGGCTGCTGTTAAAGAGGGGCATATGCCAGAAATCACCCAGACTAATCCTTATGGCTGCTCGGTGAAATATAAGCTGTTTTAAGCGGCTTTTTGTTGTTCTTCTGCTTTGTAAGCTTCAAAAGCCCAGTCTAGCCACAGCAGAAGGGCCTCGATATCTGATGTTTCAATCGTTGCTCCGCCCCAGATGCGCAGGCCTGGAGGGGCGTCGCGGTAATGTTTGATGTCAAAAGCGGCGCTTTCTTTGTCGAGCGCTTTGCACATCCCGGCGACAAAATCTGTCTGGGCGTCACTGGATAAAGCTTCAAACCACGGGTCGGTAATTTTCAGGCAGATCGAAGTTGTTGAGCGCGTGGCCGGATCATGGCCAAGAAAATCCGCCCATTCTGTTTGCGCGACCCACTTTTCTATGGCCGTAAAATTAGCCTGTGAGCGCTTTATTGTTGCAGCCGTTCCGCCCAAAGTTTTTACCCAGTTCAGTGCATCAAGACAGTCTTCAACCGCCAGCATGGACGGGGTGTTAATTGTCAGTCCTTTGAATATGCCTGCGTTAAGTTTACCGCCCTTGGTCAGGCGGAAAATTTTTGGCAGCGGGCGGTTTTCAGGCACGTAAGTCTCTAGCCTCTCGACCGCGCGCGGAGATAGCACGAGCATGCCGTGCCCTGCTTCACCGCCGAGAACTTTTTGCCAGCTCCATGTCGTCACGTCCAGCTTGTCCCATGGCATGTCATAGGCGAACACCGCGGAGGTCGCATCACAGAACGTTAGCCCTTTGCGGTCCGGGGCAATCCATTCGCCGTCCGGTACACGCACGCCGGAGGTCGTGCCGTTCCAGACAAAGACGACATCATTATCGAAGTTTACCTGTAACAAATCGGGTAATGCGCCGTAATCAGCTTTGTGAATAGTCGCTTCCAGATTCAGGTGGTCGACAATATCTTTTTGCCAGTCGCCGCTAAAACTTTCCCATGCCAGCACATCGACAGGGCGTTGCCCTAACATTGACCATAGCGCCATTTCAATAGCGCCGGTATCAGACGCCGGAACGATGCCAATGTGGTAGTCATCGGGAATCTTTAGCAATTCCCGGTGCTGGTCGATGACCGCTTTCAAGCGCTCTTTACCGGGGCCGGAGCGGTGCGAGCGCCCGACAAGCGCGTTTTTAAGGTTGTCCAGCGCCCATCCCGGCCTTTTTGAACACGGCCCGGAGGAAAAATTAGGGTTTTGCGGTTTTTGTGTTGGCTTAGTCATGGGATTTTCCTGCATGGCTTGTTATGATGAATCATGATTTTTTATATCACTCTTGTCGCATCACAAAAACCCTTAACTATCGGCCATCTGGCCGAAACTGAAATGCTGCTGCAAAATCAGGGTTTGGCGCTGGCGGGAAAGCCTTTGTGGTTGGCACCGCACAAGGCGGCGGATATTGGTTTTGCCGGTAAACCAAATAGCGCGCAGGTTAGAGAATTACGCGCTATTTTTTATGAGGATGCTATTGATGTCTTTGTGACCTCGAAAGTTGGGCGTCGTAAGAAGCTGTTGATGGCAGATATGGACGCGACCATTGTTAAAGGTGAAACGCTGGATGAGCTCGCTGACTTTGCCGGACTTAAAGAACAGATTTCTGAAATTACCGCGCGCGCGATGAATGGCGAACTTGATTTTAAAGAGGCACTGCGTGAGAGGGTTTCTTTGCTCAAAGACCTGCCGGAAAATGCTCTTCAGGAGACTTTGGAAAAAACAGAATTAAATCCCGGCGCTAAAATTTTTGTACGGGCCATGAAAAGAAACGGCGCAACATGCGTTTTGGTTTCCGGCGGCTTTAGCTTTTTTACCGGCGCGATTGCAACGAGAGCAGGCTTTGACCATCACCATGGCAATATATTATGCGTTGAAGGTGGGGCGTTAACTGGCGCGGTGCTTGAGCCTATTCTGGACAAGGACAGCAAGTTGCAATTTTTGCATCGCTATATGGATGATCTGAATATAAATCCGGACGATGTTCTTGCTATTGGTGATGGCGCGAATGATTTGCCGATGTTGGAATCTGCTGGATTGGGAGTTGGGTATCACCCTAAGCCTGTTTTGGTTGATGCGCTTGATAATTGTATTGTTCACGGCGATCTTACGGCGGCGCTTTTTGCACAGGGCTATAGTAACCCTACTTCTTGATTTCTGTTTGAGGGCCTAGCGTGTCGATTAGTTCAATGATTTCCTCGACAATATCATCTGTTGTTACTTTGTGTTCGATCGCTCGGTCACCGCGTGCAAGACGGTGGCGAAGAATAGAAGTCGACATTATTTTTGCATCGTCAATACTGGTCTCTTTTCGGCCTTCCATCCAGGCTCGGGTGCGGCAAACCCGGTCAAGTGCAATTGATGCCCGCGGGCTGGCCCCTGTCCGGATAAAACTTTTTAGCTCATAGGTGTAGCGCTGCGGGTAGCGCGTGGCGAAAATTAAATCAACGATATATCTTTCGACTTCTTCGGGGACTATGATTTTATCAATTTCTGCTCGCGCATCAAAAATAACCTTTTGCGGCGTTAAAATCTGATCAGGATCTTTGCCGCCCGCCGCCTCTATTTTTTTCTCTTTTGCTTTTTGTGCCTGGCTTTCTTCTTTACGAATAAGGCGCACCACATCAAGCTCGGCTTCTTCTTTTAGATAGTCAACATTCACATGCATTAAAAAACGGTCTTTTTGCGCTTCAGGTAAAGGAAATGTTCCGCCCTGTGTGTCCGGGTTTTGCGTCGCCATCACAAGGAAAAGATCCGGCATTTTACGGGTGATTCCACCCACCGTAACTTGCCGCTCTTCCATAGCTTCCAGCAAAGAGTTTTGCACGCGGGAAGGGGCACGATTTATTTCATCAGCCAGAACGATATTGTTAAAAATTGCGCCCGGTTCAAATTCATATTTTCCTTTTCCGCCTTTTTCCGGCTCATAATAAACCTGCTTTCCGGTTATGTCCGTCGAAAGTAAATCCGGTGTAAACTGGATCCGGCCATAATCTGCTTCAATGTTTTTTGCCAGTGCTTTAATGGCCCGCGTTTTTGCCATACCGGGAAGACCTTCAACAAGAACATTGCCGTTGGACAGTAGCCCCATAAGAAGGAGATCCAGAATCGCGGTCTGCCCGATAATATCCTTCGATATTCTCTCTCTTAAGTCGGTAACCTCTTTGAGTACGCTCATGAATTCTGTCCCTTCAGGGATGTAAAAACCCTCATCCCATATTATATAACATCTGTGTGTTAACAAAGAGTTAGGGCTATAAATTAAAGTTGTTCAGGGTCTATTAACGGTTTTTCCCGTAAGATGGACGGGAAGTTTTGTAATACCTTTGTAATAGTCAGTGGGGATAGTGAGCGCGAATGGTCAAAAAATTCATTGTTACAGATGATGAGCTGGAGGAATGCATTTTCCAATATTGCCGTGATTATACGGCATTGGAGCGTAAGGGCCGTTTTGACCCGATTTCAGGCCGTGACAGGGAGCTTGATGAAGTTGTTTTGATATTGCTGCAAAAAGGCCGGAAAAATGTTGCTCTATTGGCGCCGGCTGGTGTTGGTAAAACGGCGATGACGGTCGGATTGGCACAAAAAATTGTTAGAGAAGATGTCCCTGATTATCTTAAAAATGCTCGTGTGATAGAGGTTGATCTATCCAGTATGGCGGCGGGAACCAATGGCCCGGCTGATTTTCAGGGGCGCTTTATTCCACTGTGTCGCGGCATGGCCGAGCGCTATCATTATGATGACTACCCAAAATATATTATGTTCATTGACGAAATGCATACAATTATGCCGACTTGTGAAGGTTCCGGTTATCGGGGGCTGTCAGAGGTCATGAAGCCTTATTTGACGGTCGGTGACTTGCATGTGATCGGGGCAACAACGGACGATGAATATCGTATTTTTGTGCAGGAAGATCCCGCGCTTGACCGTCGTTTTCAGAAAGTGCCCTTAAGTGTGCCGACGGCTACGGAAGCGCTCCATATTCTTGGAAAACTAAAAGGCGGCTATGAAAAACATCATAAGACAGAAGTTTCTCAAGAATGTCTGGAATTCATCGTTAAACTAACCGAAGAACATATGCCGCGCCGTAATCAGCCGGATAAATCTATTATCGTTATGGATGGCTCTTGCGCTCGCTATGTCATGAAAAATGGTTGGGGTGGAAAGCTGGATTTGGAATCGATAAGGGAAATGGTTTCGATCGAATGTAAGCTGCATCCGGATGCTCTAACTTAAAAGCCGTTCTAAAAACAGGGCGGCATTATTGTAATTCATATCCACATAATCAGGTATAGGTGAGGGTGGTTTCCCGTAGTGAACCAGTATCGTGCCCAGCCCCATTTCATGGGGAATGCGTAAGTTTTCTGTAATATCTTCGGCAACAACAACTTTTTCCGGCGACAAGGACAGCCGGGATAGAGCTTCTTCGAACGGGGCGCGGCTTTCCGCTTTGCTTTGAAAGTTTGTGGCTTCAGCCGGAATAATCCGCTCATCGGGGAAAAAGTCTTTCAAGCCGATATGGGCTAACGCGCGCTGTGCCCATTCCCCGGAAGCGTGGGTGACGAGAACGTGGTTTAAATTCACTTTGGAAAATAAGTCAATCAATTCTACAGATTTTTTAATCAGCGTCTCATCAATAAAACTATGAAAATCATAATGCATTTGCTGCTTATCAAGTTCGTATTGTTCGATAAGCAGGCGGTAGCTATGTCCGTACTGATCATAGGATTTCAGCGAAATTTTGAGTGTTTCTTCGTGGGTCATGGGCACGCCGCCTTTGACGGCAGCCTTTGCCGCAGCGACATGGCACAGATGTTCAAAGTCCTTATCAAACCTGTAAAGCGTATTATCAAGGTCCCAGATTATACCTTCGACCTGTTTTAAACGTGTTTCACTATCATTTGATGGCATGGAAAATTTTAAATCCTTGTTCCTCTGTGATTTTTTCAACATGGCTGAAATAACTTTTAAGCACTGCTTCATAGGGTAAGTGAGAATTGGCCACTATCCAGATATGCCCCCTTGGTTTTAATGCTGCCGCAGCGGTTTTTATGAAGCTCGTACCAATAGAATGCTGCGCATTTTTTCCCTCATGAAAGGGCGGGTTCATAATGATCCAGTCCAGAGGGGTAATGCTTTTCTGTGCAATTGTTAAATCTTCCCAGAGGTAGTTTGTTCTCACATCATTGAATTTCTCTAGATTTATTTTACAGGCATTCACGGCCCTAAAGTCCGCATCCAGACAATAAAGCTCAGATATTTTGTTGTTGTTCTCTAAAATGTGGTTTGCCAGATATCCGTAGCCACAGCCAAAATCAGCGCCTTTGCCGGACAAGTTGTTTGGTAAATATTTTGTTAGAAGCGCTGAGCCGCTATCAATTTTATTCCAGCCGAAAATGCCGGGTTGTGATGTAAACTCTCCGTTCAGGACAGGTTGCGCATTGCCGGCTTTTACCCACGCAGAATTTTTTTGTCCCTTTGTTTGCGTCCATACAACCCGGCTTTTATGTTTGGAAAGGCTTTCCGGTTCCAGACCAAGCGCTTCAAAATCACTTTTCAGGCGCTTGCCTCCGGCATCATTGGCGGCGGCACAGACCAGAACACCGCCTTCCTTTAAGTGAGCTAGCGCTTGCCCCATGAAGTGCTGTGTTTCCTGATGTTGTTTGCTGGCATGCAAGAGTACCATGTCAAACAGACTGTCTGGAGTTTTCGGCTGGGCGCCTTTGCCAAGCGGTTTAAAATATTGCTGAATAGTTATATTGTCAGGTAAATTTTCATGGACTTGCCCATTTAAAAATAAAATATCTCCCGCCGGCCAGTTAATCTGGCCGTTTTCAAAAGGCATAAACAATGTTTTTAAAGGGTTTGAGCTCATAGTCAGGACAGTATAGAGTGGTTTTGCCAGAAAGGAAATCGCGAGGCCGGGTGGGAAATGGCCTCGCGATCCATAGTCATTTACCGGTCCGCAGGAACGGTAAATCAGAAATACCCGTCTAAGCTCTACTCTAAACGACGAGTATGCTCTGATCTACTGCCAGATTACCATCAACCAGCAGATCAGAAAGCCCTGTAGCGCCCAGTCCACCATCAATTGTGACCAGAGTTACAAAATCACTACCTTGTCCATCGGCGTTTACCTGAAGTTCGGTATCACCGTTGCCGTTATTCACAAGCTGCATAAAGTCATTCACATCATCCAGGGAAGCATCAAACCCTTCGAGAAGGTCGGTAACATTAATAACGTCACCGCCAGCCTCCCATTCAAAATCCATAATTGTATCACCCGCATCCGCCATGGACTGGAACAGGAACGTATCAATGCCCTGATCGCCATAGAGCAGGTCTGCTCCCTCTCCACCAACCAGAAGGTCATCACCAATGCCGCCATCCATAATGTCATCGCCGGCCCCGCCGATCAGCACGTCATTGTCTTCTGCCAGAAGAACCACGCTGGTTTGGCTTTGCACGGTAATATCAAAAACAACATCATTGTAATCGGCGTCGCCAAGGTTGGGTAAATCTTCAAAGCCGATACGTAATGTGTTGTCACCTGACCCTTCCATGACACCGGAAACTGTATGAACTTCTCCGTCCGGGTTCAGGTTTGTGTCGCCATCACGAATTGTCGTGTGGTAGATGTGATTGTTGGAGCCGACAACAACGCTTTGGGTGATGCTATCATCAAAAACCAGAACAATATCGTCTTCGCTGTCGGCAATATTGGCGAGGCGCTCATCGGCACCGCCAAGGTCATAAATAAATTTAAACTCGCCGTTATCAAGGTCGAATTTTTTGAAATCATTATTTTTGCGCGCGCCGTTGGCAATCATAAAAAATCCAAAATCAGTATCCGGCGCACCGGGAAGATTGATGGTTGCCGTGTCACCTACGCTAAAGTTTTTTACATTTGGAAAGGCCAGATCAACGGAGCCAATCGTGCCATCGAGGCTGATATTGTAAAAACCGAGTGAGTTGTTAAACCCGGCCTCAGTGCTAACAAAGCTAACCTCTGCCGTTGTTGCAAAATCGACTGAAAGGTCGCCAGCAGCGATACCTAGAGCATTTTCTCCTGAGGGCACAAGGTCGAGAATGTCAACGCGCTCCTGTAGGCTTGGGAAGACGATTGTGTTATTGAAGCTATGGTTTTGTTCGGTGATTTGGATGTATTCGGAGCTGCTGCTCGCGCCGCCATAGAGGGTGTCGTTACCGGCTCCGCCGCGTAAGACATCATTACCGATACTGCCATATATTTCGTCATCGCCGCTATCGCCATTAAGTTCGTCATCACCGCCGCCGCCGAAAATATGATCGTTACCGGTGCCGCCATTAATGGTGTCGTTTCCTGAAGAAGACCAGAGGTGATCGTTGCCGCCCTCACCGTTGATGATAATGTCGCCGTACTCAAGGTCAAACTCTGTCAGATCAACAACATCATCACCGCCCCCGGCATTAATTTGTTCTATATCTATAAGCTGAATGGAACCGGCGTCCGGGTGATGTGTGGAGAAAGGATCGTTCAAAAATATTGCGTCGTCACCATCGGTCATTTGCAGAGTATCAAACCCGGCGCCGCCGTCAAATATATCAAGGCTCATATTGGTGCCTTCGATACTGACGAGTTCCGATGTGCCGTTCACGCCGGGTGATCCGACGTTCCAGGCGTACCAGCCAGCTTCGGTTGCGCCATCTGTGAAAAAGACCAATGTGTCATCGCCGCTATTGCCATTCAGGATGTCAGAACCATCGCCGCCATTTAATTTGTCATTGCCGCTGTTACCATTAAGAATATCATTTCCAGCGCCGCCGCTTATGATGTCATCACCGCCGTTGCCATTGAGTATATCATCGCCGATATTAGACAGTATAATATCGGCGGCACCGCCGCCATCAACAGTTATATCGCCCAGAGTAAAATTATCGCTGGCCAAATGAATAATATCGCCGCCGTTCCCGGCAAAAAATATTTCTATGTTGGAAACTTCCTGTGCGCCGGTATTGTAATTTTCAATGAAAATAGCATCGCCCGCATTCGTCATGAAAAGCGTATCGATACCGGCAAGCCCCTCATAGGACGCGCTATTGACGTTAAACTCATCATCAACTGTAAAAATATCACCTGTATTAGGGTCAATAAAAGTCAGGGTAAGTTGAATTGTTTCGCCCTGAAAGGCAAAGAAATCATTCCCGTTTGTACCTGTTAAATCGCTCATAGCATCTTAATCTCTTGCGTGCAAACTTGTAACGCATTGTTTTAGCTGTTAATTTTTATAAAGCCCACCCTTTACCCATAGTATATTTTACAATGAAAATGATTAAAAATTTATGTAAATAAGCCTGTCTTTTTAAGAAAAACGATGATACTCAAAATAATATTTTGAGTATGTGATAACTTGGCGAAGATAATAAAATTTACCTTGTAGAATCAGTAACTAAGGCTGTAAAACTATTTTGCAATGACAAAAAGCAACATCAATCCAGCACATGCGAATAAAGGTGACCTGACCAAAGGCGCGGTTGCGAGTCATCTTGTCAGGCTGACCGTACCGATGATCTGGGGTATTTTTGCCATTATCAGCTTTCAGCTCGTTGATACATTTTATATTTCCATGCTGGGGACGGAGCCTTTGGCGGCGATTACGTTCACGTTTCCTATTACTTATGTGATTTTCAGCATGGTGATGGGGCTGACGATTAGTATGTCATCTGTTGTCTCGCGCCAAATTGGTGAAGGCAATCAAGATAAGGTTAAACGCATTACAACTCACGGCTTGATGCTGGCCTTTTTGACCGGGATTGTATTGGCAGTGCTTGGTTTTATATTCATGAATCCAATGTTTCGCGCTATGGGCGCTGATGAAGCCATGATCCCGATGATCCGCGAATATATGGTGATCTGGTTTTTGGGGAGCGTTTTTATCACAACCCCCATGGTCGGCAATGCCGCGATCCGCGCAGGCGGCGATACGTTGCTGCCTGCTTTAATCATGACGGTGGTTGCTGTTGTTAATGTTATCCTTGATCCTATATTGATTTTCGGCATGTTTGGTTTTCCTCGCATGGAGCTACAGGGCGCGGCCATTGCCACGGTCTTTGCCAATATTTGTGCCATGCTGGCCGGACTGTACGTTTTGCACTTCCGTAAGAAAATGATTTGCCGCGATGGCCTGCATTTAAATCTTTTCGGCGATTCGGCCAAGCGCCTTTCCTATATTGCTCTGCCTGCCGGGCTGACAGGCACGATCCAGCCTTTAACTAACGCGGTTATTATTGCCCTGCTGGCTGGGTATGGCGCTGAAACGATTGCCGCTTTCGGCGTTGTTTCAAGGCTGGAGGCCTTTGCTTTTACCATCATTATGGCGCTGGCCACGGGCATGGCACCGATTATCGGCCAGAACTGGGGGGCAAAAAAGTTTGACCGGGTACGCGAAACCTTGAACAAGGCGTTTTTGTTTGCCGCTCTTTGGTCGCTTTTTGTCGCCGTGATTTTCATTATCTTCGCCGAACCACTGGCGGCGCTATTTTCCAAGGACAATTCACCGGAATTTATCCATATTGCGGCGCTTTATTTCTGGATTGTGGCGTTGACCTATATTCCCGGTAATCTGGTTGCGGGCTGGGGGTCGGCCTTTAACGCCATGGGCAATCCCAAACGTTCTGTCATGATGGTTGTTGTGAAGCTGCTTATCATGCAGATTCCACTGGCGTTGCTAGGAAATCATTATTTCGGCGTTGTTGGTATCTTTGGATCTATGGCACTCACCAATGCTTTGGCAGGCACAGCATTTCATATAATGAATATGCGCCATTGCCGTCGGGCTGGGGAATAAATTTAATTTCCGAAGATGCCTTTAATTTTACCACCAAAACCTTTGACCTGGTCCATAACGCCGGAAGGTAGCCCTAGAGATTGCTGAATATTTTTCAGACTATCCGCATTCATGCCGCGCATAAAACCGGATTCGGCGGCGCTTTGGGTTGCCACGCTTGTAACGCGGTCAAGAATTTGGCCTATGGCCTCTGATACGAGAACGCCGTTCGATTTTTGGCCAATTCCGGTTAAACGAATGTTCGGCATGGTTACAGGTGGCAATTCACCGCCAGCAAGGACTACCGTCGGGTTGAGTGTGGCACTTTCTATATTGAGGCGCTTGATGATGAGTTTAATGGGGCCCTCGGAAGAAGGCTTTTTTGTGCTCGCCTTACGATCCATGTTTTTTCGAATATCTGTCATATTGGTGCCGTTTTTTGCGACCTCCATATTGATTGTGGTTCCTACCACCGCGATTTCGTTAAACGTAAGAAGGGTCGGAGTAATACCTTCGACGACAATGCGTATCGTATCGACAGTGAGTGCATGGGGACGTTTGTAACCATCAGGATTGCCAATATGCAGGCCGCTAACCTCTATTTTTTTGTCCTGTAAGCTAATGTCAAGTTTGGCAATAGAGACTTTGACTCCCAGCGTGTTGCTGGCAATTTTCTCAACCCCGGCCTTGGCCAGGTTGCTAACATTCATGACTAGAATAACAAAGCCGACAATCACTGCAAAAACGACAACCGTAGTAATTTTTTTCTTATTGCTCTTTATTTGCGTTTCCTTTTTCTTCGTGGCTGTTTTAGTCTTGGTGGTCTTGTCGGCCATTGCTAAAATCCTTTATTTAATGCAGCTAGAAATCTTAGGCTATGCTGCCTGATTTTACGCAAGTGATCAAGGCAGAGGATTAAAATAGGACATGTAACGCATCTGCGGAACGAAACGAACTTAATGCGATGAATATACAACATATAAAAAAATGGAGTCCATTGCTAATTCTTGGGGCATTAATTGCCGGTGCTTATATGAGCGGGCTGCACCATTCCCTTAACCTTGCCGCGCTTCAGGAACAAAAGCTCGTATTTCAAAGTTATACAGGAAATCATCCGGTTTTGTCGGCAGGCGGTTTTGTTGGTGCCTATACGCTGGCTGTGGCCTTGTCTTTACCAATTGCCACGTTGCTAACGCTGCTTGGTGGGTTTTTATTTGGTAAGTGGCTGGGTACATTGCTGGTTGTTACCGGTGCGACAATCGGTGCCTCGATTATTTTTATGATTGCTAAAACCTCTTTGGGGAGCACCTTGCGAGAAAAAGCAGGGACAGTTTATAAAAAAATCGAAGGTAATATGAAGGATAATGCCGCTCACTATATGCTGTTCATGCGGCTCGCACCTATATTCCCGTTCTTTTTGGTTAATATCGTTCCGGCATTATTTAACATTTCGCTACGCGTTTTTGTTTTGACGACGTTCTTTGGTATTATTCCGGGCAGTTTTGTTCTTGTGAATGTGGGGCAAGAGCTAGGCGACATTGAAAATATAAAGGACATCATGTCAAAGGACATTTTGTTTGCTTTTGCTTTACTGGGGCTGTTTGCCCTTATCCCAACAATTTATAAACAGATAAAAGGAAGAAGACGTGAAGCAAATCCTTCAGGTTGATTTATGCGTGATAGGCGCAGGTGCGGCTGGTTTGTCCGTTGCTGCGGGCGCCGTGCAACTTGGCCTTGATGTGGCGCTGGTTGAAAAGGGTAAGATGGGCGGTGACTGTTTGAATACAGGGTGTGTGCCGTCAAAATCATTGTTGGCTGCGGCAAAGGCGGCACATACAATGCGTACGGGAAAGAAGTACGGCATAAGAGGGCAAGAGCCTGACATTGATTTTAAAGCTGTTAAAAAGCATGTTGCGGACGTTATAAAGGGCATTGAGCCGCATGATTCACAAGAGCGCTTTGAAGGGCTGGGCATTAAAGTTTTTCGTGATGCTGCGCGCTTTACTGGAAAAAATACCATTCAGACCGGTGATCAGACCATTAGTGCCAAATATTTTGTTATTGCCACCGGTTCCCGGGCTGCCATTCCGCCGATTGAGGGGCTTGACCCTTTAAGAACCCTGACCAATGAGACTATTTTTGAATTGGAAGAAAAACCTGACCATCTGGTTATTATTGGCGGCGGCCCGATTGGTATTGAAATGGCTCAGGCGCACCGCCGCCTGGGTTGTAAAGTCACCGTTCTTGATATGGGTGCTATCCTGCCTAGAGATGATTCTGACCTTGTTGAAATAGCGCGGGCTAGTCTTCTGAATGAAGGCGTGAAACTCATGGAGAATGTGGCCATTAATAAGGTTACGCATTCTGATGGCGGGGTCACAGTTACACTTGAAGGCGGTGATGGTGTTAAGGGATCGCATTTGTTGGTTGCCGCCGGGCGGCAGGTTAATATTGATGGCCTTGACCTTGAAAAGGCCGGTGTTGCGTACGATAAAAGAGGAATTCAGACTGACGGGCGTTTGCGGACATCGAGCAAACATATCTACGCTGCCGGTGATGTTGCCGGCGGCCCGCAATTCACCCATATTGCCGGGTATCATGCCGGGATTATTGTTCGTAATATGATTTTTAAAATGCCGGCCAAGTTTGATTATAGCGCGTTGCCGTGGGTAACCTATACTGATCCGGAATTGGCGCAGGTCGGGCTGACAGAAAAAGAGGCAAAAGAAAAATACGGGGACAGTATAAAAATTTCAAAAGCGAACTTTAAAGAAAATGATCGCGCCAGAGCGGACAAACAGACAGAAGGCTGCGCTAAAATTATCATGAAAAAGAATGGCCGGGTCATTGGCGCTTCTATCATAGGGCCGCATGCAGGCGAGCTTATATCATTATGGGGGCTGGTTATTTCACAAAAAATGAAAATTGGCGCGGTCGCTAATATGATTGTCCCTTACCCGACTTATGCCGAGATTAGCAAGCGTGCCGCCGGGGCGTATTTTACTTCGTCTCTTTTCAGTGATAAAACACGTTTCATTACCGGGTTACTGCAAAAACTACCTTTTTGAGGGGAAATGATTATGACCGTAAAAATTTATCACAATCCGCGCTGCTCGAAATCACGCCAGACATTAGAGCTCATTCGGCAGACCGGGGTGGAGCCGGAAATTATTTTGTATCTGGAGACGCCGCCACAGGCCAATGAATTGACTGCTTTGCTGGAGCAAATGAATATTGAACCGCATGAGGCGATACGATCGAAGGAAGCGGCTTATAAAGAAAATAATTTGGGAAATTCTGGAATTGGTCGTGAGCAGATTATTGCCACTATGGTCGAAAACCCGACCCTGATTGAGCGGCCCATCGTGGCAACGGAGAAGGGCACGCGCCTCTGCCGTCCGCCAGAGCTGGTGAAAGAAATTTTGTAGCCGTATCTGGCTGAAATATAATAAAAAAAATGGCGGTGCAAGTAGTCTACCGCTAACTATTCTCACCTGTAATAAATTCATTATAGGTGAATAATTTCCACTGGCGCATCCCATTCTTTTTGAAGATACCCTGCCAGTAATCGCCTGTGACAATGATGCTCTGTTTTACAGGCGCATAAGAAACACGCTTCATTTACCTCATCAGGACGCAAAACATTGGCAATATTACGATGATGGATGAGATCTATATATTGAACCTCATAATCTTCCCATGACATTTTCTCATCTTTATAGGCTTTTAGAATTTCTTTAGATGGCGCTAAATCTTCGCGATATTCGTAATTTGCACCGGCCAGTTCCTTAACAAAATACGGCAAGTCTTTCTTGCGTGCGAAACCGGCAAGCTGCGAACCTGCCCAAAGACGCGTATCAATCACTTTCTTCACACCGGCATTTCTCAAGCGCTCAAAAAAATGCTCCGCGCTGGAACCCGTAAAACCGATCGTAAATACTTTTACATCTTGATCACTCATCATAGAAAAATACGCCGTTACACATTAAATAACAATTGCTGTTTTTGTAAACATAGGGTTTGGCCAGACCGACACGTACATGCGCCTTTTTATCACTCCCCTGCATTTCAGTATTAAATTGTTCAAATTCCTTGGTCGACATAGGGTCAAGAACATCACGCAGATATTTACAAGTCACACGAACATCATATTCTGATTCATCATGATCCAGAAGATTAACGCGCAACTTACCATCCTTTTTGAAAAATTTTACATTTTTGGCTGGAAGAATAACTCCGCCAAGTGATGGGCATTTTGTTTTGAACGACACGTATGATTTCTTTTTTAAATTACCTTGAAACGCAGCATCAATGGTCTTTGATGTTGCTTTCTTAAGATTTTTGGCAAGAATATCAGGGCCGTCATAATGACGAACAATCTTAAAATTTTCGTCAATAATCGTATCTTCTGTTTTATGCGGATAATTACGCCCCCCTTTTTCTGGAAGAACATTGACATTCAGCGAGGCATATTTACCGATTTTCTTTAAATCTGCATCACTCCAATGATTTCCGTTAATCATAAGACGTTTCATCTGGGATGTTGAAGGACACCATCCCGCGATACAAAATGTATCCTTCATGTATGTGATATCTGATGTAATGACATTAATTTGGAAGGCACCATCTTTGGCACCGTTTTTTAGAGAATGAGACATGAGTTAACTCCTGATTTTGGCCATAAAAAAGCGGCCCGAAAGAGCCGCTTGGCAATTAAATTTTTGTGCAAAAAACACCGCAGGCGTAGCTGTGGCATTTACAAGGAATATATTCCTGCATTTTGAGTTTTAAATCAAGAGAAAAGTTAGAAACGGACTACATGGGTTGATGGCGGAGACGGTGGGATTCGAACCCACGTAGGGCGTGAACCCTAACACGCTTTCCAAGCGTGCGCCTTAAGCCACTCGGCCACATCTCCTCTTTATCAGGTCAGCAGAACCTAACGGGCAAATAAAAAAAGTGCAAGTATCTAATTTTATACACATTATGCATAGAAGCATTGGCGAAAGAAGAATAAGTTGTTAGGATGAGTTCAGGATTGAATTTTTCCAGAAAATGTCATGCGTGATCTTTATATTTTAGCTTTTATTCTTGCTTTACCGGCGTTGGCAGTGCTCGGTCATGACGTTTATATAGCTTATAATAATACTAATCTTGAAGTTGCGGATCGCTTTTACCTTAGTGATCTTGGCTGGCTTTGGGTGAATTATAGCCCTGATAGCTATGACTGGGTCGTAAGAAGTACGGATGCCGTTATCTGGAACAGTATTGTTGATCCTCTTTTACAGAAAAGCGCGCTTTATGTTTTGGGTGCCCCTTTCGCTGCATTTTTTATTATTACCGTTTTTATGAAGATATTCGGTTTGGGGCCGTTTGAAGGAAACGGTCTCAGTTTTTCGAGTCTTTCTGTCAGAAAAAAAGGGAAGTTTTCTTTTGATGATAACAACGATAAAAAGCGCTCTAAGTATAAACGTAAATGATACTGAGCGTAGCCGCTCTGGCGAGGGTTTATTCGTTTGCGTCTGATTCTTTCTTTTTCTTCAGAGGTTCCCAGGTTTCAATAATAACGCCTTCCAGCCCGCCTTGTGCCACCCGGCCTAACTGAATGCGGAAGGTTAGCTCTTCAAGTCTATATTCGTCTTCCTTCAGTTTTTCGTAGTTTGCCTTTCCTATCGGCAGGAAGGTCATGCTTATTGGCACATCATAAACCCAGCGATAGCGCCCTCCGATTGAGTCTGAGGTTAGTAATGTGGGCACGTCGCTTACAAAGCTTCGTAGCTCATAATTTTTAGCCTGCATTAAACTGAGAACATTGCTTGTATCCATAAAGCTCTGCAGCTCATTTATGGCACTGGGGCTCATGAGCGTTGTTAATTGCTGCTTATGCGCTTGATAACCGGTAATGCTGAAGGTCATTATTTCCGACAGGGCCTCTGTTGCCCATTCGGCAATCGCGGCTTCATGTCTGTGCGGTATGCTTAATGTCTCGGAAATAACAACGCTTCCTCCTAAGGGGTCGTAAGTAATTTCAGGGTCAAGCTGTACAGGCCGCGCCGCGTTTTCTGCTGCTGCGAAGGGGGCCTTCATAGTCTTTAGCGCTTCCTCCTGTTCTTTATCGACAAAGCGCTCCGGGTAAAAATGTGAGAAAACATCAGGGATTCCATTGCTCTTGTTCACAATTGCCGCGATGTTCGAAAGGGTAATGATCAATATGATCATAAAAAGCAAGAGACCGATTGTTTTCATTTTTTAATTCACTCTCATTGACACCAAGCTATCTTTTTGATTTTGCCAAGAAAATAGCCTAATTGCATTATATTTTTTTATGGACAGCCGTAAAAGAATATGCAAAAACAAAACTCCAATTCCATAAAAAGAGGTTTGATCATGAACTTTGTTCATAAATATATTGCACCGTCGCTGGCGGCCCTGTTTCTTGGTGTTTCTGTTGCCGCCGCCGATACAGATACAAGTGATCTCAATATAGGGAATGATTGTCTTACTGTAGATGACATCCGGGACAAAGAAAGCGAAGACCCTTACCAGCAAACTCACTTTCATATCCGCGAGGCTGTAAAAGTCGTTTCAAAAGATGATATTTCCCGGCAAAGGCTGGAAGAGTTTAATGAAAATGGAGGTATGCTTTGTGAACAATATCTCGAATCCAGACATACCAAAGTGAACTATAAATTTCCTCTCCTTACCATCAACAAATCTGTTAGTGGTGTAGACGCTTACGCAACGGCTCTTTTGTTCGGACTCTCCCGTTTTGATCAGGAAGGAAAGAACGTCGCTGCAAACAGTCTTCCCGTTCTTGACCCCGCGCACCCGGCCCCGTTTGAGTACATCGAAAACGTTCTTAAAAGAGAGGGCAGTGTTTACGCAGACGCCGTAATATCTGCCTATCGTCTTTTGCGCCAGACACATTATATGAAGGTTTTCGATGAGTTGCAGCATGACAGGAATCATGCCGGCGTAGCGCGGACACTTACTGATGTTAAGTATAACTGCCCGGATATCGATGATGCCCACCTGAAAACGATCCTTGAGAGTATGTGGAGCGATCGTATGTTGGAATCAAACATGGAGCTGGCCGTATCCCGCGCTTTGGTTCAGGGCGTAAAACAGTCAGGAAATGCGGAGCCGTTGAAGGCGTGGATTCACAAAAACAAAAACTCTCTTCATGAGCTTATGGATTTGTTTGATTATGATGATGACAAGAAAAAGAAATTTATTGAGCCGATTGAAGACACTGGCGATTACCGTGAATTATGGAACCAGGTGCATCTCATCCTTATAAATAAATCATATGAAAAAACTAACAAGGATCTAAGCTATGGAGATGACCTTATCGGCGACCAGGAAAAGGTCATGCTTGATAACTGGGCTTGTATCAACGGCCCTTACCATTCAAAACCGGGCATGTAGCAAAAATTCCGCTGGACTTTCTGGCTGATACCGCCATGTTGTAGCCATGGTACAAAAACCAAAAGATAATCTGGAACATAGCTCTGTCGGCGGGCGTATAGCGCGCTATGGCAAAGTTTCGGCCACTATGGCTGGGCTGGCGACAAAACTGGCCGGAGAGCGCTATTTCGGCCTAAAGATAGAACGCGAAGATCACGCGCAGCAGCTTTTAGGCGCTCTGGGCAATCTCAAAGGCCCGCTGATGAAAGTCGGGCAGATTCTTGCCACCATTCCCGAAGCCCTGCCGCCTGAATATGCGCAAGCATTTCAGGGATTACAGTCCAATGCGCCGCCTATGGGCTGGCCTTTTGTGCGCAGGCGCATGAAAACAGAGCTCGGCCCTAACTGGGAAACGCATTTTGAGAGCTTTGAAAGAGAGGCGGCGGCGGCGGCCAGTCTGGGGCAGGTACATAAAGCGGTTGCGCCGGACGGACGGTCTGTGGCTTGCAAGCTCCAATATCCGGACATGGCCTCGGCGATTGAGGCTGACCTTAATCAACTCCAAATTATTTTTTCGATATATGGGCAATATGATAAATCCATATCGACCAAAGCCATTC
>JAJFGW010000028.1 GCA_021775915.1 Alphaproteobacteria bacterium | reverse complement strand
TATAACTCCGGTGAGCATTTTAAAGGAATAAATAAGGCAGAGCACTCCGATTGCCAGCAAGCCTATTGAGGGAAGCCAATTATACCAGCCGCGATCTATAATGGCCTTTTGAGGCCGGGCGGGATCGTAAAGAACCATGACTTTATCGCCCCTGCGGTTCATGGGGGGATTGGAGCCGACATTATCTTCAAAGCGAATGTTTTCGCCCTTTAGTGTTTTAAAGCCAACCACCGGGTAGTAGGTATAACCGCCATCAGAATTGGAACGGCTGTTTACATCGACTATTTTACCCTGTGCGATCATGGCTTTGCCGGACAGGTCGTTCATGTCCTTGAATAAATAAGCGCCGCCAAACATCATGGCGATACCGATAATGAGCATAACAGGCACGGCAAACAAGGCGTTGCGGTCGAGGATTCTAACGCGTTCTCTGATTTCTGCCGGAGTCATGATGTAGCCGCGTTTGTTTTCGGTTTCGACCTTGATAAAGCCTTTGCTTTTGAATTCTTTTTTAATTTCATCAAAAGATGGCCATTCGCTGCGCGGTTTGATTTTATCCGACAGTTTAAAAGCGACATAACCAAGCCCGGCCAGAATGAGCAGGAATGTACCTGGATTAAATGCCAGCTGGGACAAAGACATATCCAGTATGAACAAACCGGGCGCCAGAAAGATCAGCCCAAAAATAAGTAGCATTTTTCCCGGTTTGCGCGCTTTGTCCGGTTTGTGTGGCATAAACATTATTGTGAGCTCTTTGCCGGGCAATTTGTCCGCGAGCCAGTTGTTACTGCCATCACCATCGACCTGCACTATCTCACCGTCCGGTGTGGCGAATTCATAGACAGGAATATATTGCTGGTTGGCGTAGTGTTGTCGTTTTAAGGCAACTAGTTTTTTGCGCTCTGCGGAGGGTTTGCCTTTGGTTTCTTTGTCGCCAAGTTGTGCAAAAAGAGCGCCGAACATCACAATGATAAAAACGCTGGCGATACCCATGAATATCAGTGCAAATATCATATAGCGCCAGAACGAGTCAATGACAAAGCGCTCCGGGTTTGTGGGGTCAAAATAGACCGTTAGTTTTTCTCCGACGCTGTATGATGGAGATCCTGTACCGAGGCGGTCTTTAACCTGCCGGATATTGCCGCGGTTGTCCCTGAATTCAACAATAGGGTAATAGGAGGTGCCGGTTTCGCTGTCATAGCTTTCTTTAAAGTCGATGATGGTGGCTTCTGTTTGTTGCCCGGTTGCTTTTATATTGAGAAAATCATAGGCAAACCATGCGCCGACACCGAAAAATGCAAACGGCATAAGCACGAACAGCATGACGATAAAACCGCCAAAAATTGTTCGTATCGGTTTCTTTTTGAAATCCAGATTAAACTCTTCTTTTATTTCTTCAAAATTTTGCGAGTCATCAAGGGCGGCGCTTCCTTCATATTGTTTTTGCCATTCTTCGTCTGTGCGCCGGGTGCCGGTTGAACGGACGGCAACAATACGCGCCTTGACCCGGATAGATTTTAGCCGCCAGTAAACCCAGTAGCCAATTAAGCCTGTGGCGACCAGCAGCATCACCAGAGCGCCGAATAGAAAGCCAAGCGCGTTAAAAGCTGTGAATGCGTCAAATATGAGGTCAAACATTATGTTCCCCGTTTTCCGAGATAGCGCTCCGGGTTCAGTGCCTCGGTGCCGCGCCTGATTTCAAAATGAAGTTGCGGGCTGTCAACGGAGCCACTGCTACCAACCGTGCCAAGTTTTTGTCCACGCTTAACGGTTTGTCCGCGCTTGATATTGACCTGTCCGATATGGGCGTAAGCCGTCATCCAGCGTCCTTCGTGACGTACCAGCACCAGATTGCCAAAGCCTTCCAGCTGATTATCAGCATAAACAACAACGCCGTTTTCTGCCGCTTTTACCGGCGTGCCGCGCGCGGCTTTTATGTTGAGCCCATCATTATGAAGCCCGCTTTTTTTAGGCCCGTAGGAGGACAGGATGCGTCCGGAGACAGGCCATGCGAATTTGCTGCTCGCCCGTTTTGGCGTTTTGGTTTTGATAGGCAGGTGTTTTCGTGCCGGCTTTACCGGTATTGATGCCACGCGCGGCCCGTTTGGTTTTTGCCCCGGTCTGGCTATTTGTATTTTCGGGTTTGCTTTATAAACAGGTCTGATAGAAGGCAGGCGCAATGTATCGCCCGGATGAATGCGATAAGGATTTTTCAGACTGTTTTGCCGTGCGAGTTGCGTCATGCTGATGCTAAAAGTGCGGGAAATATCATAAAGCGTATCGCCGGCGCGTACTTTGTAGGTGTTTGGTGGCGGCAGGGTCAGGCGGTCGCCGATTTCGAGAAAATAAGGCGCGCGCAAGCGGTTCACGTAAACCAGATCTTTCATATCAACATTATAGCGTTGCGCAATGCTCCAGAGCGTGTCTCTGTTGGAAACGGTGTGGACACCGGCGCTGCTCGCCCCGCCTTGCAGACCGTAATGTTTTACGGGGGCGGGCGTATGGCCGCCACAGGCGGTTACAAATAGTAATGCTGTAAAAAGTAGAAAGCGCATATCAACCGGTGGCATGGTTATAGTTATCACCCTCGTTTTCACTGGCAGAGGCAAGGTTTGGCAAGAGGGGAACAAACCTCACGGGGAGCAAATCTTTCATGGCGTAGGTGTCATCGCCCTCTTTTTTGTAGCGGCGCAGAACCTGATGTTCATTGGTGGCGACGGGAATGACCATGATGCCGCCGGGTTTGAGCTGTTCAATGAGCGCCGGTGGCGGTTCTCCTTGCGCGGCGGCGGTGCAAATAATTTTGTCAAAAGGCGCTTGTTGCGGCCAGCCTTTCATGCCGTCTCCGGCAATCGCGGTGATATTGCGCAGGCCGAGCATATCAAACATTTTCTCGGCTTGCAGTAAAAGCGGTTTATGGCGCTCAATGCTGTAAACCCGGCGGCATAAATGCGCCAGGACGCAGGTCTGGTAGCCGGATCCTGTGCCGATTTCCAGTACTTTGTCGCGGTCTGTTAGCTCTAAGGCCTGTGTCATTGTCGCGACAACCAGCGGCTGGCTAATGGTTTGGCCGCGTCCGATGGGCAGGGCGATATCCTCGTAAGCCTGATCAGCCATGGCGTCGGGCACAAAAGCATCGCGTGGTACTTTTTCCATAGCAGCCAGCACATCGGTACTGGAAATACCCATGGCACGGAGATGCATAACAAGTCTTATTTTTCGAGTGTCGATGGAATTCATAACTTTATGATTCTAACGCTCTTCTACCAAAACACCAATATTATATTTCCCTAAAAAAAACTATTTGCAATAATGTTTTGTTTTATGCAAAGGTGCGACATCTTTATTCATATTATTGGTTGGGAGAATATTATTATGTCTGTTTCATCTAAAATACTTGGGTTGGCCTTGGGTGCGGCCCTTATGGTTAGCGCAAGCAGTGCTTTTGCCGATAGTTGTACGCGGGAAGGGTCTCGTCATGAAGGCGAAAAATGTCCTACAGCAGCTGAAACGCAGGCGGCGGTCAAGCTGGCATGTGAAACATTGCCGGGAGATATTAAAGACCACAACCTGACTTCTATTTTTAAATACGGTGAGTTTGGCAAAAAAATCAAACAAACCTGCGATTATTCCGATGAGAAATGGACCGATGTTTTAGAGGCAAATACCAAAGAGGCAAACGAAGACGAAACTTGTCCGACATTGGTCTGGGGCTTGGCTCATGGAAAATACAAAGAGTTTTTTCATCACAACGCTAATCTGGGGATGAGCATGCGTGCGCGCTGCATGCCGCATTTACGATAGCTTTAAAATAAAAAGGGATAACGAACGATGTCTGTTAAAAATTATGTTATTGGTTTGGCCGCGCTGGCGACTGTTGCTTTTACGGGTAGCAATGCTTTTGCGGAAGCAACGCAGGAAGAGGTTTGCGGAGATATTTACGGTAAAATATCTCAACAAGATCCCGGTTATCTCGCACTTTTTCGGGGTGATATTCTCGCGGATGGTGATGCTCTTAAAAATCCCGATCTCTATGAGCCTAGCTACCTTCGTAGTGCATTGGAAAAGACCTGCGGAAAGAAAGATGAGTCTTTCTGGAATAAAGCACCTGTCCTGACGATGCCTCGGAATGACCTTTATGATAAAGGCGTGGCGACTTGTGAGGATTTGCACGGCATTATTCACGCTGATCCTAATGTTCATATTGGTTTTGAGAGTGCATATCACTATGCCTGCATGGGCGCGCCGAAGCCGGGCACTGCGCCGCAGTCTGAAGGTTCTCATGGGATGCAGGAGCCGGCTCCTAAACCGATGTAATTGATTTAAAAGGGAAATCGAAAAATGAAAAAAGTGACACCACTTACAATCGCGGCGTTATTCACTGTGCTGAGCGGCCTGGCTGTGGCGCAAACTAATCCGTTGTCGTCTCATGTTGAAAATAAGACAAAGGCGGATGATTGTGTCGTGGCAGAAGTAAACCGCGTATTTGACAGCGAAGCTCTTGCCACATCTCTTGGAAAAAGAAATACGGATCCCATCATAGTAGAGGGGCCGGTTCTTGAAAAAATTAAGAGTGAGTGCGTTAAAAAAACAGGAGAGCCCCTTGGTATTCAAAAGTCAATAAATCGCCATGAGCTAAGGAATTTTGATTTTCTTATGAGGATACATTAGCAAAACATCAATAGGGTAAATATCATGAAAAAAGCAATACCACTGACAATCGCAGCGTTATTTACTGTGCTAAGCGGTTTGGCTGCGGCGCAGACTGATCCGCTGTCGTCTCACGTGGAGAAGAAGACAAAGGCGGATGATTGTGTCCGGGATATGGTAGATAGTGATTTGAAAGAAGCTCTACGTGGTGTAAGGGAGATCGTAGTGGTGGATGATGTCGCTTTAGTAGTAAAAGGTGGGCGCCTTGAATATATAAAAGACAAGTGCGTTAAGGAAACGGGAGAGCCTCTTGTCATGACAAAGGGTATATCCCGTTTTGAACTAAATGTTCGTTCTCTTCTTAAGTAAAAGGCTGATCCAGATAACATTCCCGTCTTCGCGGGAATGACGAATGAGGGGGAGGCAGTTTTAAGAATCTTTCACAATCTTCTCCAGCCCGCCCATATAGGGTTTGAGGGCTTCGGGGATGAAGATTCCGCCGTCGGCGGGGTCGTAGTAGTTTTCCATCACGGCAATCAATGCCCGTCCGACAGCGACGCCGGAGCCGTTCAGGGTGTGGACGAAGTCTGTATTTTTCTCACCGCTCTTGCGGAAGCGCGCTTTCATGCGCCTTGCCTGAAAATCCCAGCAATTTGAGCAGCTTGAGATTTCGCGGTATTGGTTTTGTCCCGGTAGCCAGACTTCCAGATCATGCGTTTTGCGCGCGCCAAAGCCAGTATCACCGGTGCAGAGTACCATGGTGCGGAACGGCAGTTCCAGTTTTTTGAGGATGTTCTCAGCGCATTCCGTCATACGGTCATGCTCTTCCTCGCTCTTGTCCGGGGCTACGATGCTGACCATTTCGACTTTGTAGAACTGGTGCTGGCGGATCATGCCGCGCGTGTCTTTGCCTGCCGCGCCCGCTTCCTGCCGGAAACAGGGGGTGTAGGCAGTGTAGCGGCGGGGCAACTCGTCCGCATCGAGAATGGAGTCCGCGACGATATTGGTGAGCGGTACTTCGGCGGTCGGAACAAGCCAGTCACCGCGTGTGGTACGGAACTGGTCGTCCTCGAATTTCGGTAGTTGCCCGGTGCCGAACATGGCTTCGTCCTTGACCATCAAAGGCGGGGAAATTTCCCTGTAGCCGTGCTCTTCCGTGTGGGTGTCGAGGAAGAACTGCGCTAAAGCGCGTTCCATCCGTGCCAGTCCCCGGCACAAAAAGACAAAGCGCGAGCCGGACATTTTGGCGGCAGTTTCAAAATCCATCATACCAAGGTCTTCGCCAATTTCGAAATGTTCGCGGGCGTCTGAGTTTTGCCGTTTTGGTTCACCGTTTTTGCGGAGTTCCTTGTTGTCGTCCTCAGTTGCGCCGTCCGGCACATCATCAGCCATCAAGTTCGGCAGGCTGGCCATATGCTGGTTTAAAGACTCAGCCAATGTTTTTTCGCGCTCTTCGAGTTCACCCATTTGGGTTTTAAGCGCGCTAACTTCGGCCATAATGGCGTCTGCATTTTCACCTTTGGCCTTGATCGCGCCGATTTGTTTTGATTTCTCGTTGCGCTGCTGCTGAATGTCTTGCAGCTCTGTTTGAACAGCGCGGCGCTCCTCATCCATTTTTAGAATGTCAGGGGTCTGCGGGGCAATGCCCCGTCTGGCCCAGTTTTTGTCGAAACGTTCCGGGTTTTCTCTGATGGCGCGAATGTCGTGCATTACAGGCTCTGCCTTTTCATAATATCTTTTTAGTTGACATAATTTTTATCTTATCGTAATATACCTTCTTTATTCGCATATAACGTAAAAAAAGAGAAACAAAAAGGAAGAATTACGTGATGACGCAAGAGCAAGATAAAGCAAACAAACCTGTAACACTTCTTTTCTCACAGGAAGAGAAAGAAGCACATGAAAAGCCAATTACTTCTGATCCGATTGGTTCTGCCATCGCCTCAGTTCCAGATGGCAAAGGTGGCTTTCGGGATGTTGAATACACGGAACGGTTTCCCGGAACGCCCGATGAAGCTCTTAAAGAGCAACCTTGTCGTAAGAATCAGTACGCACCAGAAAACATTGTCTGGACCGGTTTCGAATCAGACATGAAACAGAAACCTCATAATATAAAAGTTTTGACGCTTCTCTTTTCAGGTGAATCGAAAGTAGCAAATAAAAAAAGCTTCTCAGACGACCAAAATGTGACAGGTTCCCTTATCGCCTCAGTTCCGGACGGTAAAGGTGGTTTTCAGGACGTTGAATACACAGAATGTTTTCCCGGAACGCCTGGTAAAGCTCTCGCGTGGAATGGGCAACGCCAGAATCCGTACAAGGCAGAAGACATTGTCTGGAAAGGCCGTGCATCAGATGTAAGTTATCAACGTGGGTTAGAAGATACAGATATGACAACGAAAACCAGATGCGCCCCTGCCCCTAGGTAGGACTCTAACTTAAGGACTCTAACTTAAGGGCTCCGGGTTCCAGTTGCGGTAGGTCGGGCATGGAACCCCTTTTTAGTTTATGGGTCGCGGTGAAGTGTTCTTGCAAGCGGACTATATCACCAACGGTCTTTAGAACAAAGGCTCCGTTTTGTTCCAGCCAGAGGGTTTGATTCAGCTCCTGATAATTACCCCGGCTGCCGATCCGTACAGCTCTGGAGGCATCGCGCCGTTTGCGGCCAATCAGGGAATCGGCAACCAAACCAAGTTTTTCCGTGGTTGAAAAGGATTTTGTCTCCAGTATCCGGGCGAGGGGGTGCCGTTTCCCTTTTGCATTGTTGGGGTGCCCAAAATCACGATCTTGAAGATCTATGAGTTTTTCAATGATTGTATTCTTATTTAGTTTTTCTTCCGGGTCAGCCGGGTCGAGCATTTCAGACCATGATTGTGGCACACGGTTATATGCTATCATTCTTTCCCTGAATTTAGGATCAGTGATAATTTTTTCGGCAATCATTTCTGCCAGTGCTTTTTTAGCGCGGCCTTGCTTATCAAATTGGCGCAGGCAATCGGAGATCGCGTCTTCCAGTTGATATTTTGTAGGGCTTTCGTGGCAGTTTCTGGGGGTGTCGGAATAGAATACAGGCCCGCCGGGCAATTTTGTCGCCGGATCGATCTCGTTTAGCGCTTTTCTACGAAAGGTCGCACATAAGCTTTCAAAATAACGTGGGATATCCACGCCTTCGCAAACATCGGGCATATCTTTTCGCAGCTTGTAAAAATAAGCTTTTATGGCGACCATCGGCCTAGCTCCTTAAAACTTTAAATAATACGAGATATAATTATAAAGAATGACAAACTATGTCAATGAATATTCCGGAAAAGAGAGTTTGGTACGGTGATAAACGCTAAAATAACAAGTCTTCACAGGCCGGAAAGCCCTTTACCGCTGGTGTTTGACTCCCCTCATAGCGGGCGGCATTACCCGGATGACTTTGGGTTTTCCTGCGATTTTAAGGCATTGCAAAAGGCAGAAGACAATTATGTCGATGATTTGTTTGAAATGGCCCCTGATTATGGAGGGACTTTGCTGTGCGCCTTGTTTCCCCGTACCTATATTGATGTAAACCGGGCGGCGGATGATATTGATCCTGACGTGTTGTCTGAAGACTGGCCCTTTGAGACAAACCCTAGTGACCGGTCTCATGCCGGGATTGGTTTGATCCGGCGTGTTGTGAAGCCGGGCATGACGGTTTACAATCGAAAGCTTTACATTAAAGAAGTACAACAACGCATTGAAAACTATTACAAACCTTACCATGATGAGCTTGCCGGTTTGATCGAGGATTCCCATTATAAATTTGGACAGTCATGGCACATTAATTGTCACTCCATGCCGCAAGGGCGCGGGATGGCAAGGTCTCTTGCTCGTGGCGCGGCATCTCGTATGCCTGATTTTGTGCTTGGTGACCGTGACGGGACAAGCTGTGATATTGCTTTTACCCATGCTTTGCGTGACTTTTTGAAGGGGCAGGGCTATCGTGTGAGCATTAACAACCCTTATCGCGGTGTTGAGCTTGTGCGTCGTTATGCTGACCCTGCCACGGGGCGCCATTCCATTCAGATCGAGATTAATAAGGCTCTGTACTGGGATGAAGAAAAAAACGTTAATTCTAGTAATTACAATGCATTAAAGAGTGATATTGAGAAGTTAATTAAGTATTGCGCGGATTGCGTTTTGGCCAATCTTTCGGATATGGCTGCGGATTAGGCCGCGGCTTGTCTCTGTTTTTCAAAAACACCGTCCCAGCTTTGTTTTAAGGCTTCATCGACATCAAGCATTGTTGCTTCTATGCCCAGTTTTTCCAGTGAAGTTACGCCGTAATCATTGATACCGCAGGGGACGATGCCTTCAAAATGCGATAAATCGGGGTTCACGTTGATTGATATGCCGTGATAGCTGACCCAGTGGCGGATACGCACGCCGATGGCGGCGATTTTGGCTTCGCCTTCCGGTGTGTTTACCCAGATGCCGATCCGGTCTTCGCGGCGCTCGCCCGTTACGTCCAGCGTGGCGAGGCTGCGGATAATCCATTCTTCCAGCTGCCAGACATATTTTTTGATGTCGGGCGCGCTTTGGCGTTTTTTCAGATTCAGCATGACATAGGCCACGCGCTGTCCGGGGCCGTGATAGGTGTATTGCCCACCCCGTCCTGTCTCAAAGACAGGGAATTGTGAATTGAGCAGGTCTTTGGCTTTGGCGCTTGTTCCTGCGGTATAAAGCGGCGGGTGTTCCAGCAGCCAGATGAGCTCGTCCGCTGTGTCTGCGCGGATAGCGGCAACTCGTGCTTCCATTTCAGAAATGGCGGTTTCGTAGGGCGCAAACTTTGTCGCAGTTACGATTTCCATAATTTATTGACCTTTGGGTTTATGTTCTGTAGAATTATTATTACAGTTTTCTACTTATGGCGATTAAAATTAGGAGCAATAATATGACTGATAAGCCAGATAATGTTAATTGGACTGAAGTTGGCGAAGTGGCTGAGGCTTTTAACAACAATGTTGGTGATTTTTTATCCCAAGAGGGAAAGAAACAGTTGCAAATATCCTTTCTGCGGAGAGCCACAGGGTACGAGCGCGAAATGATTCAAAAATATGTTCTGAAGGATAATACGATAGCCGGAAAGGCTGTGGCAGGCGATGCTTCCGACGAGGTGGTGAAGTCAGTCGATGCGGCCGAAGCCTTTGCCGCGATCGGAAAACGTCTGGGGAAAACAGAAGAACTGCTGGAAGCATGCATGCCCGCAGATAAGCTTCCGGGAAGCGATGGTGTCGCTCTCCTCACTGGAGACAAAAAACATAACTTTGCAGAACTTTGTGTGCTGCGTATGTAAGGGTACGGTTTTCTAGAGACTTGCAGAATTTATCATTATTTGTTAGAAGCTACCGGCTACCATCTATTTCTCGGCGTGCGGCCGTGGCGGAACTGGTAGACGCGCAAGACTAAGGATCTTGTGGGAGCAATCCCGTGGAGGTTCGAGTCCTCTCGGCCGCACCATTTTTTCATTTTGAATTCAATATTATGAGCGCTTGAAAAAACCCTGTCTTAGGGTACTTTAAACGTGGCCTTACATCTCATTTAACCAAGGACTGCACTCATGGACGATAGTTTTCGCGAAGCCGCTTTAGAATATCACCGTTACCCAAAACCCGGTAAAATAGCGATTAAGGCCACAACAGCTTTGGAGACACAGCGTGATTTGGCATTAGCGTATTCGCCGGGGGTTGCGGCGGCTTGTGAAGAGATCGAAAAAGATCCGCTTAAGGCGCTGGATTATACATCGCGCGGTAACATCGTTGCGGTTATCTCTAATGGCACGGCTGTACTGGGGCTCGGCAATATCGGAGCCTTAGCGTCCAAGCCGGTGATGGAAGGCAAGGCGGTTCTGTTTAAGAAATTTGCCAATATTGATGCCATTGATATTGAAATGGATGAAACTGATATAGATAAGTTGGTTGATGCGATTGCTGTTTTGGAACCTAGCTTTGGTGGCATCAACCTTGAGGACTTTAAGGCACCGGAATGTTTCGAGATTGAGCGCCGCCTGAAAGAGCGTATGAAAATCCCCGTTTTCCATGATGATCAGCACGGTACGGCGATTATTGTCGGGGCTTGCATGACGAATTGGCTGCATTTTTCCAAACGTAAAATTAAGGACATTAAGCTGGTCTGTAATGGGGCTGGGGCTTCTGCTATTGCTTGCCTGAATATTCTGGTGGCGCTGGGGCTGCCGAAAAAGAACATCATTGTATGTGATAGTAAGGGCGTTATCTACAAGGGGCGCAACGAAGGTATGAACGCGGAGAAGAAGCAATATATGGTGGATACGAAACATCGTACATTGCAGCAAGCCTTGAAAGGCGCGGATGTGTTTTTGGGGTTATCCGGTCCGGATGTTTTAAAGGGCCCGGATGTTAAGAAGATGGCCAAAGCGCCGCTAATTCTGGCGCTGTCTAACCCCACACCCGAAATTATGCCGGAAGAGGCGCAGGAAGCAAAGCCGGACGCTATTATTTGTACAGGGCGCTCGGATTACCCTAATCAGGTTAACAATGTGCTGTGCTTTCCGTTTATGTTCAGGGGCGCGCTGGATGTTGGCGCGACGGCGATTAACGAGAAGATGAAGATCGCTTGCGTGAAGGCTATCGCTAATCTGGCCCGCAAGGAAGCATCCGCCGAGGTTGCTGCCGTTTATAGTGAGGAGACTCTTGAGTTTGGCGCGGATTATCTTATTCCCAAAGCCTTTGACCCCCGGCTTATTATTGAGCTGCCGCTGGCTGTTGCCAAGGCCGCTATGGATACTGGTGTTGCGACAAGACCTATTGAGGACTGGGACGCTTATAAGCAAAAACTGCAAAGCTATACTTATCGTACCAGCATGGTGATGCGGCCTATTTTCAATCGCGCAAAGCAAGAGCCAAAGCGTGTTGTTTATTGTGAAGGGGAAGAGGAAAAAGTCCTGCGCGCTATTCAGACAGTGCTTGATGAGGGGCTGGCCAAGCCTATTGTTGTTGGGCGGCGCAGCGTTGTTGAAATGCGGATTGCGCAATTACGGCTGCGGATGAAAATCGATAAGGACTTTGATCTGGTTGACCCGGAAGATGACCCGCGCTACCGCGATTACTGGACAACTTATCATGAGATTATGCAGCGCCGGGGCATGACGCCTGCTATGGCAAAAATGGCATTGCGCATCGATACAACGGTTATAGGCTCGATGATGGTTTACAAAGGCGATGCCGATGCCGTTATTTGTGGCACGGTGGGCTTATTCAGGAATCATATGAAAGATATTGTTGATACTTTGGGCCTTAAGCCCGGTGTGGAAACGGCGGCAGCGCTTAATGCCCTTATTTTGCCGCGCGGCGCATATTTTTTCTGTGACACACAGGTTAACCCCAACCCTAGCATTGCACAGCTTAGTGAAATGACTGTGCTGGCTGCGGACGAGGTGAGCCGGTTCGGGATTAAGCCGAAAATTGCGCTTTTATCGCATTCTAATTTTGGTACCCATAACAGTGAAAGCTCCTTTAAAATGCGTGCCACTGTGGCTGACTTGCGGCAAAGGGCTCCGAATTTGGAGATTGATGGCGAAATGCATGCTGATGCCGCTTTGTCGGAAAAAGTAAGAAGCGAGATTATGCCGCATTCTACACTGACCGGTGAAGCGAACCTGTTTATTATGCCGGGTATAGATTCAGCCAATATAGCCTTTAACATGCTTAAAGCTCTGGGTGGTGGTATTTCTATTGGTCCGCTTCTGCTTGGTGTTTCTCGTCCGGCGCATGTGTTGACACCTTCTGTTACGCCGCGCGGCATTGTTAATGTGACGGCTCTGGCTTGTGTTGCTGCGCAGGTTTATGAAGACGAAGGTGAGGGGGAAGGCCTTCAGCAAAGGGTTATGGGTTTGTAAATATGTCGGACGTCATTTCCAAAGAAGAGTCGGAAACGCAAGTTGGGCTGAGTGACGATACGATCCATGAGATTGAAGACGCGCTCCGTAGCGGTTATGCGGACGCTGTTATTCATACCGTATCGGAGTTGAGCGCGGCGGATTCTGCGGAGCTTCTTGCCAAGGTTAATGATGATGATCGTGAGCGGCTTCTTAAAAAGCATGGTGCGGCTTTTGATCCGGACGTTTTTGCTGAACTCGCCCCGGAGCTGCGTAAACAATATATTGCCACCGTTCCTTCTAAACAGGTCGCCGCGATTGTTTCAGAGCTGGATAGTGATGATGCGCTGGATATCATTGAAAATCTGGACCCGGACATCCAGCAGGACATTATCCGCAATCTTTCGGCCAAGTTGCGGGTGACGCTGGAAGAGGGCTTGAGCTTTCCTGAAGATAGTGCCGGGCGTTTGATGCAGCGTGAGTTCGTGGCCATCCCGCAATTCTGGACGGTGGGCAAAACGATTGATTATTTGCGCGCTGCTGCCGGTGATTTACCGGACAGTTTTTTCGATATTTTTGTTATTTCCCCGACCTATCACATTGTCGGGGAAATTCCTTTAAGCCGTATTATTCGGACTCCGCGTTCAGAGAAGCTTGAAAATTTAACGCTTGGTGACATACATACCATTCCGGCTGTGATGGACCAGGAAGAGGTGGCCCGAATTTTCCAGCGAGAAGATTTGCTGTCTGCGCCTGTTGTTGATGAAGAATCGCGTTTGATCGGTGTGATTACGATTGATGATGTTGTCGATGTTATTCATGAAGAAGCGCAGGAAGATATTTTGCGGCTCGGTGGTGTTGAAAAGGGCGATTTGTATCACGCCGTTTTATCTACGACAGGCTTTCGGTTTCGCTGGCTTTTTCTTAATTTACTGACGGCGATTCTGGCCTCGGTCGTGATTTCATTTTTCGATGCGACGATTGAGGAAATTGTAGCGCTGGCTATCCTGATGCCGATTGTCGCCTCGATGGGCGGCAATGCCGGAACGCAAGCCTTGACTGTGGCGGTGCGGGCCTTGGCAACGCGGGAATTGTCGGAGACAAATGCGCTGCGTGTTATTGGCAAGGAAACGATTGTCGGCACGCTGAACGGGGCGGCTTTTGCCGTTATTATGGGGGTGATTGCGGCGCTGTGGTTTGGTAATAATGTGCTGGGCGCGGTGATTGCGGCGGCGATGGTTGTTACGCTTATTGTCGCTGGATTATGCGGCGCGGCGATTCCGGTCATTCTTCACAGAAGCGGCAGCGACCCGGCGATTTCCTCAACCGTTCTTCTGACCACCGTTACAGATATTGTAGGCTTCTTTGTGTTTTTGGGGCTGGCGGCGCTGTTTTTGGTTTAGGAGTGGGAGCCTCTTCCTGATTGTTGAAGGTGTTTGCGAGGACAATGCTTGTGCTTTTTGCTGAGGTTAGCTCTGCTTCTTTTTGTTTAAGCACTAAAACATGCTCTACGCTGTCCGGCTCATGTATTATGGCGCGGTTTTTTTCAGGCGTATCATTTGCCATCAAAAAACAGAAGGCCAAACCTGCAGCAAAGCCAATCCCGGTTGAAACAGGTCTGGGTTTTTTATTCGAACGATCTGCTTCATCAGCGAGAATACCACCAGTTATACTCGTACCGACGACCAGAACAATAGTGCTAACAACGTCCAGAAAGGCAACGGCACCCACAGCTATAGGAATAATTGCACCAGCAGTAAAAGATGATGCACGTTCTGCCATTACGCCCATTTTAAAACGCCCTTTCGTTATTATGAATAATTGAGCCGAAGGCACTCTATCGCTAACATTAGAACTATGTCAATAAAAATATTTATTGGTATTTCGAGAAATTGTCACAGATATTCTAGGGTTCTTTGCATTTTTAGGGACGGAAGATAACGCGTGCTGAGCCGAATTGGCCGGTTACAATGCCTTTTTCATTAGGTTCAATCTTATAGTAGGGATCCTCGTCAGGAGACATGCCGAATTTTGCTCCTGTGATGTTTGCGTTTTCGAAAGCGCTGGCAGGTGTCAGGCGCGGGTGGATTTCTCCGCTGCGGCTTACAAGGGTTGTGTAAGCCCCTCTAAAATCGGCATCTTCGCAATCAGCGTTAAGAAAGACAGCGTCGCATGCTTTGGCATTATTAAATTTTGTGCGTATTGCGGTGACTTCATTAAATTTTGCGCCATCCAGTATGCAGCCGATGAAGGAGCTGTCGGTTAAGTCGCAGTTGCTGAAATCCATGCCGCTGAGGTCAAGTCCGTCAAAACGCAGGTTGCTCATGTTTTCTTTGACGGCGCGTGTTTGCTTAATAAATTGATCAAGGTTTTCCTTGGTCACGCGCATGTTGTTTTCTTTTTTTTTATGGCGGCGTATGGGGGCTTGGGAAGTGAGATTCCAGGATGTGGCCAGCAGACTTAAAAGGTTTTTCAATTTTCCAAACATGACATTACTCCCAGTATCGTAGTGTTTGATTGTATCTTAAGGATTTATAGCCGGGCTTAAAAATTATGTCAACGGTGTTCGTTCGTTTTTAAACAGGAGTTTTTGGTTTCAGGTTGTAGGTTTTGCTAAATTTGCCTTGTAGCTCCACAGTAAGTTTTCCGTCTTCAGCTTCGAGGAATGAAAAAGTGCCGCTGGGAATGCGGTACTTTTCTCTCCATTGGCTGGTGAAGGATTGCTGAGTGATGTAGTGAATGCCGTTAATTTCGCGGTGGCGGTTGCGGTGGCGGTGGCCGCCCATGCAGAGAATAACATTTCCGGCATCTTCCATGATTTTTCTGATCCGACTTCCCTGTGTCCAGTAAAAATACTTTTTGACCTCTGCTCTTTCTTCGCCGTTCAGGTTATCAAGCGGGACATGGGAAAACAGGATGGCGGGTTTTTTCGTTTTTGCGAGATCTTTTTGCAACCATGTTATGGATTCTTCCGCAACCTCAATACCGTCATCAGTGATTTTTATTTTAGGGTTCCAGAAGATGAGGTGATAGCCGCCAATATCTTTTGTGTATGAAGAAGATGGATTTCTCATGATCTCCTCGTTATCTTCGCGGCTTATATTTTTAAAGTCATGATTGCCGATAACAGAATAAACAGGGGCGGCGGCTTCGTTGAAATGCTCTTTCAGCGCTTTTAAATATTTGAGGTCTTCTTTTTTATCTTTGGCGGAAATGCGGTCACCCATATCGGCAATAAAATCAGGGGCATATTTATTGACGATCTTAACGAAAGCCTCCATGAGCCGGGGGGCTTTGGAACCAAGCTTGTCTTTGATATCAAACCCGTAATGAATGTCTGTGATGACAGCCGCACGCAGCTTTGCCATGGTAGCCTCTTCCCCTGTTCTTTGTGTTTATTCTTATTTTGAGAAGATGATAGTACAAAATGACTATTGTAGGAAATGCTTTTGAAAAAAGGCCCGTGAGGGCCTTTTTTGTTAATCTTTTATATGCTCACGCCCCAGTTTAAGCAGCAATTTGCTTTTTAAGGACAAGAAAATCACGCAGCGATTTTCATGGGCCCTTTTTCGACCAGTGATTCAACAAATTCCCAGTTGATCATACTGTCCACGAACGTCTCCACATATTTAGGGCGGGCGTTGCGGTAGTCGATGTAGTAGGCATGTTCCCAGACATCGCAGGTCAAAATCGGTGTTTTGCCGTCGGTGAAGGGGACGCCGGCATTGCCGGTTTTTACAATCTCAAGCTTGCCGGAGTTGTTGTCCATCGCCAGCCAACCCCAACCGGAGCCGAATTGTGTCATGCAGGCTTCAACGAATTTAGCGCGGAACTCATCGTAGCCACCTAAATCTTCGTCAATTTTGCTTTGGATATTGCCGGGCAGGGATGTGCCGCCGCCATTTGGTGCAAGGCAGTTCCAGAAAAAGCTGTGGTTCCAGTGCTGGGCTGCATTGTTAAACAGAGGCATGTTGTTTTCTTTTGCCGCATTCATGACAACTGCTTCCAGCGTGTCTCCCATATGAGGCAGACCTTCAAAGGCCTTGTTGCCATTGGTAACGTAAGCATTGTGATGTTTGTCATGGTGAAATTCGAAAGTTTCGGCTGACATATGAGGCACCAGCGCATCATAGGCAAAAGGTAAGTCAGGTAGGGTGAAAGTCATAATATTCTCCTTTAAGTCTATATTTCCTGTCACATAATCTATACTGTTTGCTCGTTTTGGCAAATAACAAACTGACATATTGCGGGGAGCTGGTACGGCGCTACGATCCTGACCGGTTTTTGGTTTCCCTGATGATGCCGCCTTCAAGCCGTCCGGCGTTGTGGGCGTTGTTTGCTTTTAATCATGAAATCGCCAAGACGCGGGAGATCGTTACCGAAACGACGATTGGATTAATTCGTTTGCAATGGTGGCGTGATGCATTGGGCAAGATCTACGATGAAGGTAAAGTACCGCAAAATGAAGTTCTGCCGGATGTGTGTCAGGCCATTCAGGAGTATGACTTGCCGCGTGAATGGTTCGAAACGCTGATTTATGCCCGTGAGTTTGATTTGGAAAATGTGCCGCCGGAGACCTTGGCGGGGCTCGAAAATTATGCCGATTTTACTAATGCATCATTGTTGAAGCTGGCGCTAAAAGTTCTGGGGCAGGATGAAGATGAAGAAACAATCAAGGCCATGGCCGTTGCTTATGGTCTGACCGGGCTTTTGCGTGCGGTGTCTTTTCATGCCGCACAACAGCGCAGTTATATGCCTGCCGATTTAATGGCAGAGTATGATGAGAATATTACGGAGGTTAGTAAGCTGGTGGCGGTGCGGGCTTTTGATTATTTAAAGAGAGCCCAGCCACAGTCAAAATTTCTAAAAGTGGCAAGAATAATGGCTTTATTGCATTTAAAGCAGGTTAAAACCCTGAAATATGATGTTTTTAGCCAAAAGTTGTCCCGTAGACCGATTTTCTTTCATTTGCGGTTTCTTTTTAAGTCTTTGATTTAAAATGATTTAAGTGTATTTTTTGACAGTTCATGTTTTATAAAATAGAACCGTGTTATTATGTATCAAGGTTTGTAAATATAGATCATTGTTAGGGTGACGTGATGGCTATACCACCGATTATTGCTAATAATCCTCTGCTTAAGCTGTTCAGGACAGATAAGCCGGGCGGAGAGGACGAAGTTAAAGACGCGGGCGGAGCGGCTTCTACACCTGAAGATATTGTAGAAATCTCGGAGGCAGCGCGGCAGCGTCTTGATGGCGGTATTCACGCGTTATCTGCTGATGACCTTGGTGAAGTGCAGGAAGTGGCCGGTGAAACGCGGGCTATTTTGGAAGATACTGATTTATCGTTAGGGCTTGATCCCGAATTTTCTTAATTTTTTAGCGCCTATTCTCGCTTGGCACTCTTTTTACGGGGTGCCTATTGCTTTGTTTTGTAGGTGGCGCTTTTCCCGCATTTCGTAATCAGGGGCCTCGTTGCCGCCTCTTAATTCTTGTCTTTTTTCTTGGTGCTTTTTCTGAACTTTTTCTTGAATTTTCTCAGGTTTTTTCTCAGTGCGGCGTTCCGTTCTTTTCTCTTGAATTTGGCGTTTACGGTCTTGTTTTAAGTCATTTTGCTTTTGGCGATCGTGTTTAATCTCTTTGCCGTGTTTTTGATACAGAGCTTTGTGTTTCTCTTTGAGTTTAGCAACACGCTGCTTGAGGGCGGCCCCGTTTTTCAGCGCGACGCTATGGCGCGCTCTGTTAATCTTGGCCTCGCCCCATTTCTTTGCGCGCATGGGAATAGCGCGTTTGCTATGGACTTTGGTGCCTTCACCGGGGCGGACAGTAACGCGGCCGCGGTCTGTGGCAAAAGTAATTTCGCCTTCCTGAACGAAGACATTATATTCATCGTCAATATCCCCGCCCCAGACAATGGTGCCGCGAATGCCGATAGAGCCGTAAGCGGTTTCAATCTTAACGTCGGGCTTTTCATGTTTGCTGATTAAGCCGCTGGTAAAGACAAACGCGCCTCTTAGTACGGAAAAGCGGCCTTTATTGTTGTTGGCATTATCGGCATCAAAAATATATTCATCGACGGTCAGGCGGGAGTTTTCACCCAGAGTAATCTCTGTATTGTCAATAAACAGAATCAAGGCCTTTGCGTTTGGCCCGGTTTCAATAGTGTCGTTTAGGTGAATTTCTGTGCCAATTGCAGGTGTAATGGCTTCGTCGCCCTTGGCCATAGCCACGGCACCCTCAACCTCAACAATAGTACCAATCGCGCTTTTTTCAGCGTATGCCTTTTGAAGGGGGGAAAGCAGAACAGCTATAAATAGAAAAGCGAGAAAGGTCTTATACATTGAAAATACCCTGACAAATGAGGCTTAAGCGCTCTTCAGGCTACACGCTCATGCGGTTTTTTGGAACTTGTTTTTACTACTTATCCATTCGTCAAGATCAGTGAGGGCGCGCTTGCTCATGGCCGGTTTGCGCTCTTTCTTTTTGAATTTTCCTTCCAGCGGCGGGAAAAGGCCAAAATTGATATTCATAGGTTGGAATGTATCGGCATGGGCGCCGCCCGTGATGTGATTCAGGAGCGAAGCCATTGCGGTTGTTGGCGGCGGCAGAGCGGCGGCTTGTTTGTCAGCGGCGAAGCGCCCGGCCATCAGGCCGACAGCGGCGCTCTCAATATAGCCTTCGCAGCCGGTAATTTGCCCGGCAAAGCGCAGGCGCGGCATGGTTTTGAGGCGCAGTTCATTATCCAGCAGTTTGGGCGAATTAATGAATGTATTACGGTGCAGGCCGCCGAGACGGGCAAAAGTAGCATCCTCTAACCCCGGTATCATTTTAAGCACGTCTGTTTGTTCGCCATATTTCATCTTGGTCTGGAACCCGACGATATTATACAGTGTTCCCAGTGCGTTATCTTGACGAAGCTGAACCACTGCATAAGGTTGGCGCTCAGTGTGGGGGTCTAATAGTCCCACAGGCTTCATGGGGCCGAAACGGAGCGTATCGATTCCGCGCGCGGCGGTGACCTCAATCGGCAGGCAACCTTCAAAATAGGGCGTGTCTTTTTCCCAGTCTTTGAACTCTGTTTTGTCGCTTTCCAACAGGGCTTTGATGAAGCCTTCATATTGTTCCTTGTTCATCGGGCAGTTGATGTAATCCGCGCCTTCGCCTTTGTCGTAGCGGGATTGGAACCAGCACACATCCATATTGATGCTGTCTTTATCGACAATGGGAGCAATGGCATCGAAAAAGGCCAGTGCTTCCTCGCCGGTTTGTGCGCGGATGGCTTCGGCCAGAGCAGGGGAGGTCAGCGGGCCGGTGGCAATGATGACGTTTTCCCAGTCTTCCGGGGGCAGGCCGTTTATTTCGCCGCGCTCTATGGTGATGAGCGGGTGGTCTTCGAGCGCTTTGGTTACGCCGCTTGAGAAGATGTCACGGTCAACGGCCAGCGCGCCGCCCGCAGGCACGGCGGCTTTGTCGCCTTCGCGCATAATCAGGGAGTTACAGCGCCGCATTTCCTCATGCAGCAGCCCAACAGCATTCTTTTCGGCATCGTCCGAGCGAAAGGAGTTGGAACAGACAAGCTCGGCTAGTCCTTCTGTTTTGTGAGCGGCTGTTTCACGCACAGGGCGCATTTCATGCAGAACCACAGTCGCGCCTATTTGCGCGGCCTGCCATGCGGCCTCTGACCCTGCCAGCCCGCCGCCGATGATATGTATAGGTTTGTTTGTCATGGTTCGGTTTTTATTGGAAGATGCCTTGAATTGCAAGGTTTTCAGGAGGGGCCGGTGTTGCCCGGTTTCCCAGCGGGTGCGGTCGTTTGTTTTTTCGCGGCTTCTTCCAGAATGTCTATGATCTCTGTGTGCCCCTTGTCTTTGGCAAGCTTCAGGGGGGTGCTCCCCCATTTATTTTGCACATTTATATTGGCTCCGTTTTTGACCAGCAGCTTAACAATTTCTGTGTTTCCTTTATAGCTGGCAATTAGCAAGGGGGTCTGCAAAGA
>JAJFGW010000027.1 GCA_021775915.1 Alphaproteobacteria bacterium | reverse complement strand
CCAGTAAAATTATTGTAGTTTCCCCATCATCCGGAAGGATAAGGAGGCTGCTGTGGCTGAGTGGTAGAGCGCACCCTTGGTAAGGGTGAGGTCGAGAGTTCAATTCTCTCCAGCAGCACCATTTTTTTCTTTTAGAGTATCAACGACATCTTCGTCCGTAAGCTGGGTAAAATCCTGGTAAAAAGCGCTAATAGAGAGAAACGGAGAGGGCATATCAAGGCAAATTACTTCATCTGCTTCTTCCTCCAGCTTTTTTGCGGTATCGGGCGGCGCAACAGGAACGGCTACCACCACGCGCTTCGGTTTTTTGTGTTTCAAGGCATGTACGGCGGCTCGAATCGTAGAGCCGGTGGCAATACCATCATCGACGATGATAACGCTTCGGCCTTCAACTTTCAGGGGCGGACGACCTGCCAGATAAAGTTCGCGGCGTCGTTCGATTTCCTTCAGTTGCTGTTTTTTTCTATCTTCAATATATTTGTCAGGAATATTATAGAGCTTCACCACGTCCTTGTTAAGGATCAGCTCTGGCTTTTCACCGTCAACGATAGCACCCGCTGCCAATTCTGGTGATCCCGGTGTGCCTATCTTGCGCACCAGGACAATATCCAGCGGCGCGTCCAGCGCTTTGGCGACTTCATATCCAATTGGCAGCCCGCCGCGCGGCAGGGCTAAAATAACAGGGTCTTCACCGCGAAATTTTTCAAGATTCGTCGCCAACAATTGCCCTGCTTCTGCCCGGTCTCTAAATATCATCACGCGGCCCTCTTTTCTCTTTGTAAATATTTATTAAACCTGTCCCGGGTGAGGTCGATGAGAATCAGCAGGGTATCAACTCTACAGAAATGAGAAGATTTAATCTAATGTACGTGCACATCATGGGCATTATGTTTTTTCAGGACTTGCAGAACTTTATCCTTATAATCTCCGCCATTTAGTCTAACCCATAGAGGCAACCCACCCAGATCAAGCTGTTTTTTGATGTAGGCGCTGTGTCTTTTATCAACAAATCTGGCTAGTAACATCCCGAAACCGGCAAAAATTAATGCGGATATTGCGGTGGCAGCAAGAATAATGTAAAAACCCATCCCAAGGGCTGCTGTAATTGCAACGACAGCAATAACACCGATATAGATAGGCGTTGTAACAGCCATTTCCTTTATACTGCCATCCCATTCTTCAAGTGTTAGTGTAGTACGCGGGGCATTAACATCATCTTCTATTTCTTTAACGTTGCGATAGTCATGCCCCAGTTTCTTTTCAACGATTTTAGGATCGGCCAAAATCTCAAGCTTTCCATGGGTAACGCCCTCCTGATAAAGCTCGTTCGCTGCAGACAGAAACTCCTTCTCGGTTTCGAAAACACCAACCACCTCGTGATCCGTTTCCACATTTTTTGCTGTTTCCATTGTTCTTCACCTTTTCTATCTTCAAGACTACACAAACAGTAGGTCATGTTTCAGGAGGCGGTGATTTGATTTTTATCAAAAAATGGAAGAATGCTATTTCGTGATAAAAGTCAAAAACTTATTTCCCCAAATATGGCTATAGTGCCTCACCTTTGGGAGTAATTAAAAAAAGGAGATGAACAGATGCCTGCAATTTCAACATGCTTGATTGAAAAAAATGTTTTTTTTAGGGAAGGGCTAAAAAGCCTGCTAGCAGAGACTGATTTTCATATAAAAGAAACATATCTTGATTGTGATGTTGTCGAAACTAGAGCCGATGACGGGCGGGATATTGCTTTGGTAATTATGGGTATAGAAGATTGTGCGGATGGCATACAGAAAAATGTCAGCTCTGTTAAAGCGACCTTTCCAAAAAGCCGTATCGTCATTTTAACAATGCAGAAAGATTCAGATTGTATTACTGCTGCCTTTGTCGCAGGGGTTGATGGTTATCTTTTGAGGGATGTTTCGCCACCTGCTCTTTTAGGGTATCTCAATATGGTTATGGTTGGTGAAAAAGTTTGCCCAACAGCCATGTTAAACATGTTCGTAGAAGATACTACTAACATTAACAGTGCAGAAAGCGTGGCAACAGGGCATCGTTTGTCTGGTCGTGAAACGCAGGTTTTGAAATATTTGGCCGGGGGAGATACAAACAAGCAGATTGCAAGAGATCTTGATATTGCCGAGGCAACGGTCAAGGTTCACATTAAAACCGTCCTGCGTAAGCTTAATCTTTGTAATCGTACGCAAGCGGCAGTATGGGCCGTTAATAAGGGTCTGACAAACCATGATTCAAGCGCTCGTCAGACGGTTTAGGATCAGGAAAGCCGTGTTTTTCTGAGATAAGAAGATAATAGAGGTGGTTGAATGATCAGGGTAAAGGCGATCATTGTAAAAGCCAGGCACAAAAAGAGCTGCTGATAAGCGTAGTCATGCGGGATAAGCAAAACCAATGCTGCCGATATACCGCCTCTTAAGCCGCCGAGAAATAGAACGTGTTGCCACGATACTAGAAACAACCGGTTCCCCAATAGTCGCAGAACCAGACAACCACCATAGACAATAACAAAGCGTGATAAAATAAGAGAAAAAATGGCTGCTATTATAATATAGAATGACAGACCAGAAAAATCGTGCGCGCCGGTCATCGCTCCTAGAATAAAAAATAGAAAAGCGTTCAGTGTCTGGCTGATATAATCCCAAAATGCGCCCATGATTCTGGCTTTCCTGTTTTTCTCTTTGTCCGCTTCTCCGATGCTCCAAAGTTTGGAAAAAACGATTGCTGCCATTAATACGGATATAACGCCGGAGGCATGAAAAATATTTTCAGTGATTAAAAACACGCCATAAGCAAGAATTATACTCATGCTGGCCGTGAAAAAGCTTTGCTCCTCGCACCAGTGACACAATAACTTTGCGGCAAGCCACCCGGCTGTAATGCCGATAGGGATGGCGGCAAGGATGGCCCATATAAATTCGATGGCGGAATATACAGGATCAAAAGTGACCTTACCTAACGCAAGGCCACTGATCAGCGTAAAAAGAACAACAGTAACGCCGTCATTAAACAAAGATTCTCCCTCAATCAAAACATTCAAACGGTCCGGTAGTTTAAGGTTTTTAAATATGGCGCCGACAGCTGCCGGGTCAGTGGCACCGTTTGCCGCACCCAAAACAAGCCCATGAATTAAGGGGATACCAAGAATGTAGGAAATAGGAAAGCCGATGATGAAGGTCGTTACAATCACTCCTATAATGGCAAAAAAACCAATCGGGATTACTTCACTTTTTAGAGCATTTGGCTTGATCATACGACCGCTGGAAAAAATCAACAGGGGAAGAAAAAGCATAAGAACGATGTCAGGTTTAAGTGTAAGCTTAGGATGCCATTGCCAGTCTGTGTATCGTCCTACAATGCCGTAAATAAGGCCCAGAAAGAGAATCCATGCTTCAGGCGATATTAAGCAATTTTTGACATAGTGCTTTACTGCGGAAAACAGCAGGAGAAGCACACAAAAAAGTGTGATGGAAAGCGAAAGGGAAGTTATACCGTAAAACATCGCGGACCATTTTATACGTGTATTTGTTTTCCGTTATTTTTCAAAATAAGAATTAAGCCCGTTCAGGCTATGCACAAACAGAGTCCATGAATCTATGGTGCTGCCTCCTCCGTAATAGTGGGCAGGCGCGTCTCCCTGCGCTACGCTCATTACCCAGCTATTAATAATGGAGGTTGTCTGAAAGTCGTTGTAGCTAAAGCTGCCCCTGTCATGGCTGGGGCCAAAAAACCCATTGAATATACCCACCTGCATAAACGGATTATCGCCACGGAAACTGGTGCCACGAAATCTTGGAATAAAACCACCATCGCCTTCAAAACTTACAATCGCCGACCTTCTCGGCCCTCTTGTCACATCCAGAAGTCTTCCATCCGGCCCGCGCTGTAGATTGCGAGGAGAGCTACCAAAAATCTTTTCGTTGAGGATGGCCTGCCTGCCGCCAGTACTCATGCCCGGGCCACCTCCCGGAGAGTTTCTGAATGAAAAGGGCTTGTTGTCCATCTGCGCCCTGGCCGATCCGATCATTGCTAGAACAATAATAAGGGCTGTAAATACAGTGATTATAGTGACTGTTTTGTGAGACATTTTATCCTCCAGTGTGATTTCAAAATTATTCTTCTGAAACCAGACATATCGCCTTTATAGAGGAAGTTGCAATGACTATGCGGGTCTATACGACTTAATAGTCATTGCCCCAAAAGTGTTAGTCCACAAGAGGTTTTAGACAAAAATTAATTAGCTCGTTTTACTTCTGAAACACTACTTATGCTCCCTGTCATTTTTTCAAAAATACCGTTAGTTCATTTATCAGTCTTTAAAAAAAAGTTTTGGGCATGGTTGTGCCGGACACAATAAAAAATGATGGAGTGTTAATTATGAAACGGAAAACATTACTAGCGCTAGCGATGCAGGCAGCCCTATTAACCGGTTGTGCGATGGGGCCGATGTCCTCTGAGGCCGGTGTGCGGCCGTCCTTTAATTTTCCTGTGACGAACAACGATACGCCTTATAGCCAGTGTCTAAAAGATTTGTCGATGTTTGAAGCCAAGCGGCTGCCGATCTTTGCCGTTGGTGAGGTTGCTGATAAGACAGGCCAGATTAACTTTGATGAAAATGGGCATGCTCTAACGCAGGGTGTATCGGAAATGGTTATCAGTGCCCTCGCAAAAACTGATAAGGCGCATATGGTTGAACGTCTTGATCTGCGTATTCCATTAGCAGAAGTTAGACTGGCGGAACAAAAACGCCTTAACAGAAGCATTGATGAGTACGGGAAACTCCCGGCTAGTGATTTTATTGTTATTGGTGCTCTGACCGAGCTGAACTACAACATTGTAAGTAATGGCGCCCAGCTCTTTGTTAAAGGAATTGGTGGCGGCGGCAGAATGGTGGTGATCAATGTCGCCCTGGATCTGCGTGTTGTAAATTCTAAAAACTTTGCAGTGAGTTATGTTTCCAGTTTGCAAAAGCAGATTTACGGCTTCGAAGTGGAAGCCAATGTATTCCGCTTTTTTGGAGATACTTTAATCGAATTTGATGCCGGGATGGTACGGAACGATCCGCTTCAGCTTGGTGTCAGATCCGTCGTTGAAATGTCTGTTTACCAGATCATGACGGACTTCCTCGGCCTCCCCGTGACAGATGGCTGCGATCTCGTGGAGACCGATCATATGGCACAGTACCTTAAGCAGCTAAAACCCGCAGTAAAACCTGCAAAAAAACCGAAAACTAAAACTGAAACTAAAGGAGAAGACCATGAGAACTACAACTCGTAAGAAACTACTTCTGGCCTCTGCGGCAGTTGTCGTAATGGGACTGGGCATGGCATCAAAACCAGCGATGGCTTTTGATGAAGTGAACTGGCAGTGGGATAAACTTGTGACTGAAGACGTGATCAAAAACGTTCTGGTCGACATTACAGTTGCGCCGACAGGTATGGTAGAAATTGAAAAGAAACAGGACTTTATTGGTGATGTGACGGCTGTGTCTACAATCTCCGATATTGAAAACAATCCGCCTTCTGAAATTATTGACGGTATTGTTCTTGTTGAAGATTTCTTCAATATCAACACTGTGGTTGATGATGCTACCGATCCGAGCACAATTAGCCCGGCTCCTGCTATCTTCGGTTCAGAGCTTCAGCTACAAGCTGAGCTTCTGGATGGTACACTTGATGAAGGCACCGATGTTCTGGACATGAACTTCCGGGTTTTTGGTGAGTTCGAAGTCGATCAAGTTGCGTCTGAGCTGGATGCAATAGACCTTCCAAAAATGGAAAGTATTGCTACGGCTGTGGGTAACAACCAGGACATCTTCAGTACCGTATCGGTGGAGCTGCATGACGGGCAATTCCTCTGGGGCGGCTACAGAGAAGAGCAAGAGCCAGGAACAGCTCAAAGTGATCTTAGTACATTGCTGAGCTTTACGCCTGACCTTGGTAATACGCACACGAGCGGTGCGGCTTATCTGGCTTTTGCAGGTCAGCTTGGCATGATCGATCCGGCCAATATTTCGGCAACATCCACGGTGACCAATATTCTTAATGCTAGTGTGGATAGTGATGCGACGGCAATAGCCAACAACATGAGCGTTGAAATCGCGGCATTTACGCCTGATGACGCGTTTATGCTTGCGGATATTACCCAGCATGCTTATGCCGATGTGTCAGCAACCTCTATGGTTGATGCCATTATGGTCAACAACTATACCAACTTTGGTGGTGCCGGTATGGGCCCTGGTGATTTGCAGATACCGCTCATCAGATCCAATGCCTCTGCCATTGGTAACAACTTCAGTGTGAATGTGTCCTCACCTGAACTGTAAGTAAGGGTACTTACAGACCAATCACAAAGCAGGAAGCGGCCATTGTCGCTTCCTGCCCCGATTGAAAAAATAAAAAGATACACAGGAAAGGAGAAAGACAATGTCAGAGAGAATAGAACAAGAGGAAAAAGAAACCCGCGCTATTATTATCTTGTGGGTTATGGCCCTGTTCATAGGTCTTTTTTTCGGCAGCGCGGCTGCAAATGCTCAAATGTCCAGTGAGCCATGGGGGTTTACAGCGCAAAATCGTGCTTCTATCGCAGCGCTTATACGACAGGTAGAAGATAGTGGTAACGGTTCATCAACGGCGACAGCTTTACAAGCTGGGTCATCAAGCTTTGATACCTTGGTATGTGGTGGTGATGGCACGTCTGCGGCAACCGGTAACTCAACTTGTATTATTCTGAACAACGCCACGGGCGCTATTGAAATTGGACAGGATGCATTGGGTAATCAGGATGCTGACAATACCGAGAGTACGACGGTAAGCGGACTTGAAGAAGTTCTTGCCGACTTAAGTGAATAAGAGAAGAACCGGAATCTGTCTGGAAAAACAGATTCCGGTTTTGATGGTCAAATGGTGTCCGGATGGCTAACCAGAATTTGACCAGTATTGAGAAGCTGATTTATATCTATGCCACTGTGATTACCACGCAACACGGCGGCAGTATCAAATGATCCGTCGGCATTGACGGCTTGCAATTCTGTTACCCGGGCGCTGCTATTATATGCAAGCCGCAGGAAGTCGGTGAGTACATCACTGCTCTCATTAAAACTGGTGAGAATATCGGTAATGTCAAGCTTGTCGCCCTGAGACACGCTGAAATCCTCGATACGACTGTCTGGATTAATAGCGGTAATGACAAAAATATCGGCGCCACTATTGCCATACAGTTTATCAGAACCGTCGCCGGTATACAGAATATCATTGTCAGCACCGCCATAGAGCTTGTCGTTTCCGATGCCGCCATCAAGAGTATCGGAGCCAGAGCTTCCATAGAGGAAATCGTTGCCACCACCGGCGCTGAGCGTATCATCTCCTGCATGTCCGTATAAACGGTCGGTACCGTTACCTGTTTCGATAGTGTCATTTCCATTACGGCCATAGATTATTTCTGTGCCCGTAGTTGCGGATTTATAGACATCATTCCCGGCACCCAGATCAACAAAGCTCCTGAAATAAGGGTTGTCGTCGGTGATCGTGACCGTATCATCCCCGTCATAAAGAGAAGCCCGAAAATAATTCTTGAACGAACTTGTGTTGCCATCGCGGTTTTCGGCCTCAATGATAAAGCTATCATTTCCATCAGCAGTATAAATATAGCCAGCCTGAAGGTCGTTAATGGTCATAGTTACACCATCCACAGCTTCCTGTGCGTTGATACGTGCCAGGGGAATGCCGGTGATCTCGTAGTTCAGCGTAACATCGGTAGTGACCGCGATTTCTTTTATGCTGCCGTCAATATGAGTTCCTCCTGTTATATGCAGCTCACCGGCACTCCGGTCTATCATGAGGGCTTCATCGGTCACGCTTGTGCCAACCTGCAAATCTGCTGAAGACAAAAGCGTTTTACCAATTTCGTCGTTGGTTATTTTGAATGAGCCCGATGTACCGCTTGCTTTTGTAAGCCTGAACGACAAATCAACAGGAGGGGTGTCGTCAACCGGTGGAGGAGGCACAGGCTCTGGTGTCGGTTCAGGTGTTGGCTCCGGTGTTGGTTCCGGTGTTGGTTCGGGAGCTGGTGGTGTAGAGCCATTTAAAAAATCAACTATATCCTGAAAGCTGTAGGTTTGCTTGTTAAAGCTAAACAGTTCGAAATTCAGGAGCTTGTCCATTCCGCTCATAATATTGGAGACAACCATCTCTATCGCAGATGTAATCTGAATAAGGTATTGATTTAATCCGAGGTCATACAGGATTGTATCCGTTCCCGCGCCGCCGTCCAGTGTGTCATTTCCGGCACTGCCATAGATAAGATCATTGCCCCGGCCGCCATTAATAATATTGCCGGCAGTGTTGCCGTGAATGGTATCGTTGCCATCCCCGGCATAAGCATTTTCAATAGCATCGCCATTTATTTTAAAGCTTTTTCCCGCCAGTTTTCCGGTGAGTGTTCCGCTTAAATCAACCACACTACTGCTTGTCAGAGCAGAGGCATTGATCGTATCTATACCGCCATTGCTATCGGTTAATAGCGTGCTGCTGCTGGTTTTAGCGTATTCGTTCGTGTAAATGTAATGATCGTTTGTGTCGGCAGCGTCCCCCATAAAGGTGATCGTCCAGTCCTTGAGTGTGCCTGTCGTACCCGATGTACGGTCATAGGCTTTGAGCGTCCATATTCCCTGACTGCTTTCGCCCCAATGGGCTACGGAAGAAAACTCAAAACCATCGAAAGCACGCGTTGAGCCCGTTGTGTTGCCGGAACGTGCGCCTGGATTATCCATGAGCACGCTTTCCGTGCCGTCCGGAGAAACAAGAACCAACCTTAATTCCCCGGCGCGGGAATGAGTGAGGTTTACATCAATGATCACATGGTCGATTTCTATATCTTTGTTGACCGTAAGTGAGGAGCTAATGGTTTTTCTATCGGTAATGGTAATATTAAGAGTGGCCGTATAGCTGGCCTTATCCATATTGGCAAAAGTGGATGTTTCGTTCCAGCTCTCCGCCAGCCTTACGGCCGCATGAGCGTCAACAAGGCCGAAGCCGTATTGGTGACTAAAATGCAGGCCGGTATTATTCCAGTTTTTGGCCCCGTTAGTTTCCCAGCCATTATGTGAGGAGTCCGATATTCTGGCGGAATAGGCGAGAATTTCCTGTACATCGCGATAGCCTAAATTCGAATTAGCTTTGAGCATCAGGGCGGCAACGCCGCTGACCGCCGGGGCAGAAAACGATGTGCCGCTGACTGTGGCGTAACTGCCGCTGGCAAAACCGGACGAGCCCGTATTATCCGTGGTGTAGACTTTATAGCCCGGCGCAGAAACCAGAACTGCCGCGCCCGGTGTGCTGTAATAAGAATACGTGCCATCTTGATCGGTTGAGCCGACAGCTATGCCATATGGGGAGTTTTGTATATTGTGATAATTTACGTTATCGCCCCATGACTTGTTGTTCCCAGCAGCAAATACCGTGACTGTTCCCAGTCCGCTCCTGCCATTTTGGGCAAGCCCTTCTAGCGCATCGAATAACGCGGTGAAGGAGTTTGAATCCTTGGTGTCCCCGAACATAGAGGAAAACCCCCAGCTATTATTGAGGATATCAACATTTTGCGCTGCTTTAAGAAATCCGTTGGTAAAAGTCGATATGGCTGATCCGCCGAAGCTCGCTTTATAACCGACCAGTGTTGCATCAGGGGCAACACCAACCGCGCCCGTGCCGTTATCATCAGCGGCAATAATCCCGGCAACAGCTGTGCCGTGCTTATTACCGGACCCTATAAGGGCATCTGAATCGTTATCAACAAAGTCGAAATCAAGGGATGTGTCATAGTTCTTTGATAAATCTGAATGTCTACGATCAAAGCCATCATCAAGAACGCCAACTTTGATACCCGCGCCTTTATATTCGTCCCAAATGCCTGTGACGTTGATGTCTGTTTTCTGGTTGTTTTTTAGGTGCCATTGTTTGGAAAAACCACTATCGGACGGGATATAAAATGGTTCGACAGATGTTGAATTCATCAATGTGGTAAAAGGGTCAAATTTAGACATAAGTTCTCCTTCCGTGATTCCTTAAAATCACAGTTCTATATAAAGTTCAGTTATCATTAGATGATGTTTTTAAACACAGTCCCTTCCTCCGGAAATGGCCAGAGGAATACGGTTTCAGCACGCGCTTCCGCCTGCTTCATCGTATGTTTTTCTACATAGGGAGAACAATGTCTGTCTTTATTTTGACATTATTTACATCCGGTCTCTGTTAAAAACACATCCCTTAGGGTGCTTTGTAAAGGAAGCTGTATAAGGCAATAAAGCTTGTAGAGCTTAGAACGGAACTTCAATCAAAAATACCCACAATTTAATTGCAACATAAAGCAGAGTCGAAATGCAAATAAAATAATTTGAGATAATTTTGTAAGGAATTGAGCAGGAGGATTTTATGTTTTAAAGTTGCTCCCACCATCCGTAGAGAATGATAGTGCCGAACAGAACCATGATGAGGCTAAATAATCTGATGATTGGTTTATAGCGCGGTTCGTAAAATGACAGGATGCAATTCAGGGAACCCGGATACAGAAGATAAAGTGTGCCTTCCAGAATTCCCGCCACGCCTATAATTGTCAACAACATTGACGGTCCGCTCCAGACCGGGTGGAATCCAACAATAAGGGCACTGAGGAGGAGGCCAATGCTCCCCAGGCTGAGTGCCTTGCGGCGGCCTTCCTGCCGTACATGGGCAAGCCATGTGACCCAGTCATTCGTACGGAACAGGCATGATAGCCCGATTACGAGAAAAACAATGCCTGCGGTAAACTCAATTGCCTGTTCCATGTTACCTTCCCTGATAAACCGGATAAAGAATACTGAGTGTAATCAGGATCAGAAGGATGCCTGAAAAGCGCAGCAGTGGATTATAGTGCGGAACCAAGATTACCAGCTTTGCCGGGAGCCAGCGAGGAAATAGCAGATAAATAACGCCCTTGGTAACAGCAATAAGCCCTATAATAGTCAGGATCATTGCCATTCCCTGCCATATCCAGTGAAATCCGGTTATAAACGCACTGACCAATACATTGACAGTACCTATGGTTAAGGAGGCACGGCGTTCCTGTTTTTGAATGTGCTCAAACCAGGCAGCCCAATCCGCCGCTCTGAATAAATAAGAAAACCCTAATATAAGAAAACTTATACCTGCTGTTAACTCAACGGCCTGCTCCATTACTTTTCCTTTATGCCGCTTTTTTAATACGGCTGCTCGCCTCGTAACAGGCGCCGGCGCATTGTGAACATATATTAGCGCATTTTTTCATGGCCTCGCATTCGATAGAACGGCAACTTGTAGCGCATTGTTCACAGATATGAGCGGTTATTTCACAGAGCTGGTCTATCAGCGGCGCCCGGATTGTCAGCAAATTGGCTGTCGTCTGACACATCTCGATACAGGCCACCAGGCGTTTGATGTGTTGGGAGGATAATTGCTTTCCCCCTGTCTCATCCCCATGATAAGCAAGCAATTCCTGGCATAACAGGTGACATTCCTGACAAGCATCAATGGCGTTTTGGCGTGTGTCTATCATAATATACTCTCCTTAAAAAAAGGAAGGCCGCTAGGCCACCTTCTTTCGTATTGCGTGTGTAACAATATTGGTAACTTCATCAGCATCGACACCTTTCCAGAGAATAGATCCGAAGGACAAAATACCGGTCACATTATCCGCCTTATCTTTAACAATAAGCCGATTTACCCTGTGTTTACGCATTTCATCGGTGGCCTGTTCAAGCGTATCGTTTTCATGGCATCCATAGACATCTTTCGTCATGTAGTCCGCTACTTTTTCTTTTGATATATCCTTGCCTTTGGCAACCGCACGAATGACAATATCGCGGTCTGTGATCATGCCTTTCAGCTTATCTTCCGTGCCTACAGGCAAAACACCACAATCAATGTCTCTCATATTTTTAGCGGCATCTTCCAAGGTTGCGTCTGGCCTGATGAGAACAGGATTCTCCGTCATCAATTCAATAACTTTTGTATTCTTCATAGTCATTCTCCTTACTTTTTTGCAGTGGGTACACAACAGGAGAACATAAAAAAAGAAATCACATTTGATTTTGATCAAAAAATAAAAAATGTTTTTTTTGACAAGAGTCACACCAGTCAACGTAAAAAAATGTTTTCCTGTTTCTAGTGTTAAAATTTTGAAGAAAAAAGGGGAAATTGGCTATGTCTGCTTCTGTGATAACTGATGAAAACTATATAATTCAGCTCATGGCTGGAGGGGTAGGTTCAAACTTTTATCCGCAAAATACTAAGGATGATATCGCTAAAAATAAAATACAGAAACAATTGCCGCGCCTTATACATAAGGAAAAATGTTGCTGTGATTTGGCTACGGACTAAAAACAAAAACAAGGAGAATGACAATGACGACTGCTTCCACCGATAATTTAAAATTCTTTTTGGCCGATACTTATACATTATTGCTGAAAACGCATAGTTTTCACTGGAACGTAAAAGGGCCTCAGTTTTTTAGTCTGCATGCTTTGTTCGAAGAACAGTATAAAGATTTGTTAGATGCCGCAGATATGGTTGCCGAACGTATTAGCACTCTAGGAGAATATGCCCCAGGTGGGCTGAAGGCCTATAAGAAAATGACTTCGATTGATGAGCCGCAGGAAAATGCCGATGCCGATACTATGTTGCACACCTTGATTGTTGATAATCAGAAACTGGCCGATCGGGCACAAATAGCCATAGGTGAAGCTACGGAAACAGGTGATAAGGTAACCGTTGATATGTTGGCTGGACGTCTACAAAGACACGAAAAACAGATCTGGATGATGAAAAATTTTCTAGAAAGTGAGCACCATAAAGTTTCTATAGGGAAGCGGTTTGCTGCTTAAGAAAAATACTTATTAAACAATTACTTACTGGTAGAAGCAACTTGCTTATACTAACACAATTAAATTAAATAATACTCTTGACATTACTATTATAAGCTGTAGAGGTTATTGCTCAATAATTTTATGGCTTTATAGATGTCAACACCCGAAAATTACACGGCTAAGCTTTTGCAAGACCTCCCTTTTTTCGATGGGATGGAGGCTGCAGAAAGAGATATTATTTTGGCTTCTTCTACTATTAAACTCCATCCAAAACGCACAGTTCTTTTCTTTCAAGGTGATACCACTAATACAGACAATACATTTTTTATTATTATTAAGGGGTGGGTTAAGCTCTGTAATGTAACTTCTGAAGGAGAGGAGTTTGTGGTGACTCTGCTAACGCGTGACGCTGTTTTTAGTAAGGGCACAATATTTAATGACACAGCGCACCATTTTTCTGCTGAAGTTGTTGTTGAAGCACAAGTAATAGAAATTCCTGCAGCTTTGTTGAGGGAAAGACTCAAGGGCAATTCAGATATAGCAACACGGGTTATAGGGACTATGGCTGATGAAATAGAAAAATTACAAATGACGAATTCCCGCCTTACCGCAATGAATGCTCCCGAGCGCCTGAGTTGTTTTCTTTTGCGGACGTCATCCTGGATGACAGGGGGAGGAGGGTCGTTTACCCTTCCTTACGATAAATCAACAGTAGCGGCTCAACTTGGTATAAATCCGGCTACTTTTTCACGTGTGTTGGCAAAACTTGAAAGCAAGGGTGTCACAACAAGGGGGTCGGAAATTAATATTCAGGATTTTAAAAAATTGTCTGAATTTTGTTGCACTCATTGTCCAATTCCAGAAGACAAATGTGCCTGCAAGCGTATGTTGCTTCGCTGTAAAGATGAAAAAAATAATGCAATTAAAAAGGTTGCCTAAAACCAGATAATATTTTCAAGTCCTTCTTGTAATTCATTTTTTTTAAGTTTTGCTAGGTCTTTGTTAACCTCAGCCATTAAACGACTAAATACGGGCCGGCCTAAGCAATTGCGTAAATCTTGAAGGGTTTGAGGCGGTGCAACAAAAATCAATCTGTCAAAAGCGTCTTTTTGCACGGCTTTGTCCAGAAATGCAGCTATTTCATGGGCAAACCGGAATGCTTTCCGGCGCACCGGACTCATGGAAGGTTCGTATTCGATCTGCTCCTCTCCATCATCAGACGGAAAGGCCTCTCCTATCATCTCAAGGGAGTCACCAGCTTTGCTAAAAATTTTGGCAACTTTCTTGTCGGCAATAATAATCCAGATGCGGGGAACCTTATGGTGGCCAGCTATATAATGGGCCGTTCCAAAATTCCTGACGCCCTTACTTGCGATGGCCCCTTTTAGTCTCATGATTTTTACCTCTGTTGCTAGTAGGGGCCAGAAACGCTACTAAACGTTTTCCGGCCCCATTTCCGGCTCGTTGAGTTTAAGCTACATTAGGCAGCTTTTTTGACACGCAGCTTTTTGAGCCTTTGCAAGGCTTCAGCTTTTTTGGGCACTTCAACGGTCAGAATTCCATTCTTGAAAGTAGCTTCAGCCTTATCAGCATTAGATGCATCAGGAAGAGTAATAGTACGCTGGAACGCGCCATAGGACATTTCATGGCATAGGTAATTTTCACTATTTTCTTCTTCCTGTTCTTCTTTTTCACCTCTAATTGTCAAAAAACTATTGCTCAGAGCAACCTCGATATTATCCGGATCCATACCAGGCAACTCAGCCATTATTTTAAAATCCTTATCATTTTCAACTATATCAATAGCTGGAAAGTTCCCTTC
>JAJFGW010000026.1 GCA_021775915.1 Alphaproteobacteria bacterium | reverse complement strand
TGCCCCAGTGTGTTTTTAACAGCCACAGCCCGGCGCATTGAGAGAATTTTATTCTGGTGCTTATCCCCCTTGCTGTCTGTGTAGCCTTTTAACACAATGCCCCAATGAGAACGGTCGCGATAACGTGTCGCAATTTTACCGACCGCTTCTCTCGCCTCTTTATTCAGCGCAATAGCCCCTGAATCAAAATGAATACTATGAACAACCTTGTCAGCTTCAGGAATATTAAGCAGCGCTAATGCATCATAAAATCCTGTCTTGCAAGAAAGGTAAGCGCCCTCAACCGGAAAATCTTCCTGATGCGCGAGCCAGCAATCATAACGGGTTTGGGCCATGGCTAGCAGGGCCTCGTTCTGCTCTATTTTCAAGGTCTCCAGCGCATCCATTAATATGGAGTATGCGTCAGCAAGCCCCTCTACAGCAAAATCAGGAATGTTACGGCTTTCCGGCAAATCCGGCGGGACATCCTGACGCTTTAAAACCTTGCGCGCTTTAGCTGTAAAGTGAAGCGCATCATCTTCATGCGCCATAAAATCCTCTTCATAGGAAGCCAGACCTTTATATTCATTCGCTAAATTGCTGTAAAACCCGTTTTTCGGCAAGCTACCTATGCCAAACTCCTGCAATCCCCCCGAACAGGATGGAAGCACCATCAAAAGCAGAACATAAAAAACCCGAACTATCATTTTCATAATCAAAAAATCATCCCTCACGAATACGCATATTATTCATTTCAGGCAAAATGGCAATAAATTAGGCAAAGGAGATAAACTCTATAGCGTTTGCATGTTCGCTCAAGCACGCGTAAAATGGTAAATGAGTGTTTTTTCGTATCTGTTAAACCTTCTAAACTGAATTTTCTGATTTTATGTCTGATACATCAACATCAAGCGTTCCTTCAACGACTATGGGCCGTGCGCAATCCATAATAGGTATTGCCGCCAACGGGAACTTTTTGCTGTCAATTTCTATTATTGGTATCCTGCTTTTTATGCTGGTGCCTATCCCTACATGGGCTTTAGATTTAGGTCTTGCCATCTCTATTACCTTTTCTGTGCTGATCATGATGCTGGCGCTATTCAGCGTTACACCGCTTGAATTTTCAACCTTCCCTATCGTCCTACTTATTGCCACGGCCCTGCGGCTGGGGCTTAACGTCGCCTCGACACGACTAATCCTAAGCAACGGACACACGGGGAATGATGCTGCCGGAGAAATAATTCAGGCCTTTGGCAGCTTTACGATTCAGGACAGCTATGTGGTTGGCGGTATCGTCTTTGCCATTCTCGTCATCGTCAACTTTGTCGTTATCACCAAGGGTTCCGGGAGAATTGCCGAAGTCGCGGCCCGCTTTACCCTCGACGCCATGCCCGGCAAACAAATGGCGATTGACGCCGATCTTTCTGCTGGAATCATCACTGAAGACGAAGCCAAAGCCCGGCGCACCAAGCTGGAACAGGAAAGTTCTTTCTTCGGTGCCATGGATGGTGCGGCCAAGTTTGTGCGCGGTGATGCTATTGCCGGTTTGCTGATTGTCTTCATCAATGTTATTGGCGGCATCATTATCGGCACCACAGCACAAGATATGAGCCTTGCCGACGCCGCTTCGAGCTACACCATTCTTACAATCGGTGATGGTCTGGTTAGCCAGATCCCCGCCCTTATCGTTTCGGTTTCCGCCGGTCTTCTTGTTTCAAAAGCCGGCATCGAAGGTGCCGCGCAGGAAGTCCTGTTTACTCAGTTCGGGCGCTACCCCAAGGCTCTGGGCATGTCCGCGGGCCTGATGTTTGGTCTTGCTCTTATCCCGGCCATTCCAGCGCCGCCCTTTCTTTTCCTCTCGACTCTGATAGGCGGCATTGCCTACATGAACTGGCAACGCCAGAAAAAAGAAAAACAAGACACAGCAGCCATAGAAGGGCCCAAAGAAGGCAAAGCCCTTCCTGCCGACGAACCTATTTCCAAGGCCTTGGCTATGGACACCATCCGTCTGGAGCTTGGTTATGGCCTCTTGCCGCTGGTGCAAGGTGAAAATGACAGCAACGAGAAATTGACCGACCAGATCAAAGGACTGCGCCGTCAACTTGCCGAAGATATGGGCTATATTCTTCCGGCTGTGCGTATTCAAGATAATTTACAACTTCAGGCCAACACCTACACTGTGCGCATAAAAGAAATTGAAGTCGGGGACGGCGAAGTGCGCCCCGGCATGCTGCTCTGCATGGACCCGAGCGGTGCGCCCATTACTCTGCCCGGTGAAAACACCATTGAGCCGACCTTTGGGCTGCCCGCTATGTGGATAGATGAACAGCACCGCGAAGAAGCACATTTCAAAGGCTATACCGTTGTTGATGCGCCCACCGTTGTCACGACCCATATTACCGAGATTATTAAAGACAACATGGCCGACTTGCTGTCTTTCGCCGAAACACAAAAATTACTTGATGAAATGCCAGCCGATTACCAAAAACTGGTTAGCGATGTCGTCCCGGGCCAGATTACCGTCGGCGGGCTACAGCGCATCCTGCAAAACCTTGTGGCCGAACGTATTTCTGTGCGCGATATGGCCGCTATTCTCGAAGGTGTGGCCGAGGCCACCACCCACACGAAGAACCCGATGCTGGTGACTGAACATGTGCGAAGTCGCCTTGCCCGCCAGATTTGCGACCAGAATAAGAACGTGCATAATGTTGTGCCTCTGGTGACCCTATCATCAGAATGGGAGCAAAATTTCAGCGAATCCCTTATCGGCGAAAGCGAAGAAAAACAGCTCGCTATGGCCCCCAGCAAATTACAGGATTTCATTAATGCTGTACGGGAAGCCTACGAGACCCAGGCAGCCACAGGTGAAATCCCTGTCCTTCTCACATCACCCGGCATTCGTCCTTATGTGCGCTCGGTTATTGAGCGCTTCCGCCCGCAAACGATTGTCATGTCACAAAACGAAATCCACCCCAAAGCTAAAATCAAAACTCTGGGGCAAGTTTAAGCATGACCGAAGCAAACATCGTGACCGCCCTAAGAAAAGAAATTAGCGCTATAACAGATACGCTGGAAAAACAGCGCAAAGCCTATATAGCGTGGCTTTTGGTCGGCATTACCCTTGTCTCGTTTTTTATGACCTTCCTGCTTTTATATATAAATCCGCAAGGCATAAATCTGCGCTATACTGTCATGTTCGGGGCGCTATTTCCCTCGGCGATTATCTATCTCCTGCTAGGCCGTGTTTGGCTAACAAAGGGAGAAAGAAACCTTATCAATGGGCTGTGCAGGGTCTCAGGGCTTAATTACAGAGACGATGGCTGCTTTGCCGTTAGCGCCGCCGACAAACATAATATTTTACCACCTCATAATAAAAGCAGACTGGATACGGGCCTGCAGGGCAGTCATAAGGGCGTGTCCTTTGCCATACAGGAAACGATCCTGACCGAGCTAAGACAAGACAAGCAGCACAAAAAGAGAGAAAAAGAATATCTGCGCTTCTGGGGACTTGTTGTGCGCTTGCAACTTGGCGGCCGCGTACATGGGCACACTGTTGTTATGCCGGGTGCGGTGAGGAAGGTTTTTTTCAAGAATACTTTTTCTGAATATCAAAAAGTAAAAATCCCCGATGACAAATTCAACAAAAGATACGATGTCATATCAACAGACAAGATTGATGCAAAAATGATCATTAATTCGTCCTTCAAAGAACAATTCATGGCAACAGGGCGAGGCTTGCGCTCTTACTGGAGCGAGGCGAGCTTCAAAGAAAACGAGATCTTCCTTGCCTTTCAGCGCTTTCGTCCCCTTATTAAAATAACGCCACTCTGGAAACCTGTGACCGAAAAAAACCTACGTAAAATCACCGAAGAACTGGAAAGCATCACTAAAATTATTGATGTTTTGAAATCCAATCGGCAAATAGGAATATAGTTTTAACTGTATTTTTTATAAATTATCAGATTTCTTTAGGGGGTAGTTACGTTTATGCTCTAGAATAAGAATAAGAGAATACGTATAATTAATCAGAATCGTCCAGGCATTCGCTATGCGACTCAAGTCATTTTATGCAAAAACAACAACAGAGGCCATGCAGATGGTCCGCGACACACTAGGAGAAGATGCAATCATCGTTGCTACCCGCGAAGAAAAGGGTGGCAAAGCTGTGCGTGTGACCGCCGCCATAGAACAGCATGACCCCCTTGATGATGATTTTGATATGCAAGATTCTGCTCAGGACTGGGTATATGGCGACGCCCCTGACGATGAAGACGCGGTGCTAGAAAAACTGACTGACGTTATGCTCCGTCATTCCGTGCCTGAAGAAATCACAGATCAGGTTGTGTCCTGCGCCACAGTTATTGGTCTGGAACAACCCGACATCGCTCTCATCGCAGCGCTGGAACATCTTTTTTCTTTTCGCCCTCTACCACAAAAATCAACCGGCACAGCCATCATGCTGGTGGGCTCACCGGGGGCCGGTAAAACACTCGCCGTTGCCAAGCTTGCTGCCCGCGCCGTTATGAACGACCAGAAAGTGGCCGTTATCTCGACCGACACCGTCCGGGCCGGCGGCATTGAGCAGCTCTCGGCCTTTACAAAGCTAATGAATGTGGACCTTAAAAAAGCCTCCAGCGCCAAACAGCTTAAAGCCTGTCTGGACCATTGCAAAAATGCCGACCAGGTTTTCATTGATACGGCCGGCCTTAATCCTTTTGATCCTTCAGCTATGCGCGACCTCGCCCGCCTGATTTCCGTTGGTGATATTGAGCCTGTTCTGGCGATGCCCGCCGGAACCGATGCCGAAGAATCCGGCGAAATTGCCCGCGTTTATGGTGCGCTGGGCGTGAATTCCATGATGCCTACTCGCATTGACATCGCGCGCCGCCTTGGCGGTTTGCTCTCTGCCGCGCATTATGGCGGACTGATTTTTGCCGATGCCAGCAACACCCCTAAAGTGGCTGACGGCCTTACCGTCCTGTCACCCAAAAGACTGACACAGCTTTTAATGCCCGAATCTGTGAAGAAAAGAATAAAAACACAGACCGCCCCTAGAAGAAAACAGATGGCTAATGCAGGATAGAAACTATGAGTGAGTTCGTAACGACAAAAAGAAAACCTGCCAACACACCGAAAGCTCCGGCCTTTCGTCGGGGAAATAACATCATTGCGGTGGCCAGCGGCAAAGGCGGCGTTGGTAAAACATGGTTTTCGATTACGCTCTCTCATGCCCTCGCGCAAAGCGGCAAAAAAGTCTTGCTGTTTGACGGCGACCTCGGCCTTGCCAATGTTGATGTCCAGCTCGGCCTGATGGCCAAGCGCGACCTGAACGATGTTATTCGCGGTCGCCTCGGTATGGATAAAATTATTCAGCGCTACGAGGAAGGCGGCTTTGATATTATCGCCGGACGCTCCGGGCAGGCCTCGCTTTCCGCTCTGCCGAGCCAGCGCCTTGCTTTGCTGCGCGACCAGCTTCTGGAAGTCGCCGATAAATATGATGTTGTCATTGTTGATCTCGGTGCCGGTGTTGACCGCACCGTACGCATGATGTCGGCGTCCGCGACAAAAACACTGCTTGTAACAACAGACGAACCGACCTCACTGACCGATGCCTATGCCTTTATCAAGCTCGGCAATGCCGCAGGCATGTCAAAGAACGTCAATATTGTTGTGAATATGGTACCAAGCACCGCCGAAGGTGAGAAGACCTACAAGACCCTGCTCAAGGCCTGCGAAAACTTCCTGCGCCTTAAACCGCCGCTCGCCGGAATGATCAGCCTTGACCCGCGCGTTAAGGACTCAATCCGCCACCAAACCCCGATCCTCATCCGCTCGCCTAATACCGACGCCGCCGGAGATGTCGAGGAGATCGCTGATTTTGTCGCACGGGCGCTTGTAAAAGCCAAAAGGGCAGCAGCGAAGGCGTAGGCACCCCACCCCCCTTTTTCTTGTCATTCCTTAAATTTTGAAAAAATCCTAGGGGAATCCGCCTTTTGCCACCACCTCATGGATCACCCTAGAATTTGCAATATAAATTCAGGTGATGACAGTTCATGTAGCAGTTAAATTGCAGGGATTTTAAAGCCCCATAGAACCGTGAGGAGGTGTACCCCAAGAAGCCATTGAAACAAGAGCGCTTTGAATTTCCTGACCTATACCCTCATTTTTCGCTGCACCATTGAATTGGACTTTGGCTAACACTATCGTCAAGGCACTTGAACCAACAAAGAATATACCCGAGCTAATATCTCCATTGAAAAAAGCCACCATAGCCGTAACACCGGCAGCACCGGCTACAGCAGTACAACACGCAGCCAGTCCCCGTGATCCCATTTCTGATGTCCTGTTATAATAGTTAGATAGTTTTTCATCAGACAATTGGCGCAGCAAATTTACAGTAATAGCTGTCCTACTACTTAGCTCAACAATTTTTTCTTCCATGGTTTGCATATTTTTCTCTTCACCCATAATTTTTTCCTACATATAAAACCAACAGTCAGACCACTAAATTGTAGGAACTTCGGTGCACCCTCTTACAATCGGCGGCTTATCTTCAGAACTCACTGATCCGATCTCACTTTGAATTTTCCCGGCGACTTCCTGATTGTTGATCACACCGTAAAAACTCTTCCCGGCCAGTGCCCAATTCGCAGCGGACAATGTGGCAAGGGTCACTCCCACGGCTGTAAGAACGCCTCCATCGCTGTTATTAAAGCAAAGCCCTGATGCAATAGCTGTAACAAAAGCTGCCGCAGCAGAAACCATGGCCCACTTTCCTGACGCCAACGTTGATGTCTCGTTATAATAAGCGGTTAAGCTCTCTTCAGGTAATTGGTGTAAATCTTCTATACTAACGCCCGTGCGTGCGCTCACTGCTGTGAACTCATCCATCGGGGCAAAACTCTCTTCTTGTTCTTTCATAATCTAACTCCTGTATCTCAAATAACTAAACTGCGGCAAGCTAACATATCCAGAAAAATTATGTCAACAAAAATACTCCCTTTTTTTACTTTCCCCGCGCAAGCGAGGATCTACGTCATTGACAAAATATGAATATTTTCCTATAATGTGTCTGTGAGAAACAAGAAAACGATTAAAACCCGGTAACTATATGAAAGAAAAGGAAAAGATGCAGAAAAACAAAAAAATGACGAACAAAGAGAATAGACCCTGTTTTACCAAACAAAAACAATGTGTTACATATGGTTTTCTTTTACAGAAACTTTCACTGTCCGCCCTGTGTTTGTACGGTTAATATAAAGTCATGAGCGACTCATCTGGGTTTTCAGGATTACCGCCGGGATCACGGCCAAGCCATGCGTCTTTGCCGCAAAGCATGGTTGAGCTTAAGGCCAAAATCATCGAAATTCGCGGTGAAATCCGTGTTCAGCGCACCCGCGAAAAAATGGAAGGTGAGATTGTCCGCCACAATCCTGACGGCACCACCCGCATCCGTACCGAAAAGGGCGAGCTTACCGTTCGTCTGCGAGGCCGCGATATACCGCCGGAAGGCGCAAAAATTGAAATAGAAATCCCGCCGGGAGAACCGCCCAAGCAAGTCACCGTACGCCCGCCGCCACAGGAAAATAATGCGCCGACTCCGCCCCGCACCGAAACCGCGCCGCCGCAAGTTGAAGTTTCACAACAAACACATATTGATACGCGCCCCGATCCACGCCGTACGGAAGATATTGTACAGACACCGGCAGAAAATTTACCGCAGGCCGCGCTAAAGGCGGAAACAGTAATAAGCCTGACGCCCCTGCCCCCACAACAAGCACAGCAAGTCATCCAGCCCGCGCTATATTCTATCGAGACAAAAATCGTAACATTGCCGCTGCAAATTCAAGTGCTGGCAGAAAGCACGCTGCCGCAAATTTTATACGAACAAACAGCACAACTGCTTTCTATTTCTATTCCTGCCCCTATCGCTGTTCCCGTTTCTATTCCACTTGTCTCGTCCCTTGAAGAGCCAGCCATACAACAACCTGCTTCCTTGCCTGCGCCTGAAGGAAAACCGGCAGCGCAACTTATCCAGCATATCATTCAGACGGCAGAGCCTTTTCTACAGCAGGCACCATCGCCATTACCACCTGTTTTGATTTTACCCGCGACCTCGCATGCGCCGCAGGCTGTGCCCCCACCGCCCGGACAGTTAAATTCATTCCCTTTTACTCTGCCTCTAAATACCGCCCCGCCGCAGAACTCTGTGTTCACGGTAAGTCAGGCACCACAGCCCTTTGACATTCGCGTTCAAACCATTACGCCGCCGCAAGTGAGCCTTACTCAAATTCCTGCCCAAAGTTCACAAACAACTCTGCTGACGCCCCCAACGCCCGCAGCCATACCGCAAGGTCATGCCGGCAGCATAACCGGCACCGTGACAGGCATAACACCGCAGAACCTTCCGGTTCTTTCCTTCTTTACACCGGGGCTGGATATACCACAGAATTTTATCATGCCCTTTCAAGCAGGCAACCTGATCCTGGGCACACAGATACAAATGATACCGCAACCGGGAGCACCCCATTCATTGCAAACGACAGCGGCTACAGCGACAACAACAACGGCCACAGCGACGGCCCTGTCCCCCTTCATTCCATTCGAGTTCTTTTCGAATTTTCAGTGGGGCGCTATGGACGAATTAAATCAAGCCCTGCAACAAACCGCGCCGCAAGCCGCGCAAGCCCTTGCCGGCACTACAATCAATGCGGCCACAGCATCCACGCCTGCGCGCCTGCCTGCTATTGCCCTGTTTTTTATCGCCGCCATACGTTCAGGAAATATCTCAGGATGGCTTGGCGATAAAACCATTGATGCGCTGGGCCGTAGCGGCAAAAGCGATAGTCTTGGCCGTCTGAACCGCGATATATCAGGATTGCAAAGAACATCTGCCGAGCCAACAGGGCAGGACTGGCGCGCAACGGCGCTACCCGTCATGGACGACGCAAACCTGCACAAAATGATGCTTTATTACCGTCACGATGGCCATGATGGACAAAAAGAGGGAGAAGACAGACGCGGCACCCGCTTTATTTTTGACTTAAGTTTAAACCGTCTCGGCGATGTTCAGCTCGACGGGCTGCACCGCCCCGGTCGTCTTGATTTGATTGTCCGCACAAAAAACGGACTTAGCCAAGCCATGCAACAAAAAATGCGACGCACTTATACAGGGGCACTGGAGCAGACCGCGCTAACCGGCGAACTTTCCTTCCAGAACCAGCCCGGACAATTCGTCAAAATAGACATGCCGAAAGAGAGCACCGTTGTCTCGGCTTAATCACCACCATCGTCTTTTTGCCGCCGCCGGTAATTCTCAATCGCGACCTCATCGAGCTCCTGGTCTTCCTTTTTCTTTTCCGCGGCCTTTTCTTTATCCTTGCGATTGCGCTGCGTTATTTCGACTTTTTTCATTTCGGCAAAAGCGGTGCGCATGTCCTCCTGCGCCACGGCGATGCGTATTTCCATTTGCCTTATATGCCCGTTCAGCGTTTCAATTTTCGTACGTGCGCCTTCCAGATAACGCCCGAGATAAGCCGAAGCTTCGGCTGTTGCCATACCTTCAGCCAGTTTTGTTTCTTCTTCAACCTGCTCTTCGATGGCTGTTTTTTGCCGTTCCAGCTTTTCGGCCTGCTGATAAAGCTCTGCCAGTATCCGGCGTTTTTCATCCACGCCATGCTTACGGTAACGCACCAGAGGGTCAAGATCAGCCATCGCCCGGCGCCTCATTTACATCAGCAGAGTCAACCATCCCTACAATATCGGCCAGCCTTGCGAAGCTCTCATCAATCGTGCTGCTGTCCTCTTTGTTCTGGGTCAGAAACTCCTCAATATGCGGGTAGATGTTTATGGCTTCATCGACTTTGGGATCACTGCCTTTTCTATACGCGCCCAGACGGATCAGTTCGGCCATATCTTCATAGGTCGTAATAACCAGCTTCGCGCGTTTTATGATTTCGTTGCGCTGTTCACTAACAGCTTTAGGCATAGAACGCGAAACAGATTTCAAGACATTAATAGCCGGGTAGCGGCCACGGTCAGCGATTTCCCGTTCCATCACGATATGCCCGTCGACAATCCCGCGCACAGCATCAGAGACCGGCTCGTTCGTATCGTCGCCCTCGACCAGAACGGCAAACAGCCCGGTAATAGAGCCTTGCCCCGGCGCGCCCGGCCCGGCGCGTTCCAGCAAGCGCGACAACTCTCCGAATGTTGTTGGCGGATACCCTTTGGACGTTGGCGGCTCACCGGCAGACAGACCAATCTCCCGCTGCGCCATCGCAAATCTTGTAACCGAATCCATCAGGCACAGAACATTCTTGCCCTGATCCCGGAAATACTCGGCCACCGACAAAGTCACATAAGCGGCCTGCCTGCGCATCAACGCAGATTCATCGCCTGTTGCCACCACGACAACAGAGCGCTTCAAACCTTCCGCGCCCAAATCATCTTCGAGGAATTCCTGCACTTCGCGCCCGCGCTCCCCCACCAGCCCAATAATACTCACATCGGCTTCTGTGTAACGGGTCATCATAGAAAGCAAAACAGACTTACCAACACCAGACCCTGAAAAAATCCCCATTCTTTGCCCCTTACAAGTGGCAAGAAAACTATTCACTGCCCGCACACCAAGGTCAAGCTGCCCTTCCATACGCTGGCGATTATGCGGCGCAGGTGGCTTGTTACGCAAGGGAACCGGGTTTCCTCCCTGTGGTAAGGGCCCTTTACCGTCAATCGGCTCTGCCATACCGTTAATCACCCGCCCGAGCCACCGCTCATCGGGCGTAATCACAGGCTTGCTGCGTTGAATAATGGCCGGACACCCCAGCGAAATACCCTCTAACGTTCCAAACGGCATAAGCAAAGCGTGACCATCCTGAAATCCAACAACCTCACAGGGAACGTCCTTCTCACTCCCCGGCCGAAGACGAACCTGTGCTCCAATTGATAATTCACTGCCAAACCCGGCAATCTCAACCAGAAGACCCAATACCTTCGTTACCCGGCCATAGACTTCATGGTCGGGGATAAGGGAAATAGCAGCTTCAGCTTGTTCTGGCAGACGATCCATGGCTTTTAAATATGACAATAAATCTTTACGTGGACATTCACCTATTATTTTACCACAATAAGTACAGAGAGCCACACGCGGAATTGCTATAAACAAATAAATAATATGGATACAGCTAAAAAAATTAAAGAATCAGCTGCTAAAGCCAAAAAAAAGCTGGCATTTACGGGCTCCATCACCCGCGACCCGACAAAAAACCTGACCAAAGCCTATATCCTTGCCCTGGGCCTGATTGCCCTCCTGACGGTCGGCGTTCATATCATTACAGCCCATATTACCGAACAGCAGAAAGAAAGCGCTGAAATCACCTATCACGTTGGGCGGCAACGCACTTTAATGCAACAGATTGTCCTTTATGCCACCAACTATTACCATATAGGAGAAAGTCTGGATTATGACTTCATGATGCAGTCATCATGGGACATGCAAAAAGGCCACGAATATATTCTCCGCACCATTGGCGACCAAAATAAGAGCCTCGCTTTACACAGAATATACTACAAACCGCCCTTTAATCTTAACGAACAAGTTGTGGCCTTTAGTGGCATGGTCAAGGAATTCTCTCAATATCCGATTAAGAGTGATGCGGTAGAAGATTTCTCAAAACAACGCGAGGAATTAGTTAATAAACTCAATTATAAAGCAACTCACGTTTTAAGACCCTCTATGGATGCGGCTCTGGAAAGTTACCAGACGGAAACACTGGAAAAAATTGCGCGCTTTTACAGCATCCAGCTAGGCGGAGCCTTATTCATTCTCATTGTTCTTCTGGCTGAGGCTATGTTCATTTTCCGCCCTCTGATTACAAAAATTAAAGAATATAATGCCGTTCTACAACGTTATGCGCTGGAGGACTCACTCACCGGTCTCAATAACCGCCGCGCCTTTATGAATGCCGCAGAGATAGAGTTAAAGAAGGCAAAAAGAGAGAAAACAGCTATAACGGTAGCGCTGCTG
>JAJFGW010000025.1 GCA_021775915.1 Alphaproteobacteria bacterium | reverse complement strand
TCTCCAGCATCGCTCTATTTAAGAACTTACACAGCACCTTGTAAGCCTGTGTTTTAGGATCGTGGCTAATGTTCTTTCGTTTCAGCAATGAAGAGACAATACTGCGGACATGAAAGAAGTCGTTTTTCTTCACGGCCTCTTTTAACTCCGCTTCCTCCATTCTGGTTTCCAGCTCTGCCTGTTCCAGATCAAAGTCATCGAGCATTTTAGTATTCTTGGCTTCGCGCTGGTCAGAGCTACGGCTAACATCATCGAGCCATGCGAAGGCCAGACCCTTGATTTCTGAGTCCGGTATATCTTCTAGCTTTATGATTGTTTTCTGCTCTGCCTGTTCCTGTAGCATCTCCCTACGCTTTTGATCCAGTTCAGCTGTAATAGCTAGCCATTCATGATCGCGTAACCTGCATGCTTCTTTGTGATTAGATGTTTTTAAAGATCGCCGGATAACCTTCTTGCCAATGTATTCAACAAGGTCTTTGGGCACACGTCTGCGTACCTCGTACACATCGCCGCGCTTCTCTAAACCTACTGGTTTTGCCACGTCTTCCATACTCCATGTGTACCACCCAAGTGTACCAAATGGAAGATTTAGCCTTTTTATACCAGTAAGTTATTGTTTTTAAACAAAATGGTGGAGGGGGCAGGATTTGAACCTGCGTACTCATAAGAGGCCGGATTTACAATCCGGTGCCATTAACCACTCGACCACCCCTCCACAGAAGCAGTAAGCAAGGCCACAAGAAAAAGGTTTTTGCCTTGTCTGTCAATATATGATTTATATCTGCCTTATGAAATACGAAAAAAAATCAAAGCAAAACCCTTGGGGAAAATCAGGCGCTAAGAAAAAAATAGCCGCCAACATATGGGGAACCCACGCTGTGCGTGAGGCTTGGCTTAACCCTGCGCGGCAAATACGCGGCCTGTACATCACAGAACAAACCCTAAAAAGCTTTGAAGATATTTTACCGGAGCGCAAAACCCCACCTTCCATTATTGACAAAAAAGACCTCGACCGGCGCCTTCCCAGCGGCGCGGTACATCAAGGCATAGCGCTCCATACAGAGCCACTTCCCGAAGTCTTTATTCAGGACCTAATTATAAAAACGCGGGAACAAGAAAACGTTACACTCTTAATGCTCGATCAGGTCACAGACCCGCATAATGTCGGCGCCATCTTACGCTCTGCCTGCGTTTTTGGTGCCTCTGGCCTGATTATGCAGCGCAAACACTCCCCGGAATTAACCGGCATACTGGCTAAAGCAGCCTGCGGCGCGGTAGAGCATGTACCAACCGCCTACGAAATCAATTTATCCGATACGCTCGATAAACTAAAAACTGCCGGATTTTTTGCCATCGGCCTTGATGAGCGCGGAGAACAATCAATCGGCGACATCAAAAAAACCGGCAAAACCGTGATCGTCCTTGGCGCCGAAGGCAAAGGCCTGCGCCCTAAAGTCGCCGAGCATTGCGACTCTCTCGTATGCCTTCCATCCTCAGGCCCCATCACCAGCCTGAACGTCTCCAACGCTGCCGCTGTCGCGCTCTATGAGTTAAGCAAATAACCCTTGCGTTCTGGAAACCGTGCGTGCTACGTAAAATCCAGAACATAGAAACAGAAGAGGCGCAAATGCTGGAACTCGACCAAAATGGCCAGAAAGAGCTTAAAAGTGCACAAGTCAGGGGCAACCTGTCACGCTTCTTTACTGCCGCTGCTACAGCTGGGACAGTTGCATTAGCTGCCGCCAGAACCATACTACTTTTAGAAAGCGGGAACGCCACGACAACCTCTATTGCCCTTACTGTATGGGGAAGTGCTTTTCTCGGCTCAATGCTTTCTCTTTTCTTTGTTATGAGCTTTGAGTCACAAAAAGCCGATCAAGTCGACAAAGTGGCCAATATTCAAAAAGACCGCTATCGCGATAAAGCCATGAAACTGGTATCAGAGGCTCAATATGATTTTGTTATAAAGCTGCATATCAAAGACAAGAAAGATCATAATTTAAACGATCAAGATATACGTATCATGACCACCTTGCCTGACAACAAACTAGAAACAGTACCAAACTGGGTACCGCTCGGCGAAACATTTAAGCGTATGAACACAATAACAACAACAAGCCAATCCCAACAAGGCTCGCACTTTTACCAAAAAGCAAACACCCTCATGAAGCGCCCCTATGATGATGATTATGCAAGAATTTCCATGTTGCCGGTTTTAAACATTCTTACAGGAACCCTGCCATTCTATCTGCTCTATAAAGCCTTTAAATGGCAAACACCAACCGCCGAAGATTTTACCCTGCCAAATCCTGAAAAACCGGATCTGGCGCAATATGTTCAGGACTTGGGAATAAAAACAAAAGCCCCGTCCCCGGCGTAATTAAAGTCTCTCTCTAGACTTCTTTCTTTATATGTTCCATGCTGCCCGTCATGGGGAATGCGGTGGAAAAAATGCCTGAAGAAAATAACGAAGATGAGCTGTTTCTGATCGATGGATCCGGGTTTATTTTCCGTGCCTATTACGCCATGGCTTATTCACGCCAGTCCGGCATAACCAATCCGGACGGTGTTGAGGTCGGCGCAGTCTTCGGCTTTACCAACATGATGATTAAAATGCTGCGCGATTATCATGCGCCTTATATGGCGGTGATTTTCGATGCCGCGCGCAAAAATTTCCGCAATGATATATATCCCGAATACAAAGCCAACCGCGATGAAACTCCAGACGATTTGATCCCGCAATTTGCGCTCATCCGCCAAGCCACCGAGGCCTTTGATATTCCAGCGATTGCGCTAGAAGGCTATGAGGCCGATGACCTGATCGCCGCCTATGCCAAGCTTGCCAAAGCACAAGGCAAAAAAATCGTGATCGTTTCTTCGGACAAGGATTTGATGCAGCTGGTTGACGATGATGTCCGCATGCTTGACCCGATGAAAGGAAAATTTATCGGGCATGACGAAGTAATAGAAAAATTCGGAGTCCCCCCAAACAAAGTTGTTGATGTGCAATCGCTTGCCGGAGACTCTACCGACAACGTACCTGGTGTGCCCGGGATAGGCATTAAAACGGCAGCACAGCTTATCAATGAATACGGCTCCCTTGATGAATTGCTTACCCGCGCCGAAGAAATAAAACAGCCAAAGCGCCGCGAATCTTTAATCGAACACGCCGATATGGCGCGCATATCACGAAAACTAGTCAGGCTTGATGAACAAGCACCTGTGCCGGTTGATCTAAATGATCTAAAAACCCACGCCTTTGATGGCAACGGGCAAGACAAACCGGCATTGATGGAATTCTTGCGGGAGCAGGGCTTTAAATCAATATTAACGCGCCTTGGCAGTGCCGCGCCCTCAAAAGAAGAATCTCCGCCGGCGGCTCAGGATAACAGCAAAGCCCTTCCTCCCGTCAGCGAAAATAAATACACATTGATTGATGATGTTAAAACACTCAAAGAATGGATTGCTAAAGCCTATGAAACAGGTTTCCTTGCCATCGACACCGAAACAACGGGGTTGACCCCCGCCAAGGCCGAACTGGTCGGAATTTGCCTTAGCCCAAAAATCGGCACAGGCGCTTATATCCCTTTGGGACATAAACAAGAAATGGATTTGCTCGGCGGCAATACGGGCGATCTAAAACAAATTCCTATGAGTGAGGCCATCGCGCTTTTAAAACCTATCCTTGAAGATGACAGCGTTTTAAAAATTGGCCAAAACATGAAATATGACTGGCAAATGTTCGCGCAGCACGGCATCCACGTCGCGCCCTGTGATGACACGATGCTGCTGTCTTACGTGCTTGACGGCACACAGCACGGCCATGGCATGGACGAACTTTCCACGCTTTTTTGCGACCACACGCCGATTAAATTTGAAGAGGTTGCGGGCAAAGGCAAGAAGCAAATTACGTTTGATTTTGTACCTATCGACAAAGCGCTCCCTTACGCTGCCGAAGATGCGGAAATAACGCTGCGCCTTCATACAATTCTCAAGCCTCGCCTTGCGCGTGAAAAAATGGTGTCCGTTTATGAAGACATTGAACGCCCGCTCATTCCCGTTATCGCGCAAATGGAACTGAACGGTATCAAGCTTGACCCCACGCTCTTAAAAACAATGAGCAATGAATTCGGCAAAAAGCTTATCACGCTAGAAGAAGACATTCACAAGCTTGCCGGGCATCCCTTTAACATCGCCTCCCCCAAACAAATGGGCGCGGTGCTGTTTGATGAAATGGGCATTGAAGGCAGCAAAAAAACCAAAACCGGCGACTGGTCAACCGCCGCCGATATACTGGAAAAGCTATCCTCAAGCCATGAGATCATCGAAAAAATTCTACAATGGCGCGGTCTTTCAAAACTAAAATCCACCTATACCGATGCGCTGCCCGAACAAATGAACCCGGCGACAGGCCGCATACACACAAGCTTTCATATGACCGGCACAACGACAGGCCGCCTTGCCTCAAGCGATCCAAACTTACAAAATATCCCGATCCGCACCGAGGACGGCCGCAAAATCCGGCAAGCCTTTATCGCTGAAAAAGACCATGTTCTTTTGTCAGTTGATTACAGTCAGGTCGAACTTCGCCTTGCCGCCGCCCTTGCCGGGGTTGAAGCGCTTAAACAAGCCTTCAAAGATGGCGTTGATATTCACGCCCTCACCGCCTCGCAGGTTTTTGGCGTGCCTCTGGACGAAGTAACGCCCGAGCTACGCCGTCAAGCCAAGGCGGTGAACTTTGGAATCATCTACGGCATTTCCGGCTGGGGACTTGCCAAACAGCTAGGCTGTCAGCCCGGAGAAGCTGGCGAGTTCATCAAAAAATACCTCGCTAAATTCCACGAAATCCAGACTTACATGGAAGGCAAAAAAGAAGAAGCACGCGAGCACGGCTTTGTCCGCACACTTTATGGCCGTAAATGCACGATCAGGAACATCAACAACAAGATGGGCAATGTCCGCATGGGCGCCGAACGGCAAGCAATCAATGCGCCCCTGCAAGGCACGGCTGCTGACATCATGAAACGCGCCATGGCCAAAATGCCCCGCGCGCTTGAAGAAACCGGCCTAAATGCCAAAATGCTATTGCAGGTCCACGATGAACTGATCTTCGAAGTCCCCGAAGCCGAGCTTGAAAAAACATCTGCTCTAGTGCGTGAAATCATGGAATCCGCAGCAGACATCGGTGTGCCGCTCGATGCCGAAGCCGGGAGCGGCAATAGCTGGGCGCAAGCACATTAATAATTTATTCGGAGCGAACAAGACAAACCCCGCCATCTAACAAATAAGCAACAGTATTGTCCCGTTCAAAGCACTCATCTTTCGTAAGACCATACACTCTTTCAGCCCTGCATTGATCGTAATATGCAAGGCATGCTATCTCATCTTGAATTTCGTACCGAAATATATATCCCAAAATCACAAACAAAACCACGATAGCAATTATAATTTTCTTTTTATATTTCATAGTTTATTGTTTATCTTTCTTGTGCTGCCCCACCGCATATATTTTGCCGCTGCTCATATCCTGCAAAATAAGTACAAAGCCTTCATGTTGGTCCGTTAAAGGCGGGGTCACAAACACCTCTTCAAGAATTTCATCCGAACCGCCAAGATTGCTGACGATATTATAATAAGTCCTCTGTTTCCCTTTGTGCGTTCCGCTCGCAACAGTAAGCTCACGCGGCTTATCATACAGCGCCAGCCATAATTTAAAATCTTCCGGCGCCGCAACCTTGTCCATGGGCAACATAACCTTATAAGTCCCAGCAGCTTCGCTTTCGATAATGTTTAGCACTAAAATTTCCGAATAAGCGGCCTTTTGCAACGCCTCCACGACCTCGTTAAATTTATAACCAACAACATCAATCGCGCCATTAATGACCATTTGCGGCGTATAATTCGGCCCGGCAAAAAGCTTGTCCATATACCAGCTCTGGCGCGCAGTACAAAAGCTCTGTGATAGTGAGCCTTCTTTCACATCAAAATAATCAACATGACAAGCCAGACCGATCACATTGTCCTGCTGAAGCAAATCAGTAAATAAACGGTCAGCTTTGGGACAAAATACGCAGGCCTGCGATGAAAAAAGCTCAATAATAATAGGCGCTTCACCTAGTATAGGCACTGTTTCGGCAACAACAGAAGGCACAGGAACCGCTTTAGAGTTCTGAGCATAGGACACTGAAACAACGAACATAAACACGCTAAACACCAGCGCGGCAAAAAAAGACCTTAAGAGAAGATTAATCATAGTCATTGTATAATTATCAATGTTCCAAAACTTTTGAAGACAATACAGGTTTGCCATGTCCTTTGACAAGATTACACACTTTATTTTCGGTCTTTCTTTTATTTGCGCTCTTTTAACGGTTATTGCGATTAGCGCCCAGGCAGAAGAAAAATCCTTACCGCAACCCGTGGCTCATGTCACCGAAACCATAAACCCCGTGCATGATCTCATTCGTAAGCAGCTCAAAGCCATTAAAGCCCGCGATGCTGACCGCGCCTACGCCCTGACCACAAATAATTTTCATGAAAAATTTGATACGGCCGACGAGTTTCTCAGTCACCTGCGCTTTGAAGTCCGGACAATCTACAATCACGGCGACTATAAATTCCTCGGTCAGCACAACTCGCAAAAAGGGCTGGTGCAAAAAATAGAAATGGAGGATAGCGACGGTGACCCCATTACCGTAATTTACCGCCTAAAACAGCAAGATAACGGAGAATGGCTGATTGACTCCTTCGCCGCCCTTACTCTTGATGCAGAATCGATCTAAAGCAGTCTTTCCCCTAAATAATCAACATTATGTATTTTGTTTGCATCTTCCCTTAAGATTTGCTACCTGTTCTTAAAATTAATTTTACAGAACTTAGGGGAGACTACAAATGAGTAAAAAACAGTCCAAAGCATTATGGGTCGGCGCAGGAATATTGTCCCTGCTGCTCTTTAATCCGGTGGCCTCGGTCTTTGCGGATACCGGAGATAACGGGCAAGAACCCCCGAAAACGCAACAACAAAAGCCTCCTCCTAACGAAGCATATAAAAGAATTCTAAATAACTGGAATAGCTTTACCGCCGAAAAACAAATAGACACCATCAAAATCGGCATCGATAGCTGCCTAAGTGCTCCAAACCCGGATAGGCGTAGCTGCGCCACCTGGAGCGACATCGTCTACATTGCCGCGGAAAATCACGCCTACAAAACAGCGGATGTAGAATATACCATGGCCTGGGCCTTTACCGGGATGGGTCTGAAATTCAAGAACGTTGCCGCAGATTCTCTTGCTATCGTAAAAGGAATACACGACAACCCGAAATTTGAAGAAAACAGGGAAAAAATTGCGCCCTTCCTCCCCTATTTCAAAGGTGAGGCGGCACCAAAACCTCCTACGCAATAAATAATAAAGCTCTGAGGCAAGCCGTTCTTAAACGCGGCTTGCTCTCTTTTACTACGCCGCCTTTTTAAGTAAGGACTTTATCTCCTTCATGTCCCGGCGCAGCGCGCTAATTTCCTTTTGCAGCACAACCGTTTCATCATGCGCCTTGGCCATGATCTCTGCGCCCTCTTCTTCCAGATCCTCGCCTTTTACAATATTCATCGCATCAACAATAATCCCGATAAACAAATTCAGCACGGCAAAGCTGGTTACAATGATAAAAGGAATAAAAAACATCCACGCCCAGGGAAAAATATTCATCACCGGCTTTGCTATATTTTCCGACCAGCCCTCCAGCGTCATAACCTGAAACAACGAATACATCGACGCGCCAATAGAGCCAAAAAGCTCCTGCATCATCGGATCGCCATGAGTTCCAAAAAGCTGCGTTGCCAGAACGGAGGAAACATAAAAAATGATAAACAAAATTCCAACGATCGACGCCATACCGGGAATGGAAAGCAACAACGCTGAAATCACGCGCCGCATTTGCGGCACAATAGACATCAAACGCAATATCCTGAAAATCCTGAAGGCCCGCAACACGGTCAAAGCGTCCCCCGCAGGAACGAGAGATATACTCACAATCAGAAAATCAAAAACATTCCACCCGGCGCGAAAAAAGGAAAGCCGGTAAAGATAGAGCTTTAAAGCCATCTCCAAAACAAAGACCGCCAAAATAAACACATCAAAGAAATGAAGAACCCCGCCATAAAAAAGCCTGATCTCCGGATAAGTCTCCAGCCCTAGAATAATGGCGTTAAGGACAATCAGCCCGGCGATAAAATTAATGAATTTCGGGCTTTCAACCAGCGCCGCAATGCGGCCCCTCATACCGGGAAGCTCAACATTTTGAAGATTAACGGGCCGCACCATAAATTTTCCCCTCGCTTTTAACAAAAAACCTTCTTATATCTAAACAAAACAAGATTGAACGGCAAAGGACTTTATTAGCTATGAGCAAAGATTTTCCGGTTTCGTGGGAAGAAATGCACCGCAACAGCAAGGCTTTAGCATGGCGGCTGCTGGATATGGGTGTAGAAAAAGGCAAATGGAAGGGCGTCATCGGCATTACCCGCGGCGGCCTTGTCCCTGCCTGTATCGTAGCACGGGAGCTAGACATTAAAATGGTGGAAACATTTTGTATTTCTTCCTATGACCACAAAGACCAGCGCGGCGCTGAAATCCTTAAAGAGCCCTCAAATGTCGGCGATGGCGAGGGCTGGCTTGTTATTGACGATCTTGTCGATACCGGCAGCACCTTTAAAATCGCCCGCGAAAAATTCCCCAAAGCGCTTTATGCCTGCGTTTACGCCAAACCCGCCGGCGTAGAAACCACCGACGTCTTTATCACAGAAGTCAGCCAGGATACGTGGATTCACTTCCCTTGGGACCTAGAGGCCCAATACAGCACCCCGATTGCGGACAAGAAAGTAGAAGCTTAAGAAATTTTCTCTTGCATAAACACCCATATTTCCTTATTTTTCCGGTGACTTATCAAAAAATGGGGCCGTAGCTCAGCTGGGAGAGCGCTTCGCTGGCAGCGAAGAGGTCGAGAGTTCAATCCTCTTCGGCTCCACCATTTTTTACAAGAGTCTTAAAAAGGAGACGAAGATGAATAAAGTACTGATTATTTTTGCCGCCATTGTCATGGCCTTCGCCACGACCGGATGCAATACATTCGAAGGCATGGGCAGAGACATTGAAAGTGCCGGCGAATCAATCCAAAAAATGTAAGGAAATAAGCCATGAAACTTATTCTTTTAACTTTTTCTATACTTGTACTGACCAGCATCTCCGCGCACGCTGAAGATAAAAACAGCGGTTTCGGCACGTCATACTTTGCTGAAATTGAGCATCCGGGCTTTAGCGATCCTGAAAACACTCCCGTAGAATCTATAACAAAAATTGAACCCGCCGCCGGTGAAGAAGAAGTAAAAAGAGAAGCTATCCAAACGCCACCGAAAACGGAAAGCGATCAATTGCCTAGTGTTTTAGGTAACAAGAGCCAGTAGCGCCCCTGCGACTTCATATGCCCGGCGAGATATTCAGCGCGGGCACCAAACCCCCAAAACATATCACCCCGCACAGCGCCGCGTATAGCGCCGCCTGTATCTTGCGCCACAACCAGCCGCCTTATATCCGGCTCGCCGGTAACGGGTGCTTCAATATCAAGCCACATAGGAACACCATAAGGCAACTTCGAACGATCAACCGCAAGTGAGCGCCCCGGCGTTAAGGCCAGCCCTTCACCGCCCAGCGGCCCATCACCCGTTAGCTCCTGAAAAAAAACATAGGACTTGTTGGTATTCATGACCGCTTGCGCTTCTTGCGGATTGTTTTCCAGCCACGCCCGAATTGATTGCAGAGAAACCTCTTCTTTTTCCAGGGCGCCGCGATGAACAAGATCGCGCCCGATGGCATAATAAGGATGCCCGTTCTGCCCGGCATAGCCCACCCGTATAAATCCGCCATCCTCTAACAGCACCCGGCCTGAGCCCTGAATATGCAGAAAAAACGCCTCCACAGGATCATCAACCCAGACCAGCGCCTCATCGTTATGCGGCCAGCGCCCTTGCGAAATATTTTGCCGATCCTCATAAGGCTTCAGATGGCCGCCCTTTACGCGCCCGGCAATGCGCCGCCCTTTTAAATCATCACGAAACGTCCCAAGATCTACCATGACAAGATCATCCGGCCGCGCATGTAACGGGAAAGCATAAGGTCCGGTTTTTTCCCGCGCGCCTTTAAGCGATGCCTCATAATAACCGGTAAACAGCCCCTCATCTTCGCGCCCATCCATAGTCGCCTTCCACGGCGTAAACCAGCGCTCAAAAAATTCGCGCGCATATGCTGGCGACGTACCCGCCAATGCCATACAGGCCGGCTGCCAATCACCATAAGTACCGCCCACCTCATCCGGCCCGAATTGATCACTCGGATCACGCTTTAAAATACGTTCGCAGGATTTAGAAAAAGCAGCCAGAACCTGCCCGTGATCATCGCGGGCCCATCCCGGCAAATCATTAAAACCCGCAGGCTTCAATACCAGCGGCGCCTTTTCCTTATCCACAGCGGCACAGGAAGAAAAAATGAAAACAAAAATGGAAAGAATGAAAATGCGCATTAGAGATATTTTTACTTTTTATCAGTCTCGGGAACCGTAGAACCATTCACCTCATCTTCGGCACCTTCGCTGGTTTCAAACACCAGCCAAGCCGGATCGCGAGAGCGCAGCGGCCTGCCAAAAGTCCAAACATCAATCGTTTCAGTGACCCGATCCGGATCACCGAAAATAACCTTATCGTCCTTATCGCGAACAATGCTGGTTTCATCGGCTGTAAAACGCACAGTAATAAAAACCATTTTATCCTTAATCTGCGCATCAGTAATTACCGTTTTACGGATTGAGTGAATTTCTACGTTGGCCTTTTCATCTTTTTGAACGCGCTCATCAATGACCCCCTCAAAAGCACCATAAACAGAGGCACTTAAAAGCCGCTGCAGTGTTTCCTTATCAGCCGCTGCAAAAGATTCAATGATGAGAATAAAAGCATCCTGCGCGCCGTGCATAAAATGTGATAACTCAAAACCTCGTTCGGCCTGTGCAATACCTACCAGCCCTTGCTCGGCCACCGCGCCCTCAATGCTCATATGACGTTCCAGGCCTGCGCTTATATCATTAAGCTGCTCTGGCAAAGGCCCGCCTCCCGTCGCGGGCGCAACCGGCGCTGTCTGATTTTTCACGGTATCAGGACGAGAAGAAAAAGGATTAGAGCGCTCATTTTCATCGCCATGGCGCGTCCCCAGAATATTGCGCAGCCAGAACACTAGCCCGGCAGCAACAACAGCGTAAATTAAAATATCAGCAGGCACTAAAAAATCCTTTGTTTTCGGTACTTTTCCATTGTATCACATTATTTGTACTCAAAAGCTTAAATATGTTAACTTTCTATAGCGTAAAGACAGACACACCCTACATAAGGCCCTCTAGCCTAAAGAGCAAGAGGCCAAGGATTAAACCCTTATGATATTCTTTATCATCTTCCTTATTATCCCGTTAATAGAAATCGGTCTTTTTGCCTATGCGGGGGGAGAAATCGGCGTTAGCTATACGCTATTGCTATGCCTGTTAACGGCCATGGCCGGCGCGGTCCTAATAAGGCAACAAGGCCTGCATACCCTGCTTTCCGTCAGAACCGCTATGGAGAAGGGCGACCTGCCTCTTCGTGCCATTTTTGACGGTATCTGCCTTGCCGTATCCGGCGCCTTGCTCATGACCCCCGGTTTCTTTACAGATACCATTGGGTTTTTGCTTTTAATTCCATACGTTAGAACATTATTGCAAAAAAGGCTGGCCGCTCACTTTGACCTAAACATGCCACCCCCGGGTGATGATTTTAGGCCACCGCAAGATTCAAATATCATAGAAGCTGAGTATGAAACGCTGGAAGATGAGGAATAGTCCTTGAGAAGCGCCGTTATTTTCGCAATAATCGCGGAGATAATTAAAAATCAAAGGATAGCGATATATCATGACCAAGAAAAAAACTGACAAAGACACAACAGACACCGAGAAAAAAATAACGCCCGGCCCCGATATACCGGAAAACATGCACTCAATAGACCGTCTGCCTGTCACAATTCATGCTCAGTATATCAAAGACCTGTCCTTTGAAAATCCCAACGCCCCCATGCCCTTGACAAAGAGTGACGGCAAGCCGGCCATTGGCGTTGATTTCTCCATGGACGCCCGCAAAGTTGAAGTGAAAGACTTTGAAAACGCCTATGAAGTTGCGTTATATGTTTCAGTCAACGCAAAAAAAGGTGACATCACGACTTTTCTTCTCGAACTGGAATACGGCATGATGGTGACGCTGGAAAATGTCCCGGAAGACAAAGTTCACCCGTTACTGCTCATCGAAATGCCGAACTACCTGTTTCCCTATGCGCGCCAGATTGTCTCTGACATGACACAAGCGGCAGGCTACATGCCTTTCCTTCTCTCTCCAGTGAACTTTAAGGCCCTGTACCGGAAACGCTTCGGCGGCCCAAAAGCCGGAAACCCCGGCGACACACCAGCCAAAGATAAAAAAGAAAAAGAAAGCGCCTAATTCTAACGTGGCGCCGCTGCTCTTGCTTCAACTTTTTCTAAGGACTGAACTTCATCACGTGTTTCATTTAACGCCTTGTGATCTTTATAGGCCTTGCACCCATCCCATGCGGCAAATCCACCGAACGCAATAGCAACAGCTCCGCATGGGCGGCCACCTCTTCTGTGCTCACCATTTTTCTTGACAATCTCTGTAAAGATATGGCAAACACAGCCTACTACAAAAAAAACAAATATGGAAAGGTTGTGGGTTATGAGGATCACAAATAGCGTTATTTTGGGCACACTGCTCTGGGCTTTCACAGCCTCCGCTCAAACTCCACAGGCAGAGGCTGTTCCCAAGCCTTGGACTCCACCGATAGGCGGCGTGCCAATTCCGGAGGAATACAGACCGACCACCGACACAAAAAAGACTAATCTCAATAAAGAGAAGACCTCTGATGAAAAAAAAGAAGCGCCAGTTCCCTCAAAAAAACAGGCCCCCTACAAAGGAGCGTTTGACGGATTTGATAGCGAAGAGGAGTGCCGATCAGCTGAGTTTTTAGAGCAGGCACGTAATTTTCTAATAGGAATTCCTGCTGAATACAATTGCGACGGCCCCATTTAAGAAAGCTCATAGATTCTCTTTCCAAATTGGATCGGTCAGCTTGTCCCGCAGCGCCGCATGTGCGGCCTTCTCTTCTGTGCTTACCTCATGAAGGCGCGGCTCACGAAAAGCGCGCTCTTTCTGTACCTGCAAGGAGGTAGAATCACCCGCCTGCGCCGCCGCAGCGCCATCACCATTTCCGGCAAGCCCCAGACCGTGCTGACGCCCGCCCATAAGCTCCAGCCAGACTTCGGCAAGCAGCTCCGAATCAAGTAGCGCGCCATGCAACTCCCGCCCGGACAAATCGATATTAAAACGGCGGCAAAGCGCGTCCAGAGAGGCCGGGGAACCGGGAAATTTTTCCCGCGCAATACGCAAGGAATCTGTTGCCTGCTTCATCGGAAGCGGAGTATGCCCCACACTGGTAAGCTCGGCGTTAATAAATTTCATATCAAAAACGGCATTATGAATCACAAGCTGGGCGTCACCGATAAAATCGAGAAACTCCGTATAAATTTGTGAAAAAATCGGTTCGTCTTTCAAAATCTCTGCAGTCAAACCATGGACAGCAGCGGCCTCCGCCGGAACGGCACGCTCGGGATTAATATACTGATGATATGTCCGGCCTGTCGGCACATGATTCATCAATTCAAGACAGCCAATTTCAACAAGCCGGTGCCCTTCGCTTGGCTCCAGCCCCGTCGTTTCCGTATCCAGCACAACCTCACGCAATGTCTATCTCCTGCAGCCACTCCAGAAAAAACGTCTCCGATTGCATCATTAATGCCTTTAAACGATCTTCCTTGCCCTCTTTAATCTTATGGGGATCCAGATCGCCCTTCTCTATATCACCGGCAACACCAACCATCCGTCCTTCAAAAATACGCGGCGTTGCTTCAATATGGCACTGCAGCGCTAACGCATTTTTACCCCATGAAAAAATCTGGTTCTCATAACTATCGCTAGACGCTAGCAGCTCTGCCCCCTGCGGCAAATCAAACGTATCGCCATGCCATTGCAGCATACTGATATGTTCCACATCAAGATGCCGCGCAGATGTTTTCTTTCCAGCCCCATTGACGTTTAAATCGTACCAGCCAATTTCCGGCCCCTGTTTGCCGATATAAACCTCCGCGCCCAGCGCTTTAGCCATTAACTGCGCGCCAAAACAAATACCAAATGTAGGCAAATCAGCTGCCAACCGTTTTTCAACGATCCTAATTTCTTCATTTATAAACGGATAATGGTCGGCCTGATAAACACCCAACGTACCGCCAAGAATAACAAGAAGATCTGGCGCCAACGGATCAAAATCCGAAAGACCTTTGAAAAAAGCATCAACATAATAATACTCTGCCCCTATTTTTTTCAAAACAGGTGCCAGAGAACCCAAACCATCATCGCTCCTGCCATGCCGAAAAACGGCGACCTTAAATGTCATGTCTTATTACCACATTGCCGTATAATTTTTTCAAGCTCCCGCCGAGTATAAGACAACCCTTGCCCTGTTTGTACGACAAAGTCAGATCTCCTGCGCTTTTCCACATCTGGCATCTGGCGCGAAAGACGAAACTGAAAATCCTCAACACTCATTTTACGCTCCCCCAGCGCCCGTTGCTCCTGAATAAAATCAGGCGCGGAAACACATATTGTATAATCAACCCGGTCTTGCATACCCGTTTCAAACAAAAGCGGAATATCCAGCACAATAACTTTCGTGCCGTCTTGCGCATGAAGACTTATAAATTTTTGCTGCGCCTCACGCACAAAAGGATGAAAAATATCCTCGAGCGCGTCCCACTTTTCATGGTCAAAACCAATCTCATCAATCAATTTTTGTTTATCAATGGCAAAGCTTTTTTTATTATAAGAATTTGGAAGTGTTGTTTTAATCAGATCAATAACTTTTTCATCATTATAAAGATCGCGCACAGCCTCGTCCGAACAATGAACCGCAACATTATTCATCCCGCGCAACATATTCGCTGCCGTACTTTTCCCCATCGCAATCGAGCCTGTCAAACCGATAACAATCACGACAAAGCCTCTAATATCTTTTGCTGCAAATCATCATCAACTTCCGGCATCACACCAAACCACTCCCAAAACGCCGGGCGCGCCTGATGCAAAAGCATTCCAATACCGGTCACCACCGAATTGCCACGCTCTTTAGCCTCTCTTAACAATTCCGTTTCCAGCGGTCTGTAAACAATATCACAAACAGCCGCACTCTTTGGTAAATGACGCATATCAAATTCGAGAGGCCCTTGCCCTTCCATGCCCAGCGATGTCGTATTCACCAAAAGAGAAACATCTCGCGCCGCGCTTTCGCGCTCTTCCCAGGGGACGACTTGAACTGGAAAGACTCTCGCAATCTCTTCGGCTTTTTCCCGCGTACGATTGGCAATTTTTATATCGCCCGCGCCAATTGATAATAAACCATGGATAACGCCTCTTGCCGCGCCGCCCGCACCCAAAACCAGCGCCGTGGCGCCTTTTAAATCAGTGTCTTCGCTTGCCTGCAAAAGATTCTCAGCAAAACCAAAAGAATCCGTATTCAAACCGTGTAAAGCGCCATCCTCATTGACAACCACCGTATTCACTGCGCCAATCTGCTGCGCTGTTTCATCAACGGAATCACATAGTGTTATTATTTCACGCTTATAAGGAAGCGTTATATTAAAACCGGCATAGCCATCTTCCGCCATTTGCGCGACCGCGCTTCCCAAATTTTCCGGGGCAATATCAACGCTTTGATACAAACCCGAAAGTCCGTAGCGTTCCATCCAGTGATTATGAATGAGGGGCGAAAGAGAGTGCCCGATGGGGTGTCCTATAAGTCCCGCCTTGATATTTTCTTTCATCTTTTAAGACACTTTTTTCTTGGCGTTCTTTTGCAACAGGAGTTGAATTTCAGCCGCAGTTTCTTCAATCGAGCGCCGCGTTACATCAATGATCGGCCAACAATTTTTTGTAAAATAGCGCCGCGCTTCTAAAATTTCTTCTTCAACGCGCTCCGGATCAAGATACGTATTATTGGCGTGGTTCTTATCTTCATCGTCAGCCTTAAGCCGCGTGCGCCTTAAATTCACCAATCGTTTTGGCGATTCTGTTAGCCCGATAATCAGCGGCCCTTTTATTTTCATAATCCTATTCGGAAACGGTACGCCGGGAACATACGGAATATTGGCCGCCTTAATCCCGCGCCGGGCGAGAAAAATACAGGTCGGTGTTTTTGAAGTCCGCGAAACCCCCACGACAATAACATCGGCCTCTTCTATGCCATCCAGATTTTGCCCGTCATCAAAAGACAAGGCAAAATCAACCGCATCAATACGGTAAAAATAAGCGTCATCCAGCGCATGCTGCAACCCCGGTATCCCCGCCGGGACTTGCCCCAGATAAGAAGACATGCCCTTAATCAGCGGATCGAGCACGGCCATACAGGGAACTTTAATTTCCTTACATCTTTTTTCCAGCCTTTTGCGAAGGGCCCGGTCCACCAGCGTATAAAGCACCGGCCCTGGATATTCCTCAATATCCTGAATCACGCGCTCAAGCTGGCGTTCGGTTCGCACCAGCGGCCAGAATCTCTCAACCGGGTCAATTTTTTCAAACTGCGCCAAACAAGCCCGCGAAAGCCCCTGCAACGTTGTCCCCGTCGCATCCGACACCAAATGAACATAAAAATCTTTAATGGGTTTTTTAACCATGGACGAGATCATAGCAGTATTGCTTTCCCCGCGAAAGCGGGGATCTGGTTACCACCCCCACCCCCTCTCGTCATCCCGAGCAAAGCCGAGGAACCTTAGATCTCTCCACTCCTTACAGTCGGTCGAGATGACGGGATTTTTTATTGACATAAAATTAAACTTGTCGTATAAATGGCCTGATTTCTTTTGTTATTAACGAGGAAAATAAAATGAATCTTTCAAAGGAAGACTCGAAAGATAGTGCTAAAGCATTCGGTATAGGGAGCGTTACCGGCGGTCTTGCTATCGCTACTGTTACTGCCGGATTTGCTGTTAACGATATTGCTATGAACGCCGGTGCTACCGCTGACTCTACCGGTGTCGTTCTTGCTCTTTCCTTTGCCTTTGCTGGCGCCGGCATTGGCTTTGGTTTGAAAGCCATTAAAGTATGCGAGAAAAAACAAGTCGCCACTATGTGCGGTCTATTTACCGGCATGGCCATTGGCTTTGCCCTTTTGGTATCCTCTCATGAACATCCCGCACAACAAGTAAATTCACAAAATTCTGTCGCAATGACAGCAAATAAAAATGTGCCCAGACAAATTATTACGGCCCCTGACTTCAAGCGAAGCAATTACAAGACACCGACTCAAATATTAAAAATGGTATAGCCGAAATTATATCTGGCCTTCACCCTGCGGGAAAAATTTTCCGGCCAGCCCTTTGTCGCGGAACGGCACATTATTCACCATCGTCACTTCCATATCGTACATGAGCTGGAACAGATGGGTCTGGTTAATTTCATCGCGCAATCCGGCAAAAAACGGATCGTGACAAATTCTCTCTCCCAGCCCGGCAAGATAACAAGTGCCATCCGGCAAGACAGAAAGCGCTTCCAGTAACTCGGATTCAAGCTTTTTATCACCGAAAGGCTGACGCCCGTCCGCATCCAGCAAAGCATCATCCAGCGCCTCGAGCGCCTCATGATCACAGCCATCAACGCGGCTCTCATCAGCATACCATTGCCGGAAAGCATAAGTCAGTGCGCTGCCGTCAAATAGCGACGCCGGATCGCGCTCTAAAAACTTTGTAAAGACAAGCGCCATATCACCCTCTGCACTACCAATTAAATGCCGCCAGCCTTCTGCATAGCCAGCCGCCCGCAATTCCCAGCCCGCCAGAATCGTGACCGTATCACAATCCGCTGCCCGCACCCGTTCGAGCATCAAGGCATCTTCCGGGCCATATTCATTTTCAAATGGCGTAAAGCGCGATTCATGCCAAATATCACGCAAAGCGCGGATAAACGTCACCAAAACAGTATTGCGAAAATAAGCAGAGCGCCCCAGCGCTGAAGGTGTCAACGCAAAATGATCAAGCACGATCTGCTTTTTAGGAATATCGAGATGGAAGCCACTACTATGCAAATCACCAATGCCAACGCTCCAACCTTCGGTTTGCGCGTCATTCCACAAACTAAGCGCTGTCGGGCTTTGCGCCATCAGGGCCGCGCACCAGCTTAAAATGTCGGTTTGCGTTTCAAAGCGATCCGGCAAGGTTGCAAGGTCTACTTCTGCGGCATGTTTAATTTTATGAAGAGCAACAATCTCCGGCGCTGCTGCCTGAGACTCTGTCAAATCATAAAGAGTGATTTCACCATCAGGCCGGACACTGTTCTTTTTAAGATAGGTCTTTCTGGTAAGCCGTTCTGCTTTCATGCCATTCCGCCCATCATGCTTCACCTGAGCTGCGCTTGAACGGAATGATGTTTCCACTCCCTTGTTGCGCGCCTCCGGTTTCGGAAGATGCGGCATCCTGCCCGTCATATGACAGGGTGATAATTTTTGTTTCTTCTTCATGGTCGCCAAACCGTGTTTTTTCATTATGAGACAGACCAAAAAGATCATCATGGCCTGCAGTACCTTCACTGGTTTGCAATTCCTGTTCCGTTTCACGGAAAGAGCGTTCAAACTTAATAAACCAAAGGAAATTGGCGTTTGAGCGGTCCCTTACTTCTGTAAAAATAGCATCATTTATGATCGTACTGACATAAGGGGCCAGGTAATTTTTGCCGAAAGGCATGCTGCCCAGCGCAATAATTAATTCTGCCGTAACATGCTGTGACGATTGCTCAGTATCAAATACATAGCCCTGATAATCAGTCAGCATCATTTGAATCAGCTTTTTATCTTCGTTCCGACAACGCTCGGACAGGAACCAGCATTCAAATACGGCACTTGCCGCAACACCATTATTAAGCGTCCGGAAATCAAGGTGAGATTCACGGGCAAAAGCACGTCCCAGCTCTGCCATAGAAGAGTTTTCAATACGCTCCCAAACCGCTTTTTCTCCGGCCAGTTGCAACTCCCAGGCAACACGTATCATCATGACACTTAAATCGGCAATTTGTGCCCGGTTAACAAGCACCGCCTGATCAGGATGAAAGGTGAGCGGATTTAAAAGCGCGCCATTGCGATGTTGCCAGACCCGGCGTAACTCACGCGCGGCCAGCAAAATTTGATCTTCACGGCAAAGATACGGATTAATATGAATCTGTCCGCCCTTGCGATCATAAAGCGCGCCCTCAACTTGCGCGTCATAACATAATTTTGTGCCATACTGACCGGCAAAATCCAGAATTGAGGCCGCCAAACGGCTTTCTCTTAAGGCGCTCTCCAAAAACTTAATATCAGCACCCTGATGTTCGTGCGCTTCAAAAGGACGCGTAACAAAAGCCATGTCACTTAAAAAAACGGCAAAACTTTCCGCTGAATCATCTTCACTAAATTGTTCGCCGAAACGCTCCAAATCAGTGACTCTTTCCTTAAGCGCAGCAACGCCCTCTTCAATCTCTGTGAAATCAAAGCTTTCGCCATATTCCTCTTCAATATCAAGGTCACCCTCAAAATCCATATAAAATAGAGGCTGGTCACTAACAATTGAACATCTCACGGGTTGCTGGTCGCCAATAACGTAAGCAACCCGGCAAGCAGCAGAATGCCCTGCATCAAAATTAAAAATATTGTCTGTTATATCACTCATAAGATTAAGAACCCGAACCGTTTTGTGCTGCCTGCGCTTATTCTTAGCTAAGGAGCAGATTTCCCCAGAATCCCGCGCGTTTTACGCGGCTATGAGTTTATTATGCGCCAAACTTAGTTAACGCTTTATTGCTAAAACGCACTATTTTAGAATTTATGTGGGAAAATTCCTGTTGTGTTAACAAGGACTTAAAGGGAAATTAAGATAACCCTAAAATAAGGAGACTTATTGACCGAATATGTCATCTGCCACAGGCATATCATCAATAATGATTTCTTCATCTGATACAGTGATTCGACCGTCTTTAGTCACAAAAATACTGGCTTTATAAAGCGTCCCCTTAAACATCAGGCAGGCCGTTAAATGAAAAGAATTGTCGCCATTTTTGCCGTTAATCATTACAGGCTGTAACATTTTACCGAGAGACTTACGGGCGGCAGGCGGCGGCTCTTCGCTCCAGCTAATATCATCGACAGTTTCAATGATAGAGAATTTTCCGTGCGGCCCACGTACATAAGTGAAAAAAAATCGTACATAATCAGCAATTGTTTCTTTGGTCAGCTCAAGCGGGGCTTTATTATTAAGCTCATACAAAGGCTTGTTGGTCCAATCAAGCACAATAACAGCGCCCGGCTTATAGATAACAAATTTGCGGAAATGAGGCGTCACCTCATAATCAGCCATATCCAGAAAACGGTAACCAGGATAAAAAGAAAGCTCCTGCCCCAGTATTGTTACACTTCCCGAATCAAAATCGCCGCCTTCCAGCGCCGGATTTATATCCCCCAGCACCGTTTCGCATTCCTGCGCATCTAACCTTATAAAAGCTTCTTCAAACATAACGATTCTACCTTATTATATATGGGGACTCGATTCGACATTTTTATATTTATAACTATGTGGATATCACCACCTAAACATTTAGAGCAAATCGGGGATGAAACTTTTCCCCATTTCATCAAAATAATATCCCTATGAGTCATTCCCTGTGTGAATCATTTTTTTTGGGATACATGAATAAGTGGATACTAATAAACGACTCGGCAGAAAATAAACACATACAACTGAAATCATATTGTGAACGAATCATAGGATAAAAACTAATCCTCCTTATTCACAGGGTACTACTACTATCTACTATCTAATTAATATTTCTTTTTAAAGTATATTAGATCTGCTTTTATGCGTGGGTCATGATGAAAAATATTGTTAAAAATAAACAGCAGGAAGACCGGACAAACAAACCGTTATTGTCTGCATTGCACGGTGAGGCAATTGCTCGTACGCCCTTTTGGCTTATGCGGCAGGCAGGGCGCTATTTACCCGAATACAAAGAGCTGAGAGCCAAAGCGGGCAGTTTTCTTGATTTGGCCTATAACCCTGACTTTGCTATCGAGGTTACCATGCAACCCTTGCGGCGCTATGGCATGGACGCAGCGATTTTATTTTCTGATATTCTGGTTGTTCCTCATGCGCTAGGCCAAAATCTTGAGTTTGTTACAGGCGAAGGGCCAAAACTTAATCCGATCCGTGATCTTGATTCGCTTTCAAAATTAAAATTCAACGATGAGGTTCTGGAACCGGTTTACGAAGCGGTTGCCGGTATTCGCCAGCAGATGAAAGCGGAGAATTTTCATGAAACAGCGCTTATCGGATTTGCCGGAGCGCCATGGACAGTTGCAACCTACATGGTTGAAGGCGGCAGTAGCCGTGACTTTTCAAATACGAAAAAATGGGCCTATAGCGATCCGGATGGCTTTGCAAAATTGATTGATTTGATAACTAACACCACAATTCATTATCTCGGACGACAGATTGAAGCTGGCGCCGAGGTACTGCAAATTTTTGATAGTTGGGCCGGGGCGCTGGATGAAGATCAGTTTAAGCGCTGGGTTATTGAGCCAACAGTAAAAATTGTTCGGGAGCTGAATGAAAAATACCCGGATATTCCCATCATTGGTTTTCCAAAAGGTGCGGGAGTTTTATATCAAAACTACGCAAACGAAACTGGTGTTGCCGCGCTTGGTCTTGATTCGGGAGTACCAATGGATTTTGCAAAAACGCTGCAAAAAGCATTACCGGTGCAGGGGAATCTTGATCCTGTTTGCTTGCTTACCGGGGGAGATGCTTTGAAACAATCAGCAGAAAAAATTATAAACGCGCTTTCTGACGGGCCGTTTATATTTAATCTTGGTCATGGCATCATCAAGGAAACACCGCCGGAGCATGTTGAGCAATTGGCGGAAATAATCAGAGATTACGGGCAACAGCTATGATCTGGATTTTTAGTGCTTATGCTGCAAATATATTGGAATGGCTTGTTTTCACGAAATTTCTTCATTCTGCTAATCCTTTGGTTTTTATATTCTTATTTTATTTTTTTGGCAGTTTTTTCATGGGCTTTTTTGCTTTTTGGACTGGCAGAAGAGTATTAGAAAAAACATGGAATAAAGTTAAGGAACATAAATATTTAATATATCTTTATGTTGGCGGTGCTTTGTTTAGTAATGTTATGTGGTTTTATTCACTCTATCTTGTCGGGATTGGTGTGACCGCCATTGTCTTTGTTTTTTCTCGCGCCATGATTATTACCTATGCTTATATTTTTATGGATGATCGTTTTTCTTTCGATAAAATTATTTCTATTATTGTTGGCTTTGTGGCTTTGTTATTTTTTGCTCTTGCCGGCAACAATACAGAATTGGGACTTGGTATTATTATTGGCCTTTTGTCTTGTGTTGGCTCTGCTATGGAATCAATTTCCAGGAAGAAACTTGCCTATAAAGATATTCATCCGGAGAAGATTATATTTTTACGTCATTTTGCCCATTTTGCCTTTTTTGCTTTTGTTATTTTCTTTTATTGGAAAAGTTTTGGACTTTTGTTTGAGGTGGATCAAATTCTTGTTATGAGTGCTTTGGCTACTGCTGTTTTAGGCGCTTGTTTAGTCCCATTGTTTTTATTTTGGGGTATGAGAATTGTTAAGTTGTCGCAATATGAGGCTATTATAGCAACAAAACCAGTGCTACTTAATATTTTAGCTATTTTGATATTTGGAGAACAAATGACAGTATGGCAAAACTTTTTTGGTGCCATTGTTATTTGCTCATCGTTTTACTTTTTTATACCAATAAGAAAAGCGGGGCTGACTAAAATTGAAATGGAGCCGGAATAAAATGGGCGAAAAAAAGAAAATAGCTGTTGTGCTTTTTAATCTTGGTGGCCCGGATTGTACTGAATCGATTCGCCCGTTTTTGCTCAATTTTTTCATGGATAAAAACATTATTCGTCTGCCGTTTTTTTTGCGCTGGATCCTTGCTAATTTTATCTCGCGCCGCCGTTCTAAAAATGAGGCCGGTTCTAGTTACGCCATGCTTGGCGGTAAATCTCCGTTACTGGAAAATACAAAAAAACAGGCGGGGGCGCTGGAAAAAGAGTTAGGCGAAGAGTTTAAAGTTTTTACCTGTATGCGCTATTGGCATCCTATGGCGGAGCAAGTCGTACAAGAGGTAAAAGACTACGATCCTGACCAAATTATTTTGCTACCGCTCTATCCTCAGTTTTCAACGACAACGACACACTCATCTTTTGAAAACTGGAATCAATTTGCTGCAGATTTGAATATTCCAACATCTGAAATTTGTTGTTATCCGCTAGATAGCGGTTTTATAAAGGCCTCTGCCAAAAACATAAGGCAAGCCTATGAACAGGCCCTTGAAGAAACATCCAGCAAAGATTTACCGCTGCCACGTATTTTGTTTTCCGCGCATGGCCTGCCTGAAGACGTGATTAAAGGCGGCGACCCTTATCAGTGGCAGTGTGAGCAAACCGCTGCCGCGATCATAAAAGAAATGGATATTCCGATGCTTGACTGGGTGATGTGTTATCAGAGTCGGGTGGGCCCGAAAAAATGGATAGGCCCGGCAACAAGCGAGGTCGTAATGACAGCTGGGGCCGATAACGTGCCGCTTCTTATTTATCCGCACGCTTTTGTTAATGAGCATGTTGAGACACTTGTAGAAATCGAAATTGAATATAAGGAATTAGCGCAGCAGTCCGGCGTGCCTTATTTTGCCCGCGTGCCCACCGTCAGCACTGCGCCCGCTTTTATCAAAGGCTTGGCGACCATGGTTAAAAACCGCATAAACCATTCTTGTGACCGTCAATGCCCGGCAGAATTTGATCGGTGTTATTTCGGTCCGGCAGGGATTTTATAACTAAGATCGTTTACTTTTGCAGTGTTTGGCAATTCTTGCGCTTTGTTGATTAGCTCGTTAATTGGAATATGATTATGATTTTTGTTTGACGCATTCTGAAAAGCCTGTAAGCCGAATATAAGTACTAATGCCGTTGGGAAACTAAGAACAGCGCCGGAGAATACTTTTTTAAGATTAAGCTCTTTATTGGCATTATCGTTAATGGCACAAATGGTACCAAGAGCAAAGGGGGTAACACAAAGACCGGTAAAACCAACGATAAAACCAACAGTACCGCTGGTTAATCCCATGGTAGCCACGCCGGCAGCGCCAGTACCGACAGCAGTACCAAGAATCCAGTTTGCCGCATTATTTACTTTATTTTTCTTTATAGCGTCCATTTTATTTTTTCAGTCTTGTGTAGTCAGATAAATGAAGGCGCAATTTAACGTAATCCTAATTTTATGTCAACAAAAATCCTCTATCTTCACATTCGATTGTTTTTGCTTCATATTTACGCAAGCTAATAGCAAAGGATGGTCTAAATATGTCTAGTTTTATCGCGCAGAATCACTATATTTTTGAAGCCCTCCACGTCATTGCCGTCATTTCATGGATGGCGGGGATGTTATATTTGCCGCGTTTATTCGTTTATCACGCCGATTCGGAGAAAGGCTCGGACAAAAGCGAGGTTTTTAAAGTCATGGAGCGTAAATTACTGCGCTTTATTATGAATCCGGCGATGGTTGCGGTCTGGGTATTTGGGCTTTTGATGCTTTGGGGAAACCCGGCCTTGCTGGAAGGCGGCTGGATGCATGTTAAGCTGGCCTGTGTTGTGCTTATGACCGTGCTTCACCACGTATATGGGCGCTGGCGTAAGACATTTGAGCGTGATGAAAACGAAAAATCGGCCAAATTTTACAAGATGTGGAACGAGGTACCGACGGCTTTAATGGTTATTATTGTCTTCATGGTGATAACCAAGCCCTTTTAAGTAAAATTTTCTTGACAGAATTTCTTGACTCTTTTTATGGGGTTAGTTATAAAACGATTGTCTTTTGGAAGAAAACTCCACAAAAATCTGGAATTTTTATAAAGAGCGGGCGCAGGCCGCGAGTAGAATAGCTTCATTTAGCCCTGCTGAAAACAAGACATTTATAGCAAATAACAACATCACGGAAAAAACATTGTCCCCTCAGAGCACCCAGGATTCAGAAACTGAAAAAGAAGCATATCTCATGAATTTGCAGGAACTTAAAACACGTTCCCCGGCAGAACTTCTGGCATTTGCAGAAGAGTTAGGCATTGAGAATTGTAGTAATTTACGCAAACAAGACATGATGTTTGCGATTTTGAAAGAGCTCGCGGATCAGGGTGTGCCTATTACCGGCACCGGTGTTCTTGAGGTTCTACAGGACGGCTTCGGCTTTTTGCGTAGCCCGGAAGAAAATTACTTGCCGGGCCCTGATGATATTTATGTATCGCCATCACAAGTGCGCCGCTTTGGTTTGCGTACGGGTGATATTATTGAAGGCGAAATTCGCGCACCAAAAGATTCTGAACGTTATTTTGCGCTGCTGCGGGTTGGTTCAATTAATAACGAGACCCCTGATAAAATCAGGCACCGTATTAATTTTGATAACTTAACGCCGCTTTATCCGGACCGTAAAATAAACCTTGAGGTTCCCGACCCCACTAATAAAAAAGGCATGACACAGCGGATTATTGAGCTTGTCGCGCCAATTGGTTTTGGTCAGCGCGCCCTGATTGTCGCGCAGCCACGAACCGGTAAAACCGTTATCATGCAAGACATAGCGTCTTCCATTGCCGAGAATCACCCGGAAGCTTATTTGATTGTTCTGCTGATTGATGAGCGCCCGGAAGAGGTAACCGATATGGCGCGCTCTGTGCGCGGAGAAGTTATTTCCTCGACCTTTGATGAGCCGGCAACGCGCCATGTGCAAGTTGCCGAGATGGTCATGGAGAAGGCCAAGCGTTTGGTTGAGCAAAAGCGCGATGTTATTATTCTGCTTGATTCTATTACGCGTTTGGCGCGGGCTTATAATACTGTTGTGCCGTCCTCGGGTAAGGTTCTAACCGGTGGTGTTGATGCTAACGCCCTGCAGCGCCCCAAACGTTTCTTTGGTGCGGCACGTAATATTGAACAAGGCGGCTCGCTTACTATTGTTGCCACAGCATTGGTTGATACGGGCAGCCGTATGGACGAAGTGATCTTTGAAGAGTTTAAAGGCACGGGTAATGCCGAGATTGTTCTTGATCGTAAAATTTCTGATAAGCGCGTCTTCCCGGCGATTGATATTCAGAAATCAGGCACACGTAAAGAAGAGCTTCTCGTTGGTAAAGACTTGCAGAAAATGTGGGTCTTGCGCCGTATTCTTACTCCGATGGGTACGGTCGATGCTGTTGAGTTCCTGATTGAGAAACTTAAGCATACAAAAACTAACGAAGACTTCTATAGCTCAATGAATCAGTAATACTGATATTCCTCATACCAACTGATGCCATCACCCGGCTTATCCGGGCGTTCCAATTATTTTAGATTTGGCTATGGCTATAATTTTTTTATTCCCGATTCACAATTTATTAACGCCGCTTCGCTACAATTTGAATCAAATAAGCGATAAATTTTATTTAATGGGAAAATGAAATGAAAATTGGGGCGTTTTGTGCGGCTTTAGGAGTTATATTTACATTGGCGGCCTGTAGTAGCAGTGGAGACCTTCATCAGGCGCGCTTAAATCAGAAAGATACCGGAACAATTATTGTACGAAACGGCGTTTACGGGGAGCAAAGGCCATCGGTTCTTAATGAAATTACTCCCGCTGCTGGAAGACGGTCTTCTTATAATAAAGAACTATCTTATAAAAATGACTCTCCGCCTGGCCATTGCCGTTTAAAAGACCGCTTTGATCGCAAGGAACTCGTTGCCTATAATTTTTCTGATGGACAATCCAGAGTAGGGTTAAGGCTTGCCATGGACGGATTTAGCTTGTCTGACGCCGGTAGTTTTGATGTGCGGTCCGCAGGTTTAAATTTTCGTTATCGTTTCCAAGCCATCAAAAAAAGAAAAGAAAAATGCCTCTATAAATCTTCATGGCAGGGTTTTTTAGGGTCAGGCTATAACGAATTTTTTGTTCGCGAAGAACAAACGGTTTTGGAGACGCTTGATCAGGAAATGGATCTTGTCCATGACGAGTTCGAAAAACTCTTTCATTATTGATTGTTGTTCGGGCTGCATAGTGGCCTGAATTTAAAGAGAAAAACTCTTTTTGTGTTTCGACGCATTCAAAACAGACAAAATTTCCGTGAAATAACTCACAAAAATATTTAAAATTATCCTTATTTTTTAGTGACTTACCTCCTAAAGTCGAAACGATTTAATTTGCCATAATCACAAATTAGGGGTAGGCTAAAACTATATGGTCCGCAGCCATATTTTATTTAAGTTGAAATCTATATACAAAATATTTGGGTGGGAAAGATTATGAATGTTTATCAAAATAAACGGAATTTGGCCGTGCGCCGTCGCAATGCAGTATTAGCTCTGGCCGCTTTTATCATGTGCGTTGGTCTTTTTGTCACAAGCGGCCCGGCATGGTCCGTAGAACTTAGTAGCTCTTCATCTGTGATTGATGTCGATGAAGCAAAGCTTTCAATCCTTTCAACTCCTCCCCCGGTTCAGGAGAAAGAAGATTCATGTCTTCCTCTTCTCAAATCTGTTCGCCACTTTAGCAGTCCTCCTTCTGCTACGGACCGGGATCGGCGCTCTGCCAAAAAAGCAGCAGCAATAGGTCTTGTCTTTGGGGTGCGATTTGCCCTTGGCCCTAAAGAAAGATCATCGTCCAGAAAGCAGAATAGAGCCGTCAGGTTCGATATTTGGCAACCGCGCAATGAAAGCGGCATCCAGGCTATGGCTGTCGCTGAGTATCGCCGTTGCAAAAATGACCAGGCTTTAAAGGCCCTGTCTGATTGGCGCTGGGCGCGTTAATATTAATTTGCTGTTTGTTCTCAGTACCCTTGCTGGAAACCTCCGTAACCGCCCTGCGCAATGCAGGGCGGTTTCCCTTTTTTGTTTAAAGTTTGCATGGTTTTGGATATGATCCTGGCAGGTCTAAAGACGGTGAGGATTTAAGCAATGGCTTTTGAAATTGGAGAGCTTGTAAAAGGCAAGGGTATTTATATTGGCGTTTGGAAGCCAAGAGACAAAAAGGGCAATAGCCTCGGAGATATTTTTAATGTTTTTGCCGCGCTGGAGGATTTAAAAGATGATTCTGATCACAGGCTGTTGCTGACGTTTAGTGAGGCTGTGGAACGCGTTGCCCGCCTGCAAGGGTATCACGGTCATGACGGATTTGACCACGAGGTCAAAAATCAGACACCGGATGGCGCGTTTTATGAGGCGCTTAGGGCTGGTAATTATAAAGGGGGATGGGTTATTCCGCCGGCAGAGATACTGGCCGAAAATATTTATGAGAACCGGGATGTTTTTAGGCCGGAGAATTCTTTGGCGGTGAAGAACCGTGATGCGGATGATTCCAATTGGTATTGGTCGTGCACAGAGCACGCTAACAGACCGTTCCTCGTGCATAATCAAAAATTTACGGATGGCGCCCGTTTTTTGGACCGTAAATTCGATATTAAAATATCTACGCGCCTTGTCAGGTTCGAGCCCGTACCTTCGTAATTTTTACCCTGAAATTTGCCGGTACCATGCCGGCACTTCTGTTCCTGTGGTGATGGTCAGGACAAGAATCAGGATGAAGAGTGCCATGGCGGCCGGGAATCCCCATAGGGCGCTTTGCTGTAACTTTGGCGCAATTTTTGTTTTACTGCTTTTGCTTGGAAGCTTATCCAGCGCTCGTTTTAGAGCGTTGCTGACATTTATTTGTATGGCAGCCGTGACAATTACGCCGCTAATTATAATCGCGCCGCTATCGGGGATTATATCAGGCAGTGTTGTTGTGATTTTTCCTATGATAAGGCTACGTAGCGGCCCCATAAAATAGGCCATATAAAAAAGCGCAGCGATGGCGATGCCAAAGCCCAGTCCTTTTTGCCGTGGTTTTTTTGTCAGATGTTTTAGTGCTGCGCCGGCATTCGTTATCATTTTTTTTAGCGTTGTTTCCTTGATGCCGTAAGGGTAACGCTCCTGCATTATAATAAGCGCTTTTGGCGGCGGGTTAGAGAGGGTGCTCAGAAAAGTCTCTCCTATGGCGCGGGCGCGGATGGCGTTGCCGATATGTACTGCTACATTGCCTTGTCCTTGCGCGGCTTGGTCTAGCAATCGCAGGCTCTTGCCTATTATTTTTTCAAGAAGGGGCGGTATGTCTATAAGGAGCGCATTAAAGCCAAATAATTTACCCTTTATGGCTTTATCTTTAACGGAAAAGCCTATGTCACCCCATGGTAATTTTACATGATAGGGCACGATATATTCGTCAGCTTCGCTACGCATGTCCATTTCTTCGTCTTTGCGGCTGTCTTCGATAATTCTTATTTGCGCATGTTTTTCGGTTAGCATTTTGGGGCCGTATTCATCTATTAGCGCCGGAACTTCTTCCGGTAGATTTTCTCGATCAAAATCAAATTTTCCTTTGGCTTGCAAGGACACATTGAAAACGTGACTGTGCCAGCCGGTGGACGAACAATCGTGGCAGACCATCCTGCCGGTTGCTTTGCATTTGGGGCAGGAGACCTCACCGCTTTGCCGGCATAGTTCGCAGCTTATCTGGCCTCGACCATGACAATAGGTGCATTGCTGGCGTTCTCCCTGCGGTGAGTTGATAAATTGCGCTCCGTGGCAGTTGTGGCACTGTATGTCGCGCTGACCTTGACATTTTACGCAGGTGATTAGTTTTTTGCCGCGGCAGTTTTTGCATACAATCTTGCCGCTGGCATCACAAGAGGGGCATGGTTCATGAATAACAAATTTCTTATTAAGGCGCTCCAGTTTAATGAGTTGGTTGTTAATGCCAAAGCCCAGGTCTTGTCTTTTTTCCAGTAAATTTACGGTGAGTTTTTTAACTTCCCTATCGAGTGTTATTGTCTCGATCATGGTATTTATTTTTTGCTTTGCGTCCGTTTGTGATCCGGATTGTTCGCCGCGTTCGCGCCCGGCGACACGTTTTTCGTTGATGGACGCTTCAATTTTGAAAATGCCGTAAGCTTCAAAATTAATGACTTCTCCTTCAAACCCTTTTAATTTTAAGCTGTCCGGTTTCAGACCGTTGCCTTTTATGAGCGCTCTGAAATCTTCCAGCGCTTTTTCGAGAAGGGCCGGGTCGATTTCTTCTTTTTCTTCTGTGACGGGTGCTTTTGGTTCTTCGCTCACTGCTTGGTCACGCCCCTTGTCTTTTGGATTTCTTTACACATAGACTCCCCCTGCTCCTTGATGAGATTATAGGCTGGGAAATAGAACTTTTTCCGGTCTGTGTATCTTTACTGGTTCCGGAATTTTACTGGCCTGTTCGCGAATTTTATCCAGTTGTGTTCGCAGAATTTTGTTAACGGGCGGTTGGGTATTGTTCGGCTGTGATTTTTTAATCGTTCCAAGGGTGCCGGTAAGTTTTTCCACGATATATTTATCCGGTTCATTTTTTAGTCTCTGTTTAAGGCCGTTAGTAATCGCGGTGATCATGGATTGGTGCCCGCGTCCAATTGCCCCTAGCCCGTAAATTGCTTGTGTCCGCACATCATAGCTTTCGTCGTCCAGCACTTTTATCAGGGTGTCGCTAGCCAGAGTGACGATCGGATCGCCGTCCGGTATTTTTGCGCAGACTATGCCCAGCCCATATGCTGCTTCTACGCGCGTTCTTATGCTATCGTTGTTTTCCAGGGTTTCTTTCAGAGCGTGGGCTGCCACTTCTTCTGATTCCTGATATAGCCCAGCAATCTTGATAATGTTTATTGTTGCCGCAGCACTCTTGTTATCTTTTACTTTTGCCAGAGCTTTGGCTGCCGAGAGTGCGCTGTTCTCATGGTTTGCACCAATACTGCCGATTATATCTATTGTCCGTGATCTTATATGGCTGTCTTTGTTGTTCAGCGTCTGCGCAAGAATATTGACAATCGTTTTGGCAATTGATGCACGTGCTATACCAGCTTCATAGAGCATCTCCAGTAATTCATGTTGCTTATCGTTGTCTTCATCGTAAGTTTCGTGTTCGCCGCGCAGGATTTCAACGAAGGTGTCACCTAATTCGAGAATGACTAAATCATGTTCCGCGCCGAGGCTAATAAGATTGTCCAGCGCTTCGCGGCGCAGGTTGATTTCCTTGTCGGTTTTCATGGTTTTTATAAGAGCGGTGACCGCCGTTTTTCTGTAGACTTCGTTATACGCTATCCCCCCTATCGTGTGTATTGCCATTGAGCGTATTTCAGGTTCCTTTGCATCCAGGCCGCGGATTATCTGATCAAGCCCTGCCTGGGTTTTATTGCGAGACACATATCTCGTGGCACGGAAAAAGGCATCGGTTAGTGTTTCTCTCACTTGCTTTGCTTTTTCCTCATCACCTATGTCCGCGCTTGTTTCGTGCATAAGCATATTCATTGCTTCACGAATTGCTTCAATGGCTAGCACGTCTTCTGTTTGATTTTCTAAAGTCATAGCTTCCCTCCCGTAAATCAGCTTAAATTGCTTGCATAAAGTAATACGCGGTTTTTGCGAAGGGTTCCATATCTCTTTATAACGTTCTACAATCTACCTGCCTTTGTGGAAAGGGGGCCGGTTAACCGCTTGTAATCCTTTAAGTTATGGAGAAGTTATGAAATTTACCGTTGATGTCGATTGCACGCCGGAAGAGGCGCGCCAGTTTATTGGTTTGCCAAATTTAGCGCCGTTGCAGGATAAAATGATGAAAGAGCTGGAACAGAAGATGCTGGATAATATTCAAAATCTCGACCCGGCAGAATTCATGAAAAGCTGGATGCCGTTGACTATGGACGGTCTGGGCGATATGCAGAAAATGTTCTGGGCGCAAATGGGGGCCGCGCCGCCGCCCCCTGCCGCTTCGGGTAAGAAGTAATGTTTAGCGTGGTTGCGGTGGCGGAGCGATTTTTGCGGTTGCCTGTGCTTGCATCCCATCCATATGGGCCTGTTGAAAGCTTTCAAGGCTGGCAATGAGGGCGTTTATTGTGTTTCCGTCGGTTTCTGTTCTCAGGGCCTGTGCCATGGAGGCGTGAATCAAGCCCATAGAGATTTTGTGCTCGTTGCCAATTTTTCCAAGCCAGTGCGCGGCTGTTTCGCGAATGCGCGGGTCTACTTTTTTGTCGCTCAGAGCATCTGTCAGGGCATTAATCATTGAGAGCGTGCCGTATTCTTCACCAAGGGCGCCGATGAGATAGACGGTAGCGGTACGTAGGGCGCCATTTTCTGCCTTCAGGCCATGTGCAAACTCGGCAACTATGTCTTCTGTTGGCGTGGCTGTGACTTGTTCTGCCACGATATGAAAGGTCTCCTTCATGTCTGCTGCGGTTCCAGCTATTAGCATCTTCATTTGGCCCCGAAATTCCTCGGTTTTTTCTTCCATTGCGGTCATAATTATCTCCATGGTTGTCTTTTAAATCTGCCGCACCTTAACAAGTAAGTTTACATATTGTCAAGATAAATGTTTGTCTTTTATCTGTGTAATCTGGTACTAGAATGACAAAAAACAGATAGGCATGTCATGAACGATACAATTTATGCCCTCGCAAGCCCCGCTGGTAAAGGCGGCGTGGCTGTTGTTCGGGTCTCCGGCCCGGCGGCATTTGACAGCCTTTCGAAGATTACTGACGGTGCAGAGTTCGCGCCGCGCGGGGCAGCCTATCGTACTTTCATTGACCCTGTTTCACGTGAAACAATTGACCATGGCGTCGCGCTTCCTTTTAAGGGACCGAAAAGCTTTACCGGCGAAGATGTGGCTGAGTACTATCTTCATGGCGGTATGGCGATTGTTCGTCAAATGCTGGCGGTGCTCTCCCGGCAAGATAATCACCGTCTAGCGCAGCCGGGTGAGTTTACCCGCCGCGCCTTTGAAAATGGCAAGCTTGACCTTACTGAGGCCGAAGCGATTGCCGATTTGATTGATGCCGAGACTTCGTTGCAAAAAGCGCAGGCCTTGTCTCAGCTTGAGCGCGGCCTTTCCAAAATCTATGAGCGTTGGGGCGGCGAGCTTAAAAAGACGCTTGCCCATCTGGAGGCTGATCTTGAGTTCCCGGATGAGGATATGCCGGACGGGATCGCGCCGCAGGTTATGCCCGTGATTGAGTCTTTGATAGAGGAAATCAGCACCCATCTGGACGATAATCGGCGCGGAGAGCGGCTGCGTGATGGGCTTCATGTCGCTGTGATTGGTGCGCCCAATGCCGGGAAGTCCTCACTGGTGAATAGCCTGGCGCAGCGCGATGTGGCGATTGTCTCGGCGCAGGCTGGAACCACGCGTGATGTTATCGAGGTTCATCTCGACCTTGGTGGTTATCCTGTGATTCTGGCGGACACGGCCGGTTTGCGCCCGGATCAGTTGACGGGCGAAGAGCAGGATGTCGTCGAAAGCGAGGGCATTCGCCGGGCTTTAGAGCGGGCGCAACAGGCCGATATTCGCTTGTTGCTCTTTGACGCGACCGCCCTGCCCGCGCTTGATGAGCACACCGAGGTGCTTATGGAAGATTCGGCGCTGGCCGTTTTTAATAAATGTGATTCATATGATGGCGCGCTTCCTCTTGCTGATTCTATTGCCCTCTCTGTTAAGACGGGCGCTGGGCTGGATGACCTGATAGGGGCGCTGGTTGGTAAGATTGAGACATTGATTGGTGCTCGCGAAACCCCTTCTCTCACCCGTCAGCGCCACCGTGAGGCTCTGGATGAGTGCCGCGTAGCGCTGAAACGAGTGCAGGGAGCCAAATTGCCGGAGCTGGTTGCTGAAGATGTTCGTCTTGCCATGCGCCATTTGGGCCGTATTACAGGCCGCGTTGATGTTGAGGATTTGCTCGATGTGATCTTCAAGGACTTCTGTATCGGGAAATAACTGGCATTTTTTCAAAGTTTCAGGGTATAAAGCCCGTCATGAATAAAGATTTTGACATTATTATTGTTGGCGGCGGGCATGCGGGCTGTGAAGCGGCGGCGGCGGCGGCGCGGATGGGCGCGAAAACGGCGCTTTTGACGCATAAGCTTGATACGATTGGTGCGATGTCCTGTAACCCTGCGATTGGCGGGTTGGGTAAGGGGCATCTGGTGCGCGAAATTGATGCGCTGGACGGGCTGATGGGGCGCGTGATAGACCGCGCCGGAATTCAGTACCGGATGCTAAATGGCTCCAAAGGCCCGGCTGTGCGCGGTCCTCGGGCACAGGCTGACCGCAAGCTTTACAAGGAAGCTATGCAGGAGATTCTGGGGAGCTATCCCAATCTAGAGCTTATTGAAGGCGGTGCTGATGATCTGATTTTGGATGATTCCGGTGCTGTAAAAGGCGTTAAAACGCTGGATGGGCGTGAATATAGCTGCGGTGCTGTTGTGCTGACGACGGGCACATTTTTGCGCGGTTTGATCCATCGCGGTGAAGAGAAGATTCCGGCCGGCCGTGTGGGCGAAAAACCGACGATTGGGTTGGCCGAAACCCTGGAAAGGCTAAAGTTTCCGCTCGGGCGGCTTAAAACAGGCACCCCTGCCCGGCTGGATGGGCGCACGATTGATTGGTCTGTGCTTGATGAGCAGCCGGGTGATAATCCGCCGCTGCCTTTCTCGTTCATGAATGATAAGATCACCGTACCGCAAATTTGCTGCCATATTACTCATACCAACGAAAAAACGCACAAGATCATTGCTGATAATATTCATCGCTCTGCTGTGTATTCCGGTCAGATCGAAGGTACCGGGCCGCGCTATTGCCCGTCTATTGAAGATAAAATCATGCGCTTTGCCGATAAGTCCCGGCACCAGATTTTCCTTGAGCCGGAAGGGCTGGATGATCATACGGTCTATCCGAACGGCATATCGACCTCTTTGCCCGTTGACGTGCAGGCAGCACTCCTGAAAACCATCAAAGGACTTGAAGGGGCAGCTGTTTTTGAGTGGGGTTATGCGATTGAGTATGATTATGTCGATCCGCGTGATCTGAAGCAAACGCTTGAATCTAAACGAATTTCCGGGCTTTATTTAGCGGGGCAGATCAACGGCACCACCGGGTATGAGGAGGCGGCAGCACAGGGGCTGATGGCCGGCATTAACGCGGCGCTTCAGGCGGGCAATTATGGCGGCGGGGCGAATGTTTCACGTGAAACAAAGCCTTTTATCCTTGATCGTGCCGAGGCTTATATCGGTGTGTTGATTGATGATTTGATCACGCGCGGCGCACCGGAGCCTTATCGCATGTTCACCAGCCGCGCTGAATACAGACTCCGTTTGCGCAGCGATAATGCCGACCAGCGCCTTACGGATAGAGGGCTGGAAATCGGTTGTGTTGGTGCGGAGCGGGCTGTGTTTTGGAAAGAAAAATCAGATGCTCTTGAGCACGGCAGGGGGTTAGTGCGGACATATCAGGCCACGCCTAATGAGCTGGAAAAGAGCGGCATCAGGATTAATAAGGATGGCGTGCGCCGGAGCGGCTTTGATCTTCTCGGTTATCAGGATATTGATTGGGCGCGGCTTTGTGGTGTTTGGCCGGATTTAAAGGAAATTCGGAGCGATGTTGTCGAGCAAATAGAATGTGACGCGCTTTATGCTGGTTATATGGAGCGCCATGAGGCTGATATTCAGGCTTTTCGTAAGGACGAGGCTTTGGAGCTGCCTGCTGACCTTGATTATGATTCGGTCGGAAGCCTGTCTAATGAAGTGCGGCAAAAGCTGAAAATGGCACAGCCCGCAACATTGGGCGCGGCGGGGCGGATTCCCGGTATAACCCCGGCGGCTGTTGTGGCCCTGCTGCGTCACGTTAGGCGGAAAAAAGTTGCCTGATTCTCTTGAAAAAATGGCGCATTATCTGGCCCTGCTGCGTAAGTGGCAGAAAGCCGTTAATTTGGTGAGCGGCAGTACGTTAAATGAGGCGCAAAGCCGCCATTTTGATGATTCGCAGCAATTATCTGCATATATTCCGCAGGGCGCGGTTGTCTTTGATCTTGGTAGCGGCGCCGGGTTTCCGGGGCTCGTGCTGGCGATGATTCGCCCCGACCTTGATGTGAGTCTGATTGAATCTGATACAAAGAAATGCACATTTTTATCCACTGTTTCACGTGAAACAAAGACGCCGGTAACTGTTCTAAGTCGGCGAGTCGAGAAAGTAAGCTGTGATATTGTCCCCACTGTTGTCACCGCACGGGCGCTGGCTTCTCTGGATAAGTTGCTGGGCTATTGCTTGCCCTGGGCGACGGCGAATCCTGACCTTGTCATGCTGTTTTTAAAGGGTGGCAGGGCGCAGGATGAAGTTGCGGTGGCGGCGGAGATTTATAATTTTGATATTGAGGTTTTCCCCAGCAAAACCGCGCCTGACGGCTGTGTTTTGAAAATAGAAAATCTTCACATTGGGTCAGTATCTTAGCTCATTTTTCTTGACCTTCGGCCTATAAGTATCCATTATAAGAGAAATTTCCAGACACCCTTATTTTGAGTGAGAGTATGACCCAGTACCCGTCCCGCTATCCGCTTGCAAAGCGGCAAGATAGAAAATCATCAGCTATTACTGTTTCGAAGGTGCCGCGCATTTTTGCGATTGCGAATCAGAAAGGCGGGGTTGGTAAAACCACGACATCAATTAATCTGGCGACGGCGATGTGCGCGGTTGGTAAGCGTGTGTTGCTGGTTGATCTTGATCCGCAGGGCAATGCATCAACCGGCCTTGGTGTTAAACGCTCGGATTTGCGTAAGAGTATGTACGATGTGCTGTTTAGTGAATCGCATTTGCTTGATGTTGTGCAGGATACCAAGGTGCCGGGGCTTTCTGTCGCGCCGTCTTCTGTGCATTTGTCCGGTGCTGAGATTGAGCTGGTGACGGCTGAGCGCCGCGAATATCGTTTGCGCGAAGCGCTGCGGGCGCCGCTGCCTTATGATTATATCATCATGGATTGTCCGCCTTCGCTTAATCTTTTGACGCTTAATGCGCTGGTTGCTGCCGATTCGGTCGTGGTGCCGTTGCAGTGTGAGTTTTATGCTCTGGAAGGGCTCAGCCATCTGGTGAAAACGATTGAGCGTGTTAAAAAACACTATAATTCAACGCTGGATATTCATGGCGTCGTTTTGACGATGTATGATAAGCGCAATAATCTTTCCAGCATGGTTGCCAATGATGTGCGCAGCTTTTTTGGTGATAAGGTTTATGAAACGGTGATTCCGCGCAATGTGCGGGTATCGGAGGCACCGTCTTATGGTTTGCCAGCTATTGTTTATGATATGCATTGTTCCGGGGCGCAGGCTTATATTCATCTTGCCGGTGAGGTGCTCAAGCGCGAACGAAGCTTGATGCGTGCCTCTAAAGCTGCTTAAGTTATTCCTATGAGCGAAGATAACGAAACAGAAGAAGTGCAAGAAGAGGCGGGGCCTGATCCGAAGAAACGCGGTCTTGGGCGTGGCTTGGGTGCTTTGTTTGAGGACGAGGAGGGCGTTTATCCTCAGCCTGGTGATGACGGCCATACGCCGGGGGTTAAGCGTACGATGATGGGGCTTGACCAGATGGAGCCCGGCACTTATCAGCCGCGCCATGATTTTTCCGAAGAAAATATAAGCGAGCTCGCCGAATCGATTGCCAAGCATGGCGTGTTGCAGCCTTTGATCGTGCGGCCCAAGCCGGGCTTTCAGGACATCCATGAAATTGTTGCCGGGGAGCGGCGGTGGCGCGCGGCGCAGGCGGCGCAGCTCCATGAAGTGCCGGTTATCATTAAGAGCCTGGGGGACGAAGATGCGCTGGAAATTGCGCTGATCGAAAATCTCCAGCGCGAGGATTTGAACGCAATCGAAGAAGCGCGCGGTTACCAGCGGCTGATGGAAGAGTTTGGCCATACGCAGGAGGTTGCCGCCAAGGCGCTCGGAAAAAGTCGTAGTCATGTTGCCAATACGGTGCGGCTTTTAACGCTGCCGAGGAAGGTGGCCGATATGATTCGCGATGGTCGCTTAAGTGCCGGTCACGCACGTACACTTATTGGTACTGATAATCCTGAAGAGTTAGCAAATATAATTGTAAGTCAAGGACTTAACGTGCGGGAAGCGGAAACGCTGAGCGCAGAAAAGCAGGGCCGTACGTCACGTACACGTAAGGAGAAAACACCTAAAGATGTCGATACATTGGCGCTGGAATCCGAGATTTCTGCAGCGCTGGGCATGAAGGTCACGATTGATGTAAAGGGCAAAGGCGCCGGCACATTTAAGGTTGATTTTAAATCTCTCGATCAGCTCGATGAGGTCCTTCACCGTCTCTCTCACTTCCCGGGACGGCAACAGAGCGGGTGATTTAGCCATGAGGCTGAGCACTATAATACGGATACTCTTTTATGGACCCGTGATCGCTTTTCTTCTATTGATTGCGACATTTTACTTTCTTGAATTTTTTGGCTTACATGGCTGGCGATCTTAAATTCTTACATGATAATCCCTCACCCTCCCACTTCGCGGGTTCCTCCCTCTCCCCGTGGGAGAGGGTATAATAGAGCTTCGCCGTAAAACGGCGTTAGCGTAGTGGGTGAGGGAAGAGCTGTGATATAAGAATTTATCTACTGCTAATCGCCAGCAATGCTTGTCCGCATAGTGTTTCAACCGGGGTGCCGGTGCGTTTGGTTTGGGCCTCTAATAGGGCGAGGCGAGTCATGATTCCTTCTAAGGCGGGCAAAGACCAGCGATTCACTTGTGCTTTAAAGGGGGCGGCGACTTTGAAGAAAAGCGGCGGGCTTAAGCGTTTTATCGCAGATTCCAGTGTGTCGCCCTCGGCGATACGCGCTTTGGTCAGATGCAGCTTGCGAAAATGGTTCTGAAGCGCGCGCAGGATGGCAATCGGCGGTATGCCTTCGCCGAGCAAAATTGTGTAGGCTTTGAGCGCTTCTTGCGGGTTGTTACCGGCAACGCTGTAAACCAGATTGTCCATTGTTTGCGCCCCGGCTTCACCGCAGCATTCATGAACATGGCCCAGGGTAATTTGTTTTTCTGCACCCATATAGAGGATGAGCTTTTCAATTTCACTGCGGGCGCGGGCGCGGTCACCGGTGATGGAGGAGGCCAGCCATGTTACCGCATCTCCGGCGATGGCATAGCCTTCATCACTCATAGTGCGGCGGACGAGTCCGGCAATATCGCGCTCGTCCTCAACATAACAAGGCACAGCGGCGGCATTTTTTTCTTTTTCGCAAAGCTTGCGGAGCGAGGAGCGGGGACTTAGTTCCCCGGCTTCTAAAATGACCAGGTTTTGTTCACTGGGGGCCTGTAAGTAGTCTTTTAGCAGCGGCGTGATTTTGTCGGCGGCATTTTCAATGCGAATGAGGCGTCCGCCGCCCATCATTGATAAAGCGCTGGCCTCGTCCATTAATTTTGCAGGGTCTTCGGTAAGCTGCTCGCCGGTAAGGGTTACGGCATTAAACGGGTCGTTCAAATCATCGACGATTGTTTTGCCCATGGTTTTGGCGCGCTCGCGCATCAAACCGTTATCAGGGCCGTAAACCAGAATGACGCGGGCTGCTGCGTCCGGGCTTTTGATAAAGGGTTCAATTTGTTTCCAGGCCAGCTTCATGTTGGTTCTACTTGCGTTTAAAATAGAGCGATAGTTGCAGTTCAATCTGGCGGGCGAGGTCATCGAGCGCGTTGCGGCGGGCGTTATCTTCGGAAACTTTCGTCGTGAAGTGGCTTTGTAGAACGTTATAGCTGGTGATGCTGATTAATTTACGATTTAGTAGCGCTGCGCCTGTTGTGCGGTCGCTTAATGTCATGGCCGTGTTGAGCCGCATTTGCGCGCGGGTGGCGTCCGAGCTTTTGGTTACGTCCAGATTGGTGTGTTTTTCGGCGATGGTTTCTATTTTGAGTCTATAACGGGCGTTATTTGGTCTGCCGCTATTGTAAAGACGGTCGATAAGGGCATTACGCAGATATTGGCCTTCCTGATCAGGAATATTTTCAATGAAGACCTGATTAAAGCCGGTTTCAATGGCGGGGTTTTGTGTTGTGCTGTTTGTGCCGTGTAGCGGCGCAAAACCACAGGCGCTTAGGGTGAGTATAAGCGCTACACTTAAAATTTTGACCCGCATTTTAACCCACAACGACATTTACAATCCTGTTCGGCACGACAATTACTTTGCGTATTTCTTTGCCTTCTATGGCTTTTTTAACGCCGTCTTCGGCGAGGGCGGTTTCTTCGGTTATCTTTTTATCAGCATCTTTGGGCAGGGTAATCGAGGCGCGTACCTTGCCGTTGACCTGTACGCCGATGGTTACGCTGTCAGCTTGCAGTAGGGCTTCATCAAAAACAGGCCAGCTTTCTTCAGCCAGAATTGTATCATGCCCCAAAATTTGCCACAACTCCTCGGCCAAATGCGGAATCATCGGGTTTATAAGCTTTACCAAAGCTTCAAATCCTTCGCGCAGTGCCCATTTATCGGCTTCGTCCTGCGGTTTAAAGCTGCCAAGCGCGTTAGAGAGCTCGCGAATGCGGGCAACGGACTTATTCATGTGGAAGGCTTCAATGTCTCCCGCGACCTCTGTAATTGTTTTGTGGGTGATGCGGCGCAGGCTTGTTGTTTTGTCGCTGAAGCTGCCCGGCTTATCGGTGTTTGCAGCAGGAAGGTCGGCCTCGCAGACCATGCGGTGAATTTTATTGATATAGCGCCATGCGCCTTCGATGCCCGCTTCGCTCCATTCCAGATCGCGCTCGGGCGGTGAATCAGAAAGAATAAACAGTCGCGCGGAGTCGGCGCCGTATGTGTCGAGAATATCCTGCGGGTCGATTGTATTACGTTTTGATTTTGACATTTTAACGATCGCGCCAACGGTCACCGCGCTGCTATCGTCTGTTTTTGTAAAACTGCCGTCTTTTTCTTTGGTGATCTCGGTCGGGTAGAGCCAACCCCCTTTGCTGTCCTGATAGGTTTCGTGCGTAACCATGCCTTGAGTAAACAGACCGGTAAAAGGCTCACCGCAATCAAGATAGCCGCAATCGCGCAGGGCTTTGGTGAAAAAACGCGCGTATAGTAAATGCAGCACCGCATGTTCAACCCCGCCAATATATTGGTCAACTGCCATCCAGTAATTGGCTTTTTCTTTATCAAAGCCGGTTGTCTCGTTTTTAGGGTCGAGATAGCGCAGGAAATACCAGCTACTTTCAAAGAATGTATCGAATGTGTCGGTTTCGCGCTGCGCGTCCTTGCCGCAGGTCGGGCAGGCGACATTTTTCCAGCTAGGATGGCGGTCAAGCGGGTTGCCGGGCTCATCGTAATTAATGTCCTGCGGTAGCGTTACCGGCAGGTCTGTTTCGGGAACCGGCAATGTTCCGCACTCTTCACAGTGAATAAAGGGCACCGGACAGCCCCAGTAGCGCTGGCGCGATACGCCCCAGTCGCGTAGGCGATATTGAGTTACGCCTTCGCCATTATTACTTGCCTCAATGCGTTTGATAATTTCGGCCATAGCGGATTTATTATCCATACCGTTGAGGAAATCTGAATTTTCCATGAGTCCCGGCTCGGTGGAGGCTTCTGTTATGTTTGTCAGGTCCTGATCGGCGGGAATAACGACTGGTGTGATCGGTAAGTTGTATTTCTTTGCAAAATCAAAGTCGCGCTGGTCATGGGCGGGGACGCCGTAAATTGCGCCGGTACCGTAATCCATCAGGATAAAATTGGCGATATATAAAGGCAGCTGTACGTCTTTTAAGAACGGGTGCTGGATTTTGTAGCCCGTATCAAAGCCGAGTTTTTCCGCTTGTGCTATAGCTTCTTCGGAGGTGCCTGTGGCCTGACATTCTTTAATAAAATCAGCAAATCCACTTTTGTCACCGGCCAGCTTTTCGGCGAGCGGATGGTCGGGCGCTATGGCGGCAAAGGCCGCGCCGAATATTGTGTCGGGCCGGGTGGTGAATATTTCAAGGGGTTGGTCAAAATCTATGATTTCCAAATCAAGCTTTAGGCCTTGCGATTTACCGATCCAGTTTTTCTGCATGGTGCGGACTTTTTCCGGCCAGCGCTCAAGCTTTTCTACTTCTTCCAGAAGCTCCTCGGCATAATCGGTAATCTTAAGGAACCATTGATTGAGTTTGCGGCGTTCGACCGGCACGCCGGAGCGCCAGCCCTTGCCGTCTACAACCTGTTCATTGGCAAGCACGGTATTTTCAACCGGGTCCCAGTTGACAACGGATTCTTTGCGGTAGGCGAGTCCTTTTTTATAGAAGTCCAGGAACATTTTCTGTTCGTGGCGGTAGTAATCCGGGTCGCAGGTCGAAACTTCGCGGCTCCAGTCAATCGCCAGCCCCATGGAAACGAGTTGATCTTTCATTTGTGCGATATTCTGGTTTGTCCATGCCGCCGGGTGGGTGTTGCGCTCCATTGCGGCGTTTTCAGCCGGAAGACCGAGTGCGTCCCAGCCCATTGGGTTCAGCACGTTGTAACCTTGCGCTTTGCGGTACCGGGCAACAACATCGGACAGGGTGTAGTTGCGGACATGGCCGACATGAATGCGCCCGGACGGATAGGGCAGCATGGCGAGCACGTAATATTTCTCACGCGCAGGGTCTTCTGTGACGTCAAAGCAATGCTTATCAGACCAGAGTTTGCGCCATTTTTCTTCGGTTTCTTTGATATTGTAACGGGTCATGGTGGTTTATACGCCGCAGGCTGTTAATCCTCAATCTGGCCGATTTGGGCAACGCGCATTTGCCGGGCGCGGGTTAAAATCGCATCCTCTAACTGCCGCGCGGTGTTGTCGGCGACATTACTGTCCTGCCAGTTAGTGCCGCGCCTAATTTGCCGGAAAACTTTAACCTGAATGCCGTCTGAGCGCAGCTGGCGATCCAGAATAAAAACATTAAGCTTGAAGCGTTCGCCGGGTGTTTCCGGTGGTGTATACCAGTCAGTCAGGATTACGCCGCCAAACGGATCGGCGCTAGCTAGCGGCATGAAAGAGACGGTGTCCAGTGAGGCGCGCCAGAGATAGCTGTTGACGCCAATGCCGGCCTGGCCGCTATAGTTGTCTTCATCATCGTCGCGGCCAAAGACCTTTAAGCCGCCATCGCCGAAAATGCTGGGGCTGTCATTATAGATGTCATTGGCGCTGCTTTGTGTTTCGCGGTCCATACCGGATGGGTATTTGGCTTCTTTGTCCACGCCACCGCAGGCCGATAAAGCCAGAGTCATTACTATAAGAGTCATGTAAAAATTACGCCGCACCGTTAAAGCCCTCATTTTGTTTGATTGATCACAATTTACTAGCACGCTCTTTGTTTGTGCTCAAGGCCGGATTCTCTTCTTTTGTCTTCTGCTCTTTGGATTGCCTCGCTTCGCTCGCAATGACGGCGCAACTGTGGCAAATATGCAACGCCCGTGTACAAAATGTTGCATATTTGCACAATCGCGTTGACCGGGGAGTCCCGTGCTGTATAAATAGGGGCAGTCATTGCTGTGTTGGTAATGATGTCTTTGTATGGTTCCTCTTAAATACTAAGTCTTTTGGAGAAATCATACATTTTATCAAAAATAGTCAAATTTACTTTGTGATTGGAGAAATTGACATGAAGAAACTACTACTTGGAACGGCTGCTATTGCTCTGGCTGCGACTTTTGTTGCTAGCCCGGCAAACGCTCAAGTATCACTTGACGTTGGCGGTCACTTTAAAGGCTATGTGTCCTGGCTTGATCAGGAGGAAGATGTTGATCTTGGTGGTGACGCCAGTGCGGAAGATGCCCGTTCGTTTGATATCTTGCGCGAAACGGAAATTCACTTTTCCGGTGAAACAACATTGGATAACGGCCTGACAGTTGGTATGCATATCGAAGCTGATATTGATAGCTCTGGTTCTACTTTCACTGATGATGATTTCCACGCTGAAGAAACTTACGCTTATTTCTCCGGTGCTTGGGGTCGTGTGAATTTTGGTAAAGAAGATGGCGCTGCTTATTTGTTGCAGGTTGCTGCCCCTTCTGCTGATTCAAACATTGACGGTATTCGTCAGTGGGTCACTCCGGTTAACTATACTTTGGCTGGTGATGGTGCTCTTGCTGCCGGTGATTTAGGTCCTGCCGGTGCTATTGGTGGTGCTGCTTTTGCTGACATCCTGCGTTTTGATTATGATCAGGCCATCTCTGGCTTTGATAATAAGCTGACTTATATGACGCCTGTCTTTAATGGCTTCCAGGCTGGTTTTTCTTATACTCCTGATCAGTCCCCTATCGGTTTTAATGAAATTACTGCTGCTATGGGCGTAAACACCGACGATGTTTTGGGTGATTACGGTGAGATATATGATGTTGCTGCTCGTTATGAAGGCCAATTCGACGAAGTTGGCGTCACATTCGGTGGTGGTTACACTCATGCCGAACTGGAAGAAGCTGTTGCAGCTCCTGTCGTTGGTTCTCTTGATGATCGTGAAGTCTGGAATGTCGGCGTTGACTTTGACTGGAAAGCTTTCGGTCTTGGTGCTGCTTACACAGACGATGACATGGGTCTTGAAGGCAATTCAGATCGCGAAACATGGGTTGTTGGTCTTGATTACACAACGGGTCCATACAAACTCGGTGCGTCTTACTATTCTCAAGACCTTGAGCTTGATGGTATTAGTGGTGTAGCTGGTTCCCAAGAACTGGAAACAGATCGCTGGACAGCTGGTGTTGTTTACACTTACGGCCCTGGCATGACTTTCCGTGGCTCAATCAGTGTTATCGATCATGACCTTCCGGGTGCTACGGCAGCTGGTGCTGGTGCTGGCGATCCTGATTTTGATGCCACAAGCGTCTTGCTTGGTACACAAATCAACTTCTAATTTTTTAGAAGTTTAAAAAGAATTAGATGAGAGGCGCGGAGTGATCTGCGCCTCTTTTCTTTTGTCGGTAAGAAAGTAGTGTCTCCTCAGATTCCCGCTTTCGCGCGAAAGGCAACTATGTTTGAATGGTTGCTATGAATAATATTGCTGAGAACATTAAAATCATCCGTACAAAAATTGAGAAGGCCGCGCAAAGCTGTGACCGTGATCCCGCGGAGGTTAATCTTGTTGCTGTGAGTAAAAAGCAGTCTACCGAAAATATAGAGGCCGCACTAAAAGCCGGGCATCGCCTATTTGGCGAAAACCGGGTACAGGAGGCACAAGACCATTGGGGGCCCTTAAAAAAAGAATACCCGGATGTGAAATTGCATCTCATTGGCCCGCTGCAAACGAACAAGGTCAAGGACGCTGTTGCGCTGTTTGATTGTTTTGAAACACTGGACCGCGAGAAACTGGCGCTTAAACTGGCCAATGAAATGGCGGAGCAGCAGCGCGACTTGCCTTGCTTTATTCAGATCAATACCGGCAAGGAGCCGCAAAAATCGGGTGTGTTGCCGGAGTTTGTTGCCGAGTTCTATGATTATTGCCGCTATGAGTGCGGACTGGATATTCGGGGGCTCATGTGTATTCCGCCTGTAGATGGCGCAGCGGCGCTTCATTTTGCGCTGCTTAAGAAGCTTGCGGATGAGCATGATTTTAAAGAGCTGAGCATGGGGATGAGCGCTGATTTTGAGCAGGCCATTACGCAGGGCGCGACGTATGTGCGAGTCGGTACGGCTTTGTTTGGGGCGCGAGAATAAGTAGGATTATTAAACGCAAAGTTCGCAAGGTCACGCAAAGTTAAGCCGTGCCTAATAAATAAATGCTCTGAAAAAACTTGGCGTCCTTTGTGTAACTTTGCGTTTAAATTTCTATCCTTCTTTTTCACGCAGGAGCATGAGCGGCAGGGGGTCGAGTTTCATTCGGGTAATCGGCTCTCTGATTATTTCCGGCGGGGTCATTTGCGTATATTTGCGAGTCATCGTTCCGGCGGTGCGGCCATCGGCGGCTTGCACGCGTTCAGTTACTTCGCGCCGGCCATAACCAAGATCGGTAAAGCTGAGGACAGAGCCGGGCAGGTTTTGGTGAGGACTGTCTTCTATGTTTTTAATGGCTTCGTTCAGACGTTTTTCCGGTTGATCGGGTACGCTGCTGCGATAGTCCGGTTTTTGTCCGTCAGTGACAAGAGCGAGAACATTGCCGGTGAGGCTCTTGCCTGTTTCATATTCAATGACCGTATCAACAAGTCCGGCGGCGGCCCCGGCCATACCGCCAAAAACACCATCGCCGATAATTTTAGCGATGGGCTTGATTTCATCGCCGGTAATCTCGCGGTATAGATAACCGACCAGCGGTAAGTGATGGAGCGGATTTACCATGTCTACCAAATCGCCGAAGCCGAATTCTTCGTCTGCAGAGGGCGATGCAGAAGAGTCCGTTTCGGCATAGGCCATGGCCGCTTCAAAGCTGTCTTCTTCCGGTGTGCCGGCGGTGGCTTGTGAGAGTTTGTCTTCGATGTCGGTCTTGGCTGTTTTGATTGTATTGTCGACGCCCCAGACAGGCACCATGCCGCCCATGCGCTCGTTTTTCTTCCAATACAGAACTTTTTTATTTTCTGCTCCGGCGATTTGTTTATGGGTGGACTCGCCTGAGTTTACAGCCTCTATCATCTTAAAACTCCTTATAGTGGTTTATTTTGCAAGCTTTATGCCAAAACAAAGCGCTTATGAATCAAGGGGTTTACTTGTCGTGGCGGCAATTTTGACCTAATCTGAAGCTTATGAGCGCTCAAAAGAAGGAAATTATTGCTGTCGTGGCGGATGACTCTTTTCGTCATTTGCTCGAAGGTCTTTTGTCTCTTCACAAAATAGACGCGGTGGCTTTTTTTGATAAAATAGAGGACGTGCCGGACGGCGTTCCGGTTGCTGCCGTGCTTGATGATAGCAAGGAAGGGCCTGTGCGGCTGGGCGCTGTGCTTGACCGGATTAAAAAACACTTGTCCGGGGCGGGGCCGGCGCAACGCAGCGCCAGGATTGTTATTGGCCCTTATCACTTTATGCCTGACGATTCTGTGCTGGCGGGCGGTGATGGCGGCGATATTCGTCTGACGGAAAAAGAGCGCGATATTCTTCTAAAGCTTTGTAGTCATCGCGGTGAAATTATTACCCACGCAGAGTTGCTGGAAGATGTCTGGGGCTATGCGGAGAATATTGAAACCCACACGCTGGAAACACATATTTATCGCCTGCGCCGGAAAATTGAAAAAGACCCGGCCAGACCGGTCTTTTTGCTCACCGAAGATACGGGTTATCGGCTGGCGGGTTTTTAGGCGCCGCCTGTCCTAAGGGGCAGGAGGGTCTTTCTGGCAATAATGCAGAGCGACAAAAGCGGGGACATTGTTGAGCGGCGTTGCTGTAAAAGCGCCAGCGCCGCTTTGTAGTAAGTTTGTGCCACCGCCGGGCGGAAGTGATGTGATGTCAAGATCAGGAATAGTGCTTAGTACCCCCGTTTCCAAATCCTGGACGGAATTTGCAAGGACGCCGCCTGATTGAAGAAGTATAAGCGAGCCGGCACCGGGCGGGGCAGGATCACCAGCGGCAAAGGTTCCGAAAATAGCGCTGCCGTTGGCGGCCGCGAAGGGAGTCCATCCGTTGGGGCAGGCATTTAGGTTGAAGGCCATGACCGCGAAGGGCGGCACTTGATCTCCGAGAGCGGATAGTGTGCTAACGACAATATCGTCATAAAGATTTGCCCCGGCAGCATTTCCCACAAGCAATGTGTTCATGAAAGTGGCATCACCGTCGCAGTTTTCATTTTCAAGCGTTCCTGCCGTACAGGCAACAACGCCACCACCGGCAAGTACAGTGGCGCCTGAGTTGTTGATACCGTGACTGGTTATGACATAGTGAGCCGATCCCGGCACTGGGAATGTGACAACAGGGTTTGGAGCAGCTCCAGCGCCGCTGTCATTAACGAAAATAGCGCCCTGGGTCCTGTCGTAGGTGCCATTTGAAGCCAGCGCCGAGGTGACCGCATAGGTAAAACGCCCACCCCAGACGTCGGCGATATAGTCATCGGGTAAGTTCAGCGTCCGCACCGGAACGGCGCCGATTCTGACATTGCGGGCGCCGCGGCCGACAACTTGTGTTGTTTGGTTCGCAACAACAGCCGCACCATCACAATCAAGGTTGGCAATTTCTACGCCGAAAGTGGCCGCACCAAAAGCGGCGTTTAATGGCGCGGCGCAAGGATAGCGTCCGTTTAGCTCTAGAAAAAGTTGCAGGGCCTCGTCAATAGAATCCAGTCTTTTGTGGGTCACGCTGAGCTGTGATTGCTTCACATAGGTCAGTAATAAAGCAGAGGCAGAGGCCAATAAAACTCCGGCGATAAGCAGGACTATGGCGAGTTCAATGAGTGTAAACCCTTTGTTTTTTAGCATTTCTATCCTTTCCTTTAAAACATAATTTGGGTTGTTTTTTAGGCTTTCTGACAATAAAGCAGGGCGACAAAAGCGGGGACATTGTTGAGCGGCGTTGCTGTAAAAGCAGGCGCGTCGCTTTGTAGTAGATTAACGCCAGAGCCAGGCGGAGCGGCGGGAGGAAGTGATGTGATGTCAAGATCGGGAAGAATGGTTAAGTTTCCTGTATCCAGATCCGGGACGGAATTTGCGAGGACGCCGCCTGTTTCAAGCAGTGTAAGTGAGCCGGCGCCGACCGGGGCGGGGGCGCCAACGGGGAAATCGCCTAAAATGGTGCGGCCATTGGCTTCAACAAATTTGACCCATCCGGCGGGACAAGCCGCCAAATTGAAGGCCATGACGGCGCCGGAAGGAATTCCGTTTCCGAAAGCGGATGTCGCGCCGATATTAACGACGTCATCATAGAGGTTGTTGCCGATAGCGTTTCCGACAAGAAGCGTGCTTCTGAAGGTTGCGTCACCATTACAGTTCTCGGTTTCAAGAACGGCTGCTGCGCCGCAGGCGGTAGTGCCGCCGCCGCCAACTGCGGTGCTGCCTGAATTATTGATGCCATGACTAACTACGACATAATGCCCTGTGCCGCCAGTGGGGCCGGGAAGAAGGTTTGGGTCGGAGACTAGATCATTTCCAAGGCTATCAACAACAAAGACGCCGCCTTCGTCCCGGTTATATGTGCCGTCTGAGGCCAGCGCCGAGGTTACCGCATAGGTAAAGCGTCCGCCCCAGGCATCGGCGATATAGTCATCGGGTAAGTTTAGCGTCCGCACCGGGACGGCGCCGATTCTGACATTGCGGGCATTTCGTCCTGCAACAGTTGTTGTTTGGTTGGCAACATCGGCGGCACCATCACAGTCAAGATTGTCAATTTCTACACCAAAAAGGGCCGTATCAAGGGCTCCATTTAATGGCGCGGCGCAAGGGTAGCGCCCGTTTAAACTGAGGAAGAGCTGCAGGGCTTCGTTGATAGAATCTAATCTTTTGTTGGTTACGTTAAGCTGTATCTGCTTTGTGTAGGTCACTAATAAAGCAGAGGCAGAGGCCAGTAAAAGACCACCGATAATCAGGACTATGGCGACTTCGACCAGCGTAAATCCCTTGTTTTTCAGCATTTCTATTCTTTCCTTTAAATTAGAAATTCAGCAAAAATCAGGTTAAAACCCTATTAATTCGTTACTATAACCTTAATCATAGATACAATTTTATTTAATTTTGTTTAATATTATTTAATAATTAATATGGGAAAATAGAAGTACGGTGAGTAATTACGCGGCAAAGCAGGATAAAAAGATGAAAAAGGAAGTAAAATCAATGGGAAACGAGACAATATGTGAAAGGCTGGCGTGTGAAAAAGGCATGTCTCTTGTCGCTATTTCTTTGATAATTGTGATTATGGGGTCTTTTTTGACGGCAGGCAGTAAACTTTATGATGTATGGAACTCATATAGTGCCGCTGCGGAAACAGATGAAAAGCTGGATTATGTGCAAGGTGCGATGCAACAATATTTGGCGCGCAACGGTCGTTATCCGTGCCCGGCGTCTCTTACTGCGGCAATAGATACGGGCGGCTATGGCGTGGAGGCTGCTAATTGTGCGGGGCTTGCTTCTGCGGTGGGTCGGGATGCCAGGATTGTACGGACGGGCGCTGTGCCGGTGCGGACGCTGGGTATCGCGGATAAATATAGCTATGATAGTTACGGTCACCGTCTTGTTTATGCGGTGACGGAAGAATATACCGCAACGGCAGCGGCAGGTGGCGCGCCGGTGGGGCAGGACAATGGGGCTATTGCTATTGTTGATGCTGCTGGGAATAATGCGACATCAACGCGGGGCAATATTGTAAAGATTGTTTACAGCATGGGGCGGGACAGAAACGGGGCCTTTACTGTTGATGGTCAAAATCCACAAGCCTGTGATCCAACGCTGGCTTCTGGTGAAAATTGTGACTTTGGAACCAATGCCACATTCTTGAACAGAGTCGGTAAATCAGAAAATGACGCTAATCTCTTTGTGCATAGTATGGCGTATACGCCGAGCGAGACGGTGGTGAATTGCGCGGATGTTCCCGGTGCTGTAACGCCGAAGGATACGGCCTTTTTGATTGATTCAAGCGGTAGTATGGCTAGCTCTGGTGCTTGCCCGGATTCTTTGCCTGGATGTTCACGCATAGATGTTGCGCGCTGGGCCATGCGTCGGGTCATGCCGGCACGAATTTATAATAATAGCCGGGAGAGTGTGCCTGGACAGACATCGCTAACAGGGTTTGTCGGATACAGTAATGTGAATAACGTAAAGAGAAATATAGGAGACACACCAGACGGCTTGGAAAAGATTATTTTTGATGATCCCACTGTGGCCGGTTATGAAGCACCGGATGATGATACGTTAAATACAACTCTTGAAACGCAGTTACAATCTTATTGCCCAAGAAACTCCACGCCTTTAGGCATCCATCTGTTGGCGCTTGCTGATGGGTTGGGAAAGGGTGAGCCTGACCGTCCAAACAGAATTACGATTATTTCTGATGGAAAGAATACGAATGGCACCGATCCGATTGACATCGCCAAGTTCATGCAGAACAATCCGGATGATTATGGAGATATTCAGGTCGATGTTATTGATATTGTCGGTAATGACGATTTGAGGGAAATATCGCAACGGACTGGTGGCACTTATTACCGCACAGATAATCCTGATGACTTGCTGGATGCTCTTTTCAATTCTGCCGGGGCCTGTAACTTTACACCGCCGACGCCGCCAGTTGATGAAAGAGGTTGTGGTAGTTCGGGTAGCTGGGGGCAAACTAACTAGCCTAGCGCGCCTTTAGTGCTTCAACAGCATCGACAAGACTTTGCAGGAAATTTTCGCTTTTGCGGATGGTGAGATGGTCTTTATTTTGTGCGGCAAGTGTGCCGAGATCTTCAATTAATTTATGAATGACACGAATTTCCTCCGGGCGCAGTGCGATGGAGGGTATCGAGGATTGCGGAATTTCTTGTTGTTCCTCCGTATGGGTGGCGCGGTGCATCTTTTGGTATGCTTGCGCGGCGCGGGCGGCACTTTGTTTGCCGGTTGCTGGTGTTGCGGTGCTTATCGATTTTTCTTTTTGAGAAATCTTAATATTTTCGCCAGGCTCCGGTTTTCCGGCGCTTTTTTTTGTTTCTCCGGCAAGCTGCTCTAAAAAGGCCTTTATCGCTTTGATCGAAACGCTGGTGCTGTCTTCCCACATATCGATGTCATCACTGTCGCTTTCATCGTTGCCGGACTTCTTCTTTTTATCTTTAACCTGATCTTGCCGTCTTATGCCCTGCCGCGTATCCAGCGTTTCGGTGTGGCGGAACTGTGTTTTAAATATGGGATCAAGCCGTGAATACATTTGTTTTTCCTTGAGCTTTAATTGCGGTAAAGCCTCAACAGGTCCTTGTGGCCTTCAGTGATAAACCAGGGGGCTTTGTGCGTGAGCAATATTTGTCTTTCGTTGCGGTGTTTGCGCCACATGACCATTTCCCCGATTTCTACCAGCATCAGCCACATTTCAATGCCGTCCAGTTCGATGGGGGCTGATGTATCTACGGATAGGGGCCGCAACTTGAAATCAACCCCTACCTTTTGCGAAAGCGCATAAGCATGGCGGTTAAAGTTGAGTTTTTCTGCGAATTCCTGATATTCATCTCCGGTGAAGGTGAAGTTTGTTAAGTCTTCAAAATCTTTGATGACCACGGCAATCCAGACACCTCCGATATAAAACGGGAAATAGTTTTCCGGCAAATCGGCTAGCGTAATGTTAACGTCCGTCAACGCCCCCTTTTTTTGACTTTCTGCAAAATAATTTGATGATTTTACGAGGGCCTCCATGTTTAGTGAGATTAAATTTTCATCGGGGTGGTAGTTAAAAAACCCGTTTTCCAGTCGGTATATTTCCTGATGCATCATCTCCATTTTTTCAACCGGACGCGCTTTTTTGTAGTTGTCCATATCGGTAATCCAGTCTTTGAATTCTGGTTTGGATTTGGAAAAATTATAGAAAGCAAAGCCCACATTTTCTGATTCTGAATATTTGCTCTTATCCTGCGCTTCTCCGGTGGAAGGCCGTAAGGCGATGAGGGTAAGTAGTATAATGACCGCCCCTGAAAGAAGATATTTATAAGAAAGTCGTTTTAACAAAGTTAAGATCCACCTCTATGTGTTTTGCTTGTGTCTCTTATAATTATAACCATGATAGTATAGGTAAGCGCAAAATAATCTTTAAAAAAGTGAAGCGGGTTTAATGAGTTCGTCCGGAGACAAGGAAAATGGCGATGATGAAGATGGTGCGCTTTGGGCGCATGTAACGCGTGATATTGAGCCGTTTCATGATCAGGAGGCCCCTCCGGCGCCGGAGCAGCGAGCCTCTACTAAAAAGAAAAAAACAGGGGCGGCACAACAGGTCTCGAGAGATGTGTCTGCGGTAAAATCTTCGGAATCGCGGGCGGCTTCCGGGTATGAGGTGGATGGACGTACAGCGCAGCGTATAAGGCAAGGCAAAATGCCAATTGAAGCGCGGCTTGACTTGCATTTTATGACGCAGGACGAGGCGCGTATGGCGCTGGAGAGATTTATTGTAAACTCTTATGAACAAGGCAGGCGTCATGTGCTGGTGATTACCGGTAAGGGCAGTCGCGGTGCAAAAGATGATAAAGACTGGATGCAGGAAAGGCCGGGCGTATTAAAAAGGCGCGTTCCTGACTGGCTTGCCGAAACACCGTTGCGTGAGATTGTGTTGCAGTTTCATAAGGCCCGGCCCCAGCATGGCGGCGATGGCGCTTTATATATATTACTGCGGCGTAAACGGTGATTACTCAACAACAAGCGTACGGCTTTTCTGCCTTTCTATAGCTGCGCTGTTAGGGTGGCTACGCGTTATTTGTACGTGTCCGGTGTATGTGCCTTTTTCGAGGCCTTTATCATGAACTTTGCGGCCAATGAAATAAAATTGCCGCGCGCGGTCTTTTTCCTGAGTAATGTCACGCTGCGCGAAAGTTCGGCCTGCGGGGTCACGAATTTCAATATGGATTTGATCACCTTTGGCAACGCCGTAAAGGGCACCCCAGAAGGTTAAGGCGATGCTGTTTGCTGCTATTGTTGAGGGGCTGGTCGTATCAATCTTAACGGCGTCAAAGTCCGGTACGCCCGCCTTGAAGCCTGCGGCATAAATGGAGACGGGCTCATATTCAAGATTAAGCGCGGTATTCCATAGCGGCGCTTTTATAAAGCCGCAGCCTTTTTGATCGCCTGCGCCGGTAAAGGGGTCAATTGTGTTTCCTTCAAAGAAAACACCGAAATGGACATGGGGAAATTCGGCAATGCCGGACAGTCCTATTTCCCCTATTTTTTGCCCGGCCTTAATTTTCTGGTTTGGTTTCGCGGTAACACTGCCTTTTTTCATGTGGCAGTAAATTGTTTGCCACCCCGCGCCGTGATCAATGAATACACCATTGCCGCAGCCGCGATTCTCAGCGAGCATTTTTACGCGTTCCTCGGCACTGACGATTTTGTCTTCTATTTTATCGCGGGCGCGCAGGACTTTTCCGTCTGCGGCGGCCAGAACATCAATGCCCGTTTCCATTGTGACCTGATCGGTAATACCAAAATCAGTGCCGTGATGGTCGTTATAAGTTAAGGAGCCACAGCGAAAATCTTGCGCGGTCTCTGACGGGTCGACATCAACATGGTTCACAACCCAGCAATTTTCGCCGGGTTTGCAATCAAGCGGCATTTGAAAAGACGGGGTTTGCGCGCGGGAGGGCACGGCTAGAAATAACAATACTGTAAAAATAAAAAAGAATTTCATGATAATTTGTGATAGCAGTCTTCGCTGATTTCGACAATAGAATCGTAAAAATTACTCTATTTTATGTCAGATTATCTATTAGTAGATTTTTAGAAATCTGCTCGATCCATTGGGGTTTTCTACATGATAATATAGTTTTGCCGTATGCTCTTCCTTTTCAAAAGGGTGTGGTTTCCAAAGTGGTCCCGCTACGTGCTCATAGCCTAGGCCAATTTTCATGCTACATTTGCCAGATTGTTTCTCGAGGCAGTTGTTAAATTGTCTCAGACGATATTTGCTAAGCTCACTTTTGGGTGCCTCCGATAAAATTTTAGAGGCCAATGTTGAGAACAGGTTTGCCAGCATGGGTGTATGGTTTTCTTTAGTACCCGTAACACTAATTTCTTGTTTATTTTCTGTAGGGGCCTTGGCCCATCCTCCAAAAAACTCTTTAGGATCGGCGGTGGCGGCTGAATAAAAAGCCCAACCAGCTATAGCTGCAAGTGCCCCTATACCAAGGACTTTGTTTGTTTTTTTATCCATCGTGTGCTCTTCCTTACGTTTAGTGTTATGAGCGACTATTGGTTACATAACGCAATGCCATAATATACACAAGTTGTTTCTGCGTTTTTTAAGTCTGCGCCACTTCTGTTTTCATGTCTTCCAGCTCCAACCATCTGCGCTCTTTACGGGCAAGGGAGTCTTTGGCGGTTTGTAAGTTTTTTGTCGTTTCGTGGAAGCCGTCTTTGTCGCGCTGGTAAAAATCGGGGTCGGCAAGTTGTGTATTGAGCGCGGTGATTTCTGTTTCAAGCTTTTCCATTTTCGCGGGGAGTTTTTCCAGTTCATGTTCGAGCTTATAAGTTAGTTTTTTTGGTTTTGTTTTGGGCGGCGGCAGCGTGCTTTGTTTTGCCGGTGCTTTTTCCGGGCGTTCCTGTGTCGCGGGTTTGTACGAACGGTCGTGCTTGCCGGAGGCCTCGAGATAATCGCTATAGCCGCCAATGTAACCTTCCACATTTCCGTCCCCTTCAAAGGCGACTATTTTGGTCACGGTCTGGTCTAAAAAATCGCGGTCATGACTGACGACAAAAAGCGTGCCGGTATAGTTCACCAGAATTTCTTCCAGCATATCAAGTGTATCCATATCCAGATCATTGGTCGGTTCATCGAGAATGAGAAGGTTGCCGGGATTGGCCAGCACCTTGGCCAGCATCAGGCGATTTTTCTCACCGCCGGATAAGGTGGAAACTTTATCACGAGCGCGCTGCGGGTCGAACAGGAAGTTTTTTAAGTAGCCGCAAACATGGCGCGACTTGCCCATGACGTCAACATAATCGCCGCCGCCGGGACAGAGTGTTTTCCACATTGTGTCGTCCGGATTGAGGTCGCTACGTTTTTGATCGAAATAGGAAAGCTCTATTGTTTTAGCGAGCTTAACCCGCCCCATGTCCGGCTCTATTTCTTTCATCAACATTTTTAAAAAGGTAGTTTTTCCGGAACCGTTTTTACCCAGAATGCCGATACGCTCACCGCGTTTGATGCGCATGTTAAATTTTTCGAGGATTTTTATCGTGCGGCCTTCTTCGGTAGCAAAGCTTTTAACCACGTTGTAAAATTCGGCGACAATGCGGGAGGCGGCTTCAATATCTTTTGCCGGTTGCAACTCGATTTTTGAAACGATGCGGTTATAGGCGCTTTGGTCTGATTTCAGTTTGTCCCGCGCTTCCTTCACCAAGGCCAGCCTGCGCACGTTGCGTTTGACCCGTGCTTTGACACCTCGGTTCGCCCATCTTTCTTCCAGCGCCACGCTTTGTTTGCGGTTTTGCAGTTCGCGCGCCTCCTGTTCCAAAAGCGCTGAAGACCATTCTTCAAAATAAGAGAATCCTTTAGGGCAAACGCGGATCGTGCCGCGATCCAGCCAGAAGACTTTGTTGGTGACATTGTTCAAAAAAGTACGGTCATGGGACACGCACATTAATGTCCCGCGCCAACTTTTTAAGTAATCCTCCAGCCATTCAATCGCTTCCAGATCAAGATGATTGGTTGGCTCATCAAGTAGCAAAATGGAGGGCTCCTCCACCAAAACCCGCGCGAGCGCCGCCCGGCGCAACTGTCCGCCCGAAAGCATGGTCATCTGTGTCGTGAGGTCAAGCTGCAGCGCCGCCGCTATCGTTTCAACTTTATATTCCTGGGTTGCTTTGTCTTCGTCTTTGATTTCTTCGAAAATATAATCAAAGACTTTTTGGCCTTTTTTCGGGACGATGTCCTGCTGTAGATAGCCAATGGTCGTCCCATATTCCTGCCAGCGCTCGCCCTCATCCAGTTCGCGCGTGCCGGTAATAATATGCATGAGCGTGGTTTTGCCCGCGCCGTTACGCCCCACCAGCGCAATTTTATTGCCCTCATGGATGTTAAAGGTGAGCTCTTCAAAGATCACCTTGTCATGATAACGGATGCTGGCATCCTGAACACTAAGCACAAGCGATGCGGCCATTTATGTATTTTCCTTGTTTGTATTGTGAAAAGCACATTACAGGAAGCATGGCCTGAAGCGCCAGAGTAAAAAAGTGGGTTCTTTTATTGATATAAGCAATATTGTTCTATAAAGAGGGCTCTTGAAAGAATTTAATAAGGGGTCGAAAAAATGCTGCGGAACTTTTTTAACAAGGCGGTTCACTCAGTGGATAAACTTTATTTGGGGGTCACAGCCGTGATTGGTGCCGGTGTTGGTTATAATGACGTAGAACCGGCATCTATCAATGCATTTGTTGGGGCAACGGCCGGCACTATTTTGAATGTGCATGAAAAGATATCTCTTGATGACGGTTTGTTTAGAGGATTTTTTAATTATTACGGCTTCAAAAACGATAAACCTCGGATGGCCGCTGCTTTTGGCGTCGGTTTTGTGCTGGGGACTCTTGCCGGTGAGTTTACAAGAATGGCAACCGGTAGTATCGCTCTTGGTAATATAGTAGCAACACCGCTCTCTTATTGCACATCGGCTATTATCAGCGCTACGGCGGCGGATAATCCTACATTATAGATAAGAGCGTTACAGGTTGTTAAGCCGCTTTTTTGGTCGTGTCTTCCTGCGTGGTGGGTGCAGCATTGAAGCCGCGGCGGGACATGGCGCTGTGTTCTTCGCAGTAGGAGCCGCCTTCTTCGCGTCCGGCACCGCAAAAAAGGAATGTTTTCTTTTTGCGCGGATCGCCGATTGGCCATTTGCACATGCTGCTTTTTAATTCTTCCATTGTAATCATACTCATAGCTTTCCTCCCAAATTTTCAATCTATGGGGGGACTATATAGTATTTTTCAGAAATATGCAAAATTAATATAGAGGAATAGCTGTGTGTTCCAGAGGGGGGCTTTTTCCTGTATTCTCTAGAAATGAGTCTCGTTTCAGAGTTATTGCAACCGCGCGTTTTTAAGGATTTGTCCCTGTGGGGACTGCTTTTTGGCAATGTTTTTGCCATGTTTATGGCCTTAAAACAGGGCTGGGACCTCGGTGAGATTATGTGGGTTTACTGGGCGCAGAGCGCTATTATTGGCATTATTGCTGTCCTGCGTATCTTAAGCCTGAAGGCGTTTTCTACTAAAGACTTTTTGATGAACGGTAAACCGGTGCCTGAAACGACGGCAGTTAAGTTTCAGATCGCGGGTTTTTTTGCATTTCATTACGGGTTTTTCCATTTAGTTTATGCCGTATTTTTGTGGGATGAGTTAGCGCTTGATGAGGTGGAACCGGCGCAGATACAGATTTTTTTGCTGTGCGTCACAGGGTTTGCTGTTTCTCACGGCTTTTCTCTGCTGCATAATTTGCGTAAGGATTTCCGCGACAAAAAGCCTAATATTGGGGAGCTTATGGGCTATCCTTATCTGCGCATTATTCCGATGCATATCACGATTATTTTCGGCGGTTTGTTCGGAGGCGGGCTTTTTATTTTTATGGCGCTGAAGAGTTTTGCCGACGCCGGCATGCATGTGCTGGAGCATCATTTGTTTCGGACAGAAAAGAGGGATCAATGACAGAGCAGCATGATGATATTGATCCTTTGATTGAGGAGCTGGAAAAAATCAGTAATGATCCTTCAGATGATGAGGGAAACAGGCGCTTTGCCGATACACATGCCGCGCAGGTGGCGGCGCTTTTGGAGGAATTGCGTGGCTGGCGGGAGAGTGCCGATAAAAAACGCCAAGGCGGCGGGCGCGTTATTGTCGAAGGCTATGATGAAGATAGTATGGAAGGCGCTTTTGCCGATGCGCTGAACAAAGCGGGACATTTCTTTAATGAGCAGCATGATATTAGCATTACAGTGCTTGGTCTTGTGTCTTTACCGCGCGGCGGGCATCGCGCAACATTAGAGATTGATATTACGCCGCTTAGTTTTCGGTTGACCGAACATCCGGCGTCGCTGGATG
>JAJFGW010000024.1 GCA_021775915.1 Alphaproteobacteria bacterium | reverse complement strand
AGCGGGCTGGCCGACCGGCCAGATGTTAGCCATTATCGCCTTGCCGCACATTTATCGTTGGCGCTTGTCCTGTTTAGCTTGCTCTGGTGGACGGCGCTGGGTATTTCTCCCTCATCCGCCGCAGAAAAAAAACAAAGACTTTTATTACACGGCTGGAGCGCTCTTTTACTGCTTACCATCACCATCATATGGGGCGCTTTTACCGCCGGGCTGGATGCCGGGCTGATTTATAATTCCTTCCCCCTGATGAATGGCAGCTTTACCCCGCCGGAAGATTTCGACCGCCTTAGTATTCTAACGCAACAAAGCTGGGTGCAATTCTCCCATCGCTGGCTGGCGATGGTAACGGGCCTCACTATCCTTGCTTTTGCGTACCGTACAAAAAACATGGCGCTGGGCATAATGGTATTTGTTCAAATCGGACTGGGCATATCAACATTGCTGACACAGATTTCCGTCCCCCTCGCCGCTCTGCATCAGGCAGGCGCGATTATCCTGCTGGCACTGCTTTTACAACGCCTGCATTACCAGTCATCTAAAAAATAAAAAGATTATGCCCCCGCAGAAGAACCTGGGCCTGGTGCTGCGGTTTTTGTTGTTTTAGCTTGCGGATTCTCAACTTCTGCCACACGATCGCGAATGCTCTGCCCCCCCTCTGACTCGGGCGTAAATTTATCGGCCAGCTTATCCACGACCTCTTTCGTCACGTCCTTATCCTGCCTTGCGAAGGTTTTTTGCTGCGCCTCAAATTTTCTCTTGTGAGTCCATCTAGCCCACCCACTTTTCGCAAAAGCCGGCGGCTCTTCTTTCAATGTGGTCTCGGCACGAGGAATATCGCAACCGCGACATGCCTTTGTAAAAGCGGGATCGCTTTGCAGCATAATATTGGCTCTGGAAGTCAGGGATGGATCTATATTACTGCCCCTATATATCGTAATGTCCTTGCCCCAGCCCTTGTTCAGAACAACCATCATTAATGTCAGCCTAAGCTGCGTATCCGTAATTTCACGCTGACCGGAACGCGGGTCTCTCTTACCCTTACCCTTTAATTTGAGGTAGTCGCCTTTATCGGTAATACCATGACGTCCAAAACCGCTGACATCATAGAGGCTGTTTTTCTCCTCTTCGCTGTCTTCTGTATCATCAACAGCAGCACCCTTTTTTCCGTCTTTATCCTGCCCCGCTTTTTCGGCGTCCTTGTCTTCCTCCATGGCCTTGGTAACCGCATCACGGTCAAGCTGTTCTCTGGCGCGTTTTTTACGCTCCGCTTCCTGCTCCGGCGTTTCATTTTCATCATGCGCGCCAACCATACGAACGGGCGGGCCGCCATCATCAGAGACAGCGTCAAATTCATCTATCGGGTCTTTGGGAGGCTCCTTATCATCGCTCATAAATAATCACACCCTCTATCGGCTTTTTCCAGTTATGTACAATATTGTGCCATAAATGGTTAAAGAAGGGCAAATTTGGCAAAAAATTTCTAAGCCGCGCTGGAAAGCTCTTCTTTTTCAAGGATTTCATGAAAGAAAGATAAATATGACTGTACCGTATTTTCTTTGGTAAATTCTTCCTGATAGCGCCTGTAACCGTTAAGGACCAGCCTCTCTGACAATTCAGAATCACCAACTATACGCTCTATCGCTGCGCTCAAAGCCTTCACATCATCAACCGGAACAACCAGCCCGTCTTCTTTGTCCCTGACATACTGGCGCGGGCCGTCTGCATCAGTTGTAATAAGCGGCGTTTTTTGCGCCCAGGACTGTACAAAAACCGTGCCAAAAGGCTCATAACGCGATGAAAACACACACATATCTGCCGCCTGAAATAAGGCAGCGCGGTCATCACGCCAACCTAAAAACCTGACCCGGTCTGTCAAACCAAGCGCGGCGCAAAGCTGTTCCAGCTCAGCGCGTTGCGGGCCTTCTCCGGCAATCCATAAATAAACGCCGGGAATATCTTTAATCGCGCGTTGCAAAGTATCAAATGCCTTGGACTCATGAAGCCGTCCCAATGCGAGTAAAACAGGCGCGTTTTTCGGCGTGTCCAATGCGGCCCTGTTAACCGGATTTATAACATCTTCCGTTTCAGCAAAATTATTAATATGGCGCACCTTGTCTTCCGCCACATCGCCTTCAATCAAGTAGCGCCGAATGTCCGGGGTAATCGTTGTGAAATAATCAGTATTCTTAAAATGCTTAACTTTATAATAACCGCCGAGCCGGGACACGACGAGGTAACGTTGTATCTTATCGCTTTTGTGCCAACCCGGCGTTTTTTGCGCCGCCCGCGACATCCATGTCTGCACAATATGAGGCTGAAAATTACAGATGATTTTTTTAAGCTTAAAGGGCGTATACAAATCCCAGGCACTACCGAAACGCAGTTCATGAACCTTCAACCCGGCCTTCATCAAACGCCCAACCCGTAAAGGATTGGGCCGGGTCGCAACTTCGACCTGCTCTCCGGCTTCTGACAGTGCAATACACATGTCAACAAAAGCCGTTTCAGCGCCGCCATGTGCGGCCCCTGCCATCACCTGTAATATTTTCAAGGCGTCTGTTCCCCGGATTCTTCCTCTGTATCTGTTTCTTCTGTTTCTTCTTCTACCTTATCACCCGGCCAGCCCATATCCGTAATAAGATCAAGAATAACCTCCTGCGTATTATCCATGGACTCCATCAGGCCTTTACAAGCCTCCATGGTCGTAACAATTTTCTTTTCAAGTTGCGTGTCAATATATCTGGCGGCCTCATCAATTGTATCCAGATAATCCTGAACTTGCTCAGGGTCTTGAAAATGAGTCTTGTTAATTGAACCACCCAAAGACACTTCCTGTTTATCCAAAACCGCGCCAATATCATCACGCCATTTTACATGTCTTGTTGTTATACTCTCTTTTAAATCCGGATTTTTTTCAGAACAGAGAATCACGGCCTCTTGTACGCTTTCACGGGCGACCTCAATGCTACGCAAAATACCAAAATTTTCCCTTATGTGGCCAAGAGCTTTGGCCTCTTCGGTCGTTAATAATTCTGCCAGCGCCTTGGCCTTATCACTCATGATTTTAATATGAGGATTGTCCAATGTTATTTGCGGGGGAGGCTCCTTTTCATTTTCAGTCACGCTCTCCTCCTGCGCAAAGACAGACCCCGTGACAAAAAGCATAAGAAAAAACGAAAGAACAAAAACACGCATAGAAAAATTCCTTTCCAAAATCTAGATTCGCAAGCCCCCAAGGGTCAGGGTCTGATTATAGGCATAAAAAAAGCCGCCGGGAAATACCCGGCGGCTAAGGGGGACAAATCGTCCACTCGATAATGCTTATAAGGGGTTATCTGTATCTGCGGGGCGACAAACCCTTAGCCTCGAATGAACGAAACTTTTAAATCTCTACTTATTATATTTACATAACTTTAGTAAAGGCAATGTGAATTATTGAAACAATTTTATTGATATTGTTTGCAATTTTTGCAACCGACCAAAATCAAACTACAAAAAAAAGACCGGAAAACCCGGCCTTTTTCTCTTAAATTCCATCAACGCACTGACAAAAGTCAGGCTATTAATCCGTCAATTTATTCCACCAGCCTTTTTTCTTTTTGGTCGGCTGCTCATTAACAACCTCATAATCCTTATTTTGCGGCACAGTGTCATTTGAAGGCTCAGCCTTTTTAGCAGTTTCTTTTTTTACGGCCTCCTTTTTAGCAGGCGCTTTTTTTACCGCTGCCTTACGCGGCTTAGGCGCAGCTTTTTCTTTTTTATCCACTTTATCCTCTGTCTTTTTATCATCTTCTTTTTTTACAGAGTCAGCCTTGGTTTGCTTTTTCTTTTCCTCGACCGGACTCGGTTTTACCGTCTTGTCAGATTTACTTTGAGGCTTTTTATCGCCCTTTGCCTCTCCCTTTTTTTCTTCTTTTATCTGACTCTCACCCTGCTTTGGCGGCTCTTTCGCAACAGATTTATTTTTTTCCGATTGGCCCTCTGCTGACTGCGAAGGTGTGTTTTTTTCAAACTTATTATTACGCTGGCGTCCGCCCCGGCGTCCCCGACGGCGTCCGCCCCGAGATTGCCGGTCACCGTCTTCTTTATCAGAAGAAGACTGCGCTTTATCCTCAGCCTTACCGGTTCCGTCTGTTTTCGCAGGTTCAATCAAAAATCGGGAAGGTGCGAGCTCCTCATCAACGCGGATTAGAATAGAAAATCCGTAGCGTTTTTCAATATCAGCAAGCTGATCGCGCTTGTTATTCAGGATGTAAATAGCAACCCCATTGGGCAATTGCAGAACAACTTCTTTCGACCGGCCCCGAATGCCTTCCTCTTCCAAAGCCCGGAGCGCTGTAATAGCCGCCGCATCAATCGTCCTGACAGCGCCAATACCCAAACAATGCGGGCATTTTTCATACTGGGCCTCAGTCAAGCTCGGGTTGAGTCTTTGCCGTGACAATTCCATCAAACCAAAAGACGAAATACGGCCAATCTGAATTCTCGCCCGCTCATTTGACAAGGCCTCTTTCATCCTGTTTTCAACCTTGCGGTTATTGCGGCGGTCTTCCATATCAATAAAATCGATTACAACCAGCCCGCCCAAATCACGCAAACGCAATTGCCGCGCAACCTCGTCCGCAGACTCAAGATTTGTTTTCAGGGCCGTTTCCTCGATATGACGTTCTTTCGTCGCCTTACCGGAGTTCACGTCAATGGACACTAGCGCTTCTGTAGGATTAATAACGAGATACCCCCCGGACGGCAATGTCACAACAGGATCACTGGTATCATTGATCTGGCTTTCAACCTGATAGCGATTGAAAAGCGGGATCTTTTCGTCCTTATATTCCTTAACCTTTTTGGCATGAGATGGAATCATCATTTTCATGAAATCTCTGGCCTTCTTAAAGCCTTCTTCACCGGCGACACAAAGCTCTTCCATATCCGGATTGTAAATATCACGGATTGAACGTCTGATAAGGGCACCCTCTTCATGCACCATGGCAGGGGCGCTTGATTCCAGAGTCAAACCGCGAATATTGTCCCAAAGCCGTAGCAAGTAATCGAGATCGCGTTTAACCTCGGCTTTAGTGCGCGACACACCGGCCGTACGCATAATAACCGACATCCCTTGCGGTACTTTTAATTCATTGAGTATTTCACGCATACGCTTACGCTCTTTGAAATTTGCGATTTTGCGTGAGACACCGCCAGCGCGCGGGCTGTTTGGCATCAGAACGCAATAGCGCCCCGGCAGGGACAAATAAGTACCGACAGCAGCACCCTTATTGCCACGCTCTTCCTTGGAAACCTGTATCAGCATGATCTGGCCACGCTTAACAACTTCCTGAATTTTATAATTCCGGCGGATGGAAGGACGCACAGGTTGATCACCCTCTATCGCATCACCGCCAACAATCTCGACACGACGGCTACTGTGAGCGGCCATACGGCCACGGCCTCTGCCGCGCCCTTTGTTGCCCTTATAATTACGACCTCCGCGACCGCGCCCCTCACGAGAGCCTTTGCCGGACGGTTTTTTATCGCCTTCAGTCTCTTCTGAATTACTTGCTTCATCACCAGCAGCTTTGACATTTCCGTCAACATCAGCGTCTACTTCTTCGTCAGCCTCTTCATCTGATTCCTCGTCAGCGTCTTCATCAACAGCCTCATCATCTTGGTCATCTTCGCTGTCCTCTGATTCCGCCTCAATCCTTGCTTCCATTTCCCGTTCCTGCTCGGCAAGAATGGCCTCGCGGTCAGCAATCGGAATACGGTAATAATCGGGATGAATTTCCGTGAAAGGCAAAAAGCCATGGCGATTACCGCCAAAATTCACAAAGGCGGCCTGTAACGAAGGCTCTACCCGCGTCACCTTGGCCAGAAAAATACTGCCCTTAAGCTGTTTACGGACAGCGCTTTCATAATCAAAATCAACAAGACGGTTTCCGTCGATAACAGCAACTCGCGTTTCTTCCGCATGGGTTGCATCAATAAGCATTCTTTTCGTCATTTTTAAACTCCTGGCGCGCTGCTGCCTGCGATTCCACCTTGCGACAAGGTAGAATACTGCGGCGCAAGGCGCACAATATCTTTACAAAACTATAAGTCTTGATCCGGCCAAGAGACTAGGGTCCGCAACGGTTTTAATAACTATCATCTGTATAACTATCACTCGTACAAACTTACATACACTCAAGAGCAGGAAAGTAAAAACAAGACTTCCCAATACCGTTGCAACTAGCGAAACCTAAAACCTTATTCTATTGCCTTATGCTAAAGTCGCAACGGGTCGCATGGCAGACAATACAAGCTGTTTCCCATTGCAGCAACAAAAAAGTGCAATCCTCTGAAAAGCCCGGCATGGCTGCCTGAAACACATAAATTTTCCAGTCAAAATGATAAGGTTCTGATTGTTACGCAGAATTGTATGTGCTAACTACTAAATTCTAACTTTTAGCTTGGGAATATATAAATTTTGTACGCGCATGTTCGCTATAGTCTTTTTGCACTGATATTTTTACTGGGCATAACCTTCATGGCCGGTTCTGCCATGGCGCTTACCGTCAAGGATGTTAGGCTCGGCCTGCACCCGGATAAAACCCGCATGGTGATTGAGCTCAGCGAAATGAGTAAATTTCGTACATTTGTACTGGCTGACCCCTGGCGTCTTGTGATTGATATGCCGTCCTTCGAATGGCAAGCCGGGGCCATCAGCAAACCAACCAAAAGCGCGGTCAAAACAATCCGGCAGGGATCATTGCAACCCGGCATATCCCGTATTGTCGTTGACCTGAAGGCGCCTGTTTCTATCGGCACGGCCTTCCTGCTCAGAAAACACGAAGGAAAGCCCGACCGGCTTGTTATTGATTTTTCCAAAACAACGAAAGCGGCTTACTTACAGGAAAAAGGGAAGACCCTTGGAATTCTCGATGTTAATAATCCGGCAAATGCCTCTATAGCCCACTCTGCACCGCCAAAACAAACCCGCACGCAGCCTGCTGACAAGCCCGTAAAAATTGCTGCCAGCAGCGGCGCCATGACTATTCCGCAGAAAAAGCCTGTTACACAAGCGCCCGCCCTGCAAGAAAAGCCTTTCCAGCCTGCGCCCTCTACCCGAGCAAAAAAGCCCCTTATCGTTATCGACCCCGGTCATGGCGGGGTTGACCCCGGCGCCATCGGAGCCAATGGCGTTTTTGAAAAACATATTGCTCTTGCCATGGCAAAAGAGCTGAGAAAATTACTGGAATCCACAGGCCGCTACGAAGTTAAACTGACCAGAGAACGGGACAAATACAAGAAACTCTATCAACGCGTTGATTTTGCCCGCAGCCACAATGCCGATTTATTTATATCTCTGCATGCCGATACCATAGGAAAGTCCAGTGTGCGCGGCGCCTCCATTTACACGCTTTCCGAAAAGGCATCGGACAAGCAAACGGCCCGTCTGGCCGATAGGGAAAACAAAGCCGACATCATTGCCGGTGCCGACCTAAGCCACGAAGACAAACAGGTTGCCAGCATTCTGATCGACCTTGCCATGCGCGACACTATGAACCAGTCAAACTTTTTTGCGAATACCATTGTCGGCAGTATGAAAAATAGAAATATCAAAATACTGGAAAAACCGCACCGCTCTGCCGGATTTGCGGTATTAAAAGCGCCGGACATCCCCTCTATACTTATAGAGATGGGCTTTATGTCCAACAAAAAAGAGGCGCAAATGCTGTCCCGTCCGGAATACCGCCGCAAAATCGCTCTGACCATTGTTTCTGGCATTGATGCCTATTTTGAAAAAGTCCGGCACAACAATCGGATTTAAGTCTAATAAGCTCTGAAAATTGAAAAAAAACAAAAAAACAATGAAAAACGGTGTTCATTAGGCCTTGAGTTGTGTATAAAAAGAGAATAGGTTTTTGTTCGTTTTGAACATTTGTTATTTGTTTTATACACCTGTTTAAGTCTGTCCCAGTTATTAACCGAAGAAGCGGAAGAGGATAAAATGAGAAAGTTTATTACAGTATTTATGGTTGGCGCAGCGATGGCCCTTACGGCATGCGCTGCTACCGATGGCGAGTCTGATTACAGTTACGAGACACAAGCTCCTTACGCTGACGAACGCACAGTCGGAGACGAAGGTGCCGAAAGCGCTGGCGCAGAACGTGTATTCCAAAGGCGTCAACGCAAATAATATGTTTCGAATTTAATTATTTAAAAAAGCTGCTTTGATTTTGAAGCGGCTTTTTTTCTTTCTAAAACAATATAAAAACAAGGATTTACGATGCTGAATATAATCAGAGTTCTTCTATTTATTATTGTTAACATTGCTGGCTGGTACACTATTCCAGTGATTGCCAGCATTGCGGCAAAACTGGATGTTTTCCCCAAGCTCCCCCCCGGCATTCATACCGAGGCTTTCAAGTTATGGTTTTTAGGGGGCGGTATGTGGGTCTGGATTATCTGCGCTGTCATCAGCATCGGTTACTTTTTCACAAGAAACGAGCTGAAAAACTGGCTCCTGCTGGCTCCGATGTATGTCACCGCCATATATGGCACTGCCGTACTGCTATATTTTAATTTTATATACACTCTGTCCTAGAGCAACTCGCTACTATCTATCATGGGGCCCATGACCGGCTTTGTCGCAACGACAACCGGCACGCCCTGCCGCAAGCGCACAATATTGCGAACCGTTTCCCAATCAATAAGATCGGCAAATTCTCCGGCTTCGCGTATTAAAACGGCCATGTCCTCAGCGCTGAACTCATAGTTTGAGACAAAACCCTGCTGCTCCATATCATCTGCCTGCGCAAGCGAAGGGTGCGCTTCCATATAAAGCTCATTCCCGATCCAGCCCATCTTAATCGGCTGATCAACAACCGTGACGCTCATGCCTTCCGGCACCATATCAAACAAGCTCAGAATGTCTTCCGGATAGAGGCGAATACAGCCGCTGCTGACCCGGCGTCCAATACCAAACGGACGGTTCGTGCCATGCAAAGCATATTCCGGCCAGCCCAGATATAAAGCGTGCGTACCCAGAGGATTGTCCGAACCCGGCCCAATGGCCTCCGGCAAATCCGGGTCGCCTTCGCGCATTCTTTCCGTGGGCCGCCATGTAGGGCCGATTTTCTTCCTGATAACTTTTGTGCTTCCTATCGGCGTAGACAGCCCCACCCGTCCGACGCCAAGCGGATGTGTCACAGGCGGCTCTCCCGGAGAAACAAAGGCATACAGCCGCATTTCCGGTAGATTAATGACAATACCATCACGGGGTGCTTGCGGCAGGATGTGCCTTTTGGGAAGAATAATTTCCACGCCTTCCCCCGGCATCCAGGGATCAAGCTCCAAATTTGCCGCGCGCAACTCAACAAAACCCAGATCATTATCACGGGCGATATTAATCAGCGTGTCTTCATAGCTAGCAACATGGACTTCCATGTCACCGACATAGGATTCAGAATAGGATTTGATGTCCGGCGTTACGGGGTCTTCGGCGTGAGCAAAAGGAATAAAAAACATTAACCACAGAGCGCACAGAAAAAGGAAAGAGACCGCAGAGTTTTTTCTTACTCTCTGTGTCCTCCTGAAACCTCCGTGCTCTCTGTGGTAAAAATAACTCACGCTGCTTTTTGCATCCTTGTTTCAAGATTATCGACAACAGCATTCATAAACTCTTCCGTTGTCAGGTATTTCTGATTTTCACCAACCAGAAGCGCCAAATCTTTGGTCATGGAGCCTTGTTCCACCGTATCAATACAGACCTGCTCCAGCTCTTCCGCAAAATTAATCAGAGGCTGGTTATTATCGAATTTTCCGCGATAAGCAAGCCCACGCGTCCATGCAAAAATTGAAGCGATAGGATTAGTTGAGGTCGGGTTGCCCTTTTGATGCTCGCGGTAATGGCGCGTCACCGTACCATGCGCGGCTTCGGCCTCAACAGATTTACCGTCCGGCGTCAGCAATACAGATGTCATCAGCCCTAGCGAACCAAAGCCCTGCGCGACAACATCCGATTGTACGTCACCGTCATAGTTTTTACAGGCCCAAACAAAACCGCCTTTGGATTTAACAGCCTGCGCCACCATGTCATCAATCAGGCGGTGTTCGTACCATAGATCTTTTTGATCGAACTCTGCCTTAAATTCATCATCAAACACGCGCTGGAAAATTTCAATAAAGCGCCCGTCATATTGCTTCAGAATCGTGTTCTTGGTCGACATATAGGCCGGATAATTTTTTGCCAGCGCATAATTAAAACAAGACCGCGCAAAGCCCTCAATTGAAGCGTCAAGATTATACATCCCCATAGCAACGCCGCTGGAAGGGAATTCAAACACATCATATTCCTGCACTTCGCCGCCATCTGCCGGTTCAAATTTCATCGTAAACTTCCCGGGGCCGGGCACTTTGAAATCGGTCGCTTTGTACTGATCGCCGAAAGCATGACGGCCAATAACAATCGGCTCTTTCCAGCCGGGAACATAGCGCGGCACGTTATTACAGATGATTGCCTCACGAAAAACCGTACCGTCCAGAATATTACGGATTGTCCCGTTCGGAGATTTCCACATTTTCTTGAGGCCGAATTCTTCGACCCGCGCTTCGTCCGGGGTAATGGTCGCGCATTTAACGCCAACGCCATGCTCTTTAATCGCATTCGCGCAATCAATCGTAACTTGGTCGTCCGTCGCATCACGATTTTCAATCGAAAGGTCGTAATATTTCAAATCAATATCGAGATACGGCAAAATCAAACGCTCTTTGATCCACGCCCATATAATGCGCGTCATTTCATCACCGTCAATTTCGACAACCGGATTTTCTACTTTAATTTTTGACATGGCTTATGTTCTCCCGTTTCAGCTGTTCATTCGCGACCATCCTAAAGAAGATTACAAAGGAGATAAAGGCGTTTATCCATCACCGACAGGCTCATTAGTTCGTTTGCATGATTCTCATGCCTGTAAGAGCCTGACAAACGCCCTTTGATGTGCAAGCGCCTTCATCGACGCCGATCATCAATCGTCTTTGGCCGAAAATATAGAAAGAGATGAGAGAGTAGTCCCCCAGGACTTTAGGATAGTTCTAGGCTGGAGGGGAAATCTTCAGGCCCGGGTTACTGTCTGGATTATTGCGACGTTCATACCAGTCTTTTATTGCTATGTTCGTCGTTGACAGTCCCGAAAGCACCGCGCAAAATCCGGTAAAAATAGCAACATCGCGGTTTCCCGCTGCGTTGATCATGGCCATATTAAGAGTCAGCAGGATTGTGTTAATAGCGCCGAAACTCACTTCATTGAATGAATTAATATAGCTCACCAATCATCTCCTTACGGTATAAGACACCAACATATTATAATTTTAATTTATTAAATTTTATATAAAGCGAGAAACCCTTACTCAATCAACGCTTCGACCTCTTCTTCGAGCTTTTTATAAACGCGCTCGAACAGACCACTTTTGGCGATGCGGCCTTTGCCTTCTTTATATAGCTCATACATATCAGTATGCGGGCCAACATGACGGATGATGAACTGGAAACAGGGAGGACTGTTTTTTGATCTGTAATAGGTGCAGGTACAAACGCCTTCGTCAAAATCGACATCGACAGCAAAATCATAGAGGACTTTTGCCGATGCGGCGCGGCTGAACAAGCCTGCCAGCATTTTAAACTGGTGATTTTTAAAGCCGGATTGGGCCTTAAATTTATTAAAATCGGGGTTGTCGATAACTCTAAACGTCATACGGTCATTATATCATTTTTTGGAAAAGGAATAAAATTAGCTAAACGTAGCGGCCATGTTCACGCGCAAGGCTTTGATATCGGACATATTTTCATGCACTTGCTTCATTTGCCGCGCATCATCAAGATGAAAAGAAACGCGAAATGCAGTAACACAGCTTAAAAGCTCAAACGCCATTGAGCGACCATTAAAGACACCGGGCAAACGGGCAATTACGCAATTTGTATTAAGACCATCTTCTACCAACGATGTCCTTACTTTTTGTTCAAATTCTTCTGATAAGCTTTTTTCCAAACGGCACAAGCCATATTTAATATCCCGCTTAAAGAATGTTAAAGGCTGACAACTTTCAGAAACCACGGGAGACACGCCAATATACGCGCCGCGCCTTGACCAGAAAAACGGACCGTTTTCTCTACCTGCCACTAAAAACAGACTTTTAAGCCCCCAGCGCCGGGCCACATTAAACTGGTTATCCAGAAAAATTTTACCGAGTCCCTTGCATCGCATGGCTGGATCTTCAATTCGTATTTCCTTTATATCCATAGTACCGCGCGGCGTATCAAAATATTGCTCTGCATAAAACAGCTCACTATTATTGTGACGGCTGCTGATCCGCATATCACCCTGCCCGCCGCCGGTAAAATCTATGGATACGAAAGGCGCACCCGGAAGGTCTTTTGTCCAGAGTTTGTAAAATTCCGCCGGGTCAATAGGAATAAAGGCATCCCATTTATCGGGGTTATTCACGTATAATTTGCCCTTTAAGGCCTCAAAATTATGTGGCATGCCCTTTTCCTTAAGCTTTTAAGACATTATATTACATTGTGTTTTAAAACGACTTGCATTATTTGACATAATCTTAAGTAAGTCAAGCTTTTTATAAAAGGATAACAACAATGGCATTGCTCAAAACTCCGCAAAAAGAACAAAACTTCAAAGCCCCGGCTTTTAACCTCAAAGGCGTTGACGGGAAAAACCACAGTTTTGAGGACATTAAAGGTGAAAACGGCACGCTGGTGCTGTTTATCTGTAACCACTGCCCTTATGTTGTGGCTGTGATTGACCGGCTGGTTGAAGATTGCCGAATTTTGCAGGGTAACGGAATCGGGGTTGTGGCAATTATGCCGAACGATACGAACGCCTATCCGGCGGATTCCCTTGATAACATGAAGGTCTTTGCTAGTGAGCGCGGCTTTGATTTTCCTTACCTTATTGATGAAACGCAGGAAACCGCCCGCGCCTATGATGCGGTCTGCACGCCTGACATTTATGGCTTTAATGCAGACGGGGAATTGCAATATCGCGGCCGCGTTGACAGCGCCGGTATGGATGCGCCCGGCCCGGACATAAAACATGAATTACGCGACGCCATGCTCACTATCGCGCAAACCGGTACCTACCCTGCCGAACAAGTCCCATCTATGGGCTGTTCAATCAAATGGAAAGGGTAAAATTTAAAATACTGGCATCCTGCGTGATTTTAGTTATGATAACGCCGTAAAATTATCACAGAACAGGATATTAAGTCATGGCAGACGATCTCATTCATGAAGTTGAAGAGTCTTTAAAACAGGAAAGGCTGGAGAGACTGTGGAAAGACTATGGCTCCTACCTTATCGCCGCCATTATTCTTACTATTCTTCTCACGGCTCTGGTGACAGGCTGGCGCGGCTGGAACAGCAAAGTGAATATCAGCCAAACCAGCTCTGTGATAGAAGCGCTGGAGCAGGAAGACCAGGTCTCTGAGCTTGAAAAAATTATGACCGGTCTGCGCCCCGGGCACCGCGCTATTTCCCATTTAACCGCCGCCGGGCTTTTGCTACGCGATGATAAAAAAGAAGAAGCACTAAAACATTATAAAGGTGCTGCTAATAACAAAGACCTTGCACCAGTTTTCCGTGATCTGGCGCAGCTCATGGCGGTACGTCTGGAATGGTCTATGGAAGAATCAGAAACCGGGCCACAAACCCTGCTAGCAATGTTAAAACCTCTCTGGGAAGACCAGAGCAGCCCCTGGCAATGGCACGCCCGCATGCAGGCCGCCATCATAGAAGCTCATGCCAACACAGACTACACGGCCGCTCACGACCATCTGTCGGCTGTGATGACAGCGCAAAACATACCTTCATCCCTGATAGAACGCGCCCGCGCGCTGGATCAAGTTTATGCCCTGAAAGAAGGACCCGAAGGATGAAACATTTACGTTATATAGCGCTGTCTCTGTTTACTCTGGCCGTCCTTGCGGGGTGTTCCACCGTAGGAGATATGTTTGGTGAGGAAAAAGAACAGCCTCTGGAAGGAGAGCGGATATCTATTCTGGAGCTGCAAAAAAACCTGGAACCTGACAGCGCGGCCCTGGAAGGGCAAGGTTACGTCGCCCCCGCCGCATGGCGCAATGAATTCTGGCCACAGGCCGGCGGATACCCCAACCACGCCATGCAGCATCTTATCCTGAACGAAGGCGCGCTAAAAATGGTGTGGGCCACAGATATAGGACAGGGCACAACCACAAAATTGCCACTGACAGCCCAGCCTATTGTTGTTGATGGCCGGGTTTATACTCTTGATACAGGGGCAAATCTTTCTGCGATTGACGCTGAAAGCGGAGCGCTTCTCTGGCAAATAAATGTCAGCGACCCTGACGAAGACGACGCGGTTATCGGCGGCGGTGTTGCTTATTCCCGCGGACAGCTCTATGTCACAAACGGCTATGACGAGCTTCTGGCCATTGCCCCTAATGATGGTTCACTGGTCTGGCGCGTTCCCCTGCCCTCTCCATCACGTGCTGCTCCGGCCATCATGGATAATCGTGTTTTTGTTGCGACACTTGATAACCGCCTGATCGCGCTTGATAACGAAAGAGGCCATATCCTCTGGGAATATGCCGGTATCGTGGAAAGCATCGGCCTTGTCGGCGCGGCCAGCCCCGCAACCAGCCGCGATGTTATTGTTCCGGCTTTTTCTTCCGGCGAAATTTTTGCCTTACGGGTTGAAAACGGATCTGTCGCATGGGCAGAAAACTTGTCCTCCTTCAAACGCACAGGCGGGCTTGCCGGAATTTCCGACATTCGCGGGCTGCCGGTTATTGATAAAGGGCTTGTCATTGCCATTAGCTTCGGCGGCCGCATGGTTGCCATTGACGAGCGCACCGGCACACGCATCTGGCAAAGAGAAATCGGCGGCAGCGAAACGCCATGGGTTGCCGGCAATCACCTTTTTGTACTTTCAAACGAAAACGAGATGGTGGCACTGGGCCGTGACAACGGCGTTATTCGCTGGGTCACGCAACTTCCCCGTTATGAGGATGCCGAAGACCGTAAAAACCCGATCTACTGGACCGGGCCCGTACTGGCCGGGGAGCGCCTGATCGCTGCAAGCTCTGATGGTCGCGTGGTCGAGATTGACCCGGCGGGCGGAAAAGCACTGCGGGAATGGCGCGTAGATAGCAAAGTTCGTATCCCCCCCCTTGTTGCAGGCGGCACACTTTACCTGCTGGGCGAAGACGGCACTTTAATGGCGTTTAGGTAGTAGAGACAGCGGTTAGTATGAAGTTATTAGTGATTAGTTGATGGTAACTACTTTCCGAGAGTTAAATGTGTATCAACGCGCTTATAAAATAGCGCTTGCGATTCATAAGGCAACTTTAGACTTCCCGAAAATTGAACAATATGCGATAGCAGATCAAACGAGAAGAGCAAGTAAATCAATATGCGCAAATATAGCTGAGGGCTTTGCAAGACACCATAAATCAAGCGCTGACTTTAAACGTTTTTTGACTATGGCCGTAGGGTCAAGCGATGAAATGCTAGTATGGACTGATTTTTGTCATGACCTTGGCTATATTGACAAGAACACATGGACTGAATGGAAAAAAGAGTATAGTGAAATCAGCCGCATGATACATGGCCTCAGTAAAAACTGGAAAAACTAAACACTAACAACTAGAAACTAAATACTATGTTCACACTCGCCATCGTAGGCCGTCCCAATGTCGGCAAATCGACCTTATTCAACCGCATGGCTGGAAAGCAGCTTGCGATTGTTGATAATACGCCGGGCATTACCCGTGACTGGCGGGAGGCCGAGGGGCATTTATTTGACCAGACCATTCGTGTCATTGACACCGCAGGTCTGGAAGAAAGCTTTGATGACAGCATCAAAGGCCGTATGCGCAAACAAACGGAAGCCGCTTTAAAACAAGCCGACGCTATTTTGTTTCTTGTTGATGGCCGGAGCGGCATTACCCCGCTTGATAGCCATTTCGCCGGGTTCCTGCGCAAACAAAATGTGCCGGTTATTCTTGGTGTCAATAAATGTGAAAACGAACGAGTCACACAAGCAGGCGAGGCTGAAGCTTACGGCCTTGGTCTGGGCAACCCCATTGCGTTGTCTGCAGCGCACGGACACGGCATTGAAGATATTTATTATGCTCTCGAGCCTTACTTCCCCGCCGAAGAAGACATAGAAGAAGATCATGACAAAGGCACCTATATCTCCGACGACGATCTTGACGCCCTTGAAGGCAATAAAGATTTTGACTTTGCCGCACTGGGTGAAGAGGAAGATTTATCCAAACCAATTAAAATTGCCATTGTTGGCCGCCCCAATGTTGGCAAGTCAACACTGCTAAATACTCTGGTCAAGGAAGAACGCGTCATGACCGGGCCGGAAGCAGGCATTACCCGCGACGCCATTGCCGTGGACTGGTGCCACAACGATCGAAATTTCCGCCTCGTCGATACGGCGGGCTTGCGCAAAAAAGCAAAAGTCCAGGACAAGATCGAAAAAATGTCAGTGGAAGATTCCATGCGCGCTATTCGTCTGGCACAGGTCGTTATTCTGGTTCTGGACAGCAGCGCCATTTTGGACAAACAGGATTTGCAGATTGCCGAACATGTCATCAATGAAGGCCGCGCTTTGATTATTGCCGTCAATAAATGGGATATTGTCGAAGACAGAAATGAAGCGCTAGAACAATTACAATACAAGCTGGACACTTCACTAGCGCAGGTAAAAGATGTGCCTACCGTGACCATTTCGGCCTTAAAAGACAAGAATACCGGCACATTAATGGATGAGGTTATTAATATTTACAATGTCTGGAACCGCCGCGTTTCTACCGGACAAATGAACCGCTGGCTGGCGGCACTGGAAAGCCGGAACCCGGCACCGCTTGTACGAGGCCGTCCTAACCGCTTAAAATATTTGACCCAGATTAAAAACAGGCCACCGACTTTTGCTATATGGGTCTCACGTCCCAAAGAACTACCGCCTGCCTACAGGCGCTATATCACAAACAGCATTCGCAAGGATTTTGATTTGCCGGGCAGCCCGATCAGATTGCTTGTTAGAGCCAGTAAGAACCCTTACAAAGGATAGAAAAATGGAAGATCAAATCACAAACGGTATTACAATCGTTCAGGAAAACCTGCCATTTTACATGGAAATAGGCATGCGGCTTTTAAGCGCGGCACTCATTCTTATCGCCGGGTGGATGATCGGGAACTGGCTGAGCAAGCGCATTGAAAATATCAAAAAAATGGATAGCACCCTGACCAGCTTCCTCGGCGGTTTTATAAAATATGCTGTATTTGCCATTTCAGTTGTCACGGTTCTGGGGCAATTCGGTATTCAAACGGCCAGCTTGCTCGCTGTTCTTGGTGCTGCCGGTCTGGCGATTGGCCTGGCGCTGCAAGGCACACTCAGCAATGTGGCTTCGGGCACTATGCTGCTGATCCTGCGGCCTTTTAATGTCGGTGATTACATTACTTTTGGCAGCACCTCCGGTACGGTCAAGACCCTTGGCCTGTTTGGCACGGAGCTGGCTACAACAGACAATGTTTATATTTTTGCGCCCAACAGCCACATATGGGGCAACGATATTATGAATTACTCGCGCAACAAAGAGCGGCGCAATGATATTATTGTCGGTATTAGCTACGATGACGACATCGACAAAGCGTCCAAAACAATGATGAAGATAATGAGTAAGGAAGAACGCATCCTGACGAAAAAAGACAAAGAACCCAAAATCATCGTTGGCAGTATGGGCGCTTTCTCAGTTGACCTGACAGTGCGTGTCTGGACAAAGAAAGAAGACTTTGCAGCCGTGAAATCCGACCTGACCAAGGCCCTAAAAGAAGGACTGGAAAAAGACGGTATCACAATTCCGTTCCCGACAAGCGTCGTGAAGATGGAAGGCGAAAAGGCGGCAAAGGCGAAGAAAGCAGCTTAGCAAAATAATCGTAAAACGTTCGCCCCGTAATGGTAAGTGCTGATGAGGGCGGCTTCCTGTACTGCTGGCGCGATACACATGGCTTCGTTAAAAAGACGTTTTAGCATTTTGAGTATTCCCTGTTCCTTATTTTCTCAAATGGTAGCAGAAGAATCAGGAAACACAAACGATAGCGCCGTGTTTTTTACAATCCTTTGAGGCCAACTCCAGATAGGCCGGAACGACGTCTTCGCAGCTAAGCAACTCACCAGGATAACCGCCGGGAAACGCTTCATGGATCATGGCGGTATCGACAATGCCCGGATCAACAAGATTAGCGCGCATATTGGTCTTTTCCGTTTCCGCCGCATAGGCTTTAACCATCATTTCGAGCGCCGCTTTTGATGTGCAGTAGGCCGCCCAATAAGCCAGTGGCTCTTGCGCCAGCTTTGAAGACGTAAAAATCATGCGCCCGGCATCAGAAGCTTGCAACAACGGATCAAGTGTACGGACCAGACGGTAATTCGCATTCAGATTAACATCCATAACTTGTTGCCATTTTTTGGCATCGCTATGGGCAAGCGGCCCGAGCGTTCCGAGCATTCCGGCATTACCGACAAAAATATCAAGGCCGCCGAATTTTTCTGCTAAAGCCGGCCCGAGCATATCCAGTTTTTCAAAATCGCGCAGGTCCTGCGGTATCAGCGTGGCCTGTCCGCCTGCTTGCTGAATTTCATCATCAAGCTCTTCCAGCGCCCCGACCGTCCGCGCCATAAGCACCACATGCGCCCCGGCTTTGGCATAGGCTTTTGCTACCGCCGCACCTATCCCGCGCGATGCGCCGGTAATAAGGGCCGTTTTTCCTGAAAGATCAACACTCATACTCATTTATTCCGATGTTCACGCAGATCCGTGACTTTGGCTCCGGCTTTGTGATTTTCGTAGTCGGTGAGCTCAATTGCGTAATCCCCGGTAAAGCAGGCATCGCAATATTGCGGCTGGTCATTATTTCGTGCCGTTTCACCAGCAGCGCGATAAAGACCGTCAATCGTTACATAAGCGAGGGAATCCGCACCGATGAATTCCCTGATATCCTCAACGCTCTTTTGATGAGCAAGGAGCGCCTCGGACTTCGGCGTATCAATACCGTAAAAACAGCTATGGATCGAAGGCGGCGAAGACACCCTCATATGGACTTCTGTTGCGCCGGCCTTTCGCATCATATCGACAATTTTTTTCGATGTTGTGCCGCGCACGATAGAATCATCAACCAGCACAATCTTTTTGCCCGCGATCAAGGCGCGGTTGGCATTATGCTTCATCTTTACGCCAAGATGACGGATGCTATCGCTCGGCTGAATAAATGTACGGCCAATGTAATGACTACGGATAATGCCGAGCTCGAACGGCAGATTGCTGGCCTCGGCAAAACCAATCGCCGCCGGAACGCCGCTATCAGGCACCGGCACAATAATATCAGCCTCCGTACACGGCGCTTCACGCGCCAGCTCCGCGCCAATATTTTTACGCATTTCATAAACGGACTTGCCGTCCATGACGCTATCTGGACGGGCAAAATAAATATATTCGAAGATACAAAAACGCGGCGAAACTTTTTCAAACGGGCGCTTGCTATGCACGCCTTCGGCATCAAGGACGATCATCTCTCCCGGCTCAACATCGCGGATAAATTCAGCGCCGATAATATCCAGTGCGCAGCTTTCAGAGGCCAGAATATGCGCGTCACCTAACCGTCCCAAAACCAGCGGCCTAATACCATGCGGATCGCGCACCCCGATAACCTGGTCTTTTGCACAGGCAATAAGGGAATAAGCGCCCTTGACCGGCTTTAGGGCCTCTATAAGCTTGTCCACGGGCATTTTTTGCGCAGACAGCGCCATTAAATGAACAATAACCTCGGTGTCCGATGTTGATTGAAACAGCGCGCCTTTTTGCACCAAATCGGTACGAAGCGTTGTGGCGTTGGTCAAATTGCCGTTATGGGCGATGGCAAACCCGCCAAAAGCAAGATCGGCATAAAGGGGCTGGATATTGCGTGTGCTGGTTTCCCCGGTTGTTGAATAACGGTTATGACCGATGGCAAGCGACCCTTTTAGCTGCGCCATAACGGCCGGGTCGCCATAAGCCTTGCCGACCATTTCAGCCGCGCGGTGAACGTGAAAATCATGACCGTCAAAACAGGCCATACCTGTGGCTTCCTGTCCGCGGTGTTGGAGCGCGTGCAGACCGAGCATTGTCAATGTCGCGGCATCATCATGGCCATAGATACCAAAAACGCCACATTCATCATGGAATTTATCGTCACTCTCATTCATCGAGATTGTCCTCAAACAGCTCTTTCAAATCCTGCCGCTCGTCCTTTTGGTAACCTTCTGTTTCTAGCGCAGGCTTCTTTGGCGGCGCTTCTTTTTGCAGAACATCAATCTCCTGCAATTTTTCACGGGTGGCTTTAGCCATGGATTCCGCCGTTTTCTTTGCCTGTTTCTCGGTATCTTCCTTCAGGGTTTCCGGTAAGAATTTTGCCATCCAGCCGGAACTGGCCTCAACATAAAAATGAGTTTTGCTACCCTCAAACCAGCCCTCGCGCGTTTCCTGATCAAAGAGAACGGGAACGGGCAAATAAAGCAGCGCCAAAATAACAACGCCCCGCACCATCCCGAATAATACACCGAGCATACGGTCTACAGCGCCCAGCCCGACAGCCTTTGCCCAGCCTGACAACAAATAGCTGGCAATCGAAAGTACAATAACAACGATGATAAAAATTGAGCCGTAAGCAATGGCGTCAGCGAGCATATCATGAGGAATAATTCCGAAAATCTTTTGCGGCTCTTCATTTTCACCAGAACCCAGCCAGCCATTGATAAGCGGCGAAAACAAAGGCCCGGCGAAATAAGAAGCCGCTATCCCGCCAACAACGCCCAAAATAGTCAAAGCCTCACGAATAAAACCGCGCAAAAAGGCTATAATGGCGGAAACAAGCAATGCTGCGAGAACAATTATATCGAGAATCATAAATATACTACCAATTGGCTACCATAGAGATTACAGCGATAGTGGCCAATTTCGGGGGTAATATCAATAGCAAAGAGGTCTTAACTTATGGAACGAGGCGACTATTATGAATGCTACTCTCAGAAATCTGATCCGAGGCCTTGCCGTCATCTTTATCGTGATAAAGCATCGCGCGTCCCAGACAATCGATAACAGGTATGGCAGCCATAACTGTCCCAAGCAGGGGCTGGCCAGCCATAAAAGAAGCAAAAGAAGCAACCGCAAAAGCATATTTAAGCCCATGCCCTATAACGCTTGGAATATCCAGATCAAAGCCCTTTAAGTAGTAATTACCATCAAATTGTAGCCTTAAAGTTTTCTCTTTATAGAAATCAGGATTTAGAATTGCGTTCTCTTCTTTTTCAACAACCTTAAACTTCATAATACGTCCTCTATATTTTTTAGATTACGTAAAATAACAGAATGGATATGTTAATGCAAGATTTTTTCTTTTTACGGATATTGCGGATCAAATAACTCTCCTCATCCCGCTGCATATTTTACCGTATTTTCCTCATGGGCAAACATATCGACGAGATCTCGGACACTGGTGATTTCCTGAATTTCTATCGGCATTTTACTCTTGCGGTCCTTTTTAAAGCGCGGGGTTACGGATTTTTCAAAACCGAGCTTGGCGGCTTCTTTCAGACGCACATCGGGCTGCGCGATTTGCCGGACTTCTCCGGCCAGGCCAATTTCGCCGAAAAATACCATCTCGGAAGGCAACGGGTTACCGCTCAGCGAGCTAATAAGCGCCGCTGCTACAGCCAGATCGGCGGCCGGTTCATTAATCCGGATTCCCCCCGCAATATTGAGAAAAATATCACTGCCGGAAAATTGTATCCCGCAACGCGATTCCAGCACGGCCAGCACCATCGCCAGCCTTGAAGCGTCCCAGCCAATAACCGCGCGGCGCGGATTGGCCATGGAAGACGGTGCGACCAGGGCCTGTACCTCCACCAGCACCGGGCGCGTCCCTTCCAGCCCCGCAAGGACAGCGCTCCCCGGCGCATCGGACTGGCGCTGTGATAAAAACAGGGCGGAGGGGTTTTCAACCTGCACCAGCCCTTCATGCGCCATTTCAAACACGCCGATTTCATCGGTCGGGCCAAAACGGTTTTTAACACCGCGCAAAATACGGAACTGGTGAGAGCGGTCCCCCTCAAAATACAGCACCGTATCAACCATATGTTCCAAAACGCGCGGCCCGGCAATCTGGCCGTCCTTAGTGACATGACCAACAAAAAGAACAATCGTACCGCGCTTTTTGGCAACACGGATAATTTCATGGGCGCTGGTGCGTACTTGCGTCACCGTTCCCGGCGCACTTTCGACCGTATCGACATACATGGTCTGGATAGAATCAATAACGAGCAGGCTAATAGGTTCTACAGTATCTTCCATCGAAGCCACAATATCGCGCACATTCGTGGCCGAGGCCAGCTCCACCGGAGCCTTGCCAAGCCCAAGCCGATCAGCGCGCAACCGCACCTGATCTATTGATTCCTCGCCAGAAACATAAACACATCTTGTGCCCTTGGCACTCAGAGAACAAACGACCTGTAAAAGTAGCGTAGATTTACCGATACCCGGATCACCACCAATTAGCAGCGCCGAACCGGGAACAAGCCCGCCGCCGGTAACGCGGTCAAATTCAGCAATACCTGTAATATGGCGCGATAATTTATCAGAGCGCTGCCCACCAAGACCAACAAGATCCATCGCCCGGCCTTTTTTGCTCCGGTTCATGCCCTTAGGGACGGAAGCTTCTGTGACCTCCGCCGTAATCGAGTTCCACTCATTACAGCCATCACACTTACCAGACCATTTCGAAGACACCGCGCCGCAAGATTGGCATATATAGTTTGTTTTGGCCTTGGCCATCAGATCGTCCCCTTTTTAAGCCCTTTAATTCTTTTTCATCCTCTATTTATAGCTGACAAAAAAGAACAAATAAAGAACAAAAAATATTTTACCCGCAAGCTTCTCTATCCTATAGGCTCAGCAAAGAAAATAAGGGGCAAGAGGGTAGCCGTGCAGACCGCCACAGAAAACATCAGAGCTAATGGTGCCAAACAAACAGGGGCACCGGAAGAAATTTTATCTTCTATATTTGGCTATAGCGATTTCCGCGGTGAGCAGAAAGAAATTATTGAGACCGTTATCTCCGGCGATAGCTGCTGTGTCCTGATGCCAACAGGGAGCGGCAAATCACTTTGTTATCAAATCCCCGCACTTTGCCGCAGCGGCACCGGTATTATTGTTTCCCCCCTGATTGCTTTAATGCAGGACCAGGTAATGGCGTTAAAAGAGCTGGGCATTAATGCCGCGGCCATTCACTCTGCGCTAAATTATCCGGAACTGCAAAAAGCGCAGGAAGACCTCAGAACAGGCAAACTGGACCTTGTTTACATTGCTCCAGAACGTTTGGTCAGCAACGATTTTCTTGGCATTCTCGACCATATCGAACTGGCTTTATTCGCCATTGATGAAGCGCATTGCATATCACAATGGGGGCATGATTTCAGGCAAGAGTACCGGCAACTTTCAATGTTGCGCACGCGTTATCCGAATGTGCCTTGTATTGCCGTTACCGCTACGGCGGACGCCCCAACCCGTAAAGATATTGTAGAAAAACTTGAGCTGCCGAAAATATATAAGGCCGGTTTTGACCGCCCAAACATCATGTATAATGTCGCGGTTAAAGATAACCCGCGCCAGCAATTAATAAGTTTTCTAAAAACACGGCAGCCGGACGAAAGCGGTATTGTCTATTGCCTGTCCCGGCGCAAAGTTGAAGAAACGGCAAGCTGGCTTTGCAAGCAGGGCTACAAAGCGTTGCCTTATCATGCCCGCCTTGAAAAAGAGGTGCGCTCCCAAAATCAGGAACGGTTTTTGAAAGAAGAAGGCATTATTATGGTGGCGACCATTGCCTTTGGCATGGGCATTAATAAACCCGACGTCCGGTTTGTCGCTCATTTGGATCTCCCCAAAAATATCGAGGCCTATTATCAAGAAACCGGCCGAGCCGGACGCGATGGAATCCCCGCCATAGCATGGATGGTTTACGGATTACAGGACCTCGTATTGCAACGACAAATGATTGAATCTTCCGAAAGTGCCGAAGAACAAAAACGACTTGAGCGCCAAAAACTAAACTCCTTTTTAGGCTATTGCGAAACGGTCACATGCAGGCGGCAGGTGCTGCTGCATTATTTCGATGACAATTGTGACCCTTGCAGTAATTGCGATACATGCCTCACCCCGCCCCAAACAATTGACGGCACGATTCCGGCGCAAAAAGTTTTGTCCTGTGTCTACCGCACAAAACAAATGTTCGGCACGGGTTACATCATTGACGTTTTGCTCGGCAAAGATAGCGAACGCATCCAAAAATTCGGCCATAGCAGCTTAAGCACCTATGGCATTGGCCAGGAACATACCGCAAAAGAATGGCAGAGCCTTATTCGGCAGCTTGTAGCCCGTAACTTTCTGTCCGTTGATTCCGAGGGGCACGGCGGCTTAAAAATAACAAAACAAGGCGCGCAATTTTTAAAGGAAAAAGAAAATATAGAATTGCGCCTTGACCCCAAGACCATAGGATCATCATCAGGCGCATCGAAAAAAACAGACCCCGCCATAAGCCTGAGCAAAGACGAAGACAAAGCGTTATTTGTAGAATTAAAGACCCTGCGTCTTTCAATCGCCAAAGAGAAAAAAGTTCCGCCCTATGTCGTTTTTCATGACAAAACTCTGATAGATATGGCCGGTAAAAGACCGGCAACGCTTGATGAGATGTCCCTGCTACACGGCGTTGGGCGGTCTAAGTTGGAGAAATACGGACAGGCTTTTCTGGATATAATTCTGGCCGGTTAGCGCTGCTATTTATTTTTATGTTCAGTTAGAAAGGCTATAGTGTGAAATCCCTTACCCAGTTCATATAAAAAGCGTTTTTCTGGTTTTTATCAGCAGGAATTACATCAACATAATCATAGCATTCTGAATTCTCGCTATTACTCTGCATTCCTACCCAATAATCCGTAGCAACAAAATTCTCTATTTTAAAATCTTTTGACGAGTCATTTTCATTAGTAGTACCTGCCATACAAGTAATCGAGCTAATCTTATCGCCTCTGGCCATTGCGTCAAATAATGGCTGCAGTTGCTCGCCACAATTTAGAGAACGCTCTTCTCTGGTTTTATGTACTTTCATTACATGCTTTCCTTTAGTTTAGAAATATTTAATTTTCCGTAATGTATGCGATTTATGCTCCTGATGTCAAGAAAATCATTTATGTGCCGGCAATTGGTCATCCCCTTATTTTGTTAGAATAAACTGGAAAGTTTTTCCGGATATTATTTTGGCAGACGGGCAACAAGTTTGAAGAGTGGCAGGGGCACCAGGTTGATACGCTTCGAACTAATCATTACCGGCCAGACAGCCAGCTTACCATGCCGTTTGCCGCATATACGCCGCTGGCGATACTGGCCTGCAATAGATAGCCACCTGTCGGGGCCTCCCAATCCAACATTTCTCCGGCGACAAAAACGCCGGGTTTGTTCACCAGCATGAAATTTTCATCAAGGGATTCAAAGGTCACGCCGCCCGCCGTTGAAATGGCGCGCTCTATTGAAAAGGGCGCCTGCAAATCCAGTGCATAGGATTTAATGATCTGCGTCAGTTGCGCCGCTTTATATGCGCCGAGCTTTTGTCTGTCAGGGCGCTCCATGAGCAACCCAATGGCAACATCCGACAAGTTCAAAGCTTTACGCAAATAATTCGACATCGACAATCCACGCCGCGGCCTTTGCAAACGCTGATGCATATCCTCCGCACTTAGGTCAGGCTTTAAATCAAGGACAAGCTGCGCCGCGCCATCATTCTGTATCGCCTCGCGCAACAGGGCCGACAGAGCATAAACCGCGCCGCCTTCTATCCCTTTATCGGTCATCATGAACTCGCCGCGAATTTTCTTGTCCTGGAAAGATAGCTCAACCGCCTTTAACGACTGTCCGGCAAAGCGCTCTGAAAAAACAGAAGACCACTCAACAAAAAATCCACAATTAGACGGGCGCAGAGGCGCAACTTCAACGTCTTGATCTGTGAGAATATCCAGCCAGGTGCCATCCGAACCCAACCGCGGCCATGATGCACCGCCGAGCGCCAAAAGCACCGCATCGGATTTAACGTGAACCAGCGTATCTGCGGCCTGAAACACCAGAGACTCTTTGTCCCAGCCCCGCCAATCGTGATTCAGCATAAAACGAACGCCTTGGCTTTCCAGCCGTTTTATCCATGCGCGCAAAAGTGGGGACGCTTTGAAACTCTCGGGAAATACGCGCCCGCTTGAGCCGACAAAAGTTTTCTCGCCTAATCCCTCACACCAATCACGCAGGGCCTGAGGTGTAAAGCCGCGAATGACAGGGCTCAGAATTTCTGCTTTGGAATTATATTTTCTGATGAAACCATCAAAATCTTCCGAGTGAGTAAGATTAAGCCCCCCGCGTCCCGCCATCAGGAATTTACGGCCAACAGAAGGTTTTTTCTCGAATATGCTGACGTCAAAACCCTTGGCTGACAAAGTCTCAGCCGCCATCAATCCAGCCGGGCCACCCCCAATAATTGCAATTTTTTTATTCATCAGGAAGATTTTTCAGTTTCAGCGTGTTATCAGAATATTTTGATCCGTTAAAGTTTGTTGTAAGCTATTGTTGAGAAGTGTGCCACGAAATATGAAATCTGTTGAAAATGGCAGTGATTGTAGCCTGCCAATAACTACTAAGTCCTTACCTTATAAAGGTTTATCTTGAATCTCAACTACTTTCGTAGGGCTGCTGATTCTTGCCCTGTCCTGCTGGTAATCGCATCAAATCGTTACCCGGACTCGGAAAAGAACCGCAAGTCATTTTGCCACTATAAAGACAAACCGGGAACGAAATCATCAGCCCCTGCTACTTTTAGATAAAAATGATAATTTCTACTTAAAAATCAAGTAGATAGGTGGTCCCGCAGATAGATAAAATTTTATCTAAAATTAGCCTTTCCGCAATTTGCAATTGGTATAATAAAATTAGGGTGCAAAGTGCAAAAATCTTTTTTTATTCAAGAGGGTAGAAAAAATATACGGGGCTGATAATTGAACCGCTTTATATTAACAATTCAGGCAAGCGTTGATCTCACAGTCGGGTCTGACCCGCTGTTAGAGATACTTGTTGATGCGGCAGTTGTTTCATCGGCAACGATTACTGCTCAAACCGGAGTTGGTTCCGACCTTCTGGTTTTTACTCTTGATTATACAGGCAATTTTCCAGCTTCTCTTGCTTTCCGTTTCAATGGTGGTTCTGGTGATGGCGATGAAACCATCACTATTGAAAGTGTCCACATTAACGGTCAGGCACTTTCTGCCGGTGACCTGACGGGAACTCTTCTTGCTCAGAGCGCAAGCCAAAGCGTAATCAGCACAGCCGCCCATGATCATTTATTCGGCCGCGTTGAACCGACGCAAGTTGATCTGGGCGTGCCCACACAAACAGGCACGGCGGCGGGTGAAAGCATAGATGGCACAAGCGGTCAGGATATTATTGACGGTGCGGGCGGTGATGACCGCATTCGCGGCATTGGCAGCGATGACGCGATTAACGGTAATGCAGGTAATGATATCATTTTTGGCGAAAGCGGCAATGATATCATTATTGGCGGAGCCGGTAACGACCGCATATGGGGTAATGAAGGTGATGACCTGCTGTACGGTCAGGCTGACAACGATTTTATGTTTGGCGGCACAGGCAATGATGTCCTGAATGGCGGTCTTGGCAACGACATTCTGATAGGGGAAACTGGCGACGACATCCTGTATGGCGGAGCCGGGGCTGATACGCTTATCGGGACCTCTGGCGACAATACTCTGAATGGCGATGCCGGTAATGACCGGTTACTGGGCGGTACGGGTGACGATACCCTGTATGGCGGCGATGACGATGACCAGCTTCATGGCAAGAACGGTAATGACACGCTAAATGGTGATGCCGGCAATGATTTTATCACGGGCGGGGATGGCTCTGATGCCATTGACGGCGGCATAGGCAACGACAGTGTTTTTGGAGGAAATGGTAACGATAATATTTCCGGCGGCGATGATGACGACCAGCTTTTTGGCGGTGACGGTTTGGACACGCTGAATGGTGATGCCGGGAACGATGCTCTGGTCGGCGGCGCGGGAGCCGATACGTTAACGGGCGGCGTTGGTAATGACCTGCTGCACGGGCACGGCCTAGATGTCTTTGCGACTTCTACTATTCTCAGTGGAAACCCAAATGTTGTTTTTAATAAAGCAACCAATTCTTTTTACCAGTTAGTATCAGGTGCTGTTACAGCGAACTCTGCTTTCGATGCTGCAGAGACAACACAGCTAAATGGAGTTAATGGTCATCTGGTGACGATCAATTCTGCCGCCGAAAACACTTTTGTTCAAACGCTGGCTGCCGGGAATGAAATATGGCTCGGCACTACAGATTCCGGGGTAGAAGGTGAATGGCGCTGGGAAGGTGGCATAGAAACTGGGTTACAGTTTTGGTCAGGAGCAGCGGCGGGCACTGCCGTAAACGGTCTTTATAACAACTGGAACGGTGGCGAACCCAATGATTTTGGCACGGGAGAAGATCATGCCGCCATGCGAGTGGATGGTTTTTGGAATGATCTGGAAGGCAGTAACACACGATTTTACGTTATTGAATGGGATGCTTCTCAATATAGCGATGATAACGCTGCGGATAACTTGTCAGGGAATAACAACGATGATCTGATCTATGGTCATGGCGGCAACGATATTATCAATGGCGATGCCGGTCAGGATGCCCTGTTTGGCGGTGACGGCAATGACACTGTTAATGGCGGTAGCGACAATGATGTTATTTTTGGCGGCGCAGGAAACGATACGCTGAACGGTGATGCCGGCAACGATACAATTTATGCAACCAATATCTGGTTTGACAATGATTGGTCGCACCGTCAAAGCATCACAGTTGAATCGAGCCTGACAAATAACGACCTGACTGATTTCACTGTTCTGGTTGACGGTGCCGGCTTCGGCGCTGATTTCTGGGGTAATGTAAAAGCCGATGGTTCTGATATCGTTATAACATCGGGTGACGGCACCACAGTCCTTGACCGCGAAGTGGTGTCGATCGATACGGTTGGCCAAACCATGGAGCTTCATGTTCGGGTGCCGCTTGTATCAGCAAATGTTGATACCGATCTTAATATATATTACGGCAATGCGGCGGCAAATCTGGCCAATGACGCCACAACCTGGCGCGCCGAATATAATGGTGTATGGCATATGGAAGATAGTCTGGGCGGCGGTGGTGCAACAGTTATTGATAGCTCACAGAGCGGGATTAACGGTCAGGCCCTTAGCGGATTTACTGCGGCAGATGAGATTGCAGGTCAAACAGGACAGGGATTTCAGTTTAATAACAACGAATATATTGCCATCAATAAATCATTTACCGGTGCGGGCGCGCTTCCCACAGTTTCGGCCAGCGCCTGGGTTAATACCAGCGTTGGCGGTGGCGGCACTAACGATAACTGGGCCATTCTGGATTTTGACCGCAGCGAATTTTTTAACTTCTATGTTGACGGCTCAACCGGACAACTTGCTTTTAGTACCAATGTCGGCAGTACAATTCACGATATGCCTGCGGGTCCTGCGGTTAATGATGGTACATGGCATCACGTTGCTGCCGTTTATGATGGTACTGATAAAATTCTTTATGTTGATGGAGCAGAAGTGGCCCGTGCTGTTAATGCTCATGGTGGAGCCGCGCTTGGCGAAAATATCACGCGCTTTGGTTTTATCGGTGATGGTTCGGAAGCAACCACATTTGACGGCACTAAAAATAACCTTCGTTATGATGGACAGCTTGACGATCTACGGCTTTATGAGGGCACTCTATCGGCTGACCAGATTGCCGCAGAATATAATAACCATCTAAACCCATCAACGCATGTAACAGTAAGTAGCGCCGTTGAAACCAATCTGGCTGGCAGCGATACGGATATTCTTAATGGTGGTCTTGGTGATGACATTCTTTATGCGTCCGGCGGGAATGATACGCTAAACGGTGATGCGGGTAACGATACGCTTTATGCCTCCAGCAGCGGCAACGATACTTTAAACGGCGGCGATAATAACGACACGCTTTATGGTGCGGAAGGAAATAATATACTTCACGGTAATAACGGCGATGATATTATTTATGCTGACAATGGTCCCGTTGTTATTACGGCTGGAGGAAACCCCCTTGCCGACGTTATTCTGACTGATAACCCTGATGCTTACTGGCAGCTTAATGAGATAGCAGGCATAGCGGCTGACAATCAGGGAAGCGGAGGAGCTAGCATTGACGGTACTTTTCAAAATGGAGTGGTGCTGGGCCAGACAGCCCTTTATGCCGGTGGTGGCCCTTCGGTCCAATTTGATGGAATTAACGATTATATTTCAGTTCCAGACAGTGTGCTTATTAATACAGCCGCCGTGACAGAACGAACAATAGAACTTGTTTTTAATGCCGATACGACGGCGGGGAGACAAGTGCTTTTTGAAGAAGGCGGCGGCACGAACGCTCTGACAATTTATATAGATAGTGGACAAATTTATTTTAACGCCCGCGATAGCGGCGAATGGGGACCTTTTACAATCAACACGGCCATTAATGCCGGACAGACCTACCATGCGGCCATTGTTCTGGATACTATTACAGATAACCAGTTGCACGGCTATTTGGACGGCGCTTTAGTTGGCTCCGGTGCAACAGCAACGGATTTAGACTCGCATAGCGGCGATATTGGTATTGGCGCACAAGCGAACGCTAACTATTATCATGACGGTGCCGATAATAGCGCCCTCATAAACTTTTTTCAGGGCAGGATTTCAGATGTAGCATTATACAATACAGCTCTACTGCAAACAGATATACAGGAGCGTGTGGATGCCATAAACGGCATTCTTCCCGGACCACCACCGGCCATTGACGACACGGTTTACGGCGATGATGGATTTGATCAGCTTTATGGTGGCACGGGACGTGACTCATTTGTGTTTGAAAGCGCCAGTGCTTTTAACGATGTAGATGAAATCAATGACTTCAATCTTGCAGAATATGATGCGCTGGATATTAAAGACCTTCTCACGGGCTTTGTTTCGGGTGTCTCTGATATTGATGATTTTGTACAAATTACAACGGTCGGAAGCGATAGTATCGTCGCTGTTGATTCAAACGGGTTGGTTGGCGGCAGCGCTTATCTAAATATGGCTCAAATAAATGGCCTGGCAGGGCTTGATCCCGCAAGCATGGAAACCAACGGCCAGTTAATTGTAAGTTGAATACCTTCAAAAGTAAGGGTGCAAAAACACGCCCGCATACGTACATATGCAGCTAATCACTAAGTCTATATATTTCAACCACATACGAAGAAGTGATGTAGAGTAGCCCACATCATTTGTATCATGATTTTCTAAATTGAGAAAGAGGATGGTTAGCCAACTTTAAAAATGGCAGTGATTGTAGTCTGCCGATAACTATTCTCACATCAATATTCCCTGTTAAACAGTGAAAAAACAGGAGAATTTTCTATTTTTTATCACTTACCCCACAAACAATCACACTGAAGCGCGCGTAAAACAATCGTTTCCAGCGATCTGAATATTTACAGCTAAAAAATAACAGGGAATTATCAGGTGATTTTGTATAAAGGCCATATTAACTTCCATCAAAGCTTTTTAGAGTGCATTCTTTATAGTGTCGTCACATTAACTTCGTTTCTATGAAATATTTGTTTTCAGAGAATGGCAGGTAAAATGAAAAACTTGATAATTGTTATTTTCTTACTGGTTTCATTCCCACAGTCTGCGATGGCCGCAGAAGATTCTGTTAAATCTCTGCTAAAACATATCGATGATCTTTATCGGGGTGATTCCAGTCATGCTGAAATAACAATGCGGGTCAAAACAGAATATTTTGAGCGCGAGCTGACAATGGAGGCCTGGAGCAAAGACAGTGAACGCTCCCTGATAAAAATCTTAAGCCCGAAAAAAGAACGGGGCATAACAACCCTGAAAGCAGGGAATGAAATCTGGAATTATCTACCCAAAACCAATCGCGTGATTAAAGTTCCGTCCTCTATGATGGCCGCCAACTGGATGGGATCTCATTTTACCAATGATGATCTGGTCAAGGAAAGCCGCTATGGCGATGACTATGATTGTAGTAAAAAATCCGAAGACGATAGATTGATTACGCTTGAGTGTTTGCCAAAAGAAGATGCCGCGATTGTCTGGGGCCGTGTTGATCTGGATATAGAGGCGCCAACCAGATTGCCCCTGGAAGTGCGCTATTATGATGAAGAATTTCTTTTGGTACGGACAATGATTTTTGATGAAGTAGGTGACTTCAACGGCAGAGAACTTCCTGCGCGGTTGAGGATGTTGCCGGAAGACAAGCCGGGAGAAGAAACGGTTGTCACCTATAAAAGAATAAAATTTGATTTAGAGCTGGAACAAGATCTGTTTTCAATCCGTTCTCTCAAGCGAAAGAGCCGGCAATGATAGAAGTCTGTAAATATGCCTGGCTCAATACTTATCGCCATAAGCAGCGCACGGCGATTACCGTGGGAACAGTTGCAATGACCACAGTCATTTTGATTGCCCTTTTTGTTTTGTTTAACGGGTTTATGGTGCGCACGATCAATGGTTTCACCGACACGTTCAGTGGTAAAATTCAGGCTCATGCCTTTGAATATCGGGACGAGCAATCGTTTTATAAAGCACTCAAAAATCCTGATAATTTACTCAAGGTAGCCAAAGAAAATAATATACAGGCGGCGCCCAGAAGTTACGGCTTTGGTCTGGCCGCCAAGGACAGTAAATCTTCCGGCGTCATGTTCGTTGGTGTCAGTCCTGAAAATGAACGTGCGGGCTTTGAACTGCCTGATCACATCTATAAGGGATCATTTATTGGCCAGGGTTCCCGTGGCGAGACCGTTATTGGTAAAAAACTTAGCATGACGCTGAATGCTGACGTTGGTGATGAAATTGTTGTAGTTGTTCAGGCCGCTGACGGTTCCATGGGCGAGGAGCTTTTTATTATCAAGGGTATATTCAATCTGGTGGGCGATGAATTTGACCGTTCTGCACTGATTATTCATGAAGAAGATTTTAAAGAGCTTTTTGTATCAGGTGGCCGCATTCATCAGATTGCCTTTAATATTGATGATAAGCGTAGTGTGGAATCCATCGTTGATATTTTGCGCCACTATGACACAGAGAACGAAATCAAAAGCTGGAAAGAGCTTTTTTCCGGTCTCTATAGCATAGTGATGATGACAGAAAGCTTTATGTTTATAATCACCATGGTTTTCGGGATTGGCGGGGGGATCGGCGTTTTAAATACATTGCTGATGGCCTGTTTTGAACGGATTAAGGAATACGGTATTCTAAAATCCATCGGGACAGACTATTTCAGGCTTTTTATCGGTACGATTATGGAGGGCTTCATCATGGGGATGATCGGTTCTGTCATAGGTGTCGTCGCCTCCTTGGTGGTTGCCGTATATCTACGCGATGTCGGTATTGATATGTCAGGATGGATTAAAGATTTATCTGTTATGGGGATCGCTGTTGATCCGGTCTGGCGCGCGGTTATAACGCTCAAACCATTTATTTATGTTCCGGCTATCATGATTACTATTTGTGTTGCGGCTTCGATTTATCCGGCGCTGATGGTGTCCCGCTTAAACCCGGCGGAGGCCATGCGTCATGAATAAGGACCTCGTTAAATTGTCATTATTTTTAGCCTGGCGCAGTCTTTGGCGTAACAAGCGCCGGACAATTATCACGCTCAGCGCTATTGCTTTGGGGGTGACGCTGAATGTCCTGATGATCAGCTTTGCTGACGGTATGTATTTCCGCTCCATTGAAGATGCTGTCCGGGCACAAGCCGGACATATTGTGCTGGAGCATCCTGATTATCGCATTTCTGCTTCAAATGATCTTGTGATTGATAATGTTGATATTCTGGTTAATTCTGCCAAAAGCGTCGAAGGGGTTCAGGAAGTGAAGAGCCTTGTAAAAGGAAGCGGCTTGCTGCGCTCCAGTTATAACGGCTCGGGGGTCAGTATTTTCGGGATTACACCATCCTATGAAGTGAAAAATGGAAAAATCGCAAATAAAATCATAGAAGGTAGTTATCTGTCTGATGATGGTGCAAAGACCATGATCATTAGTGACAAAGTGGCAAAACGTCTAAAAGTTGGCGTAAAAAAGCGGGTTGTTCTGGTTGCCAGCAACATAGAGGGGGAAACGAGCGAGGCTCTGTTTCGTGTGCACGGCATTTTTAAGGCGAGCCCGGATAACGCAGATGCGAATATCATTCATATACCATTAAAAACAGCGCAGGGTTTTTTTGGCATGTCAAAAAATCAGCTAACACGGCTAGGGATTTTACTTGATAACCCAGATGACAGAAACCGGCTATTTCCGGCGTTAAAAAATATTGCCAAAGACAATTCAGCGGCAGTTCTGAAATGGGAGGATGTCATGCCAGAGTTCGCATCCTATGTGAAAACAGACCGGTTTATGACCTTGATTATATGCGGTATGTTTGTGTTTCTTATTCTTTTTACAATTTTCAATACAATCATGATGTCGGTTCTGGAACGTAAGAAAGAATTTGCCATCACCCTGTCCTTGGGCACACCGCCCGGCCTGCTCAGGTCTCAGATATTATTTGAGGGCATAGGTATTTCACTTTTGGGCTGTGTGATCGGCATGGGGCTTGGCTATCTTGGTTATCTTCCCCTGCATAAATACGGGATAGATATGCAAGGGCTGTTTCCCGAAGGCGTAAGCACAGCCGGGGTCTCTTTAAACACCTATGTCTATTCACGCCTGACATGGGGCGTGGCAATAAAACTATTTCTATCGGTTCTGGCGGCAACCAGCGCCATGGCAATTTGGCCGATGCTACAATCAACATCAGTATCTCTGACAAAGCGGGATTAATATGGGGCGGGACTAATATGGAGCGGGATTAAAATAATGGGTAATATAATTGAATTAACCGATGTAAAAAAAGATTATCTGCTTGGTGACGTAATAGTTCCGGCATTACGCGGAGTTACGCTGGAGATTAAATCCGGAGAATTTGTTGCTATGGCAGGCCCTTCCGGGTCCGGGAAAACAACCTTGCTTAATATTGTGGGGGCGCTTGATACACCAACCAGCGGCAAAGTGTTTGTTGAAGGGCAGGATATTAGCGCCATGTCAGCCGCGCAGCAAAGCCGGATGCGGCGCAATAAAATTGGTTTTATCTTTCAAAGTTATAATTTAATTCCAGTTCTAACGGCATTGGAAAACACCGAATATGTCCTTATGCTACAGGGACGCCCGAAAAAAGAACGCAGAGAAATTGCCCATAACATCCTCAAAGAAGTCGGGCTTGAGGGAAGAGAGAATAGTCTCCCTAGCCAACTTTCCGGTGGCCAACAACAACGTGTTGCTATCGCGCGGGCAATGGCACCGGAGCCTGCGTTAATTCTAGCCGATGAACCCACGGCAAATGTTGATTCCAAAACAGCCGCTTCATTGCTTGATTTGATGGCAGAGCTGCATCAGGAAAAGAAAGCTACTTTTTTATTCTCAACCCATGATACCAGCGTTATGAAGCGTTCCGAACGCCTGTTATGGCTTAAAGACGGACAAATTGAATATGATGGCAAACCGGATAACTTTCAGCTGCCTTAAGGTAATATTGTGTTGTGCACTTTGTGTTGTGTCTAATGGTGTTATTGCACAGGACAGTGCTTCGCCATGGGAGATGAATTATAAATGGGACAATATTTTAGTTCTGAACAAAAACCCAACACCGTCACCAGCTGATGATATTCAGGGATCGGAAAATACCGCATATAATACCTCGCTGCGCGCCATGGCAGCTTACCATCACGAAGGCTTTACCGGCAATATACACGCGCTTGTAAATTACGGCTTAAGCTCTGATGTTATTACACCGACAGCACGTTCATTACTTACACGCTATCGGGGGGTTGATTTGCGCTGGGATGCTCCGGAGAATGAACAGTTTCGCTTTACCGGTGAGATTGACCGCCTGAATGCGGCGTTTTTTCTACCCGGCGCGGATATTACCATTGGAAGGCAGGCTCTTAGTTTCGGTAAGGCATTTTTCTGGAATCCGCTTGATGTGTTTCTTCCTTTTAGTCCGGCCCAGCTGGACCGTGATTACAAGCCCGGCGTTGATGCGCTATCAATTGAAATTCCGCAAGGAGATTTCTCTGGAATAGGTCTATTCGGGGTATTGGGAAGCGAGGATAACAAATCCAGTCCAAGCTGGGATGGCTCATCACTTCTGGCGCGCTATTTTACAACAGTAAAAGGGACAGATATTTCCGTTCAGGCCGGTAAGGTTTTTGCCGGCTATCATGTTGGGGCCGGAGCTTCAGGTGAGGTTGGCAAAATAGAGCTTCGGGGCGAGGCTTCCTATTTCCGGAATGATAATGATATTACGATTACAAAAAGCTATGCTTCTATGGTTCTGGGTACAGGATATCGCTTTGATAATAGTTTACACCTTCAGATGGAATATTTTTATAATGGTGCCGGAAGCAAAGACCCCAATGCTGCACTTGTCCGTTTAGGCCAGGGACTAACAACCAATTTAAGCAAAAATATTCTGGGCAGCAGCGCCAGTTACGAATTTACACCGCTTATGACAGGGCGAGTTGCGATTATAAATTCTCTTGATGATGGCTCGTTCTTTATTCAGCCCGACATCACATATAGTGCCTCTGATGAATCAGAGTTTCTAGTCTCTGTCGCTATTAATAAAGGCGACCGACCAACTATAAATACTGGTACAAATGCGGGGAGCACATTGCTGCGCAGTGAATACGGCTCATATCCAAATACACTGTATTTTCAGTATAAGTTATTTTTTTAGAGAGCCTTAAGATTTTAATGGCCCCTCATATGAACTCCAATTTTCATACCACATATTATCACTTTCTACGTTGTGCTTTGGTGGATTCTATTTTGAATTCCTTATCTGATAATAAATGATTTTTATCATAATCGACAGTCACAAAACTTTTTTCCGCTAGCTCTTTAACTTCTTCGGGATTGACCTTCACTATCTTGCTGCAAGGAAATCCCTGGAATGGATGAGGTTCCCAATGGCATACCCGTAAGGTTAAACTCATTTAACAAATCGGTTAGATCAACAAATTCTGCCATAATAACCTCCTATTATCCCACACTAATTTTTTTATTCTTGATTCATTTGCCTTTGTTTATTTCCACTCCCCGGATTATAGCGCATGCCGCTAAAAAAGATTTATCTCTAATTTTAGCTAAATTCACCTAACATAACCTTAAGGTTGTGTCCGCTTGGTTGTAAGTAATAAATAATTGTGCTATGATCGAAGGTGACAGCGCACTTTGTGCGCTTTTTTTTTATGGGATTAAGGGGCAAAAAAAGAGGCCGAAGAAGAAAAAATGACGAACAAACTGATAAAAGGATATAGAACAGCGGCGGCGCTGTTAACACTAGCAACATTGGCGTTCGCTACGCGACCGACTCTACTAAAAGTTGCTCTATTAAGAAGCTGCCGCACGCGCTCCGCCTGTCGGCTCCGCGCTTCGCGGCGAGGGCCAAGATCAAAGGCCTGCCCTTGGTCAATCGTTGTGCGGGGCTTGAACGCTAAGTTCTCTTATATACCGTGGAAACGTAGACTGAATGGCAGGGGCAGAGAGACTCGAACTCACGACCTGCGGTTTTGGAGACCGCCGCTCTACCAACTGAGCTATACCCCTATTCTTACCAAAGTACTGAATAAATAAGCTTTTACGCTAAAAATGGCAAGAACTCTATTTCTTAAATTATATCGCCACAAGGTAAAGCCTATAAATTAAAGGTTATATTACTCAAATGTATGACTGTGATCTGCTTGAGAGGGGTCAGGGCTTTTCGTGTCCATATCATCCTCAAGCGGCAAGGGGGCAACAGACCATTCTTTTACCATTTCATGATCAAGCTTTTCAAGAAAGGCGCAACATCTTCGATCTTTTTGACAAGCCTCCGGTAAATCCTTTTGATGCCCGCACTGCACAAACCGCGCTGTTATAGGAAGAATAGCGCTAGCTGATAAAGCAACGGATGCCAACAAACAAATAATGACAATAATAATAATTTCCTCTGTCGCTAATTCTATTTTTGTAAAATGATGAATTGTCTTTTTTAACTTACGCATGGCAATAAACTCTCTTTTATTATTTTCAATAGAAAAAACTTACCTCAAAATAATTTGTACTCTACGATTTTTGCTGCGGCCTTCCGGCTCATCATTTGAAGCTATAGGCCGCGTTTCACCATAGGAAACAGCTTGCAATCTCTGAGACACGATACCCTGATCTTCAAGATAGTGGACAACCGACAAAGCTCTGGCAGCAGACAACTCCCAATTAGAAGGATATTGATCCGTTGCAATCGGTACATTATCCGTATGTCCCTCTACAACAATTTCAAAATCTCCAGCGTGCAACGTCGGAAACATACCCGCAAGAAAATCCTCTCCTTGGGGAAACAGCTTGGTTTCTGCCGTTGAAAACAAAACTTTTTCATTAATTCTGACTTCAATTTCATCGGAAATCACTTCTATATCAACAGAATCAGACATACCTGCCTCATCCACGGCTTTTTGCAATTGATTGGCGCGCCTGATTTTTTCAGGGCTCGGCGGCGGTACATTCCGATCTAAATTTCCCAGTTTACCGCGCTTTTTCTCTTCATCCATTTCATCGGGCGCCGGAAAATCACCAAGATAAATAACATCACCATGCGACAGATATTCACCATCACCGGCCCCTTCTTTTAACTCTTCCATTGTCCGGGAATCCTGAAAAATAAGGGGGAGCAAACTATTGTCCTTTTTTTCAAATGTCGAATGGGCAATCATTACAATGAACAAAGTGATAAGCAGAGTAACCATGTCCGTATATGTTATAAGCCAGTCGTCGCTCCTCCGTGATCGTGGCGCGGTGAGGTCATACTTAAGGGTGCCGGGTTGCAAATATGACTGCACCCCCTGCGCGTTCTGCTCGGCACCCTTGTCTGTTTTCTTCTTCATTCCTATATCTTCTCTGAGCACATGAACATCTCTCTAGGAGGCCAGCCTGTTCTCATTTTTTTCAAGATATTTATTAAGGAGCTCCCTGGTATAAGCCGGCGGTTTTCCTTCCGAAAGAAAGGTCACTGCCTCCTTGGCAACGGTCAGAAGAATAGCGTCCTCATGCATTTTCTGCTCCAGCTTTACTGCCAAAGGCTTAAACAAAATATTAGCCAGCAATATCCCATAAAACGTGGTAATCAAAGCCACGGCCATATTGCTACCGATCTGTTCAAAATCACCGCTCTCCATAGTATCCAGCATATTCACCAGACCGATCATCGTTCCGACCATCCCAAACGCAGGGGCGTAACCGGCCATTGTCAAAAAGACAGCGGCATTGGTTCTATCAGATGACTTTGCCTTCTCTAATTGCCAGTCCAGAACTTTCAAAATATCGCCCGTTGCCGTCCCATCGATCATCATTTGCGCCGCTGTTTCAAGATAGGGACTATAAATTTTTTTGATTTTCTGTTCAGCGTCCTGCAAATCTCCTTTTTTCAGGGCCGTCATAGCCTCTGAATAAATTTGAATACGATGCTGGATATTATTTGAAGTTTTTTCAAGGGCGCTGCCCACAGCCATAATGGCGTATCGAAGAGTGCTTAGAGGGTAGCTAATAACTGTCGCCACAACAGTACCGCCAAAAACAAGGATAAGTCCCGGCAAATTTAAAAAAGTCATGGGGTCTTCGGCTGTCATATATACCGCGCCGGATAAAATACCGATCCCAAATATAAAAACGACGAATAACTTAATATATCCCACTTGATTTCTCCGCCAGACAAATGAACGCCAAGATAGCAAAATTTAACAATTATTACAACCTGGCATTACAAAAATGTGTCCGAATACAATTATTATCAAGGGATTAGATAGAAAAAAGCCCCGCACAATGGCAGAGCTTTTAAAAATTCGGTAAGAAAAGTTAAGGTAATTCCCTACTCAATAATCTTGGAAACAACGCCGGCGCCAACAGTCCGTCCGCCTTCGCGGATCGCAAATCTGAGGCCTTCGGTCATCGCGATTGGTGCGATGAGTGTCACTTCGATATTGTTGATGTTATCACCCGGCATCACCATTTCCGTGCCACTTGGCAAATTCACTTCGCCGGTCACATCCGTTGTACGAAAGTAAAACTGCGGACGGTATTTGGTGAAGAACGGCGTATGCCTTCCACCTTCATCCTTCGAGAGGATATAAGCTTCAGCCGTGAACTTCGTGTGCGGAGTAATAGAGCCCGGCTTACAAAGAACCTGACCGCGCTCGATCTCTTCGCGCTTCGTACCGCGCAGCAAGATACCAACATTATCGCCAGCCTCGCCGCTATCAAGCAGCTTGCGGAACATTTCAACGCCGGTCACAACTGTTTTCGCTGTGTCCTTGATGCCAACAATTTCGATCTCGTCATTGACGTTCACAACGCCCTGCTCGATCCGGCCTGTCGCCACTGTGCCGCGACCGGAAATTGAGAATACATCCTCAACCGGCATCAAAAACGGCTTGTCTTTTTCACGTACTGGCTGTGGGATATAACTGTCAACCGCTTCCAAAAGCGCCGTAATTGCGTTCTTGCCAATCTCTTCATCACGGCCTTCAACAGCGGCCAGAGCAGAACCCTTGATGATTGGAATGTCATCGCCAGGGTATTCGTAAGATGTCAAAAGCTCGCGCACTTCCATCTCAACCAGCTCCAGCAATTCTTCATCATCAACCTGATCAACTTTGTTCAGGAAGACAACCAGCGCCGGAACACCAACCTGACGCGCAAGCAAGATGTGCTCGCGGGTTTGTGGCATCGGACCATCGGCCGCATTCACAACAAGGATCGCGCCATCCATCTGCGCCGCACCGGTGATCATGTTCTTCACATAGTCTGCGTGACCCGGGCAATCGACATGCGCGTAGTGGCGCGCATCGGTTTCATATTCAACATGAGCCGTTGCAATCGTAATACCGCGCGCTTTTTCTTCGGGCGCCTTGTCAATCGCATCGACGCTCTCGCCAGCACCATATTGCTGCGCAATCGCCGCCGTCAACGTTGTCTTGCCGTGGTCAACATGACCAATCGTACCAATGTTGCAATGCGGCTTGTTACGTTCGAATTTTTCCTTGCTCAT